>DATIXJ010000101.1:0-37230 GCA_035518715.1 Bacteroidota bacterium | reverse complement strand
TCTGAAGAAATCATGGGTCATGGCGGAGATGGAGATCCGCAAACTGATGCACGATCCAACGGAGCTCATCTCCCGCGGGATCCAGCCGATCCTCTGGCTCGGAATTTTCGGTGAAGCGCTGTCGAAGGTCCGCGCTATTCCGACGGGCGACTATACCTATCTGCAGTTCATCACCCCGGGAATTCTGACGCAATCAGCGGTCTTCGTGGCAATCTTCTATGGTTTGAATATTATCTGGGAACGCGACCTCGGACTGCTGCAGAAATTCCTGGTCACACCGACACCGCGCATCGCTCTTGTGTGGGGAAAGATGATCTCTGCCGGGGTTCGCGGATTGGTGCAAGCAGTCATCGTGTTCGCCTTCGCGCTGATCCTCGGCGTACACCTCCATCTCGGACTCGCAGCGCTTCCGCTCGTCGCACTCATCGTTGTTCTCGGTGCAAGCTTCTTCACGGGACTTTCGATGATCATCGCATCGATCGTGAAAACTCGTGAGCGGTTCATGGGAATCGGACAGGTTATCACACTCCCGCTCTTCTTTGCCTCCAATGCAATCTACCCCATCGACATCATGCCGGCATGGCTGCAGTTTGTTGCCAGTATCAATCCTCTGAGCTACATGGTAAGCGGGCTGCGGGCCCTGGTAATCACAGGAGACCTCGCGGCTCTCCCTCTTGATCTTTGCGTGCTCCTCTCAACAGCGCTGGGAATCTCGGTGGTAAGCGCGTATTTCTATCCAAAGGTCGTGCTGTAACGGAACGTTTCCGGTCATTCAGTGCGGCTTGAGAGAGCCATCTGGCGGAGATCCCTTTCTACATTTCATTTCATCACCACCATTTTTCTGATATCACTGTAGGTTCCCGCTGACAGCTTGCAGAAGTACACACCGCTGGGAACGCGCGAGGCATCCCAGTGAACGGTGTGGTTCCCGGGCCGGAGTCGCCCGTCGACGAGCGTTGCAACGATTTCACCAAGGACATTATACACCTTAAGCGTTGCGGCTGAACTCTTCCCAAGTGAGAAGTTGATTGTGGTCAGTGGATTGAAAGGGTTGGGATAGTTTTGGAATAGCGACGGAAATGAATGGAGCAACTTGTCATTTTCAAATACTTCCGTTGGCAATGTGCCGATCTTTGCAAGAAAGATGTCATACGAACCGCTGTTTTGGTTCTTTAAGCTGTCAGACCCAAACAACATCGCCTGACTGGAAAATTGTCCTGTGACGCAGGTGTTCCCCAGAATATCGACCGACACACCGTTTCCGGCATCGTTACCCTCTCCACCCGCCTTGAGCGCCCAAAGCGGATTTCCCTGCAGATCAAGTTCCATGACAAAGGTGTCCACCTCGCCGTCGCTCATCAAGCTGTCCGAACCAATTGGGAGCGGAGATGGTCCGAAGGCACCCGTCAACACACTATTTCCTCCTGCGTCGGTAGCAATGCCGAGTGCATATTCATCACCCGCGCTTCCGAATCCCTTTGCCCACGAGACTCTGCCCGTTGAGTCGTACTTCACAACGAAAATATCATCGACTCCTCTATTCTCCAGTACATAGGGATCGAAAGTGATTACGGGGCTGGAGTATGAACCGGTGATATAGCAGTCACCTGACCGATCTGCAGAGACTCCGTACGCGTAATCCTGATATAACCCCCCTCCTGTCGAACTTCTTGCCCAGCGGAGATCTCCGTTAGTGCTGTACTTGATGACAAACGGCGCAAAGTATCCTGAGCCCCTCAGAGTATCCGCTCCAAGAACGATCATGGCGCTTTTAAACGAGCCTGCGACAAAACAATTCCCCAGGCCGTCAACTGCCACATCGTATCCTTCATCAAAATCCCCTGATCCGGCACTCCTCGCCCAGAGCTCATTACCTTTGGGATCGTATTTGACAGTATAGAAATCATATCCTCCCGCGTTGGTAAGCGTATCCGTACCGAAACTGATCTGGGGGCTTCCGAACGATCCGGTCACGAAACAATTCCCGGCGGCATCAACTGCGACGCCCTGCGCGACGTCGAGGTAGTGCCCTCCGGCACTTTTTCCCCAAAGTGCGTTCCCATTCGCATCGAACTTCACGAGGAACATATCCGTCATTCCGCTATTCGTCAATATGGTCGATCCAAATGTGATGCTTGCACTCTGGAAATAGCCTGCCACAAAAGAATTTCCATACACATCCACCGCGATTCCAAGTCCTCCCTCGTTCGACGCGCCGCCGGCACTTTTTGCCCATACCGGGGTTCCCGCGGAATCAATTTTCGCCACAAACATATCGTAATTGCCTGCGTTCCTGAGCGTATCCGGTCCGAAGATCAGAATCGGACCCTGAAAAAATCCTGTCACGTAGACATTCCCGAGTGCGTCAGTGGCAAGACTCTGCCCCATGTCGTTCCCTGTTCCGCCGACACTCTTTGCCCATCTGAATCCGACACCCTGAGATGTCGCAGCAGAACTGATGCAAAGAGCTGTGATCAACGTTACCAAAGTTGTTTTCATGGCAGTTCTCCCCTTGATGTCCCGCGGGTTGACCCTACTCTTGCTCTTCAACTTCCCAACCGTCGTCCGGCCGGGTTCACCTCGTAGGATATGAGCATCCTGAACTGGCTCGTGTACGTCCCTCCGCTTCTGGCAGGTTCCATCACAACCATCGCGATGATTCCGACATTCGGTTCTACAACGTATCGGACATACCGCTTCGTTTGAGGATTATAAAACTGATAAATGTAACAGGAATGCGTCGCCCCGGCCGCCGTCACCTTTGCCCCCGTTGAAATGATCTTGACCTCCAGCAATATCCGCCCGCTGGTATCCCGGCAGAGATACGAGTCGCCGTTCTGCGCGGGGTACTTGAAGAAGAGGTCCTTTCCCGCTCCGACGCGCCAGAAACCCGACGCATTGTTGATAACGAAACGGTTTTGAATGTCCCCTTCCCATCGACCCAATGATCCAAACAACGTGTCGTTTTGAAAATACATCGTGGCAGTGTCAAGGGCAAGAGTGTCACCGGAAACATCGAGAATCACATTCACATAGGTCCACGTGTTTCCTGCAGACAGTGGTATGATGACGACGGGACCCGCATTCACTGAGAGGGGATTATTTTCGCTGCAGGATAGCAGACAAAGTGCAAGAAGAAGGCAGAAGAGATATGTGTACCTCATAATCCGTAACCCTCCAAAACTTTCGCGGTGCGTTATGCCAGAAAGCAAGAACGGGATGAGGTGACGCTGACGAACCCCCGCCGAAATATACGCACTCTCCGGGGAATTGTCAACGAGGAGGAGGATACTCTGAGGTGTGGAAATTCCGGGTGCAGAGAAAGCGGAGGTCTCGCTGGGAACGGGAATAAAAAACCCCGACCGTTTCCAGCCGGGGCCATCATCCACGTCATCGATACCATTTTACCTTAACTTGTCCTCTGCCAGGATCGCAGCATTACCCGCAGAACCGTCGTTCCGGGGTTCGTTCTCAACCATGATGATATGTGTCGTGTCGCCCAGAGCGGGCTTGATAATCTTCTTCTGAGGGAGTTGTTCGGCCGGCACCGGAACCACAACGGGTTGTGCCGCAGGGTTATTCTTTCCATCAACCTGAACTCCCGGCGATGGCCCGTCCGACTGGATTGCTTCCACGCCGAAGGTAATAAGCCCAAGTACCAGGAGGGCACCAAGGAACACCAGGAGGTCTTGCGATTTCATGCGATACGGAGAACGATGTGGTGATCGGTTCGGGATACAGTGACAATGAAACTCTTTGAATATAGCCGTTGGGGAAAGAACGGAATGTGCTGCAGATCAACGATGAAGTGATTTACGTGATTCGCGGGACCGAAGAGGAATTTCCGTGGCATTGCCAGCCCTGGCAAAGACGGAAGGTCGACTCACACTCCTCTACTAGTGTTCCTTACACTTCTGTGCGCATGCCGAATCTGTGGAATCCACCGCGGATTTCAGAGATACACGATTTTCCCATTTTGCGATGGGAACTCATTCGAGCCCAAATGTGAATGACTGAGGGGCGTGACGGAGGGAGAGGTGATCTAGTTTCCCCGGAGCTTCACGGCATTCAGCCGCTTTACCAAGCGCGTTTCGCTGAATGGCTTCGGTTTCTCCTGCACGACGAGTATCAGGTCGTTGGGTTTCTGCGCCAGACTAACAAGCCGAGAGGCGATGCTCCTGTAGATTCGTTCTTCCGGATAGGGCGGGACGTTCAACTCCCCTGTCGACCAGGAAAATATTTCCAGGACGTTTTTGTTGGAGGCATCCTTGGTAACGTATTTTTTGATATCATCCGGCAGTCGGTTCTTCAGAGAGTCGCTCATAAGCATCACCGCTCTCCCGGTATTTTCGGAATACAGCGAAGAGGAGAGATACGAATCCCACAGATCGAAGAAGCTGAGTGCCGGAGTGATGCCAAAGAGGATGAACGCGAGCGGGTAAAGTACTGATTTTTTGAATGGAAGATAGGAAACGAGCGGTTCCGCTGCGCGATCGGAAAACAGAATCACCACGAAGAGGATCATGGCAAGATTCCAGGGCCACACAACGGTGTTCCAGTTATGCCCGAACGGTCCGATACATGCGAGAATAAAGAGATGTGCGAGAACAGCAAGGATGATGGAGGATCTGCGGAACGTCCGGGTAAGCAGTCCAATCCCGATTCGGATTTCGAGCAGAGGTACGATGATTGCGAAAGAAGTGGTGAGAAACTTCACCTCATCGGGAAGGTGATTCGTGATCGGTTCGATAAACCATGGAAACGTGTCGTTCAGAAATGTGAGATTCAGTTTCTGGATTCCGCTCCAGAAATAGATCGATGCGATTACGAACCGGAAGAGCGACAGCAAGGTCTTTGAACTTCCGGCGTCTGATTTCCTCCAGTCGTGCCAGATCAGCACAAACATCATGAAAACATACTGATAGAACCACGGCTGCAGGCGTGATTGATCCGAGAGCGCTTCGCACACCGCGATAACCACAAATCCGACAATGGAATAACGGGGGTGACGCAGCAGAAGAATCGCCAGAAGGAGCACAAGTGCGATGACGTACAGAACCAGATCGATCGGTGGAGGAAGCACCGGGATGAAACCGGCAGCCGGTACCAGCGGATACGAGCGATTCGAGAGCCACAGATGCGGAGAGAGAAGGAGGCCGCTGAGGAGTGCGAGTGAAAGCACCGTCTTCAGCCAGAAGAACCGTGCCTGGAGACCGAATACGAGATGACGGTAGTACGCGACAACAGCGTATCCGACGCGGGAAATCTGGCGTATCCCGGGGAGCATCCCGAGCCGGGCAATCCACCTCAGGCGCGGATACACTTCCGCGATCTTCCAGATGCCGTCCGAGCTCTTGCTGACCTCTCCCGATGCGTCCACAACGTGGATCTCCCTGTCGACGGATTCCCGCGACATTCCCTCGGGAAGATCAGCCGATGTGCTGTCCACACAATGAAACTCTTTCCCCTCTTCCGTTGCGGCGATCTTTCGGACGAGAGAAGAGCACATCGGGCAGCTCCCGTCATAATAGATCGTGCGGCGATGTGGGGGTATTTCTTCTTCCATGAACGACTGACTGATTGAGCGATCCGGGGATGCAGTTGCCCGGAACCCGGAAAAATTTCCGTTCAATATACGGAGAAACGATTGTGGACGCAACAACGATTGAAATGCCTGCCGCACGAGAGACGTAATTTGGAAACGTCGGAAAATTCCTCTATTATCCCGCTTAACAATCGTTTACCGTTCACACATCCAGGACATGAACATGGAATCCTCCCCGACGGCTTCAAACGGTCTCCCTGAAAACGCGTACAAAGAACTCAAAGAAGGCGAACACTACATTCCCATCCTCCGTCCCGAACAAACATATCCCGAAGTAACCGGATGGTCGGTGGGTTGGGGTATGGTGATGGCGGTGCTCTTCTCGGCAGCTGCTGCGTATTCCGGATTAAAAATCGGGCAGGTCTTCGAAGCGGCAATTCCGATCGCGATTTTAGCAGTCGGACTTTCTACCGTCGCGAAGAAAAAGAACGCACTCGGCCAGAATGTTATCATCCAGTCCATCGGTGCATGTTCGGGTGTCATCGTTGCCGGGGCAATTTTCACCATTCCCGCCCTCTATATTCTCGAGCTCCCGGCAAATTTCTTTCAGGTCTTTTTTGCCTCTGCCCTCGGAGGATTTCTCGGCATACTTTTTCTTATTCCCTTCAGGAAGTATTTCGTCCGAGACATGCATGCCAAACTCCCGTTCCCTGAAGCCACCGCAACGACGGAGATCCTGATCGCCGGAGAAAAGGGAGGCGCACAGGCGGGCGTCCTCGTCGTGGCCGGATTGATCGGCGGAATCTTCGATTTCCTCTTCACGGCTGTGGGTGCCTGGTCGGAGGTCATTACTTCCAGAATGGCGGCGCTCGGGACCGCAGTAGCAGACAAACTGAAAATGGTCGTCAAGATCGATGTCTCATCGATGGTGTTCGGGCTCGGATATATCGTGGGACTGAAATACTCCGCAATCATCGCTGCCGGCTCGTTTCTCTCCTGGTTTGTGATGATACCGCTCGTGAATGAAATCGGCCAGCATCTTACCGTCCCTCTCGGTTCGGGAATCACAAAACTCATCTCTCAAATGAGCGCAGAGGAGATTTTCCGCAATTATGTGAGACAGATCGGGATCGGCGGGATAGCCATGGCGGGCATTATCGGGATCATCCGATCCTCGAAGATCATTGCCGGAGCGTTCAAGCTGGCGTACAGTGAGATCTTCCAGCGAAAGGCAAACGCCGAATCAGGAGAGATCCGGACACAAACCGATATCAAGATGCTCTTCGTCGTGGTGATGATTCTCCTGACCGCTCTCCTCGTGCTGGTCTTCTTCTTCGGCGCAGTCGTCTTCAATCTCACGCATGCACTTGTGGGAATGCTTATCGTCATCATCGTTTCGTTCCTCTTCACCACCGTCGCGGCAAACGCCACAGCACTCGTCGGCACGAACCCGGTTTCCGGCATGACACTTATGACGCTCATACTTTCCTCGTTCATTCTCGTTCAAATCGGTCTTTCCGGACCTTCGGGGATGCTGAGTGCACTGATCATCGGCGGGGTAGTGTGCACGGCACTTTCTGTTGCAGGCGGATTCATTACGGACCTGAAGATCGGTTACTGGATCGGGACAACGCCGAAGAAACAGGAAACGTGGAAATTCCTCGGGGTCTTGATTTCAGCGGCAACCGTCGGCGGCGTGATCATGGTCCTCAACAAAACCTACGGTTTCAAGGGAGAAGGTGCGATGGTGGCTCCTCAGGCAAATGCCATGGCCGCGGTCATTCAACCACTGATGTCGAATGCTCCCGCACCATGGATTCTCTATCTGGTCGGCGCGGTGATCTCCCTGATCCTCGTCATGGTGAATATTTCCCCGCTCGCCTTCGCCCTCGGTATGTATATTCCGCAGGAGCTTAATACGCCGCTTCTCATCGGCGGGATTGTCTCATGGTGGGTCACAACGAGATCCAAGAATGAGAAGCTCAACAGCGCCAGATTTTCACGCGGAACGCTCATTGCATCTGGATTCATTGCCGGCGGCTCACTCTTCGGCGTCATCGCCGCATTTCTGAAGTTCGCCGGGTTCGACTGGTACCAGGCATCGATTGCAGAGTCTCAGACCGGAGAAATCATCGGATTGGTGATGTTTATTCTGCTCATCTGTTACGCGCTCTGGGATACGATGCGGGCAAAAGAAGAATAAGTCTCGGAGAGGATTGGTAATCCAATGAACCGCGCTGTCATCGCCGCATGTCTTACTGCGCTCGTCTGTTCCGGGACGTTCAGTCAGAAAAAATCAGACGAGTCGGTCGTCGACCGCTTCCTGCGCTATGTGAAATTCGATACCGAGTCGAAGGATGATGTTACGGCCACGCCTACGTCAACGCTCGAAATCGCCCTTGCACGGAAGCTCGTCGGTGAGCTGAAAGCCCTCGGTTTGAAGGACGCGGCAGTCGATGACAACTGCTTCGTCTTCGCAACGCTTCCGGGAAATCTTCCGAAAGCGGAATTGTCCAAAGTCCCGGTCATCGGCTTGATCTCGCATCTTGACACCTCTCCGGAAGTCACCGATGCGGGTGTCAATCCTATCGTTCATTCAAATTATCAGGGCGGCGATATTGTTCTTCCGGATGACACGTTGCAGGTCATCACCGTCGCAAAGGATCCGCGTCTCAGAGATTTCGTCGGCGGAGCGATCATCACCGCGGGCGGAAGAACGCTCCTGGGAGCTGATGACAAGGCCGGGATTGCGGAAATCATGACGATGCTGCACGCACTTGTCGCCGATCCTTCCCTGCATCATGGCACACTCAAGATCGCGTTCACGCCTGACGAGGAAACCGGAAGCGGCATTGCGAAGTTCAATGTGAAGAAATTCGGCGCGCGGTACGCCTACACCGTCGACGGCGACAGAACCGGGCAGATAAACGAGGAATCATGGAGTGCCGACCAGGCAACGGTGACAATTCATGGCAGAAGCGCTCATCCGGGAAGCGCCAAGGGGATCATGATCAATTCGATGTATGCTGCGGCAGATTTTCTCCTCCAGCTTCCCGATTCGCTGAAGCCGGAAGCAACCGAGGGAAGGGAAGGATTTCTCCATCCCGACCATGGTACTCTCGGTGTCGAAGAGTCCACGATTAAACTGATCCTGCGGGATTTCGATCTGTCCGAACTGGAGCGGCAACACGACGTTCTTTCTGCCGTGCGCGACTCGGCGCTCGGGCATTTTCCCGGTGTCACCATCGACCTCTCATTCCGTAAAGACTACCGGAACATGAAGACGGTTCTGGACAGCGTTCCGTTTGTCACTGAGTACGCGCTGGAAGCGTGCAAGCGCGCCGGGATCATTCCGGAAATTGTTCCGATACGCGGCGGGACGGATGGATCGGATCTCACCTTTATGGGGCTTCCCTGTCCGAACATTTTTACCGGCGGGGAGAATTTCCACAGCAAGCTCGAATGGATTCCCGTTGACGGCATGGAAAAAGCGGTCAAGGTTCTCCTCAACCTCGTGCAGGTCTGGGCTGAAAAATCCCAATAACGTTTTGCCGGTCGGAAGGATTTTGCTTATCTTGAATTAGTCGGCTTCACTCACCTAACGCCTCCCGGATTTTTCATTCATCAATTCTACCGGGGGGTTTATGCGATTCTTCATGTTCTTCTTCCTCATTCCTGCCATCGTCAGCGCGGGACAATTTCCCTTCATCGAAAAATTCGACACAGTCCAGATACCGCGACTCCCCGCGGGATGGTCCACCACAACCAATCGGCTTTCAACGGGCGACTTTGTCACGACAACTTCATCCCCGTATTCCGATTCGAATGCGGTACTGAGCACAAATTCGACCATCAGCCAGTCGCTCATCACCCCTGTTCTTGATTTTTCCGACCGGGACGCGGACAGCATCTTCTTCTTCGAAAGACGCTCCACATCACATACGTCAATAGTCCTTCTCGAGGCGTCAGTCGACGGCGGCTCAAGTTTTCCGATCCTCATCAGCGACTCGATGAAAAATCCGGGAACGAGTTCTTATATCCAGCGGAAGTATAAGCTTCCCGGTTCACTCAGCGGAAGGGCAGGCGTGCAGATCCGCTGGAGAATTCTGGGTAACGGGGCCGGTACCACAGGGACATATCGGCTTGACGATATTTGCATCACCGCCCGAGCCGAAATCGACGCCGAGATCTTCGCTCTACGGTTCCTCCCCCTGTACCCGAATGCGGGTGACACTGTATCGATCATTGCAGTCGTCCGGAATGCTGGAACACGAGCGCTTCAGAATCTGCAGACAAGTTTCTATCTGGATTCCAATGGCGATTCGATCCCGCAGCCGGAGGAATTGATTTCAACATACTTCTTCAGTGGACCGCTCAACCCGGCAGATACGGCTGCAGTATCCGCTTCGGTACCGGGCGTGGAATTAGGATCGCACGTCTGCATTGCCAGAGTCGAAATGGACGGCGATCAGGACAGTTCAAACAACACGAGTCATGCAGTCCTCAGTGTTGGAATGAAAAAAAATTCCGTTGTCGTTAACGAAATCATGTATGCACCCCCAACCGGTGAACCGGAATGGGTGGAGCTCTTCAATGCAACGGCTGTCCCGGCAGATCTGAAGAACTGGAAGATCAGCAACCGGAACAGCACAACTCGCTACATGCTATCCCCGCTCTCGGCAGAGCTGGAGCCCCGTGGATTCATCGTCATCACGAAAGACAGTGCGTCGTTCCGGGGTACGCACCCAGCGTTCAGCGGGAATCTCCTGCAGGTTTCAGCCATGCCAACGTCACTGTTTAACAACACCGGGGATGCAGTCGTAATCTTCGACGCACGAGGCAGCATCATGGACAGCGTGCGTTATGTCCCTTCATGGGGCGGGTCAGGCGGAAAATCACTTGAGAGAATTGAACCGGGAGGATCGTCCCTGGACTCGGCCAACTGGGGGCCTTCCGGAGATTCTTCGGGCAGTTCTCCGGGAGCGCAGAACTATCTGACCCCACTGGAGCACAACCTTCGACTTGACCGGGTTTCAACAACGAATGGGTCGGGATACATACTGCTCTCTGTGACGATCTGCAATATCGGACGCAATCCGGAGTTCGGGTTTTCGATATCCCTCTTTCATGATCTCAATGATGATTCCATCCCCGAACCCGGCGAACTCATTCAATCCCAAACGCTTCCGTTCATCCTCAACCCGAAAGACTCCGCTCATATTCTCTTCACGTGGGGTACACCACCATACGGAGAACAGGAGATCATTGCCCGGCTGGACGATTCAGTTGATATGCGGTCGAGTGATAACCTCCTGCGAAAAACAGTTTCAATTCCCTTTCCGCTCCGGTCGCTCGTCATCAATGAAATCATGTATAACCCGCTGAAGAACGGAAGTGAATACGTCGAGCTCCTGAACATTTCCTCTTCTGCAGTCGACGTGTGCAGGTGGAAACTCTCCGACAGGAAGGATACCAACCAGTCATCCGCAACGAACATGGTGACGTGCAACCGCCACTTCCTTGGGTCACGGAAGTTCCTTGTCGTGGCTTCGGATTCGTCGATACTTGACAGGTTTTCCTATCTGCACGACACGTCGGCATATGCCGTAGTGATCAGACACGGAACAATGAGTCTGAACAATTCGGGGGATAATGTGATCTTGTCGGATCTCACCGGTCTGACCATTGACAGCGTCTACTACCATCCATCGTGGAACAATCCCGACATCGACGACCCGACGGGGAGATCACTGGAGAGAATAAGTCCCCAGCTCGGAAGCAACGATCCGCGGAACTGGAGCACGTGTACAAACCCGCTTGGGGGGACTCCGGGAAACCAGAACAGCATCTACACTCTTGGGATAGCGTCGAACGCCGAACTGTCGTGTTTCCCAAACCCCTTCTCGCCGGACGGCGACGGGCATGAAGACATGACGATCATCCATTTCAGACTTCCGGCTACAACTGCCGCAATCCGGATGAGAATATATGATGCAGCTGGCCGGCTCATAAGAACGCTTGCCGACGGGGAACCGAGCGGAGCTTGCGGGGAAGTTGCATGGAACGGGTACACGGATTCGGGAAACCGCGCAAGGATGGGTATTTATATCGTCCTGATTGATGCCGTAGACGCCCGCGGAAAACCGCTGTCAACCGCAAAGTCAACGGTTGTTGTTGCGGCCAAACTCTGAGTATTCCAGGGATCGAACGGGATTACGATTCGGATGGTGCCGATGGAGCGGAAGAACCGTCTTTTTTTGGAGCCGGCTTCTTTTCCTTCTTCGTGGCTGGGTTCTCTGTGGAAGATGTCGTTGTGGAGGTGCTGCTTGAAGTCTTCTTGTAATCGGTCAGGTAGAAACCGCTCCCCTTAAACAGGAGACCAGCACCGCTGATAATGCGCACCACGCTTTCCTTCGAGCACTTTGGACAGACACGGATCGGATCATCAGAAATTTTTTGAAGTTCTTCAAATTCGTGTCCGCACGACTTGCAGCGATAGGCATAGGTTGGCATAGAACTCAGGGATTTACGCGGTGATCATATATCGTTACTAAAAATATAGAGAGAATCGCCATGAGAATCAATATGCCTCGTTGAGCTTCCGGCAGCCGGACTTGAAGCGTTCCACACCTTTTTCAAGCTCCTTCATTGAAGTTGCGTAGGAGAGGCGCGCATGATCGGGTATCCCGAAGGCACTTCCCGGAACCAGCGCCAGGTGTTCTTCCTCAATAAGATAGTGACAAAAATCGGCATCATTACGTATGGGGGAACCCCTCACTCTTTTCCCGATGAATGATTTCACGGAGGGAAAGAGATGGAACGAACCCTGCGGATTCACAAAATCGATCCCTGGGATTTTGGAAAATTCCGACACAAGGAAATTCCTTCTCCGTTCGAATTCGCAGACCATGGCGTCGATGTCCGTCGTGGGTCCCGTCAGCGCGGCAACGGCAGCACGCTGGGCGATGGATGTTGCATTGGAGGTCATCTGCGACTGCACCTTGCCAGCGGCTTCCGTCACACTCGCCGCGGCGCCGAGATAGCCGATACGCCACCCGGTCATGGCATAGGCCTTGGAAACGCCGTTCACGGTAATTACCTGGTCGCTGACCTGCTTGATGCTGCCGATGCTGAAGTGCCTGGCCGGGGGATACATCACCTTCTCATAAATCTCGTCGGCGATCACGAAGATTCCCGTATCGCGGACGACATCCGCAAGTTCTTCCAGCTCTCCCTGTGAGTAGACTGCACCGGTGGGATTCGCGGGAGTGTTGAGCAACAGGGCTTTGGTCTTGTCGTTCGTCGCCTTCCTGAGCTGACGGGCAGTGATCTTGAAGTTGGATTCCCGTGTGGTCGGCACGATCACCGGCAGGGCATCCACGAGCTTCACCATTTCGGGATAACTGACCCAGAACGGCGCGGGGATGACGACTTCATCCCCTTTATTGCAGATTGCCTGAAGTGCATTGATGATTGAGTGCTTCGCACCGACAGAAACGAGAATTTGTGACGGGTCGAAATGAATATTGTTGTCCCGCTCGAATTTTGTGACGATAGCTTTGAGGAGAGACGGAATGCCCCGGAGCGGAGTATAGTGTGTGAAGTTCTCTTCAATCGCCTGGATTGCGGCGATCTTGACGTGCGCCGGAGTCGGGAAATCCGGTTCGCCGGCAGTGAGACTGACGATGTCGACACCGGAGGCCTTAAGGCGGTTTGCCGCTTCGGTGAGTGTGATTGTCTGGGATTCTTCGAGGTTTTGGATCTTCCGTGAAAGCGCTTTCATCCGTCCTTTGTCATTTGAGTGATCGGATTTTCTTTTCCAGCCGGCGGCGAACGGACTCAGGGACAAAACTCGCGACATCTCCGCCCAGAGATGCGATCTCGCGAACAATGCTCGAATTGAGATACGTGTATTGTTCGTGCGGCATGAGAAAAACTGTCGTGATCCTGTCGTTCAATTTCCTGTTCGTAAGTGCCATCTGGAATTCATATTCAAAATCCGATACCGCGCGCAATCCACGGACGATTGCCGTTGCGTTCTTTTTTTCGGCAAAGGCAACGAGAAGTCCGCTGAATTCTTCCACCTCGACGTTCTTGTAGGAAGCGACCACCTCACGGATCATCTCCACCCGCTCCCGCGGTGTGAACAACGGCTTCTTCAGTGAATTTGATGCCACGGTCACTATGACCTTGTCGAAAATGTCCCGGGCCCTCGCGATGACATCAAGATGTCCAAGTGTGATGGGATCGAATGTGCCCGGATAGAGCGCGGTTCTCATGACAAATTACTGCTGATTCTTTGTACGATGGACAAGAAACGTTACTATGGTCGATCCGAAGATCCGGCGTTCCACCTCCTCGTAGAGCTCCGAAACTTCAAATACAACGTGCTTCGTATGTTCAATGATAAGAAATCCCTCTCGCTTGAGCAAATCCTTCTGAAAGACCTGCAGCGGGATCCTCCCGGTATCCGTATACGCGTACGGAGGATCGGCAAAGATGAGATCAAACTTCTCTCTGGCATGGAGGAGGTAATCCTCAGCCGGTGACCGCAGAAAGTCGCAGTCATCCTCACACCCGAGATGCGCGGCATTCTTCTCGACGGTCCTCAGAACCGAAGATGTGGATTCGACAAACGTGACAGATCGCGCGCCGCGGCTCAACGCCTCAAAACCCAAGCTGCCGCTTCCTGCAAAGAGATCAAGGACACTTGCACCGATAAGATTGAGGCGGTTCTGAAGCATATTGAAGATCGTCCCCTTCACGCGCCCAGTTGCGGGCCGGACATCTCCGTCCCGCGGCGACTCAAGGATACGCCCCTTGTACTTCCCTGCGATGATTCTCATTGCGGCTGAAGTGCAATTCCGGCACACGAATTGAGGACAAACTCGCTTCCACGGAGACTCTGCGACGTCTTCCAGAGACTCCTTTTCACGAGGCGGTTGAACGGATTGACAACGAGGGCAGGAAGTCCTAGCTCATACTGGAAGGTTTTCACATCCTCGGTGTTTGATATTTCCCCGCAGCAATAGACTTCAGACACGGGGTAATCCGGAAGGTGCCGCCGGATCCGCTGAACGATTTTGGACGGTGAAGTTTCTCTTACCAGTTCAAAATGCACTAATTTCCCGTTGGCTTCCCAGCCGATTTCCGCATGCGTCCGGTGCAGGACAATGAGGATGACACTCTTTGTTTTCCGTTCGGCGTAGTTAACCTGAAAGGAAAACTCCGATGCAAAATACGACGTATCGATCGTCCCGATCCTGAGCTGCTGATCGTTGATGAATTTCTGGATCTCGAGCACGAGGGAGCGATTCACGGCTACAACGAGAAGATCGGCAACCTGGTCCTGTGACGCGGGCCGGAGAATGCGCCAGTCGACCACATATTGTTTCGGATCATACTCGGGTATATAGCTCGAAAGCTCCCAGTGAATATGATCGTTCCGCTCGCTTTGTGAGAGCGAGGCATCGAGCGGAAAGACGTGCATAATCGTGGACGACAGGCCCAGGGCAACCGACACCTCGGAGACATGCCTGTAGTGTTTGTCCTTCGGCTCGGAGATTCTCCGCAGAAACCAGCCCGGAGAGTCATTATCGCGGGGATGCTCGTCGACGTGCAGGAGAACATGCCTCATTCCGTGAACCTCGAACGTGGCATACCGGGCATGTTCGTCTTCTACAGCAATTCCCAGAACACAGTCTCTTGCCATGGCTTATTGTTCCACCGTAATATAGGGCCGCAGATGTTCAAGTTTTTTCTTGCCGATCCCCCTGACGTTGGAGAGATCGTTCACCTTTCTGAATTTGCCGTGCTCGTTTCTGTACGCGATAATGCGGTTTGCCATTGCCGGCCCGATTCCGGGCAGAGCAACCAGTTCTTCACTTCCGGCAGTATTGAGATTGACAAAGAGAGCGGACGAATCGGAAGCATCATCCCCTCCGGCAGAATTTGCCGAAGTATCGGCGCCCGGGCGCAGTGTATCGGGAAGATCCGCTTGAGCGGACCGGGCCGCAAACTCCGAATCCGACGCCGCATAATCGTACGTCGGAAGAGGATTCCACGCCGACCGGAACATACGGATGCCCATGCCGGCAACGAACGCCGCGACGAGGAACAGAATGACTTTATTCTCCGTCGTGGTCAGACCGAAACGGTCCCTGAATGCTTGAAGAAATTTCATGAAAGACGGATGAAAAACGAGCGACCTCCGCTCGCGCTTACGAAAACATGTTTTTCATCTTCTCAAAAAACGACTTATCGGAATGAGCCGACCGATCGCCTTCCTGTGGTTTGATACCTTCACTCTTCGACAAATTCTTGAGCGCTTCTCTGTCTTCCTTGGAAACATGTGTCGGCACAAACACGTTGACGCGTACCAGTTCATCACCGCGGGGACCACCGTTCAACTGGGGAATCCCCTTGGCGCGCATACGCAGAATCTTCCCTGACGGTGTTCCCGGATCGACCTTGAGCCGGGCCCTGCCGTCCAGCGTCGGAACTTCCACCTCCGTTCCCAGTACGGCTTCCGGAAAACTGATCAGGAGGTCGAGGAGAATATCATCATTATTCCGCACAAACAGGGAATGAGCTTCTTCCTCGATGACGACGAGCAAATCGCCCGCCGGGCCGCCGCGCTGTCCCGCATTTCCCTGTCCGCGAAGGGGAATATAGTTTCCTTCCGCAACACCGGCAGGGACGTTGACCTTGATTGTCGTTTCGCCCTGCACCCGGCCTTCACCTCCGCAGGAGTTGCACCGGTCTTTGATGATTTTGCCTTCCCCGTTACAGGTGCTGCACGTTGTGATATTGACAAACTGTCCGAAGACTGATCGAGACACCTGCCGGAGTTCTCCGGTGCCGTTGCATGTCGGGCATGTCACACGCGAACCGCTCGATTTGGCACCAGTTCCGTCACACGTCTCACAGATTTTCCACCGTTTGATCTTCAGTTTCTTTTCGACCCCGTGTGCAATTTCCTCCAATGAGAGTCTCAGGCGGATCTTCAGGTCTGAGCCGGGAATTCCGGTCTGTCCGCGGCCCCGTGCGCGGGCGCGACCTCCGCCGGCAAAGACTTCCTCGAATATGCTTCCCCCGAACCCTGATCCGAAGATATCGCTGAACGTGGAGAAGATATCGTTGACGTTGGAATATCCGTGATAATCGGTTCCCGCGCGGACACCCTCGTGGCCGTACTGATCGTAACGGCGCCGCTTGTCGGTATCGCTGAGAACTTCATACGCCTCTGCGGCTTCCTTGAATTTCTCTTCCGCTTCCTTATTGTTCGGATTACGGTCTGGATGATATTTCAGGGCCGCCTTGCGGTAGGCCTTCTTGATCTCGTCCTGACTTGCCGAACGCCCGACTTCCAGAATTTCGTAATAATCTCTCTTTGACATTGTCTCTCAGACTGACGCGTTCCGGGATCTCATTTGCCGTCAGAAGATTCTGACGACACGATCACCCTGGCATGACGCAGAACTTTCTCCCCGAGCATGTATCCTTTCTCCACTTCTTCTATGACGGTATGCGGCGGTACACCGCTCTTTGGCATCTGCATCAGAGCGTCGTGGAGTTGAGGATCGAAGGGCTGTCCGACAACTTCAAAATGCTTCAACCCCTGACTTTCCAGAATTTTCCCCAGCTTGTTGTAAATGAGTTCGAGTGCCTGCCCGAACACATTGTTCTTTTCGTTACTTCCCCCGGATGCTTCGGTTTTCTTGATGGCTTTCAATGAGCGTTCAAAATCATCCAGAACCGGAAGGAGTTTTCCCACAAGGTCTTCGTTCGCATAACGGACCAGTGTCGCGTAATCGCTCTCCGTCCGCTTCTTATAATTCTCAAACTCCGCGGCTTTTCGCAGCAGCTGATCCTTGTATTGATTGAGTGCGGTTTCCAGCTCAACGACCTTCGCGCTGAGAAGATCGACTTCGCTCAGTTCCGGAATCTGTTTCGGAACATCCTGCGAGTCAAAAATCGTACGATCCGACGGCGTGTTTTCCGGCGGTTTTTCTTCTTCCATTCCTTTGCGTAGAGTTGAATTCGTGATAACAACGAGGCAGTAAACTACAGAATTATACCTCTTTTTGAACACTTTGTCAAGAATTCGGAGGGGACGGCGATCGGTCAGAACCGAAATCAGCTTGTTGTCGCTCGAACATGGATCATCTCCCCCGAGAACATCATTTACTCAAACGTCAGGTGAATACGCGACTAAATCCGATCGGATTCCCCCCTTCTCGCGGTAAATCAGTTAGCTACCGTTTCCCACCCCCGACGGTTGAGATCGCGATAAATCACAAATCCAAAAATAAGACCCGCCAGTAAGAACACCGATCCCCATGCATACTCTCCGAAAATCAATTTTCCGGTACCAAAGAGAAATGCATAGATCATCGCCACCCCGCTTAACCAATCGAGAAGATTGAACATGCCATCGCGCTGAGGAATGACGTCTGTGGCTTCTTTTGCAACAGGCCCCCAAAAAGCGGCGCTCGGTTTCACACGCCGGTAGAATGCCAGAAGAGTCTCACGCGGCTCCGGATCCGTCAGAAATGTTACAGCGATCCAAACCACCGATGTTATCGCAACAGTGAGCAGAAGAAGCATCGCAAACTCGCGGGGATTTGCTTCGTCAAGCTGGAAGACGTACTGGAGGGAAAGCGACGTGATGAATGCGGCCGCCATTGCAGAAACCTCCGACCAGGCGTTGATACGCCACCAGAACCACCGGAGGATATAGACGAGACCGGTGCCCGCACCGAGCGCTATGAGAAATTTCCACGCTCCCTCGATCGACCCCATGAAATAGGTCACGATCGCCGAGAGGATCATGAGGAAGATGGTCGTCAGTTGTGCGACTCCGACGTAGTGGCGATCCTGTCGTGCGCGGACCAAAAACCGCTTATAGACATCGTTCACGAGATAGCTGGCACCCCAGTTCAGCTGAGTGCCGATTGTCGACATGTACGCTGCCGCGAACGCCGCGAGCATCAGACCTCTGAAATAGACCGGCAGATCAGACACCAGAATCCGGATGTATCCCGATTCTGGGTCGGAGGCAAATGCGGCATCGTTCTGATAGCGCACCATTGCGACAAGTGCAACGAGAATCCAGGGCCAGGGACGCAGAGCATAATGTGCAAGATTGAACCAGAGCGTCGCAAGGAGTGAATGCTTCTCATTTTTCGCGGAAAATATTCTCTGCGCAACATATCCCCCTCCCCCCGGTTCCGCGCCGGGATACCATGACGCCCACCAGTTCACGGCAATATAGACAAAGAACGTCAGGAACGGCATCCATGTTGAATTCAGGTCCGGGAAGAGTGAGAGTATGGAACCTGATCCGCCGCGATGTGCTTCAAGCACCAGAAGCTGTTGTTTGAGAGATGCGAGTCCGCCCGCTGCTCCCACAGCAACAACCGCCAGCAGAATGACCATCCCCATCTTCAGAACAAACTGAAAGAGATCTGTCCAGAGAACCCCCCAGAGCCCGGAGAGGGTTGAGATGGAGGCGGTAATGACCATCATGCCGATGGCGATCGCCAGTGCTTCGACCTTCGAGACTCCCACTACGAGCATGAGAATCTTTACGATGGCAAGATTGACCCATCCCATAATGATCAGGTTGATCGGGAGTCCGAGGTAGAGCGCGCGAAAGCCCCTCAGGAACATGGCAGGTTTTCCGCTGTACCGGATTTCCGCAAACTCAACATCCGTAAGAACGCCCGCACGCCGCCACAAACGTGCGTAGAAAAAGACGGTCAGCATGCCGCTGAACAACATGCTCCACCAGAGCCAGTTGCCGGCGATCCCGTACCGGGCAACAAGTCCGGTGACGGCAAGCGGAGTATCCGCGGCGAACGTGGTTGCGACCATCGAGGTTCCTGCCAGCCACCAGCTGACGTTCCTGCCGGAGATGAAGAAGTCATCTACGCTCTTTGTCGCTCTTCTCCGGAAATAGAGGCCGATGAGGAGATTGAAGAGAAAATAGAGAGCGACGACTATCCAGTCAATTGGTGTCAATTGCATAAGACTCTCCGGTCATGAAATTGAATGACTTCTTCCGAACAGAGCGGCTACATTGCCCGCAAGTAATGTCGCCAGGCAGCCGATGAGCGCATGCCAGGTAAAATCGATCGTGGTACCGTAGATAACGTACGCCATCGTAAGAAGTCCGGCCACAAAACCGATGACGACGTCACGGCCGGATATCCGGCGAAAGAACAAGCCAAGGAAAAACGCGCCGAGAAGCCCGCCGTAGGTAAATGATGCGATCTTCAAACCGAGTTCAACCACTGCGCTCTTCGTGTCGGTGAAGAGCAGTGCGCCGCCAATCAGCATGATACCCCAAAACAGTGTGAACGATCGCGACCAGCGCAGTTCCTGTTTCGCATCGAGCGAGGTCCCCCGGCGGGTCAATCTGAAGAGATCGAGATGCGTTGACGATGCGAGCGCGCTGATCGAGGATGAGAGACTTCCCATGGCAGAAGCCAGGACACCGGAAATGAGCAACCCTGCCAGGCCGCTCGGCAGACTCTCCACGATAAATTTCGGAAAGACCTCATCCGTGGATTTCAATCCGAGTTGTTCGATGGTGGCGCCGTGATAGAAGGCGTAGAGACAGAGCCCGAGAATCAGGAAAAAGGCAAACTGCAGAGCAATGAACACCGCGTCAAGCATGAGTGCGCGCTGGCTGTCCCATCTCGACCGGCATCCGAGGAGGCGCTGAACAAGAAGCTGATCGGTGCCGTGCGAGGCCATCGTGAGAAATGTTCCGCCGAGAAGGCCGCCCGCCAACGTATACGGTGTGGACAAAAAACCAATGATCCCGCCGCCGGAACTCATATTGAAAATCTCAAACTTATTCGTGCCGTTCATCGTTGCGCGTTGAACAACCTCATTCCATCCTCCGGGGAGCTGATGAAGGATGAGAATCATCGACGCCAGAGCGCCTGAAAGGTACAGGAAGAGCTGGACAACGTCCATTGCCACGACGGCGCGCAAACCTCCCACATAGGTGTAGATCAGCGTGGAGATTCCGATGATGAGGATGCTCATCGGATAATCAAGCCCGGTGATCAGATGAACCGGGATGGCGGTAGCAAACAGCCGGACACCGGAGGCAAGAACGCGGGTAATCAGGAAGACTGAAGAAGTGAATTTCCGGACTCCGACACCAAATCGCTTGCCAAGAAAGTCGTATGCAGTTTCAAGATCGCCGCGGTAGTATGCGGGAATGAACAGCACGCTGACCAGCAATCTTCCGACCACATAGCCGAATGCAAGCTGGAGAAAATGCATTTCCCCGCGGTAGGCAAGTCCGGGAACACTGATAAACGTTAACGTGCTGGTTTCGCTTGCAACGATGGAGAAGCCGACCGACCACCACGCCATCGTTTTGCCGCCCAGAAAGTAATCGCGTGCGGTCGATTGCCTGCCGGCAATGAACGCGCCGATGCCTGTTACGCCAAGGAGATAAACGACAACAATGAGATAATCAAGAGACGTGAAACCCATTATTCCCGAGACGAGAAAATGGGGAGTTGAGGAAGGCCCGGACCCTGTTTACGCGTTAACGGCGTCTTCAACAGTGGAATTGATGGTGAAGAGACGGTCGAGCTGTGAGATCTTCATCAGATCGAGCACTTTCTTATGGACATGGACGAGGTGAACCAGTCCGCCGTGGGCACGCATCGTCCGATCGGCGATCAGCAGCGCGCTGAGCCCGCTGCTGTCGCAAAACTGGACTTCTTTCATGTCGATGATCAGCTTGTTACACACCTTGGGCTTGCACAAAACGAGAAACTCCGCCTTCAAATCCGGACTGATCGTTGCATCCAGCTTTCTCCCCAGAAGTTTCAGCAGCGTCGAAGTGCCGTTCTTCTTAATTTCGTATTTCATACTCATGGTCATAGTTCCTGGTTAGAACATCTCGAGCCGCGAGATATAATGCTTGTATGTCACCGAACGAATTTCCGCGGCATCAAACTTCAGCTGCACATTAAAAAAGAAATCTGCGGCCTGATGCGCGCATCCGACGCGGACTTTTGCGTGAGATGCTTTGCAAATATACGCAGTATGCAGGACGAAGTCAAGATTCATATCCACCGCGACATCGTACGGACGATCGAGGATCCGCTGGAGTGCCTGCTTCTTCGGAAGAAAAAGGCGATGAATCTCGTTTTGATCGATGCGCACCACCTGGCAGTTGGCACAGCCCGAAAGCGACGTGCTCCACGTGCCGAAATTGACTGCAGTGATGTGAAGGCCGCGACGTTTTCGGCAGACATCCGCGAGTGCATTTCCCGCAAGTGCTGCGTCTTCATATCCGATGGGAAGCATGACAAGCACGTTCTTTGCGTTCCGGAAGAATTCGGTGAGGGACTGCATCGCATCACGTTCTTTGCGGAACTGAAATTTTGCTACCTGAAGTCCGAAATATGCGCGCGCACCTTCAAACATTACGCTGCTACGTCCTTTTCTTCAACATTTCGAGAAACCGGATTTCATCCCAAAGCTCGAGACCGAGTTTCTTTGCCTTCCCGAGCTTGGATCCCGCATCTTCACCAACGATAACAACATCGACATTCTTTGACACTCCCGAAGCGACCCGGCCTCCCTCATCTTCAATCTTCTGTTTTGCCTCATCTCTCGAAAGCGATGCAAGTCCGCCGGTGAGGACAAAGAGCCTGCCGCTGAAGAGCCCGCCTTCACGTTTTTTCTCGGCAACAAAGTGAATTCCCGCTTTCTTCAGTCTTCCCACCATCGAGCGGTTGTGTTTGTCGCCAAAAAACGCGACCACGCTTTCCGCAATTTTTGGCCCGATCTCATGGACCGACTCAAGATCCGCAGCACTTGCATCCATCAGAATATCGATATTCGGAAAATGATCAACCAGAATCGGCGCAATACCCGATCCGACGTGCCGGATCCCCAGGGCATAGATCACACGGTGGAACGGCCGATCTTTGCTCGCCTCGATCCCCGCAAGAAGATTATCGACACTCTTCTCTCCCCAGCGTTCCAACTCCACAAGCTCCTTCCGGTGCTTGTGCAGTTCGTACAGATCGGCAACATTGGCAATGAATTTTTCCACGACGAGCTGATCGACGACGGCTTCCCCCAGCCGCTCGATGTCCATCGCTCCCCGCATCGCCCAGTGTTCAATTCTCCCCCGAATCTGCATCGGGCACCCGGTATTCTCGCAGAAATAATTTGCCTCGCCTTCCGGTCTCACGAGTGTTGATCCACACTCCGGACATGTTTTTGGAAAGCGGAAGGGTTTTCCCCTCCTGCTCCTCTTTTCGGATACCACTGAGGTGACCTTCGGGATAACATCACCCCCGCGCTCCACCACTACCTTGTCGCCGACTCTGATGCCAAGCTCGCGGATGAAATCTTCATTATAGAGAGAAGCGCGGCTTACCGTGGTTCCCCCGATGAAGACCGGCTCGAGGTCCGCCACCGGCGTAATAGTACCCACCCGGCCGACCTGAAGGCGGATACCAAGAAGCTTCGTTTCCGCCTTTCTCGAGGCGAACTTGCACGCGATTGCCCATCTCGGGCTCTTGGCAATCTGCCCAAGTTTCTGCTGCTGCTCGAGCGCATCGACCTTGACAACGATACCGTCGATATCGAAGGGCAATGACTCCCGTTTTCCTTCCCAGGTTTTCCAGAAGTTGATCACCTCGTCGATCGAACTGCACTCTTTTGCGTTACCATTTACCGGGAATCCTATCGACCGCAGTACGTTCAGATTTTCTCCGTGCGTTTTCAACAGCTTTGGTGTTCCAAGAAGGGCGTACGCGAAAAAGCGCAGAGGACGGGAAGCAACAATTTTCGGATCCTGCAGCTTGAGCGTGCCGGCGGCGGAATTTCTCGGGTTGATGAAGACTTTTTCGCCGGCCCGCTCTCGTTCTTCGTTCATTTTTTGGAAATCAGACCGGTACATGATCACTTCGCCCCGCACCTCACAGTCCAGGAACATCCGATCCGTCGTGGAGAGTTGAAGCGGAATCGAACGGATCGTCTTCACGTTGGCAGTGATATCGTCTCCCCGGACCCCATCGCCCCGGGTTGCCCCGCGATCAAGGATGCCGTTACGGTAGAGCAGGCTCAGGGAGACACCGTCGAATTTGAGTTCACAAACGTACGCGATCTTTTTCCCGGGAAGCAGATCGTGAACCCTCCTGTCAAAATCCAGGATTTCCTCTTCCGAGTAGGTATTCGCGAGACTCAGCATAGGAACCGTATGCGCCACCGACGGAAAGACCTTCGTCGGCTCGCCGCCTACACGCTGGGTTGGCGAGTCGGGAGTAGCGAGCTCCGGGTACTTCTGCTCGAGCAAAGCCAGCTCGCGCATCAGCGCGTCGTACTTCTCATCGGAAATCTCGGGCTGTGCCTCAACATAATAGAGGTGATCGTGCCGGCGGAGCTCCTCCCGAAGCTTCTGTGCGCGCCGAACGATGTCCTTGTCAGTGCTTGACATTCTGGGGTTTTACGCTTTCACGCAATCTCTGCAAGGTTTCCTGAGAGATGACGAAGTTCTTCAGCGGCTTCTTGGCACTGCCGAGAACTCCCATCGGCTTCCCGTTCAGCGTAAACGAAACTGCTTCACCATCGGCGAGTGAAACCACAAAACTCTTCTTTGCCTTCCACTTTGCGCGGTGCGGCGGAACCACAGTGGACTCGTAGGTCTTCATCCCATCAACCACAATACGGACCATCGCCGATTCACGTGCGACTCCTTCAAGCAGCAAACTGTCCGCCAGTACCGCCCCTTTTCGGGTCTGATCCGAAAGCGAGTCTTTGGCCGCTGCAATCTGCTGGGCACGGGCCTCCTGCTCCTTCACGACATCCGAAAATGGAATTTCCTTCGGCTGCTGTGCTGATTTCTGATCATGCAGAAGCGTAATCGAAATGATCAATCCGATCACCACAACGGCAACGAGAACGACGATCATTTTTGTTTGTCCGGCGGTTTTGTCATCCTCGCGCCGTTCACGCGCGGGTCGTGCAGGCGTGCCACTATCCGGCGGAGGGGCCTGAATCGGAGCAACTGATGGAAGTGGTGGAGGTGGCGGAGAAAGCGATCGCAGGAGCTCTGTCGGGTCGAGTCCGACTTCCTGTGCAAATGCCTTCAGTACTGCATGCACATACGTCTGGGGAAGTCTTGGCTGAATATCCCTCTCGAGGTCTTCGAGGAATTTCTTATTGATGCGCGTCGCCTGCGAGATGTCGTCGAGCGACAGCCCCTGCGCCTCGCGTGCTGCACGCAACTGTTCACCGACCGTTTTCGCCGTCATGCGCCGTTCCGGATTGATGGACACTCGCGAATTCCACTCACCATCGTGAAAGTCGCGCTCATTTGCCAAAGGTACTAAGATGCCTTTTGAATTCCAAGCTCCGCACGCGTTCTCCTCACTGAATTCTGCGCATCCAGAACACCACGGATTTTTTGCGCCAGGTCCGCAAGCTCATACGGCTTCTGAATAAATCCGTCGATCTTCTGGACAAAACGTCCCGCATCATCGAGCATCGACGAACTGTAACCGCTGCAGACCATAACCTTCATCTGCGGAAATGCCTCCTTGATCTGGTCGAATGTCTCGCGTCCGCCCAAACGCGGCATGTTCATATCCAGAATGACAAGATCATACGGACGATCGCCCGGATTGTTCAGCTTCTCCAAACCCTCCCGACCGTTCTGTGCGCCGTCGGTTCGGTAGCCGAGATCCCGGAGAATGTCAATACCAATTTCACCGACGGACACTTCATCATCGATGAGGAGGATCCGCTCCGTTCCTCCGACAATTTTTTCAGTATCGGTATGCGAAGCCACTGCCTCTTCTTCCGTAAAAATCCGCGGGAGATACATGGTAAATTCGGTACCACTGTTCAGCTCGCTCTTCACGTTGATGTATCCGTTATGACCGCGGATGACGCCATACACGACGGACAGCCCGAGTCCCGTACCCTTTCCCTGTTCCTTTGTCGTGAAAAAGGGCTCATAGATCCTGCTCAGGACCTGCGGAGGAATCCCAACACCGGAATCCGCCACCATAATCTTGACGAACGGACCCGCGACGTTTTCGGTCGCTTCTTTCGCCTCTTCACTCCCGATCTCGACCCCGTTGCACCGGATAACCAGCACACCGCCGTTCGGCATGGCATCACGCGCATTCAGACAGAGATTCAGCAATGCCTGCTGGAGCTGGCTTTCATCCGCCTCCACCATCAACGGCACACCCGCGTACTCGCACTTGATATGTATCGATTTTGGGGCGGTCACCTCGAAGAGCCGGATGGTTTGTTCGATAACAACATTGACATCGACCTTGTCGACGCGCGGACTGTTTTTGCGGGCAAAGGTGAGAAGCTGGCGGGTAACGGCAGCACCGCGCCGCGATGTGGACTCGATAAGATCGACATATTTCATCCATCGCTGATCGTCCTTGATGCGCCGGCGCATGATGGAGGCCGAGCCCAGAATTGCCGTAAGAATATTGTTGAAATCATGTGCGATCCCGCCTGCCAGATTTCCGATGCTGTCGATTTTCTGCGCCTGCAGGATCTTTTCTTCCATCTTCTTCTTTTCAGTGATGTCGCGGAGCACGACGCGGACTGCACGCGGCGTCCCATCGGGACTCCGGATAAGAGACGTGTTCACACTCACGTCGAGAAGTGCGTGATCGCTTTTCAGCATTTGCTCTTCAACGCCGCGGAGCTCTTCGCCCTCCTCAAAAATCCTCTTGAGGTTATCCAGAACATGCTGATGCTGATCCGGCGGATAGAGATTGAGAAGCGGCTTGCCGACGATCTCTTCTTTTGGATATCCGAGGAGCTTGCACTCCGTGAGATTGCAGCTCAACACGATGCCTTCCCGCGTAACAGTGTGGTACATGTCGGGGGAATGCTCGTAGAGGTCCTGATAGAGTTGTTCGGATTCACGCACCTGCTCGAACAGTGAGGCGTTATTAAGTGCAGCTCCGATTTGATTGGCAAATGCCTGGATGAGGGCAATCTTTTTTTGCTCGAACTTCCGGACCTCGCTGCTTCCGATGATGAGAACGCCTGCGAATCCCTGCGGCCGCTGGAGCGGAATCGACGCAATCATCCGGACATCCCCGCGCGAGAATTCCGGCGTCGTCGCTTCCACAATCATCCGGTCTTCGGTCCTGAACACCCCCGGCACGCGGATCCATCGCAGACGCTCATCCGCAATCGTCAGATTGAGCGGAAAAAGAGGAACCGAAGTGCCGTAATGGTGCCTGAGCGTAAGCACACCGTTTTCCTCAAGATAGATCCAGCCAAACTCGGCATTCATCAGCTCCATGACCTTGATGAGTGCCGACAGAAGCACGGTATTCAGTTCGACGGAGCTGTTCAATGCTTCGGCGATCGTGTTCAGTTCTGCAAGCTGCTTCCGCTGTTCTTCCAGGATGCGCCCGTACTTCAGCATGAAAAAGATCCCGACGTAACCGATAATTCCCACGGTGAGGATACTGATGAAATCGAGCTTCCGGATCTTTTCGCCAACCGCAATGTGCATCATGATCATCGCAACCATGGCAACGACCACTGCCGTCGACGCAACGACCTGTGCCTGCTCAACGACTCCAAGCGATTTGAAGAAGACGCGGATTGTCCGTATCGGTCTTTTCAGCATGGATTCACCACGGGAGCAAAGGTAAGAAGAAATGGACAGAGTCGCAACGTGAGATGTGATGCTGCCTGCATCCTTCTCCAGGTCCGCGGTTTCAGTGGTATTGGAGGCCGATCATCACGGAGAAACCCGAGGGATCAATGGTGAACGTGTTTCCCCCAAGCGATTCCATGCTCTTCGAAGAGAAGAAATACCGGGGTTCAAGAAAGGTATTGCCGAATACGATGCGGGCAAAAATCGTCCCGAATCCTCCGCCGCTGTTCTTCGCATCGGAAGAATGTGAAAGAGAACCCCCGAGAAGACCGCCGGTGCGTGTCTGGTAGGTGGCAGAATAGAAATAGAAGTAATAGCCGCCACCACCTCCCAGGTAGACTTTCGCCTCGGCATCCGGAATCTGAACAAGTTCATACGCGACATTGGCGTGAAAGGGGAAGAGAAGCAGCTGTTGATCGGTTACATCCGGAGGAGACCCTCCGCCCGGCTGGGGATTATCAAAAACACTGACACTCTGCTTCGGATAAGCATCCAGATCGAGGGAGAGCAGAATGTGGTAACGCTCAAATTCTGTAATTCCATCCGCGCCAAGGATCAGACCATTATTCAATCCGTCCGAGGGGTGGTAGAATCCAATCTTCCCGCTGTAATATTGACTCACGCCTTCACCCTCCCCGGCAAAGCCAACTGTCCCGGAGGCACACAGCACGATCCAGAGTACCAGAAGGTACTTCATGTCATCTCTCCAGTCACTGAAATGAACGAAGGACGGACAACCGAACGATGTAACTCAGGAAATATAGGAAAGTATTTGCCGGAGGGCAAGAGGGGGTAACCCCTGTTCAGACTTCCACGTCCGAATGTTCCTGTACCGGTCGGGATGGCAGGGCAACCGTCTTCGAAACCTCGGGGGTCTTGACACTTCGGCTTTGAGGATAGACATTCCAGAGACGCAGCATGAGAATCAGGCCTATCAGGGAAAAGATGATCATGCTCGGTGCCCAACTGCCCCAGCCGAGATGTTCCAGCAGCCAGCCCATGCCCGAGCCCACAGCTGCACCGCCGATATACTGCATCCCATCAAACATGCCTGCGGCAGTTGCAGCGGCTTTCTTCCCGCCAAAATCCATCGATGCGGTTCCCGAGAGCATCGAGTGCACCATGCTGATACCAAACGAGTTCAGAACAAATGCTCCAATAACCCATCCGAGACTCGGGGCAAACCAGACGACCGACAAACACACAATCTGAAGACCATATCCGAAGAATGCCACAGGAGCGCGGCGCGAAGAGAAAATCCAGTCCGAGATCATCCCGGCGGCAAACGCTCCGCCAATGCCGGCCAGAACCACGATGAAGGCCCCCTCCTGGAACACCGGGGAATTGAGCTTAAGATTTTGAGCTTCCTGCATGTACCGCGGAAACCACTGTTCAAATCCATGACGAACAAACCCCGTGCAAAATTCCGCGGCGGTGATTGTCAGTGTAATGGGATTGGTGAAAACTTTCCTCATCAGATACTTCATATCCACTTTTTCGTGGTCGCCGCTTGAAGCATCCATGGTATCGAATGGAGGGAAACCCACATCTTCCGGATCGTCCCGGACATACTTCAGTGTCAGAATTCCCATGACCAACATGACGACTGCCGGGATAAAGAAGACCCACTGCCAGGGAAGCACTGCGACGGCAATTCCTCCAACGACAAAGATCAGGGCGCGGCCGCTTTGAATCATTGAACCAAAGATCGCCGAGAACACCCCGCGCTCACGGATATGAAACCATCCCGAGTTGACCTTGATCAGTGCAAGCGCGCTGTACGACTGGAAGTAGGAATTCAACGCCCAGACGGTAGCCAGATACGCGAGGAGAAGTGGTCCGGTGCCCAGTATCCCGAGATATGCACCGACACCGAATGCCAGATTGAAGACGACCGCGCCGAAGACGCCGATAAGCATCGCCTTGCGACCGCCGATCTTGTCGGCAATAGGACCATTGAAGAGCGCGGAAAAACCGTAAATGGAGAGAGCAGCGGTGATGATCGTTCCGACCTGTGTTTTATCCCAGCCGAACGAATCCGAGAGTGCTTTATTCGCAAAGGAGAGATTGTAGCGCCCCATGTACATCGCAGCATAGGTGAATCCGAGTGTAAGCCAGTTCACCGCCCGCCTCTGCCGGAACTCCCGGCTGTGGACGGGACGCTGTAATGCCAGAAGTGTTGACTTGGCGCTCATAGGTGTACGGAGTTTTTTGAAAGTAGCAGAACAGGATGGAAAGAGCGGTTTAATATACGAAAAATCCGCCTGAGTTCAACGTTTCCAATGTTAAGTTTGTGTTAAGCCGGAATTGAGCATTTGCTTCGTATTCGGATGATTTTCAGGGCGGAGGATCCACTTTCCCGGAAACTTCCCTGATTCCGGAAAGAGAGCGACACGGAGAACTGCAAACATCGATCCCTATTTCACGCGGTGGCATTTTCCTTCCGTGTAGGTCATGAACTTCTCACCGTCCCGCGACATTTCAAACTTCACACTGATACTGTCTGCTGCAAGAAGATCATACGTCAACCGGAACACGGGCGCGCTCTGGACTTTTTCGCTGGTGAAAACGACCGACGTATCGGTATGCGATACATGATACCTGATGGTGTGTCCCTCATTGTCGAAATAGATTGCCTGTTCGGGCAAGCCGGTATTCTCATGATACACAATCATGAGGTCATCATGGATGATGAGAGTTCTGTCTTTGGCGGCAGGATATTCGGAATGATTCTTGCGGACTAGAACTTTTCCGTTCAGATCCGGCATTAACGAAAATTGCCCGGAACCTTCTCCCGGGGTGCCGCTTCCTTCTCCTGCCCAGGTTCCGACTAGCCAGCTCCAATCCTTCCAGGCAGTATCCACCTGGCCGTACGAAACCGAGAGGAAGAGGGAAAGAAGGGCAATCAGTATGGGCATTCTCAGGTACATCATATTCACTCCGTTCTTTCCTCAATAAGATAAAGGAGATTGTCTTCGACGCGATAAATTAACGGTACGATGAGAATTTTCGGATAACGGTTCCGGAGACGCTGGACCTCGATCAGAACAAAATCAATTTCATTTCCGATTTCAAACATCGGGGCATTTTGAAGAAAATGTTCCCGCGCGGTTTCTTCTTCCCATCCCGCGTTTTCCACCAGACCATGGATGAACTGGTCTTTTCGCGCCACGAGATTAACCATCCCGCAATTTGTATGGCCGATCAATGCAAGCGCACGGACACCTCCGACACCGATCGCGTAAGAGACCTTGAACTCACTGTACCGAAGGTTCGCCCCCCCGGTTCGGATGATGAACGCAAAATTATCCGGAATGTTGAGATGTTTCCGGTTGTCCATACACATCCCGATCAGCAGCTCCGCTTTTGTATAGGACTTGTGGGGATGATGAAGATTATGGTAGGCAAGGAGCAGACCGATTGGGGTCTTTCTGATCTGAGCGGGAATATCAGATGCAGACGAGACCGGAATGAGTCGTTTCATATCAGAATCGGTTTTGTGTGAACGGGATGATTGAATCTGCCAACGCTCATGGGAACAATCAAAATAGCGAAGAATTACCCAATTGCAAATTACCCGTACCGGTATCAAAACAAAAAAGCCGCGGCGCTTGCGCACCGCGGCTTCAGGAGTGAATGAAGTACTTCTTACCAGCCCGTAAACACGATCGAGGTATTGCCGAGGGAATCGACGGAGCAGACGGCCGTATAGGATCCGTTCATCGTCGATGTACCCGTGAATTTTGCGGTATTTCCACTTGCACTCGTGACCGTGTAGCTTCCGTTATTGTCGGAAGCCATCTTGGACGGAATCGTGTAGTTATTATACGTTCCGCCGCCCCCGCCCATCGTGGTCGGACGAATCCGGTACTGGTAGGCGTTGGCCGAAATATTGACCAGGCTCGATGTCACACCGTCTTTATTCGCCTGCGTGCTGTGCGCGCTGAACTGCGAGATACCTACGGCAATGGCGATACCCACGACGATGACGCCGAGGATGATCAGAAGAAGTTGCTGTTGACCCATGGGATGACCCTTCTATTTGGTTTAAAAACGAGACGTATGGATTAGAACTTCGCCTTTCGCGATCCCATGAAAATACCTCAAGAATTCAGGCAATTCAAGTAACATGTGACGTAACACACAATTCAGCGTTATGCCAAAACGGACATCAGGCTCGATCGATGAGGTGAGAACTGGACGATGTTGCTGCCATCGGACTGCTGCGAAATTTGGTGCGGGGAAAATTTGTCGGCAGGGAGGCTTTCGCGGGATGACAGTGTACACTCTTCTAACGTACAGCAAACTGCATCATATCCATAGCAAAATGAACACACCAGAACCAAACAATATCCCGGGATCGTTGAAGCACGTATATGACTCCTGAGGCCAGTGCACCATCAATCAAAACGTCCCGTGTTGCCGAAAGAAATGATTGTCCATCATCAAGTTTCGAGGGATAGTGTGATGCCGAGAAGAGAAATGCAACGCACATAACGGTGATGAGAAACCACCTTCGGCCCAAGGCGGCCCGGAGACGGACAAAAACGATGGCGATGGCAATATCCTCCAAAAGAACCTGCAGGGCCAATGGTGCATTGTGAAGTCGATACGTGTTGAGAAGAATCCTGTCGAATCCGATCGAAGGTTGGAGAACAAGGACGAAAATACAGATCGCAACGAGAGCAAGAGCCAACCCGGCTATGACATGTCCAAAAATGTGACGAGATGATAACCAGGCAGTTGTGGCGGGCTGGCGCCGCAACAGGAGCAGAAGCACAAACGGGAGGAAAATTAAAGCCTGATTTATCGCTTCCGCAAGCTGGGGGTAGCCAATGAAATCCTTTGGAACAAGGTGGCTGCCCGAATAGAGTTGCCCAATCCCCAATGTGAGAACAGCGGCAAGGAGGGCCCAGATCGCTTCCCGCCATGGATGAATGAAATGATACGGAGAATCGGAGTTCCAAAGTGCAGGCTTCCACCTGTTTATCAACGACCAGCCGCTCAAAGCAGCAAAATATCCACAGCTCAGAGCGATGTAATAGAGTGAGCTGAAGGCAACCATGGGATCAAGATAAAATGACGTCAAACATAGGCGACCTCATATTCCTCTGCTTTAACTCCCTTCTACGACAGGTCGGGCTTGATGTTTCGGAGAGGAGTGCCAGAGCATGTGTGTACGTACCCATATCGGTCCAATCACCTCGAATGCATCGCCAGTCGAGGTCTTTCCCCTTGAACGCACACCCCCTTGCACCCCAAGTCCCTAAGGGGGATCACTTCGTGACAAGTGCGCGCGCTCTTTTCCAGGCTGCCCTTGATGTATCCCGGCTTGCTCGACCAACTCCGCTGCAGAAACTAAAATGCCTCCCAAGCGGGAGGCAATCATCTGTCGGAACGGCGGGATTTGAACCCGCGACCCCTTGCACCCCAAGCAAGTGCGCTACCGGGCTGCGCCACGTTCCGAATGAACTCTTATATCGAAGAACTGAAAACGACAATCAGGTGAGACGAACCAGCAACTCTTCCAAAAATTTCTTCATTTCGATCATATCGCTCCGCAACCTGTTTTCCGGTACCCGCCCCTGTTGGGCAACCATCGCTGCCGGTTCCGGCGCGGCCGCCTCTCCGATAAGCTCGAGCTGCTCCCCGCTTTCCCCCTCGGGAACATACGTCAGCAGAACCTGCTTGGCACCCTCTATCGTATACCTCTCTTCACGTAGAAGCCTCTTGATATGTAAGATCAGCTTGATGTCGCGGTTGGTGTAGATCCTGTTTCCGGCGCGGTTCTTTGCCGGCTTCAATTGCTCGAACTCCGATTCCCAATATCTCAAAACATACTGCTCAAGATCGGTAATCTTGCTCACCTCGCTGATCGAATAGTAGAGTTTTTTAATGCCAAGCTGTTTCATAATTGCGCTCCTTCGTTGGAAAGGCCTTCTGCAATCGAAAACATACTCATTTTCCGGCTGAGAAACAACCGTTATCGCTCAATGACCGCAACAGCAACGACGATGTGTTCCGAGTGGGAAATCGAGACCAGGACCTTCGCGGATGCGAGCATTTCCTTCACTTTGCCGTAGAGGACAACGGTGGGAGCCCCTGCGGCAGTATTCTCGACTTCAACATCCTTCCAGCGGAAACCTCCGCTCCAGCCGGTCGCAAGCGCCTTGGCAACGGCCTCCTTCACGGCAAATCGCGCGGCCATATGCGGAAACGGGTCCTTCTTCGAGCGGGCATAACGGATTTCCCTCGACGTGAAAACTTTCTGGAGAAATGCATCTCCCCAGTTCCCGACCGCCTTCTGGAGCCGCGGGATTTCAACAACGTCGACTCCGATTCCTTCAATCATTTCTTCCCCTTGCCCGAGTTTTCCTTCTCGACGATCGCGAGAACATCCTTCACGTCGCCGATTTCATAATCGGCATGTGTTTCAACTGTCCCGAAGGTATCGCCATATCTCGCAAAGACCGTCCTCATCCCGATATTCCCCGCCCCGACCATATCGCGTTCAGCCCAATCACCCACCATCAATGCTTCCTTCGCAGGGACATCAAGCAATTCAAGTGCTTTACGGAATGGCCCGGGATTCGGCTTCCGCTGGCCGGTATCTTCAAAGGTGACAACCGCGTCAAATATGTGATGAAGGTTCAGATAGCAGAGCCGCAACCATGCCTCACGCGCCGGGGCGTCGGAAACCACTGCAAGCCGCATTCCACGCTTCAGCAGCTCCATAAGCGTCATGTAGACATGCGGATAAGGAACCAGTGCTGCTTCCCGGGCCCGGCGGTATGCAATGATCCCCGCCGAGAGAATCTTGTAATCCACTTTATTGAACACGTCGTACAGCAGCTGATCGAAGACGTTTTGAAATTCTATTCCGCGCTCACTGTAAATCGCATCAATGCGTTCCTTCACCTCCTCAACCGAGAGATTGAGCCCCGCGTCAATCATGGCTTGCACCGCCGCATCGATTGCCCGGCTTTTCATGCTCATGAAATCGACGAGCGTATTGTCGAGATCGAATATGACCGCCCTGATCATTTCCCCGACGCCGCCTTGGAAACTTTTGCCACTTCGTCCTCGATGTACGAGCGAAGATTGGGCTTGACGTATGCGGTTTCGATCCCGTATTCGGCAAGTCCGACGGCCAGAGCCGAAGCTTTCCGCGCGTCCGAAAGACGCTTGTTGATGACAAGAATCTTCTGGTCTTTAAGAATACAATACCCCCCTTCGAAATCCCCCTTTTCATACCGTACGGTGATGTTGAATTGCTTCGTGAGTTCTTCGAGGTCGGTTATCAACTGCGCGTAGTTCATGCGATGAGAAAATTATTCGTGCCGGAACGTCAGAATACACAAAACCGTGCTGAAAATCAACTATCCACCAGCGTGCGAGAGTTTTTGGACGAGCGAATCGACTTTTGACTGCACCGGGCGGTTCGATGGATCCAGCCGCAGCACATCCCGGTAGGTTCTCAGCGCGGAGACATACCGTGATCGCTGTTCGAGCATCTGTGCAATGAACATCGGTGCATCCGCATTGCGGGGATTTTCACAACGCGCTCTCTCTGCTTCATCAAATGCCTGATCGGGAAGCTGCATTGCTTGGTAAATCGCCGCAATCCGGAGATGCAGTGCACTCCTCTCGTCGGCCGAATGAAGTTGCGCAAGTGAATCACCCTTCGCAAGGATGGCCGTGAATGCTTCGACAACCGGATTTGTCGGATCGACATGATTCAGGATCGGCAGGTAGGACCTCGCCCGAGCCGTATCACCGAGCTGCAAATGATAATGGAGTGCCCAGAGTAGCCCGACGAAATATCCTGAATCTGCACGCATCGCGGTGCTCATGATTGTTGCCGCCCGGTGGTATGCGCCTAAATTCCAGTATGCCGTGGCGGCTTTGAGCGACTGGACGGGGATTTCGAACTGGTAGGTTACATTCCTCGCGGCGTTGAACTGATTCATTGCCGACAGATACGCTGCCGCAGGATCGAGATACGATCCCGCCTGCGGCGCGGCATAGAGCAGCCGATAGAGCTCGCGCGCATGAATCGAATCGTCCAGAATGCTTGTTGTCACCAGCGCGTGATAGACGATCTCCGGCTGTTCCGGAGCCATCGCCAGAGCTTTCAGATACCGCGAGTCTGCGCCTGCATAGTCGCCGGCGGCAAACAGCTTCCACCCCTCACGGAGCAGGCCGCTTGGAGTGTCTGTAGAATCCGATTGCGGTGGCTCGTCTCCTGCAGGTTCACACAATCGCGAGGAGATACGATAGAGATGGAGATCACCGATCGAGAAAATCCGACGGAACCGGTAACGCCGCGACTGGAGCATCTGGGATTCGTAGACATTGATTGATCCCCACCGGCGCGGCGCGACGAGATACTCAACCTGATAGTCGCGTATATTCTCCTCGAACCGGGGGAGCGTTATGCCTTTGTCGAGGATCAGCACCTTCCGATTCCCGACAACGGTGGAAAGCTGCTTGTACGGGCTCACGATCACCGCGGAAGAATCCACATTCTTCCCGATCCATTCGCCAAGTGCGGACCAGGGCCGAGCATACAGCGACGTGTACAGAGACGTTGCTTCGGCCTGGGAATAAAACGTTTCGGGATGAGAAAGGAAGGTAAGGTTCGCGCGCACCATCTCGTATGCACTCATGAGGTTCGGTATCAGAACAACGAAGGCAATCGTCAGTGCATACCTTGCCTGGCGTAAAGAGATCAGCGAAGGAATTTTCCCCACTATCCATGTTGCAAAGCGGACCAGATATAGTATGAAGAGCGGTATCAGCGGCACAAGAAATCGCAGGTCGTTTATGGGATAGAGCAGGATAGCCCCGCCATAGATGAACAGAAATATTCCTCTCAACCGTACGGTTCCGCCCGAACGGAGATCCAGTATTCCTCCGATCACCAGCGCAATCAATGTTAGGATCTCCAGAACAACGCCAATCGATCCGAGAGAGGATTCAATCCCGCTGTCAAATCCGGATGGATTAAAAAAAAGACTCCCGAAGTGACCGGCGTACATCGGGTAGAAGAGAAACTGGCCGATCTGGGAAGAATACGAGGTGAGTGTGAGCCACAGCCGCAACGCAAACTCATTGATGATCGATCCCTGCGGTCCGGTCATGATCTTCCTGAAGATGAGAGAGATATTTCCACCAGCATATTCCGCAGCGGTACTGGCATAGACATTATTTCGCAGATACCAGAGCCGGAGAAGAACTGCAGTCAGCAGTAGAATGACCGCGGCTGCTTTAGGTCTCCGAACGAGAACGAGATAGATGATTGCAGCGATTGCTACTGACGCGCCAATCTCCCTGACCATGGTCGCAACAAGAACGGCAATGCCAAGAACGACCACGCGGCCGCGTGTCCATTCCTCGGGATCACGCATCCGCTCGCAAAGATAGAAAACCGCCATCAGGGCGGCGATGAACGGTGCATCAGACAAGACTTCGGTGGAGTAGAGCCAGAAAAACGGATTTCCGGCAAAGAGAATGGACCCCACAAACGCCCCCTTTTTCCCGAATAGGTGGTGGAGCCAGAAATACGCGAACACGATCGCCACGATTCCCCAGAGAAGTGTCCATGCCTTCACTGCCACAACGGAATAGGGCGCAAAGACCTCAACTGGTGCAATCAGAAGCGGGTAGAGCGGAGCATGGACAACATAGGGGTCCGGATCCGGGAGTGTCTCGTCGATGAAGCCCTTCCCATGCGCGAGTGAATTTCCCCAAATGAGATACCGGCTGCTGTCGGGTGTATAGAATGAAAGGTCGTTGAGCCGGAGTATGCCCGCAGCGAAAAATACCAGGCAGATCCAGAAGAGTGCCGGGTGATTTTTCATTCGCAGTCCGCTTCCATCAAGAGGTTAATTTGTCGGGATTGAGCCGGCGGGTATTGATCGCCGAAGGGGACGGAAAACTGCCAGGACAGCGCCCATATAATAGCAGAGCGTTGCGATCAGCG
>DATIXJ010000100.1:0-32907 GCA_035518715.1 Bacteroidota bacterium | reverse complement strand
TAAACAACCTCGTACAAGGGCCCGGTCTTCATCTTCCATCATACATACAAGCGAGAAGCAGAAAAGTTGGTGAAAAATTCAGGTTATTTTTCAATCTCGAAAATCTTGTCGAAACCGGTATACAGGAATATATCCTGGATGTGCTTGTTTAAATTGGTCAATTTCAGCGCAAATCCTGCATTCTTCAGGCGCTGCTGGTTCATGAGGAGTATTCCGAGGCCTGCGCTTGAGATATACTCGAGATCCTTGAAATTGACTCTTGCCGAGGTGGAGATTCTTGAGAAGACCTCGTTTGCCCGCTCGGTCTGCGAGGCATCGAGCCTTCCCGAAAGCACCACTTCTCCTGTTTCGAGAATTCTTGCATCGAACATTACGTTTGCTCCAGATTTTTTGTCAGAATAACGGTGCTCTTGCCATCCGCATACTCGTAATCGATGGTATCGACCATGCGTTTCAAGAGGTGAATGCCCAGCCCGCCGACTTTTCTCTCCCCGAGCGGCTTGGCGGTGTCGGGTTCCTTCGCGGTCCGAATATCGAACGCGTCCACATTGAAATCGGTAAGCCGGAGAATAAGGCTGCTTGCACTTTGTTCGAGGGATATCTCGATACCGCTCTCTGTCCTTGACCGATTATACTTGACCATATTCGTGAACAGTTCTTCCACTGCAAGCCGGATCGAAAACTGCACACCGCTGTCGAGCCCCTGGCGGGACGCATAGGAATCAATGAAGTCGAATATCTCGCCGAGTGATGCAATGTCCCGTCGAACGGTTATCTCCATGCTCGTACTGGTCATGATCCGGATCTACACGGCGGCTCTTGTGAAACACCGTCCGGCACGTGAGAGCATCATCAGCTCTTTCTGATAAGATACATGGCGGTGATATCGTCGTTCTGCGAGGCCGAGCCGGTATGGCTTCGAATCTCGCTGATGAGATCCCCGATAAACGATTCTGCCCGTTCCGGACGCCTGGATGCCAGAAATCCGGAAAGGGAATGCGCCTGTTCGTAAAGCTCGTGTCGTTCGTTCTCCGCTTCGGTCACGCCGTCTGTATACAGGAGGAGGCCTTCGCCGGGTGTAAGTTTTCGGTGTTCGCTCTGATAGGGGAAGTCGGCATCGAGCATCCCGAGCGGAATGCCGCCGAGCTTGAGTTCTTCAATAGTATGATCCGATTTCAGAATATAGGCGGGATTATGGCCTGCGCTGAGGTATTCGATATCGCCGGTTGCGGGAGTAAGGAGGGCGAGGAGCGCAGTGACGAACCGGTCTTCCGTCGATGCGCGGAAAAGCGCTTTGTTAAGTTTGCCGGCAAGCGCCGGAAGCGGGTCATTGCCTTCAAGGTACGCGGTGAGATACGCATGCAGACTGCTGACAAGGAGCGCTGCCGGAACTCCTTTTCCCGAGACATCCGCAATGATCAACGCGTATCTCTTGTCCGGCAGAGGGATGCAGTCATAATAGTCGCCGCCGACCGATCGCGAGGGAATGTTTATTCCCGCAATCTCATATCCCGGAACGGCAGGAAGTTTCAGAGGAATGATTTTGCGCTGGATAGAAGCGGCCACGCTCAGTTCCCGTTCGATCCGCTCGTTTTCGATGGCTTGTTCGTGGAGGTGCCGATTTTCGAGGGACGCGTGAACCTGCTTCGTGAGAGCATCCAGCAACATCTGGTCGGTTTCTTCAAAGGGGATGACGCCCGACCTGCTTTCCTTGTCGGAAATCTCGAACACATACGTTCGTCCGGAAAATTCGAATCCGGATTGAATGCTCTTGCCGTCCTTCACGCGGGAACTGTGTTCCGGAAAGCGGTATTCTTCCAGAACCGCGTTCGCATCGCTTACTCTGACCATACCCGTAGAGGCGTTGGTAAGAGAGATCGCACGAACCAGAGCAAGACGGTGCGGCAGAGCATGAGGATCGATGGTTGCGATTTCAATGCCGGTATCAATGAGACTGTTCAGCTGGAGGATTCTGTGATTGAGCGAAAACAGCATCGCTTTCTCATTCCGCCGGTGAAGCATTTCGCCGTATATTGTCTCTAACACCCCGGTCAGGACACGAAGTGAAAGCTCGTCGGTGTCGGAGATCTGTGACTGGGCCGGCATGTTCACGAGAACGACACGGATTCGGGACCCGTCGGCAAGCGTCTGCGATACCGTCAGTTCGTTTTTCTCACTATGCACCGCGCTGGATTTTCCGTCGTCATCAGACGGTCGGGGAAGATGCGCCGTGCTCTTCGAACCGGCATCTCCTGCCAGAACTTCCCACTGCCCGCTTCCGGGAGAAGCATGGAGAAATCGGAGAGATGCATTGGGAAAGACTATCTGGGCATCGCGGATGAATTGATTTGCGAGATCGGCAGCCGTGCCGGTCCGCGAGACCTTCCGCAGGTTTTCCCGGAATGATTCCATCTGATCCGCGATCCGGACCAGAGTTGCAGAGGGAGGAGCGGAAGTGTGAGCGTTCATGTCCTGACTGATCAATGAAAGAGCTTCAGCGCCCCGGCGACGTCGGAGGCTTTCCCCGCGAACTGGAAGATGCCCATGATCGTCAGCATCTTCTCGACGGCCGGATCGAGATTTGTAAAGATAAGCTTGCCGTCAACGCCCTGGAGCTGTTCGATAATTTCCAGGAGAAACGACATGCCGATGGAGTTGACGACCCTGGAGTCGGCAAGATTGATCACGACCGAGGTGATTCCCTTTTCGAAGTGCCGGTTGAATTCTTTGGCGATCGTTTCACCCCCGACGTTATTCACATATCCTGAAGTCGTGATGACGAGCCTGTTTTCCTTCAGTTCCGATGTCAGTGAAAATGGTTGTTCCATACGTTCCTTCCTAGACCAGCTTTTTCTTGATGGTGATTTTTGTTCCCTCCACCGTCGAATCGATGCGGAAGTCGTCCGACATCGACTGCATAAGTTTGAGTCCCCATCCGCGCTTATTCCTGGATCCGATTTTCAGTTTGATATCGGGCTGTTCGACTTCCGAGGGCACAAATCCCTTGCCGTAGTCACGCACAAAGATCGTCAGCTCTCGGGAGGTCATGGTAAATTCCACTTCAACCTTCGGATGTTCTTTTCCCCCATGTTCCAGCGCATTGATGACCGCCTCCGTCACGAGAATGCGCGCCTCTCCGATTTTGTCATCCGCGATGCCAAGGTGCTTTCCCAGGAGTGCCAGGCCGTTGAGGGCCACCAGCTCGATATCCGGGACTTTGGGAAGCTCCATCTTCATCGCAATCGTATTCGTCATGAACGCTCCATCATCTGTAGTTCTCTTCTTCGTTGAGCCGGCCGGGGTGAAATGTCGGGTTATTCTTTTTTCTTTATGACAAGGAGTGTGATGTCGTCGTCCTGTGCCTGCCCGTTCATCCATGCGTCTCCTTCCGCAACGAGGCGATCGATAATCTCCTGCGGAGTGGAGCGTGCTGATTTTGTGAAGCACTCTGTAACACGGGCATAATCAAACATCTCCCCGTTTGCGTTCTTTTGTTCCGGCAGGCCGTCGGTAAGCAGGAGCAGCGTATCTCCCTTTTCCAGGACAGTCTCATACAGAGGGTACGGAAAACTTTTCATCGCTCCGAGCGGCACCGCTTTCAGGAGTATTTCTTCAACGCTGCCGTCAGATTCCCGAAAGAGGTAGGCCGGTGGCATGCCCGCGCTCGATAAAGATACGGTTTTTCCGTTGATTCTTGCAAGTGTCAGCGCCATGAAGAGTCTGCCCAGCTTGATCTCCTTGATCGATTTGCTACAGTGGTTGAAAAAGGTCTGGATTTCCGACTTTGCGGCATCTGAAACAAAAAGACCCTTCACCAGTGTAACGATGATGCCTGCCTGCATGCCGTGTCCGGTTGCATCTCCGAACGCGATATTCATGACTTCATCCTGCGGCATGCTGAAGTCATAATAGTCTCCCCCGACCTCCGTTGCGGTTTTCATGTAGACGGTGATTTCATACTGGGGAATCTGAGGGACGACTTTCGGAAGCATCGACAACTGCAGCGTGCGTGCATCCTCGAGCTCTTTCGTTTTGCGGTCGTTCTCTGCCTGCAGTGCCCTCTTCTCTGCCTCAACAGCTTTAGCGTGCAGTTGGGACTCACGTATTTTCGCCTTCTGTTCCTTGCGATTCATTTCTATCCGTCGGACGGAGTAAAGAAATCCGACGAAGAGCATGGCGTAAACGGCGTACGCCGTTCTTGTCTTCCACCACGGCGGCGTGACGGTCAACTGCAGCGATGTCCCGGCCTCATTCCAAACGCCGTCGTTGTTCGACCCGCGGATCCTGAGGATATACGATCCCGCGTCCAGATTGGTGAACGTCGCCCGGCGGTCTGTACCGAGATGGATCCAGGTATTGTTGAAGCCCTCCAGCTTGTAGGCGTACTGGTTCTTGAACGCGTTGTAAAAGTTCAGCGCCGAGAAGCGAAACGTCGCAACATTGTCTTTGTAGGAAAGAACGATCTTCTCTTTCGCTTCGATTCCCGGCTCCTCGATCGGCCGACCCTGCTTGTCGTCGGAATTGTACCGGGTAAACGCGCTAAAAACGACGGCCGGTATGAAAGAATTATCCTTGATGTGCTCGGGATAAAATGCGTTGAACCCTTGTGCACCGCCGAAGAATAGTTCTCCGTTTTGAGGATCAGCGGCATACGCTCCCTGATTGAACTCATCGCCCTGCAGCCCGTCGCTGTAACTGTACGTCCGGAATATCCCTTTCTTCACATCGAACCGCGAAATCCCTTTGTTCGTACTCATCCAGAGATTTTCGCTTCCATCTTCCAGAATGCCGAACACGACATCGTTTGCAAGGCCGTCCTTTTCCCGGTAACCCCGGAATGTGCCGGTTGCGGGATCATACCTGTTCAACCCCCCGTTCGTTCCCACCCACAAATGTCCCGAGCGGTCTTCATCAAGACAGAGAATCATGTCGCTGCTCAGTGAGGTTGTATCCGAATCCTTGTGCGTGAAATGGGTGAACGTTCCTGATTTTGGATCGAATCTATCGAGGCCGTCACCGGATGTGCCGGCCCATAATACTCCGTCAGGACCCTGCAAAAGTGCCCACACGCCCGTTCCTCCAAGACTGGAGGGAAGCGAATCGGAATGAACAAACCGCGTGAACTTTCCCGTCCGCGGATCGAGCCGGCAGAGACCTCCGGCGTATGTACCGACCCAGAGATTTCCCTCCCGATCATCACAGAGCGCATAGATCCTGTTGTCGCTGAGACTCTGCGGATCGGCAGGATCATTCTTGTAGTGAACAAAAGTGTTCGACTTGCTGTCCAGACGATCCAGACCGCTGCTCAGGGTTCCGACCCAAAGGACGCCCGATTTGTCCTCAAAGAGAGTCTGTGCCTGATTATCGGCAATGCTGTGCGGGTTCTTCGGGTCGTGCTGATACAGGGTGAACGTTCCGCTCTTTCGATCCCAGCGGTCCAGCCCTTTCCCCGTTCCGATCCAGACGCTTCCTGTATGATCAACGCACATCCCCAGAATATTGTTGTCGGCAAGAGTGTTCGGTTCGGCAGGATCGTGGATATGGTTTTCAAAGTTTGTCAGGTCGGGCTGAAAACGGTCGACGCCGTGATCCACCATTCCTACCCAGATCATTCCCGATGCATCGCAGAAGAGTGAATAGATCTGGTCACCGGCAAGACTCCGAGGATTCAGTTCACTGTGGCGGTACCGGGTAAACGTTTCCGACTTCGGATCAAACCGGTTCAAACCGCCGAGGTAACTTCCCACCCACAGTATTCCGTTCTTGTCCTCGACAATCGGCCAGACATAGTTGTCACTCAGACTGTGAGGATCGTTGGGATTGTGCTGGAAGTGCGTGAAGGTTTCTGTCCTGGGATCGAAACGATCGAGCCCGTTACGCGTTCCGATCCAGATCATTCCGGTATGATCACCGACGACAGAGTATACGCGGTCGTCGACGAGGCTTCGCGGGTCCTGCGGATCGTGCTTGAAGACTTTTTTCGCCCCGGTCCGGAGGTCGGTACGGATGAACCCTTTGCCAATCCCGCCGGACCACAGTGTTCCGGACGGATCGGTATAACGAGGGTGAGTTTCTCCGGATTTTGCACCGCGGAGGTTAACGCTGTCACGGGGAACCTGTATGAACGATTCCGTTTGCCGGTCGAATCGGTTCAGAAACCCGGGCTCGTTGAGTGTGCCGATCCAGAGTGTTCTGCTGGAATCTTCCGCAATGGAGAGAACGAAATTATCGTTGATGGATTTCGGATCGGATGGATCGTGCTTATAGATTTTGAATTCGTACCCATCGAACCGGTTCAATCCGTCCTGTGTCCCAAGCCAGATGAATCCATAACTGTCCTGGAAAATACAGAGGACGCTTCCCTGGGAAAGACCGTCTTTGACCGTCAAATGATCGAAGGGGATATCGTCCTGTGTGAACGATATCGAAATCGACCCGAATGCAAGAGCGAAGAAGAGGAGTATCCTCAGGAGAATACTGTTTGATGCCACCCGGAAGCCGGAATAGCCAATGGGGAACTCATGTTCCATTGTTTCATAGTTGAAAAAAGACACGGCCATAAATGAGCTATCACGGACAGAGGTCCGTGATAGCCCGGAAATGATACGCTATGGAAAGATACGGATTATCTGATAAGAATCATCTTTTTGATATCGATGAAACTGCCGGCGGTGATGCGGTAGAAGTAAATCCCGCTGCTCACAGATGTGCCTTGACGGTTCCGGCTGTCCCATCGAACCTCATGGAATCCCGCCGTTTGAACCTCGTCGACGAGCGTTGCAACTTCCTGACCGAGGAGATTGTAGATGGTCAACGTAACTGCCGCCTGTTTGGGGAGAGCGTACCGGATCATCGTTGTCGGATTGAAAGGATTCGGGTAGTTCTGCATCAGCGAGTACGATTTCGGGATCTCGGGTTTTTTGGCGCTTTCCTCGTCCGTCACAGGGACGTTCTTCGATTGTATGGGAGAACCGAATCCGGATGCAAGTGAAACCGTCACCTTTGTTGCCGCCCTGACAACCTTTGCATAGAACGCACCCGTGACACTGGCTCCCTGGTTAAGCATGATGGTCCCGTTCGGCGCGTAAATGTTAGCCGCCACCGTTGCAAGAAGACCAATTTCTGCAGCATGCGGGAAACCGCTCTTGAAGTCGTTCGAGGCAATATAGATGACGATGTTCGATGGCGTGAGCAGGCTTCCCGGCGCGGGACCAACGTATGCCCCGACCCCGACACTGAGGCCGCATCGTAAGCGCAGCTGAACCTGGCCCTGACCTCCGAACAGCAGTTTCGATCCGAGCATCGGCCAGACATAATGGAACTGATAGATACCCGAGACCAGTGTGAGCCTTGCCGTGGGCAGAAGAACAAGGTTGCCGTACGTGCCGGGTTTCAATGTGTCGGACCTGCCCGCGACGATTGTCCAGGCTGCTGCGGTATCCGCAGTGCTGTCGGCAGTGATGAACGGCGGGAACTGGCCGAGCGGCAAGGTCAACGGCGAGATCTGGGAACCATTGATCACGCCTTTGTTGGTGAGCTGATTGTCATAGACATTTCCGCCCACAACCGTTCCCTTGCCGATCTTTACCCGATCGGCCTTGAGATTGAACCCCGTCGGGGTCCTATCCCCAGCTCCCAGCGTAAGCTCGGCGCCCGGATCGCCCGGATTGGATTTTCGGTTCACCAGGATATCGCCGGATGAAATCTGCACGCTGTCGGAGATAATCGTGCTGTCGCTTGCAAAGATAACGGCGTTGTTATAAACCGGCGAGACAAATATGGATTGCTCGCTGAACCTGTTGAAGCCCAGAGGGAGCGTCGGTGTTGTCCCGGTGGCATGAATCTTGAAATCGTACGTGCCGGGGAGGGAGGTTGCCGAAAATGTTCCGTTATAAATTCCGTTCCCTGAGTTCGTAAGAGTGATCGTCACCGGTGTGCCGCCTCCGGGCGGAGTGACGCTTGCGGTTACGGTGGCGTTCGTTATCGGTTGCCCGCCCGAGAGGTGCTGGCTGCCGATGATCGAGCCGCCTTCGGAAAGTGCTGCTTGAAATTGTACCGGATTGCCGGGATTGAATGAGCTTCCCGAAAACGACAGCGCAAGAACCACGTCCGTCGACGCAAGGAGATTCAGAGTGACTGGCTCCGGCTTTGGCGGAGGCGGAGTCGTGTTGGCTCCGATGGGAACAAAGGTCCAGTTTCCGGGAGCGGGATTCGGGATCGTGTAGAACGCGTACGTCGATCCCTGATAATATTTTGCGCCGGGAGGGAGATGACCGGGATAGACGACATAGCTTGGCGTCGTGATGGAGTCCGTCGTTCCCGTGGGTACCGGATATCCCGGAGGAATAAGGAAAAGGACGAAAGTGCTTCCCTGCCATTGGATTCCCGGGAGTGCCGTGGTTGTACCAGGGTCGATGGCACCCTGCCATTGAATGCCGCCCTGCCACTGAATGCCGCCCTGCCACTGAATACCGCCCTGCCACTGGATCCCCGTCTGTCCGGCGAAGACTCCCGTGTCAGCAGTAAGTTGTGTTCCGGTCAGCGTGTTCCAGATCTGAAGTGTCGCGGGTGCGACTGTTGTGTCTGCAACGAGGTAGTACCCGCCGCCGGTCGTATCCGCAAGCGTACTGCCGAGAGCTTGCCCGCTGCTTCCCGAGAAGCCGAACGTGAAGAGGGGGATATTCTGCGCTCTCAATGTCGGGACGACGCTCATAGCTGTCGGTGAGCCGACTGCCTCATCGGCGCTGAACAGAATCATTGCCTGACGGCCCGGGTTGACGACATTAAGCTGATTCAATCCTTGCTGCAGTCCGGCCCCAAGATTCGAAGCTCCGCCGACGGTGATATTTGAAATAGCATTGAGCACGCTCGTAACATTCGTCGAATCGATCTTCGTCAGCGGTACGACTACCGTGTCGGGAAGTTTGATGACAGTGATTCGGTCTGTCGGCCGGAGGCGCTGTACCAGCTCAGATGCACTGTTCTTCGAAGGATTGAATCCGTCGTACGTGTTGTTGAACGTTGTCGATCCGTCGATGAGAACAACAAGATCGAGTGCGCTTTTGGCAACATGGGAATACGTGTAATTAATCCCGTTGATGTCTCCGGCTTCAAGCGTCCTCTTGATCGTCTCGTTGTCCCGGATGATCCCGTACATCGTCAGCGAATCGTTGTTCGATCCCATGCGGATGTCCCATCCGACATAACCCGGGACATAAATATCGCCAAGCCCGCCGAAGTGTCCGACCTCATGGGTTGCCACGTCCCGCATATCCTTGATACCGGCCGGGGCAGAGGTATCGGTCGCATCGCCGAATGTGAAATCCTGGGCGTTGATGGCGACATCGACGTCGGTCATTTCGCCCGTGTACGCGTTGTATCGTACCCTCGTTACGGCAATGACTGCCGAAGTCGCGCCCGTCACGGATTCCCAGTTGTTGGAAACCCAGACAACGTTGTTGACCCCGTCGGGATATCCTCCCCACTGTTCCGTCTGTGTGACCGGCGGGACTTTCGTGTACGAGAGAATGGGCGTCTTGTCGGGATGGGTTGCCTGATAGTTCCAGGCCACGAACGAGCTCTCGATCGAAGCCGCAAATCCGCTATTGAGAACACTGTTGGCAAAGGAGTATGTTCCCTTCCCATCCGGCCAGTGGAGCGGGATGCCGGAGAGGGTCCTGTTGATCACATACTGATTTGCCTGGATAATTCGTGTATCCAGGCCCACGGGGAAGTCGGCTGCAAACTCTGAAGTATTCCCCGACGCATCAGTCGCCGTGGCGGTCACAAACTGCCCTGGCTGAAGTGCGGTGCTTGAAGTGACCGTAAACCACGCGTACGCGGAGTCAGGGCTTGTGATGACATTCGTCGTTCCGATGAGCGTCTTCCCTTCTCCGTAGCCCGAGGCGTTCGAAGTGTCGTTGAGATAGACTTCAATCCGGAATGGTGTATTCCGCCAGCTCAGAACGTATCCCTCGACGAGCGCCGAGTTAGCCGCTCCGGCTGCCGCAATGTTGATGGTCGGGTAATTCACGCCGAAGTTTACGGCGTTTGGAACATTGGGTCGCACCAGCGGATTCGTCGGACCACCCTGGTATTTGTTCGCTGTTACTCCGTCACCGCCGAGGTCAATGCCAAGCAGACCATTGGAGTGAATGGAGTTTCCCAGGATGGTGTTTCCTGCAGGAGGTGGAATGGTATCCGACGAGCTGAGTTCCTGGACGACAATTCCATCCATTCCGTTCGCATAAATTGCATTTCCCCGATTCTTCGTCGAAGTATCGGGAGGATTGCCGATAAGATTTCCGTTGCCGTCGATAATCGCTATCCCGTGTCCTCCATTCTGGAAGATGATGTTCTGCTGTACGACGTTGCTGTCGGTGCGGAGAACTATGCCCGAACCGGGGAATCCCGTGATGATCAATCCGCGAATGATGCTGCCTCCGGGAGTATATCCCCACGGCAGAAACGTGCGCGAAAGCTCGATGCCGTTGCTTCCGGGATATGTGCCGGTATTGTAAGCCGGCTGCAGCGTGATCTTCGGGTTCCCGGAACTGTCGAGCAATGAGCTGAAGTCGAGTACAATCGGATTGTTTAACGTCGGCAAGGGGCGATTCAAAACGATAATCTTCGATCCCGGGGTACTGCCGGAGACAATATCGTATGAAATCGAATCCCCTCCCGGATTGCCATTAGCGATGGAGATCGCTTCGCGCAGCGAGAGAAGCCCGTTGTTCGGAATGGTATCGTCAAGGAGCGTGTTGACGACAATATTCTGCAGGACGTTTCCAGCAAACAGGGCTGTGAACGTTTTGTTCGCATTCATTGCCACAGTCATGGGATTAACCGAAGACGTTGTGCTGTCGGGAAGAACCCACTGAACAAGATGATACCCCTTCGTCGCGAACGCGGTTAGTGTGACACTGTCCCCGGCGTTGTAAAGACTCCGCAGGGGAACTATCCCCACCGAGCCGACGGAGCTGTTACCTGACGGAGGATAGGTATCTACAGTTACGGCAAGAGTGTATTGGTTGAGTGCAAACGAAGCGCTGATCGTGTGGCTCGAGGTATCGTTCTGGAAAGTGTACGTTATCTGCGCCGGCGTCGAGGGAGATGTTGCGACGCGTGTGGCGGTGTTATCCACCCAAAGCGTATCGACATGAAAGGAAGGATTGGCCTGAATAGTATACGTAGTCGTGGATCCATAATTCACGACGAGCGGTCCGCTTGGCGGAACGGTGCCGTTCGGTCCGGAAGAAGCCGTGATCGTGAACTGATTGATCGCGAAGGTTACCCGGACGCTGTGGTTCGAAGTATCGTTGGTGAATGTGTAGTCCGGAGCACTCGACTGTAAAACGCCGTCGACTGTGACGCTATCCACGTGATATCCGGTAGAGGGAGTAAAGGTGAATGCCTGGGTCCCGCCATAGTTGACAATCACCGTTCCGGTTGGTGAAATTGTGCCGTTGCTTCCCGCTGACGCAGAAATGGTGTACTGATTGATGGCGAACGTTACTCGGATCGTGTGGCTCGAAGTGTCATTGACGAATGTATAGCCTGGGGTTGAGGTCTGACGCACTCCATCCACGATAACGCTATCGACATGATATCCCGTCGATGGAGTGAAATTGAATTGCTGGGTCGCACCATAGTTGACGATGACGGACCCATTTGGCGAGATCGATCCATTCGTGCCGGATGACGCAGTGATTGTATATTGGTTGATGGCAAATGTCACTCGAATGGAATGACTGGAAGTATCGTTGGTAAATGCGTAACTGGATGACGTTGTCTGCCGGATTCCATCCACGATAACGCTGTCGACATGATAACCGGTTGACGGAGTGAAGTTGAACGCCTGGCTTGAGCCGTAGTTCACCACAACGGATCCGCTGGGAGAGATTGAACCGTTCGCTCCGGATGAAGCCGTTATCGTATACTGGTTGATGGCAAATGTTACGCGAAGAGAATGGTTGGCAGTATCGTTCGAAAATGTGTAGCTCGATGACGTTGTCTGCCGGATTCCATCCACGATAACGCTGTCGACATGATAACCGATCGAGGGGGCAAAGTTGAACGGCTGAGTGGCACCGTAGTTTACGACCACAGATCCGCTTGGCGAAATCGAACCGTTGGCTCCGGCACTCGCTGCGATTGTATAGGTGTTGAGCGCGAATGTCACGCTGATGGAATGGTTCGCCGATACCGAAGGAAACGTGTAGCTCAGTGTCGATGGAGTCGAAGAAGACGTTGCTACGGTTGTGGGCGTGCCGTCGATGGTGAGTGTCTGTACATGATAGCCGGTATTCGCGTTCATGGTGAAGGTAACGTTAGAACCCGGTGCGGCGGAAACGGAACCGCTCGGGGTGATCGTTCCATTGGGACCTGCCGAAGCAGTGAGAGTGACTGAGACGTCGCCGACAACTTTGCAGTCAAGATAGTTTTTGGAACTGCACCACTCTCCCCAGACGGCCAGAACGTTGTCTCCGTTCTTGACGACGGAATCGGGGACTGAGAAGACGAAGTCGCCGTTTTCCGTGGCACACGTGCTTCGTTCCTTCTCACCCTTGCTGATGTCGTAGCCGTTGAAAAATGCACGCACATCATTGTCGCTTCCGATGTAAACCTTGACATTTCGCGCTCCGCTCGGAAGGGAAATGTGCTTTCGGAGTATGACGTCGGTGGAGGATTGCCAGATCGTTTTGATGTGCACCGTATCATTGAGCGGACACGTGGTGCCGGATTTCGGATTGAGTGTCCCGAATGCCGCATTGCCCGTCGAGTACCCGCTTTCGGAAGCTGTCGGGCTCTTGTAGCTCAGGTTCGTTTCTGAGGACGAGCCCACCTTGACGAATTGGTACAGATATCCTGTTGACCTGTACGGAACTATGGTTTGTCCCGTTTGCGCGAAGAGTTGCAGCGGGATCGAAAAGAGGATGACGGAAAGAACGCGTACGATTTTGTTCATAATCTCACCGGAGTAATAATTGTTTTGATCACGAGGGAATTGTTGATGTCGACGAAGTTGTCGTCAATTTTTGGGTTGCCCGCCGCTTTGGGCGGTCGCAATGCGAGAGATATTCTTGGAAAACTCTTCCAGGGAACCGATGTTCGGAATGAACTTCTTCCCCGTCTTCTCGTCCTGCTTCACGGAAATCTTTCCTGCTTCACCGCCGACGACGCGGTACGCATTTCCGTTGTCCCGTTTGGCGAACACAACGACGTTCTCATTCTCCTGGAATGCGACGGAATGGCTGTACCATTCTCCCACGCCATCGACTTCGCCGCCGGGGACGACAATGGTGATGGCTGAGCCGGGAGCGCTTCCCTTCATCGCCTGATCAACGGCGAGCGTGATGCGTGTCTGAATTCTGTCGTGCTTCGGGGTCCATTCGGAAATTCGACCGGCGACCTTTCCGGAGACCACTAGGTCGGATTGTTTCGTCATGTCTTCCGTTTTCGGTGCGCTATACTGTGCGCTGACTATACCCGGCGAGAACAGAAGAATGACAAGAATGAGCAGCGTGAGCATGATGCGCGAAAGTGTTTGCATGGTATCTGCCTTTAGAAAATAACTGTTGAATGAGGAATTTCAGGAAATTCGATTGGAAGCTTATTGCGGGTGAAGAAGAGACCAGAAGAGATTACAAATTCCGTTTGCGGTAACGGTCTACGCGAACGCCATCCTATGCGTTCGAATACGGGGCGCCGTAACCGGGAGCTGAAGTGAGATGCAGATTGCCTGAACGGCAGCCCGGAATTTTCGGATGTGGAGTTGAACAATGAATGAACGAACATGCTCAAAGAACCCGGAAATTGTCTGACTGATCATCAAACAATTTCAAATGGAATCGTGATTGACCACCAACGCCGTTGGGCGAAATCTCGGTGCGGCCAGATTACAAATCTTCGAGAAGAGCTCTGGCTTTTGAAGAGGGGTTTCTGTGCGCACGTGCCTGAAATCAAAACCGGAAACCAGAGCAACCGCCCGGAAGTAGGAATTGTATAAAGCTATCGAAAATGGAGCGGAATGTCAAGAAATAATTTCCCCTTTACCGGATTTACCCCAATTAAATTTCGCCGCCCAAACGCACATGAAGGTCGCAAGGGCGGAATGCATATTCGCAAATTCCTGCATGGAGATCCTTGAATTCATTCCCGTCTCGAATATATGCATGTTTGATAATTCTGCACTGACTTCATCGCCTGAGGATTTCTCCGGAGGCATTCCATCACGGAAGCTGGAACTGAAGAGTGTCCCCGCTTGCATATCTGAAGATCCCTGACTGCAAATCACCCACTTCATACGAGGTTCCCACAAAGACCGGCACCGGATGATCCAGATAGAAATCGAATGTAGTCTCTCCATTGCTCGAATACCTCCCATCGAAGTAATACACCGTACCGTTGTGCTGCATCCGGCCGGAGAGCTCTCCGTCGACGGAATACTTTTCATCCTGTTTCCTCACGGTCACGAGCGAAGAGTCGATCCGTGCATTGCTCCCGTAAAACGGACTTGCATAGGATGTCGAATCGATGTCGAACATGACACCGCTGGTTGCCAACTGATCGGCAAAATCCTGGACATTGGCCTTTCTTGTATGGATAGAAAGATTCAGCGTGTCGGGTATGCTGCCAGGTTCATGAATGCGCTCAAAGGCATGGCATTCCATGCTGAACAGCAACTTTTCAGCCCCGATGGTGATGACCGGATTCAGGCCGTTGAAACGTAATGTCCCGGTAATGAGGTTAAAGAGCGGACCGTGATCGTAATGCACCCCGGTCCAGGTGAGAGTAATATTCCGGACGTACGAATCGATCGCAAAAAGGTGGTACGGAATGGTGTCTCCGCTTCTGAAGCTTCCGAACTGTTCTGCAAAATAGAAGACTGCCCGTATCCGTTGCTCGCCGTAGGCGGCTTCATAAACGCCATGATTGAATGAAAATGAGAAGTTTTGAAACACCGAGAGATCCAGCTCGTCTCCTCCAAGTGCCAGGAGCAGTGGTGCAACCCGGTCTGCAGTGGAGCCGCTGACAGAACGGTAACATGACGCTGCAACCATCTGGCTTTTCAGAACGGGCGAGAGATCCGTCCTCTTCATGACGATCGTATCCTTCGTGGTGTCTACCCTCACGGTGTCCTTAGATGCCTTGATCATCGGAACAAGCGGATTGGATGGTTCCGGCTCCCGGCTGCAAGAGAGAAGGAGCAGGAAGCATGCAGAGAGACCTGCAATCATCCCAACACGTGTTTTCATGGCGATTTCCTCCTTTTCATTCGACTTTACACACTGTCTATTTGAGAGATAGGAAAATGTTCTCGTCGAGATGTCACAGGAGTGTCAAGAACTTGTAAAACTCTTGGAGCATCGTTACGGAAACCGGGGAGAATTAGGCCGAACTGCTGGCGAGAATCTTCTGAGCACCTGACCATCAGGGCCGGCTGGTCTTATCATCCCAACTCACGTTGTGAATCTGTTAACTTGACGCGCGGGGATTTCCTGTGTATCTTGGACTCATCACTTCGGAGCCGATCACGGCTCCCGCGGACAATCGTTCCGCCAGATACGATGACATCCACCATACTCATCAGGAGTCCGTTATGAGATTTGTCCCTTGTTCTTTGTTGTCAGCTTTGATCCTCTTCTTACCAACCATTTCTCCATCCCAATGGATTCAGGAAAGCGGTCCGTTCGGCGGACCGGTCAACGCGGTCGCCGTGAACCCGACGGCAACCGGTGGGCCGGTGGTCTTTGCCGGAACGCAGGGTGGGGGTAACTTCCGGTCGACCGATAACGGTGCAACATGGACTGCTGTCTCGTCGGGACTCATGTTCATCGGCACGTACGCCGGCGCGAATGCGTTTGCCGCGAAGGGCACCGATATCTTTGCGACAACAGTTTCCGGGATTTTTCTGTCAACAGATAACGGTACGAACTGGACCTCGGTGAACGGCTCGGATGCAACCGGCATTCTCGTCAACGGGAATGACATCTATGCAGGAACTGCAGGCGGTGCGTTGCATTCCACAGGATCTGGTTCAAGCTGGACGAGAATCGATTCCGGGCTTGGATCTGTTCAGGTCAATACCTTTGTCGTTAATGGCGGAACGTTGTTCTCCGGAACCGAGGGGTCGGGCATCTTTCAGTCGACGAATAACGGGGGTCACTGGTATCCCGCCGATACAGGCCTTACCAACACGACGGTTCGCTCGCTGGTCCTGAAGGGCACTACTCTCCTTGCCGGCACGCTCGGCGGGATCTTCCGTTCCACCGACAATGGTGCCCACTGGGCGATGACAGATCCGAGCGTCACCACGTCTCTTCTCATCGACGGGTCAAATCTCTTTGCGAGCGGTTTCGGCATTCTGAAGTCGACAGACGACGGACTGAGCTGGGCGGCGGCCGATACGGGGGTTAAGGAAGTACTTGTGAACTCCCTCGCGATAAACGGCGGAACAATATTCGCGGGAGCAGCCACCTACCCGGCGGGCGTCTACATCTCCACCGATCACGGTGTCACCTGGTCGAAATCCGATCATGGTGTGATCGGCACACAAATCCTCTCACTTGCCTATCACTCCAACGGCTCCGGGGGATATGATCTCTATGCCGGCACGAACGAGAACGGCGTCTATCGGTCAACGGATAATGGCACAAGCTGGAATCCGATGAACAATGGCCTTGCAAATTTTCCCGTGAATGCCCTTGCATTTAGCGGCGGAATCCTGTTCGCGGGCGTATTCCAGGAGGCGCAGATCTTGACAAACAACGGAGGAAGCTGGATGTCGATGAGCAACGGCATACCGTCGGGAAGCACGATCAAACAATTTGCAGTCAAGGGTTCTATGGTCTTTGCTGCAACGGATCAAGGCGTGTTTCTCACGACCGATACCGGTGCAACCTGGAATCTGAAAGGTACCGGCATGACGAGTTCCGAGATGAACACGATCGCCTATTCAGGATCGGATCTCTACGCCGGGGGCAGCGGAATGTATTTTTCCACGAACGACGGCTCATCGTGGACGCCGATCGGCGCAGGTCTGGCAGGCGCGACGGTAACCTCCGTCGCCTTCATCGGTACGGATCTTATCGCAGGGACCACAAATGGTATTTACCGCTCAACGGACAACGGGACTTCCTGGAATCCGGGGAACACCGGGCTGTCGAATACCTCGATCAACAATCTCGTAACGGTTGATAGTGGTCTTGTTGCGGGAACCGTGTTCGGACTCTATTATAGTTCAAACAGAGGAGCAAGCTGGGCACCGATCAGCACGGGCATGCCCACGTTCCTCAGTATCTTCTGGCCGTACATTCAATCACTTGCGGCGGTACCAAATGGTTCCGGCGGGACTGATTTGCTTGCGGGGACATTTCTTATGGGGGTCTGGCGGCGTTCCTACTCGCAGATCACGGATGTCAGGGGCTCCTTCGGTACAGTCCCGGATGCATACCGGCTCGAACAAAATTATCCGAATCCGTTCAACCCGGTGTCAACAATCGGCTACGACCTGCCTGCAGCAAGCCGCGTCTCTCTGAAGGTTTATAATATTCTCGGACAGCTGGTAGCGACGCTCGTCGATGGCATCCAGCAACCCGGGCACAAATCGGCAGTGTGGGATGGAGGGAAGATGGCGAGCGGAGTCTATGTTTACCGTCTGGAAGCTACCGCCATTGGCCCCGCGGGCAAATCATACACGCAGGTCCGGAGGATGGTCCTCGTAAAGTAGAGGTTGAACAATTTTCAAAATTGTCAAACAGCTCATTTCAGCCGCTTGAAGAAGCCGGAAAGAGTGTGTGCGGTATTCTCAGCCGATGGCGGATCGTAGTTCGACAGCACCACGAGGACGTCTCCGGTTCTCGCTTCAAAATCCAGAACGGCGTTGACGCCCGCGGTGCCGCCGGCGATCCCGACTCCCCCCTCGGCGATTGGCAGAGGCGGATCGGTGGCAGGAATGCTGCCGTTAATGACCCACTCGGTATATTTGGGTGAAAGCAGCTTCCCGTTGAGAAGCGCTTGAGCAAACGACCTCAGATCGTCGGCATTGGAGTAACCGCCGCCCGCCGAGCTTCCCCGCTCCGGCAGCATGTGCACATTGCTCATCCACTCCTTCTCGTTTCCTGGGGGGTGAAGGTACCCCGTTGCGAGATTCGGGGTAGTGCTGCTGAGCGGATACCAGTCGCTGTTCTTCATTCCGGCAGGTTCAAAAACATGCTTCCGTATATAGGAGTAATAATCTTCGCCGGAGAGCTTCTCAATAATGAGTCCGAGCACGATGAACCCTGCATTCGAGTACTTCTGATCTGTTCCCGGTTCAAAACGGAGCGAATCGTTGACGAAGAGCGGCAGGTAATCCTGAAGCGTTCGAATCTTATCCTTTGCCACGTAATCAAATTTGTCTCCGAAGATATCTCCCATGCCCGATTGCATGGTGAGAAGTTGCTGAACGTGCACCTTCCGGGAAACTTCTGCGTTCGGATAATCAGGGAGGATTTTTCCGACAGGATCTTCGAGTGAAAGCCTGCCGCTTTCAAGGAGCTGGCCGATTGCGACACGCGTAAAGAACTTGTTGATCGAGCCGATATTGAATTTTGTGTCGGGCCGGTTCGGGATGTGGAAACGCTTTTCTGCATCGCCGCAGGCCTGCCTGATCAGAACATCCTTTCCGCGTTGCATCAGCACGACACCCGAAAAGGCCTGCTCCCGGTACTGTTTGTCGAGATATTTCTTCACGTCGTCCAGGAATGCCTTTCGGGAAAGCGGCGGTCCGCTCACCGGTTGCTGCTCACCCATTTCCACTCCGAGGCCTGCAAGCGTATGCTCTGCGTTATTGTCGAACTGAAAGGTGAGTGTCAGCGGTTCACCCCGTCCGTTCCGGGCGATTACGGAGATCGAGTTATCCGTTGTTCCCGCCACTCTCACGGGCGTCAATGATTTTACATCCGTCCAGAACATCTGTGTGCGTGTTACGCGCGCCTCCGCAGATCTTTCGGAGAGGCCTTCCTTTGAAACGTGCTGAAGGAAGAAGTTCTTCATCCCCACAGTGTCGTGGGTGTTGAATGCCTTCAGATACTCTTCCACAGTCCTTCCCTGCGGAGTTTCGGGAAGCGTGACTTGTGCGGAGAGGGAGGTGCGGGCGAACAGGATAATGAGGAATACGAGGAATTGTCGGGCCTTCATTGTGCGTTCCAGTCTACATTGAAAATTCGTGTATGGGAAAATAATCAAATTGGCGGACAGATGGTATCTTCCGTTCTTCCCGATTTGACAACTTTGCGCCATTCCCGGTTGACCGGATCATTCTGAAAAACATGGATCTGATAGTTCTTGACAATCTCACTCTGAAACTTTACTTTTCGGATTAATGGGGGGAAGACTTAACAAGCGGGGCGCATCATGAAGCTTCACCGGTTCTTCTCAGGGCAGTATCCTGTTTTTCCCTTCATCGTGCTGTTTCTTTCGTATTCCGCTCTTCACGCACAGGACCCTTCGTACGATCCCGCAAACTTCTCAACCGGATCGGTAAAAATCTATGGCAAGAACTGTAAACCGACCGGAACGGGAGGGGACGCATACCTCAACGAACTGAAGAATCGTGATCTGGCACCCGCGAGTTACGAATCGGTTGCCTATGGTGATATTCTCACGAAATGGGAACGCGACTTTCCCGCAGGGAGAGGAAAATCTCATTACCGGCTCGACAAGAAATCAGTCTGGAGTGATGCGGAACGAAAGGCGGTTACCGGTTATGAGATGAAAGGTGTTTCTGTTGAAGGATATCTCATCGCCATCAAACCACAACAGGCGGAAGCTTGCAACTGCGGGATCAGACAGTATCATGATTACCATCTCTGGCTGAGTGATGCGCCGTTACCGAGTCCGAAGCCGAAACATCCCGATAAGTCCAAAACGATTGTTGCAGAAATTTCACCCCGGCTGATCAGCGCTCACCCGGGCTGGAATCAGAAAGCAATCAACCATCTTATCGGGCAGCACAGTAAAATCCGGATCAGCGGATGGGTGACATGGGACGAGGAACATCCCGAACAGATCGGAAAAGAACGGGGAACACTCTGGGAGATTCATCCGATCCACAAGATCGAAGTATTCAGCAACGGGCAGTGGACCGCGATCTGAACGGGGGATAGCCCTCCCGTTTTCCTTCCGTGTGAGGTCATCCCTGAACGGGGAGCTTCCCGCCGTGCTGCGGCCAGGCCTCCCCGAATCACACCACCGTTACCGAACCAGTCATGTGTGGATGGATGGAACAGTAGTAGTCGTACGTTCCGGAATTCCTGAACGTCACGGAGAATTGTTTATCGGTGTCGAGCGGAGGAGATGCAAACAGATTCGTAACGCTCACGACCGTATGCGGAATGTCGTCGTGGTTGGTCCAGGTGACGGTCGTTCCGGCTGATACCCGGATACGCTGGGGCGTGAAGCTGAAGTTGTCGATCGTCACGGCATTCGTTGCGACCACCGAAGTTGAAGTGTTCTTTGTTGTATCGGAAGTATCTTTCCATTGTTGCTGAATTACAGGACCTCCAATAAGCGGCATATCAACCACCGCAAGGGTATGACGGTTTTCCATATAATTGACGTCTGTGACACCGAGGATCTGCCGGAGTCTATCTGCCGGAACTTTCATCGGACCGGGACCAGCCGCCATTCCCGGAGCCGGCTGGGGAAAAGCCGTTGACATCGCGGTATGAAAGGTGATATTGCCTTCCACCTTTTGCATCGTCTGATGGATATGCCCGTTCAGGACCGAAACAGAACCGAACCGCCGGAGATATGAAATGGCCTGAGCGCCGTCATCTGTTCCCCAGCCCCACTGTGGATAGACCGCCCACAGCGGAATGTGTGCGAAGACCACTATTGGCGTACTGGAGGAACGTCCGCGCAGATCATCTTCAAGCCATTCGAGCTGTTCGGTCCCGAGGAGGCCCATGCCTCCCGGTTTCAGGTTCATCACATTCACCAACCCGATGAAGTGAATTCCGTGCGAATCGAAGCTGTACCAGCCGTCGCCTTTGGTGCGTTTCCCATACCGGTCGCGAAACTGCTTCCCATTGTCGGTAAGCACATCGTGTTCTCCCGGAACGAAGAAGATCGAATCGGTCCTGACGCTCTTGAGAACCTGATCGAGGGTGTCAAATTCGGAGGCTTTTGACAAATGAGAGAGATCCCCGGTATGGAGCTCGAGAGAAGGCGCATCGGGAAGCCCGTTAATTTTGGTTACAGCCGCCTGAAGCGTACCGATGACATCCGGATTGGCATCTTTGGAAAATCCGATGTGACTGTCGCTGATCTGAACAAATGTAAAGTCCGCCTTTGGAACCTGCAGCCCCTCCCGGAGCGTTCCAGAAGTACTGTCGATAAGCTGACTGAGGCCGGCAGAACGAAGGACGCCTCCGTGCACAGCCCAGAGAACTCCCGTTCCTGCCCATGCCATGCATTTGAGGAACCCGCGGCGGTCGACGCCGTCAGTATTGAGGTTTTCGAGGATGAAGTTTCTTTTCATAATCCGATTCGTTGATGTTTTCCTGAATTGAATGAACGATGAGCATCTTTGTCGCTTGCCAGTACATATCATGACCCGGAAGAATCATGAAATATTCCCCGGCATCGTTCCGGGAATAAAAAAGGTCATTCGGTGGTCTTCTCCTATAGGGATACTCCGGGCATCTGCGGTGAACATCGCATGAATCCTACAAGAAACCATCTCCTGTTCGAAACGATCGTTTTCCCGCATCTTGGAGCGGCGTTCAATCTGGCGTGCTGGCTGGTGAAGAACCGTCAGGACGCGGAAGATATCGTACAGGAGTCGTGCCTCCGCGCGTTCAGGTCGCTGGACGGATACCGCGGGGGCAATGCACGCGCGTGGCTTCTGTCGATCGTGCGGAACACCGGGTACACCTGGCTGGAACGTCACGGCATGTATCGGAAGACTGTGTCACTCGAAGAGGATGTTGCGGTGGAAGATGCGGCAGATGCTGAAGATATCGTTCACAGTCGTATTGATAACGAGCTGGTCCGCAAGGCGACCGAAAATCTCCCGGTGGAATTCCGGGAAGTGATCATCCTGAGGGAGCTGGAAGGATTTTCCTACAAGGAAATTGCCGGAATGCTGAATGTACCCGCGGGAACGGTCATGTCGCGGTTGGCGCGTGCTCGCTCGCGACTGCAAAAGGATCTCGGGTTCCTCCTGAGCGACGGGGAGAAGGGAACAGTGCAAGTATGAATTGTACAGAGGTTGGTAAAATTCTGGACGCCTATCTCGACAATGAGCTGGATGTCGTTCACAGCTCGGCGGTTGAGAAGCATCTTTCGGCGTGTGAAAAATGCCGGAAGAAAGCAGAAGCACGTCGTTCGCTCATTCAACTCCTTCGGACTGCCGATCTCATGGAACCTCCGCCGCCGGAGCTCGGCCTCAGCGTTCGAAACGCTGTCTACGGAAAAGAACTCGAAACTCCTTCAACGGTCTCGGCGTTCTGGCGTCCGGTGGCCATTGCAGCAGCGGTTCTCTTCTTCATTGTTCTCGGATTCCATCTCTTGCTCCGTCACGCACCGGCAGGAAGCAATGTCCTCGCCGATCAGCTCTACCAGGATCACATCCGCTCGCTTCTGGCCAATCATCTCACCGATGTCGTTTCATCCGACCAGCACACGGTGAAACCGTGGTTCGACGGGAAAGTCAATTATTCTCCGCTCGTGAAAGATCTTCGTGACAGCGGGTTCGCGCTGCTCGGAGGTCGGCTCGACGTTCTCGAGAACCAGCGAGTCGCTGCGATCGTGTACGGACGCAGGCAGCACATTATCAATCTCTTCATCTGGCCTCAGCCGGGCCAAAACGAAGCAGGGATGGAGGATGATTCCCGCAGCGGGTATCATCTTCTCTCATGGAGCGGAAATGGTATGAGATATTGCGCGGTTTCAGATCTCAATACGGATGAGCTGGGGGAATTCGTGAGGATGATCCGGGAGTAGTGACCTGCATTGCCTCCTCTTCACCCCCTCGGAACATTTTCAAAGACACGGCAGGCAATCAACAATATCGAGGTCGGTCGTCTCGCCGGGAAAGGCAACGACGTCAAAATCGATGAAGAGGAAAAGGGGTCCGCCTCTGTTGATCTTGAATGCCCGCAGTGTGTAGTGATCCGACGGAACGGTAAACTCTGCGTGCCCTGTCGAATCGGTGACGAGCGTATCGTTTGTTCCGAGGCGGGTTGCAGAGAACGTCAAGCAGGATCTCACGTCGAGGTTGGATCTGCAGATCCCGGGGTTGTCGGCAGGTGTATTCGCTACGTCTCTGATTTCTCATGGAGCACGGCGTGCAATGCCGTCAGGAGTTTCTCTGCGGTATACGGCTTCGTGAGAAACGAACTTGCTCCCTTTGCCTTGATATCCGCTTCCTTGAAGCTGTCCGTCAAGCCGGTTGCGGTAATAATCTTCACCTCCGGATTTATCCGTTGCAATGCTCTGATCGTCGCCATGCCATCCATGTGCGGCATCATCATATCCGTCAGAACGACATTCACGGCGTCTTTGTTTTCTGCGTAGACAGCCACACCCTCTGCCCCGTCGCTTGCGATAAGCACGTTGTATCCGAATGTTTCCAATGTTTCCTTGGTGATCTGGCGGATAGACGCCTCGTCATCGATAACCAGGACGGTCTCTCCTTTCCCGGAAGGGAGCAGGGGCCTCGCCTCGGGCGATTCGACACCCCCGGTTTTTGCCTGTGCCGGGATATACACCCGGAATGTTGTTCCTTTTTCAAGCTCGCTGTAGACATCAATGAATCCCCCATGACTCCGGATAATCGCGAGCGAGGTCGACAATCCAAGCCCGGTTCCCTTACCGGCTTCCTTCGTTGTGAAGAACGGATCGAAGATCTTGGAAAGAACTTCTCTCGGAATTCCTGAGCCGGAATCGGAAACCTGAATGAGCAGGTACGGCCCTGCCTTTGCTTCGATGTGCATGCGGGCGTAGTGCTCATCGAGATTCAGATTTGCGACTTCGATTTTCAATACACCCCCCCGGGGCATTGCGTCCCGCGCATTAACAGAGAGGTTCAGCAGGACCTGGTGAATCTGAGTGGGATCGCCGAGAAAAGTCCACGCATCCGTCGGCACCACCGTACGGATCTGGATTGATTTCGGGAAGGTCTGGGTGACAATCTTGCTCATTTCCATGACGATATGCTTCGGCTGGATCAGAAGCCGCTCCCCTTCCACGCCGCGTGCGAATGTGAGAATCTGGCGGACCATGCTGGTCCCGCGGTTCACACTCGTTTCGAGCGTGTCAAGTATGGCGAGATTCTGTTTGTCGCCGACCTTGCGCTTCAGGATATCGACGGCAAGCATGATAGGGGACAACACATTATTCAAATCGTGGGCAATTCCCCCGGCAAGTGTGCCGATACTTTCCATTCGCTGTGTGCGCAGCACCTGCTGTTCGAGCTTCTTCTTCTCCGTGACATCGCGGGCAACGATCACAACTCGTTCCACAAGTCCCGACTCATTTCGTATTACGCTTGCCCGAGATTCGATGTACCACACCGTTCCCGACTCTCCGAGAACCCGGAACTCCGCCCACCGGCCGGTCCCGGTGCGGATCGTCTCCCCGAATTCCGTCTTAATGCGAATCCGGTCTTCGGGATGGATATGCTGGAACGCATCAGTTCCGTGGATTGTCTTCAGGTCTCCGATGATCGGCTGAAACGACGGGCTGTTGTACAGCCACCTTCCATCCAGATCAAGAACGGCAATCAGATCCGCGGCATTTTCCATGATCAGCCGGAACTGCTCCTCGCTCTCACGCAGTTTTTCGTCCGCCTGCTTGCGCTGGATTGCCTTTGCGACTTCCAAGGAAACGTATTCGAGGACCTGCCGATCGGCATCGGTGTAGGCATCGGGATTGGTATAATGCTGGACAACCATTACGCCGATCGTTTTTTTGTCCAGAATCAATGGGACGCCGAGCCAGAGTGGAGAATGAGACCCGCTGAGCGTCGCCTCGCCTTTTCGAACCAGGTCTTCGCGCGCATTCTCGCCGCACAGGAGAGGTTTACCGGTCCGAAGGACATATTCCGTCAGCCCCCTTCGCGGCGTTCCGGGAGATGGCGGCGTATTTACCTCATCGACAAAATACGGATAGCTGAGTTCATCCCTCGTTTCATCGTACAGAGCGATGTAGAAATTTTGTGCGGACATGACCTCCCGGATAATTTTATGCACGGAGCGAAAGAGGTCTTCCAGCGACTGCGAATTGTTTTCCGCTTCGGCTATATGGTACGTGGCATTTTGGAGGAGGGCGGCGTGCCGTCGATCCGTGATGTCTCGGGTGACCGCAAGCATCGCGATAATCTCCTTCTTGGTTGTTACAAGCGGAACAGCGTTGGCTTCGAGCCACCGCCGGGCTCCCTTCGTCCCGCTGATTTCGAATTCCAATATTCCGCGTTCTCCACTGCAGATACGAGTTAAAAATGTCTCGAAACTCGTCCTGGTCTCCCGGTTCATAAAGCGGAATATCGAGCGACCGACGACGCGTTCGTGTTCCCCGAGTTCGAACGTTATTCTCCCGGCGGGATTAATCTGAAGGAGTGTTCCGTGGGGAGAAACAACCATAACTCCCTCCGGCTCCATATTGAAGATGGTCTGAACGAGCTCCTCGTTTTCATGAAGTTCATCCTCGATATCTCTGCGCTCCGCCCGTAGTCTGGCTTCGTGGAGCTCCCGCTCTACTGCAGGAATCAGCCGCTTGAAGTTTCCCTTGACGATGTAATCTTTCGCACCCGCCATCATTGCCTCGACTGCGACATCCTCTCCCATAGTCCCGGAAACGAAGATGAGCGGCAGATCGAGCCGACTGCGCTTGACGAGAAGGAGGGCATCCGTTCCCCTGAAATGGGGCATGCTGTAGTCACAGAAGATGATGTCCCACACCTGGCGTTCAAGCGCGGTCGCCATACTCTCCGGCGTTTCGACGCGTTCGAACTCGACTTCAAATCCTCCCCTGCGGAGTTCCCGCACCAGCAGCTCCGTGTCGTCTGCGGAATCCTCGACGATCAGCGCGCGGAGTTTCTTTTCCATATTACCCTCCATTCAGCGGCGGCTGCTCATTCAAAACCAGCCAGTAAAGCTTCAGTTGTTTTACGGCCTCCGTAAATTGTACAAAATCCACCGGCTTCCGGATATAGCTGTTTGCCCCCAGCGAATAGCCATTGATGAGATCGCGTTCTTCCTTGGAAGAAGTCAGGATAACGACCGGAAGAAGTCGGGTTCGGTTGTCGGCCCGAATTCTCTTCAGCACCTCTAACCCGTCAACTTTCGGCAGCTTCAAATCAAGCAGAATCAGTTGCGGCATGAAGCGTCCGCCGGCCCCGGGGGATTCCTTCGATCCAAAAAGATACTCGAGCGCTTCGGCGCCATCGTGCGCGACGACAATCTCGTTGACGAGATTGTGCTGTCGTAATGCCCTGATGGTGAGCTCTTCGTCGTCGGCATTGTCCTCAACCAGAAGTATCGTCCGCTTCGCCATGAGCGTATCTCCTCATAGTGTGAAGTAAATTGTGGCACCCTTTTCCACTTCTCCCACTGCCCAAACGCGGCCTCCGTGCCTGTGGATGATCCGCTGAACGGTTGCCAGGCCCACCCCCGTCCCCGGAAATTCGCTCGCGGTGTGAAGACGTTGAAAGGGACCAAACAGTTGATTGGCATACACCATGTTGAATCCTGCCCCGTCGTCACGCACAAAAAACGTATGCTCGCCGTCATTTCGGGTTGTTCCGAACTCGATTGTCGCCCGTTCGTGGCGGCTCGTATACTTCCACGCGTTTCCGATGAGATTTTCCATGACGACGCGAAGAAGTGAAGCGTCGCCCGTTGCCGACACATTCGGTTCAATCTGAAACCGCACCGTGCCGGCACGTTCTGTCTTCCGAAATTCCGACGCGATCGATTCGACCATCCGGCTCAGATCGACCTTCTCGTTCCGGATCTCCGACCTTGATACCCGTGAGAGATTCAGAATATCGTCAATCAGCTGACCCATAAACTGCGATGCCGCACGTATCCTGTTCAGGTGTTTTCTTGAAGCGTCGTCAAGCTTGTCGGCACAATCATCGAGAAGCGCCTGACTGAACCCGTCGATTGCTCTCAACGGTGCCCGAAGGTCATGAGAAACAGAATAACTGAATGACTCCAGCTCCTTATTTGCCAATTCAAGCTGCCGTGTTCTGTGCGTCACGAGCTCCTCAAGATGTGTGCGGTGATTTTCGAGCTCGCGAATCAGGTTGACCTCGTTGGAAACATCTTTTGAAAGAATGAGCAGCCCTTCCCCGACGGGCTGTATGCTCAATTCAAACCAGCCCTTCGTCCCATCGGGGAACATAAACTCATTTTCGAAATTCCTCACCTCGCGATCGATCAGGCACTTCTCGAGGGTGGCGAAAAGTTCGGTGCTCTCGACGCCGGGATACACCTCCATGATCGTGTGACCGATGAGATCCTGTCTGGTTTTCTGTCCCTGTCGTGCGGCAACATCGTTTACATAAAGATAGTGCCAGTCGTCGGAAAGAATCTGGCATCCGATAATCATGTTGTCCAGCGTCGTTCGGTATCGCTTCTCGGAATCCAGCAATGATTGTTCCACTCTTTTTCTCTCCGTGATATCACGGGCAATCTTGGAGATACCAATAACCGTGCCTGCAGCATCCTTCAATGGAGACATCGTCACCGACACGTCAATCAACTTGCCGTCTTTTCGGGTCCGGACCGATTCGAAATGGTCGATGGTTTTCCCCTGCACGAGTGTCGCAAGAATCTGTTCTTCTTCTGCAGACCGGTCAGGGGGAAAAATTCTGAGAATCGGCTGGCCGATCATTTCCTCGGCAGTATACCCGAAAATCTTCTCTGCGCCGGGATTCCAGCTTGTAATGATACCGCCGGTCGTCTTCCCGATTATCGCATCATCCGACGACTCGACAATCGCTGCCATCCGGCGTCGATAGGATTCGGCTTGTCCCCGTTCCGTAATGTCGGTGGCGAGAACAAGCCGTGCAGGTGATGCCCCGAACTCGAAGTCATTGGAGCTCACTTCCACCTCAATGATCGACCCGTCCTTCCTGCGATGCTTCCAGCTTCCCGAATATTCAAAACCCGGCGGTTGATGTGCAAGATTCTCACGAAGCGCGCCAATCTCTTCCTCCGGCCGGATATCCAGTATGGTCATCGACAAAAACTCCTGACGCGTATATCCGTAGTGCCGCACTGCCGCCTCATTAACCTCAAGGAAGGAGAGGGATTTGATGTCGTAAACCCACATCGGAAGCGGAATGCTCTCGAAGAGAAGTCTGTACCGTTCCTGATTGTCGCGAATCCCGAGCACGGCATGTTTCCGTTCTCCGTCAACACGATTGATGTACGATGCACTGCGCCAGAGAAGTATGGAGAGTAGCGTGATATTCGAAAGCGCAAAGAGTGCGACGCCGACTTCGGGTCCGTAAAGACCAGCGCGTTCTCCCTGGAGGCGCAACCATCCGAGAACGAGAGTCAGCACGATTGCAGGAGGCAGCACCCTTCGCAACATGACCCCCCCGAGCGCTCCCGATGAAAGTGTATGCATGATGCCGCTCGACGGATCAGAGCTGAGTATGCCGAGGGCAAGAACGAGTAGTGTCGAAGCTGTCAGCAGGGGAATGGATGGATAGGGCCCGAACTGAATCAACCCGCTCACGCCGTACAGATATCCGATCAACGTGACAGATGAGAGGCAGAAAGACCCAACCGCGAGACCCTGAGCAAGAATCTCCTTACGAAATCTGCCGGTCTTGATAAACAATGCGGCTCCGGAGAGAACGAGACTTATCGCGACGCCGGGGGCCATCGGCCCGGCATTCGTGCTTGAAATTTCGGGCGAACGGCCCGCCGAGAGGATCTTGGTGATGCCTGTTTCCACCCCGAGCACGTATTCCAGCAGCGTCACCATGCTGAGGAGTACAAGCCCCGCGGATAGAATCACCCCGATTTTGTTGATGAGCGGGTAAGGTGTGTCAGGGTTTGCACAGAGAAGTGACATCCCGGCGAGCATGAGCGCGATTGCCGTACTGCCGTTCAGCGGTGCGAGAAATTCCAAACTGGAACGGAGTGTGTGGAGATCGAAAACCCAACCGGCAAGCGCAACACCTCCCACAAAAATGAGAAGACACCCGCAGATCCGGGAGAATAACATCAGGCTGGAGTCAGCCGAAGGATGAGCAAGGATTTTCATGAGCTTCCCGCGACCCCTTCACTAACCGTCGAGCGTCTCCTGTTGGAATGAAAGAACGAAAATTCGTGAATTTTCCTTAACTACAGGATATAAAATTGGACATAGATAGTCAAGATCGGGGTGAATCAGATCAATGGGATGTGACGAATCGCATCTGATTCGCACATCGTATTACCCATTTGTCCGATCAGTTAACGAAATTTCATGCTTGTCTCTCAAAGGCACCCGGCATACTCGCCCTCTTGATAACCGGATTTTGGAGGAATTGTGCTGTTCCTATCGCACCGCGGAGTGATTACATTCCCCCGTTCATCTTCTTCACAAAACATGTTCCGTTTGAGGAAGATTTGTTCATGTCCCCGGTTCGTCGGATCGGGTGCTTCACACCTTCAGTCGGGTGTGGATCGGATGCCATATAAAAGATGAAGGATTTGCCTCCCACTGTGAATCCAATTCCACAACGTGCTCGAATGTTGGCGTGATTTTGAGTTTTCAGGACGTCTCCCTTCCGGTACGCGATTTGTAGTCCTTCACCCCGACCAGTAACCCCGTTCTCTAACCATTCCAGAAAGGAGTGCCACTATGTCTCCGAGGCCGAGACTATCGCGATTCTCTGCTCTCTCCGCGAGTGTCCTCGCAGCAGCCTTCCTCTCTCTTCTGTTCGGCTGCTCGAACAGTACCAATGATCCGGCGATGCCCGGAATCTCTTCAACGAGTTCGTTCGGTTCGCTCGCAAAGGACGGACTCTCTACATCCATGCAGTTCAATCTTGTTTCCGATATCGGTGGTTTTGGTGCAACCCGGCTTGATTCGAGTCTCCAGAATGCCTGGGGAATTGCTTTGAATCCGAACGGGATCGTCTGGATTTCCGCAAACCACTCCGGTGTTTCGGTGGTTTATGACAGCAACGGGAATGCGCTGCGCGCGCCCGTTGCGATTCCTTCGGAGGCAAATCCCGCAGGCGGCGGCGCACCGACCGGAGTTGTCTTTAACTCCACAACCGGTTTTGTGATTCCGTCCAGCGGGCAGGTGAGCAAGTTCATCTTCTCGAGTGAGGACGGTATTATTTCCGCATGGGCTTCGGGTGGAGTGGCGATCAATGTGGCTGACCGCTCTGCGTCTGATGCGGTGTACAAGGGCCTGGCGCTGGCAAGCGACGGAGGTCAGAATTTTCTCTACGCGACAAACTTTAAAGGAGGAACAGTGGATGTGTTTGATGATCACTTTCAGCTCGTGACGTCGAAACCGTTCAGCGATCCGGCCATCCCCACGGGCTTTTCTCCGTTCAATATCGAGAGTATCGACGGGAATCTGTTCGTGACGTACGCGAAGCTGAAGGGACCGGATAATGAAGATGATCAAGCCGGTCGCGGCAACGGGTTCGTTGATATTTTCACGACAGGGGGAGTACTGATCCAGCGATTTGCGTCGCGCGGTCCGCTCAATTCACCCTGGGGTATCGCGAAGATGCCGGACTTCGGGTCCGAGAATCTGAAGGATGCAGTTCTCATCGGGAATTTTGGTGATGGAAGAATCAGTGTGTTCGACAAACACGGCATGTTCCGGGGACAGCTCTCCGACGGGCATAACCCGCTCACCATACCCGGCTTATGGGCACTGGTGTTCCAGCACCCTGGTACGATGATAAGCAGTGGGGGGGGATGGCCATCGACACGGTGGAAGAGAAGGTGACAACGATGACGACCAGGATGACAAGGGAATTGGCCATCCCACCGCTCTGCCGAGATTGTTCTTTACCGCGGGTCCGAATGATGAGAACGACGGACTCTTCGGCTACCTGCAGGTCAGGCGATGAGTCCGTTTCAATCACCGTTCATCTCCTCACCTGATTGAGGAACTGAATTAACGGAAAGTGCTGTCTGCAACTACAAATCCCGTCCCGGAATATCAGGGCGGGATTTTTTTTGATACTGATCGCTTTGCATACTTTAACCCCGAACCTGCCGCTTTTCCTCCCGAAAGCTCACTCTCCAGGATTGAACCATTCGAGTTTGATTCGCTCCTGAAATTCCCTATTTTATCTGAAACAAATCCCACAAACGTCATGAAACTCTCATCCACCCTTCAGGTCGCTGTTCTTACAAGCTTCTTCGTGCTTACCGGTTATGCCCAGACAGGATACGATCCTCATAAAGCATTCGATCCGATGTTCAATGCCGATTCCAAGAGCATGTACCGCAGCAGCGATGGGTTACCCGGGCCGGCATACTGGCAAAATCGCGCGGATTACTCGATTGATGCAGCGCTTGATGATTCGGCAAAGACCATTACCGCGACAGTCCGCATCACGTACACCAACAACAGTCCCGATTCTCTTCCGTACGTCTGGCTTGCGCTCGATCAGAATACGTTCGTGAAGGATTCACGAAGCAACCGGACCTCCTCGGGAATTCCGCGCTTCCTCGGCGGCTTTGCATTCAGGAAGGTCGAGGTGGAAGAGCGGGGAAAGAAGTCGGCCGGCAGCTACATTGTCACCGATACGAGGATGCAGGTTCGCCTTCCGGTACCGCTGGCGCCGCGTGGAGGGAAGCTGCAGATCACGATCGACTACTCGTTCACGGTTCCGCCGCAGGGGATGGGGCGGACGGGCTGGCTCGCGACCAAGAATGGCACGATCTACGACATCGCACAGTGGTATCCCCGCATGGAGGTGTATGATGATATCCGCGGATGGAATATCCTTCCGTTTCTCGGTGCAGGGGAATTCTATCTGGAGTACGGGAATTATGATTACCGCGTTACGGTACCTTCCGATCAGCTTGTCGTCGGATCGGGAAAGCTGCTGAACCCGGAGCAGGTCTTGACGACAGAGGAGCGGAGCCGATTGGAAAAGGCGCAATCAAGCGATTCCACGGTTTCGATCCGAAACCTGAACGAGGTTCTCAAGAATCTGCGGGGACCGGCGGTCGGAATGCGCACGTGGCATTTTCAGATGGAGAATTCGCGGGATATTGTCTGGGCGTCGTCGAAGGCGTTTCTGTGGGATGCGGCAAAGATCAATCTCCCCGGCGGCAAGAAATCGCTCGCCGCAGCAGTCTATCCGGAGGAGAGCGCAACGGACTCCGGATGGAACAGATCAGCTCAGTATGTGAAGAGAACGATCGAGATGTTTTCGCAGAGCTGGTATACCTACCCGTATCCCGAAGCCATTGCAATCGGGGGACCGGTTGGCGGGATGGAATACCCTGGGGCGATATTCGGTCACTGGAAGGCCGCAGGATATTCGCTCTGGGTGGTCATCAACCATGAGATGGGACATGAATGGTTCCCGATGATAGTCGGATCCAACGAGCGGGCTCATGCATGGATGGATGAGGGATTCAACACGTTCATTGATATCTACGGGACGGAAGAGTTCAACCATGGCGAGTTTGCGCCGAAGCGCGATGGCGAGTATGCTCCCAAAAAGGGCAACCCCGCGCGGGAGATCGTTTCCGATGTGATCAACACGGAAACCCAGCCGGTGATTTCGTATGCCGACGCTTTACCGTTCCAGATGGTTCACCCGCTCGAATATTACAAAGCCGCTCTCGGGCTGGTTCTCCTGCGTGAAGATATTCTCGGAAAGGACCGGTTCGACTTTGCATTCAGGAATTACATTTCACACTGGGC
>DATIXJ010000099.1:0-13312 GCA_035518715.1 Bacteroidota bacterium | reverse complement strand
CTAATCTCGAGTTTATGCCATTCTTTTCCCACCGTGTGCGGAAACAACGCACCACCAGGAATATCCGTACCAATACCAGCCGAGTGGGAACGTATGAAGAATGGATGTGCTCATGAATTTACTATACAATATTTTTATTGTATTGTCAAGAGGGGGCACAAAAAATAATGCGCAGGCGAGCCCATATGCATCATCGAATCTTCACGGTAATCATTGGTTGACCATGCCGTTTGCATACGTGTCCGTTTGGCCCGCCCCGCGCATGTCTTACGAAGAGGGTGGATGTTGATGAATCGGATGGATGAGCGCGTCGATCACCACGATCACCCCTTCCCCCACAATCGCTTTAATCTCATTTATCGCGCGTGAGATAATTTCTTCCTGCTCGATGACAACGATCGTGATCGGCCGATTGTCGGGAATTCCGAGCGTTCCTTGTCCAAAAATTCTGTGCTGAGATCCATACCCCATAATTCCCCGGAATACTTGTGCTCCCGCCACATCAAGCTTGCGCAGCCGGCGCAATATTGCCTCGTACAGCGGCATGTGCTCGAACGTGTCATCTTCATCAATGAAGATGAGCATCATTTTCCCGCTTCCGACAGATTGTAGGCTCATCGTCGTGACTCCGGATTTCGGTTATTGTTATTCACCGGCCGTCAGTTCCTCTCCGGCAGGAGTGCTCGGTTCGTCGGAACGGTGCGCACCGGATTCACCCGACCGCTGGAGGAGCTGCCTGGCACGTTTACGTTCCCGCCGGCGTTCGTGCTCTTCGACGAAATAGTATATCGCCGGCAAAGCGATGAGGGTGAAAATCAGCGCAGACGCGAGACCACCCACGATTACCGTGGCAAGAGGACGCTGAACATCCGAGCCGATGCCTGTTGCTCTCGCTGCGGGCAGTAATCCAAGCATGGCAACAATCATCATCATGAGAATAGGTCTCAACTGCATCGATGCACCTTTCCGGATTGCCGACTCGAGGTCCAAACCCTCGTCAATTCGAAGGTTGTTGATGTGAGAAACCAGCAACACGCCGCTCATGACTGCTACGCCAAAGAGAGAAACGAACCCCACACCGGCACTGACGTTAAAATTCATCCCGCGCAGGAAAAGGGCGGAGACGCCGCCGATAAGTGCGAACGGAACGTTCATAAGAACGATCGCGGCATACTTGACCTGCTTGAACAAGGCGAAGAGGATGATAAAAATGATAGCGATGGTAATTGGTATCACGATTGTCAGCCGCTTTCGTGCCCGATCGAGGTTCTCGAACTGGCCTCCCCATTCGAGTCCGTAGCCATGCGGCAGATGAATTGCCTCGGCGATCCGTGCCTGCGCTTCAGCCACGAAGCCGCCCTGGTCTCTTCCGCGGATATTCGTCCGGACCGATATCTGACGTTCCCCGTCTTGCCGCGAGATTATTGTTGCACCGTCATCAATCGTGATCGATGCGAGAGTGTTGAGCGGAATGCGCTGTCCGCTGGGTGCATCGACGAGAATATTCCCGATATCTGCCGGAGTAGATCGAAATTCCTGCGGGTACCGGATGACGATATCAAACCTCCGCTCTCCTTCGTAAAGAGTACCGACCGTCCGTCCGCCGACAGCCATTTCGAGGACGTCCTGAACATCCCGCACATTGATGCCGTAACGAGCGACACTCTGCCGATCGACACGGATTGTGAGTTGTGCCTGTCCGCCCTCCTGTTCGATGCCATATTCACTTGCCCCGGGAATCTTCCTGATGACGGAAAGAATCGTATCCGCGGTGGAACGCATCAGTCCGAGATCCTCACCGTTGATGAGAATGGCAAGATCTGCAACAGAGCCCGTGACTGCCTCGGTGACATTGTCCAGAATAGGCTGCGAAAAACTTATGACCGAACCCGGGAGATGACTCTCGAGGCGGTTCTTGATTTCCAGCAACAGCTCATCTTTGCGTCGTCCGGATTTCCATGTGTCGTAGGGCTTCAATCCCACGAGAACTTCACACCGGTTTGGCCCGTACGGATCGGTTCCGTCGTCGTTTCGGCCGAGCTGGGAAATCACCGTGGAAACTTCCGGCGACTTTGAAATAAGGTGACGGACGGTCGGAACGATCCTGGCGGCTTCCTGGAGCGAGATGCCGGCCGGAAAAATGCACCGGATATTGAATGATCCCTCATCAAGCTCGGGCAGAAACTCTGTGCCCAGGCGGCCTCCGAGAACAAGTGCACCTGCCACGAGGACGACGGACCCGATGATGATTGCCGTTCGCCGTCGAATGATGTCGTTCAACAGCGCTTGATATTTCGCCGTCATCCAGGTCATCACCGGATTAGCACGGGGAGCCACCCTGCTTCCCAGAGTGAACGATAAAATCACGGGAATAAGCGTAAGCGCTACCAGCATTGATCCGAAAATGGCGTACGATATGGTGTAGGCCATGGGAGAGAACAGCTTCCCTTCCACGCGCTGCAAGGTGAAGAGCGGTAGGTATGCCAGAAGGATAATCGTGATCGAAAAGAAAATCTCACGCTCGACTTCTCTTGCTGCATCCAGAACGATCCACAACGTTCCACGTTCCTTCTCTTCCGGAGTCGACGTATGCACGCGTCGCACGATGTTTTCCGCCATCACGAGCGCCCCATCGACAATAATCCCGAAATCAATCGCACCAAGAGAGAGGAGATTCGCCGGAATTCCCGTGAAATGCATTGCAATGAACGCGAAGAGGAGAGAGAGCGGAATGGTGATTGCCACGACGAGCGCGGTGCGGATACTGCCGAGGAAGAATATGAGGACCACCAGAACGATCGAGATCCCTTCGAACAGCGTTCGTGAGACCGTCCGAAGCGTATTATTGACAAGTTCGGTACGGTCGTATGTCGTTCTCAGGACAACGCCGGGCGGCAGGCTCGTTTCATTGATTTCCATGATCTTCTGTTTGACCCGCTCGAGAACCTCCGAAGGGTTTTCCCCCCGTCTCATCAGAATCAGACCCTGTATGCTCTGATCCAGATCAACGCCGTGAGAAAGATCCGTGAACCCGAGAATGCCGGTAGGGGGGAGTGCTCCGATTTCGACGGAGGCAATATCCTTGATGAATATCGGAACTCCGTTCGTGGAGGTGATCACAATATTTCGGATGTCGTCTGCGGAGGTTATGCGACCGATCCCCCGCACCGCAAGACCCTGTTCCCCAAGCGGGAGAATGTTTCCTCCGGTGTTGATGTTGTTTGCCCCGATCGCTCCCGCAATCTGCTGAAGCGAGACGTTGTACTTTGCGAGCGATGTGGGGTCAATCAGAACATCGAATTGTTTTACCAGTCCTCCGAAATTGACAACATCGGCGATCCCGGGCGTTTGAAGAAGCCGGGGAGTTACCACCCAATCCTGCAGTGTGCGAAGATCCGTGACAGAGTATTGCGGAGGCCCGGTGATAATGTAACGGTATATCTCTCCGACGGGTGTCCAGATCGGTGCCAGTTCGGGTGTGACACCGTCGGGGAGATCCGCATCCCTCAGTTTTTCCATCACGAGCTGGCGTGCAAAATAGTCATCTGTTCCGTCTTCAAAGGTCAACTGAATGGTGGAAAGTCCGAAGATCGTCTTCGAACGACGCTCAAGAACGTGCGGCACGTTATTTACGGCGCGCTCAAGAGGAATGGTGATCTGCTGTTCAACCTCGTCGGCGGCTCTGCCCGGATACTTGGTGATAATTTCCACTTCGGTGTCGCCGACATCCGGGTATGCTTCAATTTTCAGCTGCGTGTATGCCCAGATGCCGATGCCGATAAGAAGAGCGGCCGCTGCCAGACTGAGGAACCGCTGGGCCAGAGCAAATGCAACAATTTTGCGGATCATGATTCGTTAGTTCCCTCTGCCGTCCATCATCTTAATAACCGAAGCTGAGGCCCTTCAAGAGGAGTGCGCCGTCAGTTGCAACGATCTCTCCGTCACGAATTCCCGATGACACAACAGTGTTCTGTGCCGATTCACCTTCGATGACGATTTTCTCCCTCCGGAATTGCCCCGCGCCGGTTTGCTCGAAGACGTAGGAATTCCCCTGGACCATGATGACAGCCGATGTTGGAACCATGAGCATCTTGTGAACTGCCTCCTGCAAGACGACGGAGCCGAACATCCCCGGGCGCAGATGCTGGTTCTCGTTCCTGAGCAGCACGCGGATCTTCAAGGTGCGTGTGGCGGGATCCACGACATCGCCGATGGCTGCCACGTGCCCCGTAAACCTCCTTTCCGGAAAAGAATTGGACTTCCACACTGCCGTCGAATGTAACTGGACCGATGAGATTTCGCTCTCCGGGATATCCGCGAGGATCCAGAGGAAGCCGGGAAGTGTGGCCAGAAGCGCCTTCGGGTCGATGCCGTCAGCTCGCAGCCGGCTCTCCTTTTCGGCCAGATCTGCCTGCGCTTCATGATACTCGTGCTCTGCATCCACGACGTCTTTTTCGGCTGCAGCCATGTGCGCTTTGAGATCCGTTATTCGCTCGAACTGGCGTGATGCCCTGTCGGCATTCGAACCGGCTTTCACGAACTCCGCGTACAGTTCCGTCAATTCCTGCGTCTCGAAGAGAAAGAGACCGGATGTTCCGAATTCCGACCGGACCACGCTCGCGGCAATATGCGCCGGCGCCGAAATGCTGAGTTGCACTTGCTGCAGTCGTGCGGAATCCGTGTGAATCTCTTCGAGCTGGGGGGAGCCGGGGGGAAAAAGAATCTCTTCCCCGTTCTTCAGGACCTGCGGAACTGCGGTCTCCGCTGATTTCTCCGCCGCCTGTGAATCTGACTTGTTGCATGCGATATTTTGGAGAAGAATCCAGACACCCGCGATAACCAATGTGATAAACTGTGCCGTTTTCATATCATGCCTCATTGTGAATTTCATCCGTTTCATATCCCCGCTGCCGCACGTAATGCAAATGAGCTCTTGTGAAGAGCCGTCAGTGCGTCGTAGTAGGATTTCATCGTATCGTTAAATGTTCTCTGAGCATCCAGGAAATCGAGTATGGAGGTGCCGCCTCGGCGATAGGCATACGCCACCGTTTCTCTGACCGACCGGGAAAGCGAAACAACATTGGTCTGCATTCTTGCCACAATTTGCCGGCGTATCTGATATTCGTAGTATGCAGTTTCGACATCGCTCGTTGTCCGCCGTTCGAGATCCGCAACCTGCAACCGGATCTGCTCAACCAGAGCAGCTGATTTCTCCCTGTTGCCCTGATTCCGATTGAACAGCGGGATCGGCGCCGAAAGCGTCACACCCGTGAATGACTGTCCGAGCTGCTGGGAGTAATATCCCCCGACCGATAAATCGATAATCCCGTTCGATTCCTCCAGGTGTTCCTGGGCGACTGCCTGGTCGAGCCGGGACCTCAATGCGAGAAGATCGGATCGCCGTCCAAGCGCTACTTCTTCCAGCTCTGCGAGAGTCTGCGTAAGTGTGTCGGGAAGTCTCTCAATATCGCCGCCAACTTCGAATTGATCTCCCGTGGGGGAAAGACCGAGATCGAGCTGGAGCGTCCGCGCGGCAGTAGTATATCCGATACGCGCTTCCCCGACTTCTAGTCGCTGCTGCTCTGCAAGAATCCGGCTGCGCATCAATTCAGACTCTGAGATGTCACTTGCTTTGAGCCGGATTGTGTTGAGCGAAACAATGCTGTCGAGTGAGTTCTCATTGTCGACCGCAAGGGCAAGCGCGGCCTTTGCATTCAGAACGTCATAGAATTCGGTGCGCACCTGAAGCAGGAGATGACGGACCGCATCATCAAAGTCGTAAGCCGCCCCGGCCTTTTCAGCATCCGCTACTGCAATCCTGTTCGAGCGTTTGCCGCCCAATTCAACCGGAAACGTCAGCCATGCAAAGTAGTTCTTCCTCTCCGGTGCAATGCTCCCGGCTTCCGGGGTGACATCTGCATTGAGAGACAGGGCCGGGTTATTTGGAATCAATCGTGCAGTAATCGAATCTGCATCTGCGAGATTGATCTCAAAATGTTGTGCCAGAATTGAGAGATTATGCTGCACTGCCTGCGTTTCTGCCTCCTGCAGAGTCCACTCACTGGACTGGGAGAACGCGAAGGCGTTGAAGCACATGCATACCACGATGATCTTGATCATCAATACTCCATGGTCAAATTCTCCGCATGATCATTCCACTGGCGCAGCGGAATGAGCAACCGCAGAGAGATTGAGACTATCGACTCTTGGAAAAGACAGACACCTCCCCCCGGTTATCGGAGGAGAAGGTCAGACAGGGAAATGGAGAAATGAACTCTCCAACCCCGTCCTACATGGTGTAGTGAAGATTGCCTAAATGAGGAGTGTGCAGTGCTCGAGGTAGAGCGAGGAAGAATAGTGGACGAAGGGAACACTTACCGCTTCATCTTTTGGTACTGGTGCGTGGGATTCTGAAGTGAAAATTGATACTGCTTCGAGTGAGGGACTGTCCTGATCGAGTATGACGCGCTTCAGTGAAGGAACCAGTGGCAGCGAGAACGATCCGCGGTGAGTGAAGTGCGCAAATGTACAAGTCGATTGAAACGTCGTCGGAATGGAAATATCCTGTCCGGTTTCCGAACTGACTTCTTCAAAATGAAGAGTCGTCGTCTTTGTATACAAATCGGTAAGATTTGCACCATCCCCGAAAAGACAGAGGATGCAAACTGACGTAAGAGCGAGAAAAAGCCAGGAACGTGATTTGACGAATCGATTCATACCAGTATTCAAAAAATATACGTACTCAGGAATTCAGAATCAAGTCCCATCCGCGCAGTCGGCAATAATCCGGCCCGTCCGGAATCTTACGGAACAAAATTGAAATGGATATTACAGCCGATGCTGATTCCAATGGATTGATCTGTCTGGATTGCATGACGTCCCAGATTATTTGCGTTGATGATAGGATCCACGTAATCGAGGTGGCGGTATGCCGTGTTCCCTTCAAGTGAAAGATGTTCGTTGACGTAATATTCCAATCCGGCATACAGTTGCAGCCCTCTCCCGTTATACCCCGATGTTCCGCTGCCGGGGCCGGACTGTGGTGCTGAGGTGAGAATCGTGCCAAGTTCGTACCCGCCTGTGAGAAACGGCCTCCACGTTCCACCGTGAAGGAACCGATAGGTGAGGAGAAGAGCTCCGCCGCCAAAATCGAATTTCCCCACGACGGGCTGGACATGTTCCACCGAGCCAGTCTCCGAACCGGTATAGATTCTCATCTCTGCGAGGATGTCCGGCGAGAGATTGTATCCGAAGCCGATCCAAAAATCATAGTTCGTGTGAGAATACCCCGTGAACGACGACCGCGATTGAGTCCGTCCGATGGATGTCGTGAATCCCCGCGGCGATGAAAGCACATGATTCTCGACCGACGTATCTTCAATCTCCATGGTGGCGGAGTATCTCCCCGTGCCGATATCCCGATGATCCCGCTCCGAGGAAAATCCCAGAGAAACCATCATCAAAACGGACGGAATCAGGAATATTCTCATAAGGTGAGCTGCACGTGATAGGTGTAGAATATTCCGAATTTCAACTTTGAGTCTTGAATTGCCATCCCGGGCGATGGGAAATGGAAAAAGTCCATGGCGCCGAAGAGTGCCTTCAGGAAATCACTCCTGGTTTCAATCCTGGAGAAATTGTAATCCAACGTAAGAAAATATAACCTGCTTCCGGTCCCTGAGTCGTTGAGATTGTGCACCCCAAAACCTGCCGCGAGTCCGAGCCAGTCAGGCACGATCCGCGATAAGTCTTTGCCAAGAAGAAAGTGGGGATCCATGGTAATCCAGTAAACACTTCCTTCGTAATCATCGATGAACACCCGAAAGGTCTGTGAGCGCAGGTCATTGAGATACTGGTTGCTCGGGTAGTAGCTGAACTTGAAGGAGAAATTCTTCAGTACCGGGAAGGATTCCTGTGCCATGGGAATGCACGCCCCGACGATGTCGGAAAATTCGTCTCCCGGACTGAACCCGTAGGATTTGTGGTAGCCATCTTCGATTTCGACGTAGGTTTGGTAGGCGAGGCCGATGGCGGTTCCGTAGAAGATGCTTGCCCGTTCCGAGATGCCCGTCCATTGCAGTACGCTGCGTGCTAATTTCGCTTCGGAATAACCGCCGTACGCATGCCCCAGCTTATCGATGTTCAGCGCATATTCCCAATCGTTCTCGAATCGGAACGGCTCGCGCTCACCCTGCCACCAGGCATCGCGTTGGTAGATATCAACCAGCGCGACCGATGCCGCCGTAACTCCGCCGACGAGCAGTAGTCGTCCGGTCTGAATATTCGTCGAATCCTGTGCAAGAATCCGGGTAGGAAGAGAACCCAGAAGGAGGGTCAGGATCACTTCGGATCCTGCAATTGCAGCAAAGAACATTTTCCACCGTTTCATCGTCGTTACGATCATGCGTGTCGGAAAATAACATGGGGGACAGCGTTACGAATACTCAGCCCGGATAACCGGGCGGGAATCTACGGGGTCGCGTACAAATGGTAGAGCATGAGATAGATGACGACCCCGGTGACGGATACATAGAGCCAAATCGGAAACGTCCATCGGGCAATTGCGCGATGCTTCACGATGAAATCACGAAGACCCCGGCGCAGCGTGATTACTGCAAGCGGGACGATCGCGGCGGCTGCAACGGTGTGCGTGGCGAGTATCGTGAAATAGACCGGCCGGATCCACCCTTCTCCCTGGAACAGCGTCGTTCCATGCAGGGAGTGATAGATAATGTATGAAATGAGGAACAGTGTCGAAACGGAAAATGTCGCAATCATGCACCGCCGGTGAGCAAGCCGGTTTCCCCGGGCAATGTAATACCTGCCGGAGAGCAGAAGCACGACACTGCTGAAATTGAGTGCGGCATTCAGCGACGGCAGGATGTCGATCATGCAGGAACCTTCGAGGAGAGTATTGCGGCATCCCGCGAAAGTGCCGAAACATCCTGCTGATCTTCACTGTCGTAATAACCACGGATTGTCCCATGGTGATCGATGAGGACAAATTTTTGACTGTGGATAATGGTGCTGTCCTGTTCATTGGCGATTTCCAGGTGGAAGCCCTCCTTCGTTAACCGGAATATTTCTTTCCTGTCTCCTGTAAGGAACGTCCATTTTCCCTTCACCGCACCATACTGACCCGCGTACTCCTTCAGAACCGGCGGTGTATCCGTTACGGGATCCACCGAGATCGAAACGAACTGGATGTTGGGGTCATTCTTGAATCGTTCCTGGAAATCTGCCATCTTCGTGCTCATCATCGGACACGCCCCTGCACACTGTGTGAAGATAAAATCGACAATTGAGACTTTTTGAAGAAGGTCATTTTTCGTAACGGTTCTCCCGTCTTCCGCGGTGAGAGTGAATTGCGGTACCACCCCGTAGGAGGGGAGCATTACCTGCTTTTCGACCCGGACGGTCCAGTACCAGTATCCCACAATTCCCACTCCAAGGAGGAAGGGAACAATAAAAATTGCGGTGAGAAAAAAGCGTTTTGGGTTTTTCATTCAATAGACTTTCGAATATCGCACGACGAGTGCGGAAATAAGAAACGTTGCAACCGCGAAAGCAAACGTCGCGAGAAGAGAAATCACAAATGTCGGCTCCAGTGCAGCACCGCCTGAACTGTTCATGTAGAAGGAATACCGGAGCGCGTCGATGCCGTAGGTTAAGGGATTGAACGCCATAACGTTGCCAAGCCACGATGCAGCTCCGGACGCGGGAAACAATGCCCCCGACAGTAACCACAAAGGGATGAGGAACAGATTCATGATGGCATGAAAGCCCTGTGTCGATTCCATTTTCCACGCAATCAGGAACCCCAAGCCGGTCAGTCCGAACGAGATCAGAAAGAGAACCGCGCCGGAAATCAGGATGGAGCTGATATCCATGGTGATCCCGATGAACGGGGTGAGAAGGAGGAGAATGACGGCCTGAACCAGCGCCAGGAATGTGCCGCCGAGGATCTTGCCGAGAGCAATACTTCCACGTGCGACCGGTGCGATAATAACCGATTGCAGGAACCCTTCGCGCCGGTCTTCGATGATCGAAATTGTTGAAAATATCGAAGTGAACAGAATGATAAGGACCATCGTTCCGGGAAAAAAGTATTCAAGGTAACTCATCCCGCCTGTGGTGGATGGATGGCGAAAAGAGCCGCTGAGCCCCGAGCCGATCAGAAACCAGAAGATGAGAGGTGAGCCGATCACGCCGATCATCCTGCTCCGCTGACGGTAGAACCGCACAAGCTCACGTTGACACAAGGTCCAGGCGGTGAGAAAGTAGTTTGAATGCGCCGATCTTCCCGTCATGCCTGTGATTCCTCCGCCGAAAAAAGGTGGCCGGTTTTGTGGAGGAAGACATCTTCGAGGGTCGGCTTCGACAATGTGATCGATCCGATAAGATGGGGAAATGCATGGACAAGCTGCGGGATGAATTCATGGCCATCTTCACATTCGAGATGCAGCGTGTTTTCGATGATCGTGCCGGAGATCCCGAAATTTTGCCGGACAAGCCGGGAAAGTTCCGGGCCGTCACTAGACGTCAGGGCAATGACGTCGCCGCCGATTTCGTCTTTCAATTCGGCGGGAGTTCCCAGGCCAACCAGCCGTCCCCTATCCATGATGGCGATCCGGTCACACCGGTCGGCTTCGTCGAGAATGTGCGTCGTCAGAATGGCAGTCATACCCTCCGCTCCTCGCAGCTTCTGAAGATACTCGCCGAACTCTCTCCGTGCCCCCGGATCGAGGCCCGTACTTGGTTCATCAAGGACGAGAAGTTGCGGACGGTGAAGCAGTGCCTTTGCCAGCTCTACCCGTCGCTGCATGCCTCCGGAAAGATTCTCGACAAGATCATGTGACCGGTCTGAAATGCCGACGTTCTGGAGCATCTCGCGGAGAGCAGATGCCAGACGTTCACCGCGAAGGTTGTACAGATGTCCCTGATGAAGAAGGTTTTCCCGGACAGTGAGTTTCTTGTCAAGACTCGGATGCTGGAAAACGACGCCAATCTCCCTGCGTAAGGTGTCACGGTGTTCGGAGAGCATTTTCCCAAGAATGGAAACTGTCCCCGATGTCGGTTCCATCAGCGTGGAAAGAATCTTGAATAAGGTACTCTTACCGCTCCCATTCGGTCCCAGGAGGCAAAAAATCTCACCCTGATGAATGGAGAGCGAGAGGTCATCAACCGCTTTTCGGGGCTCCTTCTCTTTTCTCGATGGGGGATAGGAATGCGACAGATGCTCGATCCGGACCGCTGGCACAGATACCGCAGTTTCGGGTGGTGCAGGTGAAGGATGTGGTTCGTGGTAAAGCACTTGAACCTGGAAATTCTTAAAGCTTATCGATCGCCATCATCAGCATCAGGACGGGGAGATAGATCAGGGATGCGAAGAAGATCCTGCGGGAGGAACTGCTCAATTTCCCGACGGCTTCGATCCCGCTCCGGCCTGAGTACCGCAATGGCATGCTTCCCAAAATAAGAAATCCCGAGCCAAGCAACAAGGCGCCCGCAGTTGCGATCCATCCCGTCATTCCGAGAAATGCTGGTCCGAGCGTCAGAGGGATTAATGCAGCTGTGTAGAAGAGTATTTGGCGGCCAGTTCTTGTTCCGGAATGATCAAAGACGGTCAAAATCTTGAACCCCGCACGCTCATAATCTTTGCGGTACATCCATGCCAGGGAAAAGAAATGGGGCATCTGCCAGCAGAAGAGGATTGCAAAGAGTACAATCGATTCTGCGGAAATTTCGTTGCGTGCGGCAGCCCAGCCCATGACGGGCGGGAGGGCTCCGGGGATTCCGCCGACAACCGTCGATGCGGGAGTTACCCGCTTGAGTGGAGTGTAGAGGAATAAGTATGTCGCCCAGGTAATGATCCCAAGGAAACACGTCAATGCGTTGACGAAAAACCAGAGTTCGAGCATTCCAAGAAGTGAAATACCGGCACCGAATATAAGTGCATCCTGAGGAGTGAGCCGTCCGGAGGGGAGAGGCCTCCGTTCCGTTCTCTTCATGAGCGCATCGTATGAACGCTCGATATACTGGTTGAGTGCACCGGCACCACCGCCGATAAGAAGCGTCCCGAGCGCCGTGTGAAGAAATATCCAGACGGGAAAGCTGCCGTTCGTTGCAAGATAGAAACCGAAGAGGGTGGTGAGAACCGACAAACCCGTAAGCTCGGGCTTCATCAATTCCAGAAAATCGAGCACCCGCACACGCGAGCGCACGACCTCAGGTTGCAACACTTTGACTTCCGGGTTCATGCGGTGGCGCCCTCCGACGAGAGCGAGTAGATTGTCCGCCGGGAAGGCCAACCGAATACTTTGACGGTATGGAACGATAGTATCACCGACGTGACGAGCAGAAGTGCACCAGTCGCGACGTGCGCAGTTGTCACCTCAACTGCCTTCTGAGAAAGAACCGTGAGGCCGCCAAGTGGGACCTGGACGAGAAGAAGTCCGAGAAAGACAAATCCGAACCGCGAGACCCGCTTCGAAACAGCCGAAAGTTTGAAAAGCCGTACGGACGTCCAGATGACAAAACCAGAGACGAGCACGGCTCCGGACCGATGTACCATGTGGATGAGAACCTGCGCGGCGGTCACCGGCCCGTCGGCAAATATCCGGATCCCCGACTGAATCAGAACATCATTGTATTGAGCGAGCGCCGCCGGTGAAAGAGACGGAATGATCTGTCCGTAGGCAAGCGGAAAATCGGGCACGGCAAGACCCGAATTGGTGTGGCGCATGAGCGCACCAAGGATCAGCTGGATGAATATAGCCGCTGTCGTTATGATCGAAAGCCGGACGAGAGAGATACCGTGTGCCGGCTCCTCGAGTTTCGGACTGGGGTTCCTCCACCACCGGGAGGTGACGAGAGCGAGCACCGCCATTATGCAGAAAAATGATTGAGCAAGTGTGGCGTGACTGACGGAAATTGCGGTGGGGAGGAGGAACAAGACGGTCAATCCGCCGAGGACACCTTGTGCAATGACGGCACCCAGGGCTGCCAGACCGAGCAGGCGCACCCATTTTCGCTCTTCACGTTTCCAGAGCCAAAAGGCAGCGATGACTGTCAGAAATCCTACGACGGAAGCGATCATGCGATGGGAGTGCTCATAAAAGATTCCGCCGACCATCTGATCCATGGGAAACGCGAACATGAAGTGACCGTACGTCGTGGGCCAATCGGGAACGGAGAGACCTGACTGCGTGCTTGTGACCAATCCTCCCGCAATGATCAGGAGAAACGTACAGCAAGCAGTAAAAACAAGGAACCAATGGAGATACTTATACGCGGTCACCGAATGAATTCC
>DATIXJ010000098.1:0-52887 GCA_035518715.1 Bacteroidota bacterium | reverse complement strand
AGTGTGATCAAGAAATTCAGGAATGAATTTGAAAAGCGGGCGCGCAAGACACCTCAGGCCCATTCGTACGTACCTCCGCCGCATCTGGTAACGGCAGCTTCCTAGTTGTCCCCCTTCGCTCCTTCAGTCACCCACACCCGTAATCCGGTAATCTGGTTCTGCGTCAACGCGGGAGAACCTGCCGGAGGCATTTTTGGCGGTGTCTTTCCTTCTACGGTGAGATTCAGCAGACTCTGATCGGGTGCACCGCGGACGATGATACTCGGATCGGCCGTGGCATCGAGATACGAGTCGAGAGCGTAGTGTGCGCTCGCCAATGTGGCGGGACCGTGGCATGCATTATTCTGGCCGCCGCACCCCTGATTGAACAACGGTTGTACCTGCTGGCTGTAGCTGACGCCGGAGCTCGGGAAGACTATCTGGCCGAGGTCGGGACCGCTGATTTTATCCTTGCACGACCACGAGAGAGATGCGGCAACCACGACAACGAGCATTCCCCCAAGAGATACGATAAGCGATTTCACACGTTCACCACCGGAGTTTCAGAAATCTGCCGTCCCAGTTGACCGTACAGATGAAACTGAACGAGCATGGCGTAGAACAGCGTCAGCAGAACGCCAACCAGGAAGAATACCAGACCGCAGAGCGCGAGGACGCCGATAGCGATACTCATTGCGGCGATCAGGAGCAATTCTCTCCAGTGTTCGCCGACGAGTGAGAGTATGGTAACAATCTGCAATCCTTCCCGGATGTGCTCGTGCTCTGAATACTTATGTGCGATAAGCGGCATGAGCAGAAGCAGCAAGACGCCATAGAGCATCACGAACGCGATGAATGCGACAAAGGTGATGCCGCCGACCACTTCGGCTGCACCGAGCTCTCTCGCCCCCGATGCAAGTATGACCAGGATCATGAACGGTATGGCAACGATGAACAGGGGAATACGGTAGACGAAGAGCGTGACAAGAAACTTGAAGCCCACGATGAATCTCACCCCCACATCCTTCCATTCGGGAAGCGGATGATCCTCACCGCGCCGGACGCGCTGCTGCACTTCGATGCAATAGCCGTATACCACGGGCAAACCTACAAGGAGAAATGAGAGGAGAATAAATGCTCCGCCGATCACGAATTTCAACAGCCAGTCACGATCCCTGAACGGATAAGAAAATGCAGCGCCGTAGTCAATCATAAAATGAAATCCAAACTAAAACGAATCGCTCTTGTAATGTACGTTTTTTTGTCTTTTTGACAAAATGGGCGCAGGGGGATTTATGCCGAAAGAGGGGCGCGGAGAAGAATATTAGCCACTCACTTAGGAGTGACATTCAATTTTCGGCTGACGGAAGGAAAATGCCGACGGGGTTCCGTTTGTGGGGATCGCCTTGATCTGGAGAAGCGTTTCGCCCAGCTGATTGATGAACTGCGCGACATCGAACGGGCATCGGAGATGCTCAAATTCCCGCAGACAATCGATAGCTTTCTCGAAGAGGTACGATGCGCTTGATACTTTGCCGATCTTCAGGAAATTAAACGCTGTCGCTGCCTGGACAAATGCCTGAATAAACGGCTTGGCCTCTCCTTCCTGCTCGCGCCAGACTTCTTCCCATGCCTCGTGCGCTTCCCAGTAATATGCACCATTGAATTGTTCCACTCCTTCGCGAAACCGAGGATGACCGCAGATGTCCTTCATCTCAACAAGCAGGTCGGGGTTTCCACTGCGGTGAAACTGCAACTTTGGCAGAAGATCGAGAGAGATTTCCGAGAACCCCGTCTCTCCGACCCGGGCCGCCTCGTTTTTCAATGCATCGATACTCCGGAGAATCGGCTCGACCGCGGTACCCATGTATTCCGGACAGAACGGCTCGAGATGCCCGCGCGCCTTATCGAAATTCTTCAACATGCCCGTGAAGCTCCGTTTCGTAATGAGATGATGATAAGCCGCTGCGAGCTGAATCAGTCCCTGCACAAAAAAACGTCCCTCACCCCGATGACGGTTCCACACCTGCTCCCACGCTTCGTGCGCATGCCAGAATTTTGCCGTATTGAAAAGCATCACGCCGCGGGAAAATTCTTCCCAATCCTCCTGCGACATCGGCAGCTCCGCGGCCGCACCCTGTCGCTCTTTTACCGTTTCGGTAGTCTGTGCCTTGCGTGGTTTCATCAACATCATTATCAAAAATCAGTGCGTCGTTCGATTTACCGGGGGTTTGCGCCAGAAGCCCGGGATTGGTTTCAGGCACTTTGGACAACCACCGTCCTGCAGTCTATTCTTCAGAATACGAAAACCGCGGCGTTCAATCACCAGTTCATGGCACGATGCACAGTAGGTGTTTTCGAGTGTTCCAACGGATCCCGGGAGATTTCCCGCGTAGACATAATGGAGCCCTTCCTCGCGGCCGATTTCCGCCGCGCGGATGAGTGAACGCACGGGAGTGGAATCAACATCCTCCATCCGGTAATCGGAGTGAAATGCCGTGACATGCCAGGGAATATCCTTCGAGACAGAGGCGAGAAATCTGGTAAGATCACGAACTTCCACATCGGAATCATTGAACCCCGGCACGATAAGCGTCACAACTTCCACCCAGAATTTCATTTCCTGGAGATGCTGAATCGTATCGAGAACCGTCTGCAGGACTCCGCCCAGCTTCCGGTATTGCCTATCGTTGAATCCCTTCAAATCGACCTTATAGAGATCCACCCACGGTCGAAGATACTCGAGGACTTCCGGCGTGCCATTTCCGTTCGAAACGTATGAAGTCACGAGGCCGTACCGTCTTGCCGTTTTAAAAACTTCGACCCCCCACTCGCTTGTGATAAGGGGTTCGTTATACGTGCTTGTGACAATTGCAGCATTGTGGTCGAAGGCAAGGCGCACGATATCCGCCGCGTCGATCATCTCCGGGTTGGAGACAGCATGAGGATCACGAATGGCCTGGGAAGTAATCCAGTTCTGACAGTAATCGCAGTGATAGTCGCAGCCGAGCATGCCGAAACTCATTGCCAGACTGCCGGGGAGTGCATGAAAGAAGGGTTTCTTTTCGACGGGGTCGACCTGCAGACCTCCCACATAACCCCATGGCACGTAAAGCTTTCCATCTCTGTTGAACCGAACGTGACAGATACCTTCCTTCCCGTTTCCAATCGCACAGCGGTGTCCGCACGAGTAGCATTCAATCCGTCCGTTCTCCAATTTTTGATAGAGCTCGCCTTCGCGGACGTTTCGCGACAGAAGCTCCTTCAATGTCTGGGTCTCGGTCTGCTGCATTGAACTCTCTTCAACAGTAATATACAGCAATTCCTGATGATGTCAAGCTCACCCCGACTCATCGCACTGGTGTACTTCTCTTTGAAAGAGTACGGAGCAGGCGCAGGTTCATGCGATCTTCACGGAGATCTTCACCTTTCGGAGTTTCGAGTATTTTCGGGACGTTTCGCAACCGTTCGTCTCTCATGATCAACCGAAAACCTTCCATACCGATATACCCTTTTCCGATATGCTCATGCCGGTCACGATGAGAACCCAGCGGATACTTCGAATCGTTCATATGAACCGCCACGAGCCGATCGAGCCCGATAACATCATCAAACTCCTTCATCGTAGATTCATACGCCGATGCATCGCGAAGATCATATCCGGCTGTAAAGACATGGCAGGTATCGATACATACAGCCATGCGTTCGGGGTGGGCTACACCTCCAAGTATATCCCGGAGATGTTCGAACCGGTGACCGATTACTGTTCCCTGCCCTGCCGTTGTTTCCAGCACACTCAGGACATCCAATCCGTCGGTCTGATCGTGGATCATGTTCAGCGATTCGATAAGGAGACGGATTCCCTGTTCTTCTCCGGCACCGGTATGCGCACCCGGATGAAAATTGAGATACCGGATGCCGAGGAGTGCACAGCGCCGGAGCTCATCACAAAATGCCTCACGCGATTTGTTCAGAATGAACGGGTTGCTCGCACAGAGGTTGATGAGATACGAATCATGAGCGATGACATCCCGGATGTTTGATTTCGAAGCCGCTGTTTTGTAGCTTGCGATGTCGTTTTCCGAAAGCTCTTTTGCCCGCCACTGATTGGAGTTTTTGGTGAATATCTGAAGGGCGCGGCAACCGGCGCGTTCGGCACGTCCAAATGCCAGGGACAAGCCGCCGGCAATCGATTCGTGTGCGCCGGTGAGATCATCGTGCCGATGTTGAACGTGTGCAGATTGCTTCATGAAGTTGTCTGATGATTTTCAAAGAGGAAATATACGATAAATCCGCTTGCAGCAAAAGATGAATCCGCTTGAGAGAATATGGAGGAAGAAGAAACGGACTGTGATCGGGTTGATGTCCGGCACTTCTGCGGATGGTATCGACGCGACACTCGCGGAAATCTCCGGAGCAGGCACTTCCACTGCAGTCAGGATTCTTGCCTTCGATACATTTCCCTATCCCCGAGGATTCAAGAGATTTTTGCTGAAGAATTCGAACCCGGAAACAGCACGGATCGACAATATCGCGCGACTTGAAGTCCTCGTGGGAGAATTTTTCGCCGATGCGGCTGTACGGATTGCGCGAAGAGGAAGAAAGCCTCGGGAGCAAATCGATTTCATCGGCTCGCATGGACAAACTCTTCACCACCTTCCGATCGCGAAGCGGCTCTTTGGAAGATCGATAAGGTCCACATTTCAGGTTGGTGACCCTTCGGTCATAGCCAAGCGGACGGGCATCGTTACGGTTGGAAATTTCCGGATGGGAGATATGGCGCTCGGAGGATCCGGGGCACCGCTCGTTCCTCTCTTCGATTATCTCATTCTTCGATCACGCACCAGGAATCGGATCGTCTTGAATATTGGAGGGATCGCCAATCTCACGATTCTGCCGAAAGGATGCCGGCGCGAAGATGTGACGGCATTTGACACCGGGCCCGGCAATATGGTGGTCGATGCACTGGCGCAATATTTTTTCAGCGAACCGTATGACCGTGACGGCGCGCTCGCCTCAAAGGGAATCATTCATACACGACTCTTGCGTAAACTTCTGGATCATCCGTATCTCAGGAGAAGACCTCCAAAATCGACCGGGAGGGAAATGTTCGGGGAAGGTTTCGTGAAATCGCTCTTGAAATATCGTGGAGAGATTTATTCCTACGATTTCATCACAACCGCAACGGAATTTACTGCGCTCTCGATATATGAAGGCTATCGTCGGTTCCTAAAGCCCGCGATACATGCTGACGAGCTCATTGTGAGCGGCGGCGGATCTAAGAACATCTATCTCATGGAAGCTCTGCGCCGGTACTTCGGGGGAATCCGCGTGATGACATCCGATGAATTCGACATCCCGTCAGATGCGAAAGAAGCAATCTGTTTCGCGGTTCTGGCAAACGAAACGCTTGCTGGGAATCCGGGAAACATTCCGGGGGCAACAGGCGCGGACCGCCCAACGATCCTCGGTTCCATCTGTCTCCCCTGACTGTTTTTCAACGACGATTTATCACCGAAGCGTCGAATGCACATGAAAAAGATTTCCATCGCTGCGCACCCCGGAAGCCGGCACACCGGTTTCGGAGATCACCCGAAAAATTGAACTCTTCAGAAATCATTGGTGAAGAAATAATACAGGAATGCCGCGCTACCTCCCAGCTGGATGAGGCGGAGTACCGTCAAATGCCGCTTCTTGAGGTGATGCCACACAAATGCCGCAACGAACATCGTCAGTGTCAAGAGAAGAAAGAACCCCGCCGCCCCAAGAATGCCGCACGACGGACCGATCACTGCTTGCAGATTGAGCGAAGGGTTCACCACAGATCCGTACAGCACGACCAGGTGGAGAACATAGACGAACAGCGACTCCCTGCCGAGCAGCGTCGCCGACGTTTGATCCTGATTGAACCTGTGCGTCGCATACCACACGCCTGAGGTGAGCATCAGCAGAAGTCCCGTCCGGACAAGAAAATAATTCGGGCTGGTATACCAGTAGCTGTAGTGCGGATACAGACTGATCGGGAAAAGATCCAAAACGATGCCGGTGAACATCACCCCCACCCCGATAAAAAGGAGCCAAAGCATGAATCGCTTTTCGCGATGCATATCCACGGCCTCCAGGAACTCCCATGAGACTACTACGCCGGCAAAAAGAAATCCGACATAGGGGAACAACGGAAACGGAGAGCCGTGCATCCCGTTGCACCACTGAGCAAGAGGAACCGGGAGGTATTCCAGAAAATTGATATCCCATACCAGCGGCGTGAGGAAACAGACAAGAACGATTGTCGAGAGCACCATCCCGTAAAATCTCGATTCCGTTCTGAAGAAAAAAACCAGACCGTGCAGGAGGAGGAGCCCGATGCCGATACAGTGGAGGACATCGCACTGAAAAAGCTGGAGGTAGTCGGCTCCGGATCCGTCGATGATGATCTTTCGGATGGAGAAATACGGAAGATGAATTGCATACCCGAGGAGCGCTATGAGGAGAAGCCGATTCACTCTCCGGGCGAGAGGAGTGCCCCATCGGTGGTATTCTTTCCACCGCCTGCGCGTCGAGATAACAAATGTAAGGCCCGATCCAAAAAGGAACGCAGGCGCACTCAGGCCGTGGACGAATTCATGAATCTGGAAAAGCCATGTTCCGCGGGCGTCGGAAGTGAGAAGTGTGCGAAAGGTATGGCCCTCGAGCATCAGCAGTATGACTGCCGTTCGATAGACATCGATGAAGAGATGTCGGGACGATGAGCCGAGACGGGATTCGGCCATGAGCAGTCAAACTACACTGCGAGCACGCAGTTTATTGCAACCGTATTGACGATATCGTCGACGCTGCAGCCGCGAGACAAATCAAACGCCGGCTTGCGCAATCCCTGAACCACAGGACCGATAGCTTCGGCGCCGCCAAGCCGCTGGGCCATTTTGTATCCGATGTTCCCTGCATTCAGATCAGGAAAGATGAGCACATTGGCATTTCCCTGAACAGGGCTGCCCGGTGCTTTCAGTGCTGCTACCTTCGGAACAATTGCGGCATCGAGCTGAAGCTCGCCATCAACAGCAAGCTGGGGGGATTTTTGCTTAACGATTGCCGTGGCCTGCTGCACCTTTTCGACAAACGGATGGCTTGCACTTCCTTTCGTCGAGAATGAGAGCATTGCCACGCGCGGTTCCTCCCCCGTAAGTTTGTGATGATTTTCCGCAGTCGTTACCGCAATATCCGCAAGCTGCTCGGGCGTCGGGTCTGGTACAACCGCGCAGTCGGCAAAGGAGAAAACACGTTGAGGAAAAACCATCAGGAAGAAGCTGGAAACGATGCTGATATTTTCTTTCAACCCGATGACCTGGATACCTGCCCTCAGAACATCCCCGGTTGTGGAGATTGATCCGGCAACACTTCCGTTCGCCATGCCCTCATGCACCATCATCGCGCCGAAAAAGAGCGGATGCGACATCGCCGTGCGGGCATCTTCAATAGTGATCCCCTTGTGCTTGCGGAGATTGAAAAAGATGTTCGTAAAATCGGATAGTTTATCGGATTTTGTGGGATCAACGATCCGTATGCTGCCGAGGTCTGTCCCCGACGATGAGGCGGTTTTCCGGATCTGGTCTTCGTTGCCGATCAGTATCGGTGTTGCAATGTGTTCATCGGTCAGAATGCGCGCGGCTTTCTGTGCGCGTTCGTCGTGTGCATCGGGAAGAACAACTGCCTTTTTGGATTTGATTGCCTGGTCTTTGATGGAGCGTAGAAAATTGGATGGATTCATATGCGAGAGTCGGTAGTGAGAGAATTGCAAGCCAAATTTCGCATTTTTTCAGGGCAAATGCAAATCCTTTCACGGTTTCGGGATGGGAAGCGAGCGGAGTTCCGCATCAGCAACTCGTCCGATCTTCTTCACGAGGGCGGGAAGTGCGCGGATCTCACGCATCGTCGTCCGGAAATTTACGATGCAGGCGCGCAGAAGAAAATCACCTCCGACCACTGCATTGGAGAGATACGCTTCCCCGCCGGCCTGTATTCTCGCAAGAACCTCCTCGTTCAACCGGTTCAAGTATTCGGTCCTGGTATTGCCTGATTGATCGAGATTTTTCGGAATGAACCGAAACGTCGCAATACTGAGGTTCTGTGTTCGGACCTCAAATTCAGCGTCACGTTTCAGGACGGAGAAAAGCTCCTTTGAAAGTGCTATATCATCAGAGACCATCTGCCGGTATCCCTCCTTACCGACCTGCCGCAAAGCGAGCCACACCTTCAGCGCCCGGAAGCCGCGGGAATTCTGAGGACCATATTCAAAAAAATTCACCGGCGGCTTCTTGCTTTCATTCCCAAAGCGATAATACGGGACGTGAAAACTGAACGCGTCGCGGAGAACCGCGGGATTGCGTACCAGCGCACAGCCTGCTTCAAGCGGTGCATAAAGCCACTTGTGCGGATCGACAGCGAGTGAATCTCCAACGGCAAGAGCATGCAAGTCAGCCGGCGCGTCGGGAAGCAACCCGGCAATCGCCCCATAGGCGCCATCAATATGAAACCAGACATCTTCCTCTCTGCAGATTTTTCCGATTTCCTGCAGAGGGTCCACCACTCCCGTAGATACTGTTCCGGCATTCCCGACAACCAGAAGCGGAAACTCATGGTTCTTTTTAGCGCTGAGAAGTTGCGACCGCAGATCAGCCGGATTCATTCTCAGCTCGGCATCCGTTTCAACCCATCGTATTGAATCGGTACCGAACCCAAAAAGATCCGCGGCCTTTTGCAGCCATGTGTGTGTTTCCCGTGTCGCATAAATCCTGATCGGATAACCCTCGGGATGAGAATTCCCTTTACTCCTGATATCCCAGGCGGCTCTTGCTTTTCTTGCCGCAAGGAAGCAAACGAAATTCGCCATATTGCCGCCGCTCACGAGAATGCCTCCGCAATCCTTCGCGTAACCGATGAGTTCGGATATCCATCGGACAGTCTGCACTTCGATTTCGGTTGCAACAGGCGAAAGCTGGAAAGAGCCGACATTCGGATTGACGGCGGATGCCAGAAGATCTCCAAGCGCTCCGAGCGGAGCCGCCGATGAGGTGATGTATCCATAAAAGCTCTGATGACCGTTGAAAAGGGAATGGTCCACCAGCAATCTAGTTGTCTCGCTGAGAATATCTGAAGCATCCGTCCCATGCTCCGGCATACCGGTCTGGGGCAGCACTTTGCGAATCGCTTCCGGAGATTCGCCGGTAGTAACCGGTTTGGACCGGATGGTAGCAAGAAAATCTGCGAGATGTTCGACCAATTGGGTCCCCAGTTTTTTGAATTCTCCGGGGTCCATATCGAGGGGGGCATTTCTTCGGTCCAAGTTCTCTCTCCTTTTGTGGATGTGAAAAGGCAAAATATACAAAAAATATCCCGCGATCTGCAAGGACCGTAGTCTGACGACTTGTCAATGATCCCCCTCCGTGAAACCTACAAATCATGTCCGAATGAAAGAATTTTCATCTGCGGGATTTGGAATTCTTGACTATCTGTCAGTTTATGGTTATCTTTAAAACTTGGTAATAGTTTTTCGGATTTCTTGAACGATTTTGAGGAATTCCCCATTCTCCTCTCTCACTAGTCATGCCAGAACGGAAAAAGCGGGTTTACATAGAGACGTACGGTTGTCAAATGAACATCGCGGATACCGAAGTCGTTCACAGCGTTCTCGGTAAAAGCGGATACGAACCCTCCCCGACTCTGGCTGATGCCGATGTCGTCCTGGTAAATACGTGCAGCGTTCGTGAGAACGCGGAACAGAGAATTTACGGGCGCCTCGGGGAATTTAAGCGACTGAAAGAAGAGAACCCCGACGTGGTCGTCGGTGTGATCGGTTGTATGGCGGAACGACTGCGATCTAAACTCACCGACGATTTCGCACGAGGCGTCGGTCAGATTGTCGATATCATCGTTGGACCCGACGAGTACCGGAAGATGCCGGTCCTCCTGGACAATGCCTGGCATGGAGAGAAAGGTATTGCCGTCCAGCTTTCGCGGAGTGAAACGTACGACGATATCGTCCCGCTCAGGACAAGCGGCGTGAGCGCCTGGATTTCAGTGATGCGCGGGTGCGACAAGTTCTGTACGTTTTGTGTGGTTCCGTTTACCCGGGGACGGGAGAGAAGCCGAACGCTCGCCGGTGTGGTCCATGAGGTGGAGCTTCTCGCATCTCGTAATTTCAAGGAAATCACGCTCCTTGGTCAAAACGTTAACTCCTACCGCGATGGAGATCACGATTTTCCGGATCTCCTGCGTGCTGTCGCACGGGTTGACCGGTCGATACGTGTCCGGTTCACCACATCTCACCCGCAGGATTTTTCCGATAAGCTTATCGAAGCAATCGCTTCCGAACCGAACATCTGCAAATTCATTCATCTCCCCATCCAGTCCGGTTCCGACCGTATACTCGGATTGATGAACCGGACATACTCGCGCGATCATTATCTGCACCTGGTGGAAAAGATTCGCCGGAATATTCCCGCTGCGACGCTTTCAACAGATATTATTGCCGGATTCCCCACAGAGACTGAAGCTGACCACAGTGCGACGCTCGACGTGTTGCGTGACGTTCGCTACGACGGCGCGTTTATGTTCAAATATTCCCCGCGTGAGAATACTCCCGCATTCACGATGAACGACGATGTGCCGGATCAAATCAAATCCCGCAGAGTGACAGAAATTATCGAGCTCCAGAATTCAATTTCCACTGACAAGAACCGCACGCTCGTCGGTTCGACCGTTACAGTTCTGGTCGAGGGCGAAAGCAAAAAATCGTCAGACCAGTGGCACGGCCGGACAGACGGAAACAAGATGGTGATTTTCGATAAGGGCGGAACTGTTCCGGGAGAGTACGTCGATGTCTGTATCGGAAGGTCGAATTCTGCAACGCTTTTTGGATCCATCGTACAACATTCAACATCAGTGGAGGCCGCATGAGAAAAACATATAGGAATGGCATTGAATATCTTCTCCGCACAGTCCTCCTTGCACTGTTCGTGATCGGAACGATGATCCCCCTGCGGCTCCTGTCACAGGATGAAGGAGAGATTCGCTCCTATCTCGAACGGATCGATCAGGGTGGAGCCGATTCGGTCAGAAAAATTCTCCCCGATCTGATCGCAAAATACCAGAACACTCCGGGCATCATGTATCTTCAGGGACGGCTGGCAACTGACGGGATCGAAGCAGTCAAGTTTTATCAGGGTGTTGTCGATAATTTTCCGAAGAGCGAATGGGCAAGCGATGCACTGTACAGAATCTACCAGTACTATTATGCACTCGGCTTGTACAAGACGGCTGATCTGAAGATGCAGCAGCTGAAGAAGGACTATCCGAATTCCATTTATGTGACCGGGAAGCCCGCGGCAGAGAAGGTTCCGAAGCACGAGCCGCCACCGGTGAAGCTCCCCACACCGGAGCCCGCTGCCCCCGATACGCAGCAAAACGTAAAAGCACCTGCGCAGTCCCAACCGCAGACACAGGCGACGTCGTATGTTTTACAGACGGGAGCGTTCTCGACACTCTCCAACGCGCAGAAACAGAAGAACTACTTCCAGGAACTCGGATATTCCGTCGACATCAACAACAAGATTCGCGGAAACCGGAGTCTCTACCTTGTCTGGGTTGGAGGCTATAAGTCAGTCGAAGAGGCACGTGCCGCGGTGAAGGAAATCCGTACAAAATACAACGTCGAATCGATTATCGTTCAGAGGTATTGAGGTTCATGGAGCGCGGTGACTCACGGCAGTACGGTATCATCGGAACGTCTGTCGAAATAAAGGAAATTATACACGTGATCGCACAGGTTGCAGCGACCGACCTCACCGTGATGATTACGGGAGAAAGCGGCTCCGGAAAGGAAGTCGTTGCGAAGGCAATCCATGCCGCGAGCCATCGTTCCACAAAGCCGATGATTTCGGTCAATGCCGGCGCAATACCGGAGGGCATCATCGAAAGCGAGCTCTTTGGACATGAGAAGGGGGCTTTCACGGGTGCTGCCGACATGCGCAAGGGATATTTTGAGCTCGCCGACGGGGGAACTATTTTTCTCGATGAGATTGGTGAGCTTCCCGCGGCAACACAGGTCAAGTTTCTGAGGGTGCTTGAAAATGGCGAGTACATGCGTGTCGGATCCTCGACCCCGCGAAAAGTCAATGTCCGCGTCATCGCAGCAACCAACAAGGATCTCGAAACGGAGGTCCGGAACGGGAATTTCCGGGGCGATCTCTTCTTCCGTCTGCGGTCAATCAATATCCGGATCCCTCCCCTGCGTGAGCGGCGGGAAGATATTCCCCTGTTCATCGATGAGTTCGCAAAACTCGTGAGTGAGAAAAACAAGATTCCGTTCGCCGGATTTACGGAAGATGCCATCGATCTCCTGAAGAGCTACCGGTGGCCCGGAAACGTACGTGAATTGCGGAATGTCGTCGAGAGCATGCTCGTTATCGAGCGGGGTAAACGCCTGAACAGCGATGACGTACGGAAATATCTCAGGGATCTTCATGATAACGGAAGGAATCTCCCGGTCTTCACCCACAAAACTCCCGACCAGGCGGAACGCGAGATCATCATGCGCGCGCTGCTCGAGATGAAGAGCGATATCATGGAAATCAAACAGGCACTTCACCAGCAGCAGGTGGCATTTGCCCCATCGGGCGCCAAGGCACTCGAAGCCAATGTCGATTCTGAATACCAGGAGAACTCCAAGCAGGTGCTTCCTATCGATGAGATGGAACGCCGGATGATTGAAAGTGCTCTTGAGCGGTATGAAGGAAACCGCCGGCTCGCTGCACGCGCCCTCAATATCAGCGAGCGGACACTCTACCGGAAAATCAAGGAATACGGACTGGAAGAATGAAAGCAATTCTCCATACGGGACTCTGCATCATCATCTTCTGGCTGGGTGGATGCTATTCGTTCACGGGGTCTTCGGTTCCTCCACACCTGAAGACGATTGCCATTCCGCTGTTCGACGATCAGAGCGGCTCGGGTGAGCCGAATCTGCGTGAGAATCTCACCAACAAGCTGATCGACCGTTTCCGGCAGGATAACAGTCTGCAGATTGTCGACCGGTCTCATTCCGATTCGATACTCGAGGGAACGATACTCTCGATGCCGGATGAACCCCAGGTTGTTGCCACCAATGAGGCGGTCACAAAACGCAAGGTGACGTTGACCGTAAAAGTGTCGTATCAGGATATGGTTCTGAAAAAGAAGGTGTACGAAAAAGAATTTACGGAGTGGGGTGATTATGTCGCCGGCGGCGACATCACTCAGCGCCAGGCAGGCATCGATGCGGCAATCAACAAGATCATCGATGATGTTTTGCTTGCAACAGTGGCAAACTGGTAATCACGCCATGATGAACAACGCTCCTGTTCACAACAGAAAGGCATAGACGGACACCATGCAGGATTTCGTAATCGTTGCATATTTCATTTCGCTCACAATCCTCTTCCTTTTCGGGTCGAGCGGGTTTGTGATGATTTACTACTACCTCAAGCATCGGGAAACCAAGACGCCGAAAGCCGGACAGCTCTCTGCCTTTCCGATGGTGACCCTTCAGTTGCCTGTCTACAATGAATATTACGTCGTCGAGCGGCTGATTAATGCCTGCTGCAGAATCAGCTACCCGCGTGAGAAGCTGGAAATACAGATCCTCGATGACTCCACAGACGAAACCGTCGACATCATCGCGACACTTGTTGCACGAAAACAGGCCGAAGGGTTCGATATCAAGCACGTGCACCGTACCAACAGGAAGGGATTCAAAGCGGGGGCGCTGAAAGAAGGACTCAAATCATGCCGCGGCGAATATGTCGCAATCTTCGACGCCGATTTCATCCCGAAGAGAGACTTTCTTCTCCAGACCGTCCCCTATTTCCTGGAGGATAAGAACATCGGTCTCGTGCAGACGCGCTGGGAACATCTCAACAGCAACTACTCGTTCCTTACTCGCGCACAGGCGATGGCACTCGACGGGCATTTTGTGATCGAACAGAACGTCCGCAACAAAGCAGGATTCTTCATTAACTTCAACGGTACCGGCGGGATCTGGCGCAAGGAGTGTATTTTTGATTCGGGAAACTGGGAAGCCGATACGCTCACGGAAGACCTCGACCTGAGCTATCGCGCCCAGCTGAGAGGCTGGAAGTTCAAATTCCTCAACGACGTAACCTCTCCCGCGGAACTCCCTTCGGAAATCAACGCGCTGAAATCACAGCAGTTCCGCTGGACAAAAGGAGCAATCGAAACTGCACAGAAAATTCTTCCAAAAGTCTGGAAATCGGATCTCCCGCTTGAACGAAAGATTCATGCGACATTTCACCTTTCCAACAATATTGTCTTTCCGTTCATCCTGCTTGCGGGCATCCTCAATGTACCGCTGATCTTCATCAAACATCAGGGCGGCTATGAAACCTGGTTCGCGATCATGGCGGTTTTCGTCTTCGCATTCATCGGATCGTTTCTGTTTTACCTTTACTCACAGAAAGATGTGTACCACGACTGGCAGAAACGCATGCTCCTCTTTCCACTTTTTATGGCGGGAAATATGGGATTTGCCGTCAACAATACCAGGGCCGTGATCGAAGGGTTGTTCCGGAAAAGATCGGAATTTGTCCGTACGCCGAAGTTTTCGGTCGTCGACAAAAAGGATAACTGGATCGACAAGAAATACGTTTTCGTGGATGTGAACTACACGGTCATCATCGAGCTGCTTCTGTCGCTCTACTGCTTTTTCGGGGTTGCAGCTTCCGTCTATTACCTGGAGCTCGCAGCGATTCCCTTTCAGCTCCTCTTTTCGGTGGGATTCGGGATGGTCGCCTGGCTATCTCTGAGGCATGCATGGATCGCGCGCAGGATGGCCGCAGCCCATACAAAGAGCATGCGCACACAGGCAGCGACAACACCTCCTCCCCAACCCGTGGAGAAGCGTGTACTGATCCATTCATTCGAACCGTGATGGTCAAGGAACGAATCCGGCAGTGACGAAAGAAGAACTCGAATTAAAACTTCTGGATCGGCCGCATTCACCTCTGTTTGCCCGGCTCGCCGATGAATATCTGGCCGCCGGCCGCATCGACGACGCCAAGAAGATCTGTTCCGAGGGATTGAAGAAATTCCCGGGGTATGGTACAGCCCATCTCATACTCTCCAAATGCCACTTCGTTGAAAATAATTTCGCCCTTGCGCTGGCATCCGTTGAAAACGCGCAGGCGTGTATCCCCGATCCTGACCTATTGGAGGGATTGTGTGAAGAACTCCTCGCCGTGATTTCGAAGGGCGGCGGGCTGGAACGGGCAGATGAGCCGACCGAGTCCATCGTGGAACCCGGGCTCAATGCAGGGCCTGTGACCGAGGAGCCGCCTGCCGAACCCGATGGAGTTCTGGTTGATGAGTCTTCCCCTGCTGCCATCGCCGAAATTCCAGCCGTACCCTCCGAAGAGATTCAAGAAGAGATTGTACCCGTTGCAGCGGAAGAACGTCCCGTGGCGACTGCAGCTCCGACCGATCAGCAACTTCCCCTTGAGTCAGAACCCGCTGAGGTCCGCCCCGAGGGAGCCGAAGCACGTGAAGCGCCGTCAGAGATCCCGCCGCAGTCATCTGCAGTGGTTGAGGAAACTGCAGAGGAACCAGATCTGGATGAAACGGTTCCGGAAGATATGCTTGAAGCTGCGCCAGAGTCTCCCGAGATTCGCATAAGCTCTGAGCAGACGCCCAGTGCAGAACCGGTGTCAAAAGAGGTTGCAGAAGTGGCCCTGGTAGAAGGGCTGGCCCCCGCTGATCAACTTCCCAATGTGGAAGAATCGGCGGAAGTTTCTGAACCAGCCGGATCGCCGGTCAGCACAACGCCTCCCGAAGAGATTCCAACGGTTCCCGGGGAAGTCGCTGAGACCGCTGGTACGGCAGAGTACCAGCCGACCGAGACTGACAGGATCATTACGAGAACGCTCGCCGAGATATATGCTTCGCAGAAAGCATACGATGAGGCCATCGTGACATACCGGCTACTCAAGGAACAGAAACCGGAATGCATGGAGGAGATCGATGCGAGAATCGCGGAGTTGCAGAGGTTACAGCAGGAAAAATCGAGAGAGTGAAACGGAGGCCGGTTCACCGGCCATCAATCTACTTCAGTGAGGAAACGTATTTCGTCAGGCTCGATTTCTTGTTCGCTGCGTTGTTCCGGTGAATAACCCCTTTCGTTGCAAGCTGATCGAGGAGTTTCACCGCTTTCCGAAGTTCCGCCCCGGCTTTTTCCTTGTCCTTTTCCGCACGCACTCGCTTCACTGCGGTTTTCATTTTGGAGATATACGCGCGGTTGCGCACACGGTGTTTGAGTGCCCTTCTTGCCTGCCGTTCGGCGGATAAATGCTGTGCCATGAAATCGATTTCCTTTGTGATTTGGTGAGTTTGAGGGTTTGTCAATATACAAAAATTCCCTCATCCGAGCAACGATAAAATGAAATGTACGTCTTCCGGAAGAACAATTTACGGGGAGGATTTTTCTCCGGTTGCCGGCGCTGCATCAACATACGGCATCGTTCCGGTCTGCAGCCGCTTTGCTGAAATCCCGCTGCCGATCAGCCCGAGGAGAAATCCTCCCGCAACAATCCATCCGTAGAATTGTTTCTCGACCCGCAGGAAATCCACGAGCTCTCCCGAGACAGATGCCGACGCATAGACGATCAGGTAATAGAGTATACCCGCGGCAAGCACACCGGCGAGAAGTCCCTTCACTGCTCCCCCGACGATATATCCGGCCTGCGTAAGCGCTGCGACTTTCCCCTTTCTCGGTTTGTGACGAAGCGGCGGACGCGTTGCATAGAATGCAAGAAAGAGGGCGCAGAGGATGGTAAGCGCCCCCAAGCCGAGGGCGACAAATTTCAGCGTGCGCGTCTGAGCGTCGATGAATTCCAAGATTTCCTTCCGGTAGACGACCTTGTCCACCCCCACCAGAGCAGTGACCGTCTTCTGGACATTTTCAGCCCGCGGTCCAGTCTGAAATTCCTTCGTCAGCGTAATCCGGAACGATGGCGGAAGAGGATTCACATCCAGCACCTTGTTCACATCCTCCCCGAATTCATCTTTGAAAATCTTTGAAGCATCATCTTTCGAGATAAATTCCACTCCGTACACGCCGGGCACCGAGAGAAGTTGTTTCCGGAGCTCATCAATCCGGTCCTTCGAGACACCATCCCGGAGAAAGGCCTCCATCTGGATTTTCCCCAGAATGGTATTGATCACGCGGGACGTATTCATGCCGAGAATTGCAAAAGAACTCAGGAGAAGAAGAGAGAGCGTCAGCGAAACCACGGATCCGATCGTGGTGAGTTTCGCTTGCCAAAGTCCGGATGACGCATCTTTCAAGACATTGCCGATTTTCATTTCGGGGTTTTCATAATCGTTTTTCCCTGCGGATACGAGCCGAGCAGCTTCATGAATGTCGAGATTCGCCGAAGACGCTTCAGGGCTCGTGTGCACCCAATATCGGTTTCACGTCCTTCAAAATCAAGATAGAAGAGATACTCCCACGGTTTCCCGACCAGTGGTCTCGATTCGATCTTGAACAGATTGATCCGGTTGCTTGCAAAGATGCCGAGTGCACGATAGAGCGACCCCGGACGATTTTTTACGGAGAAAATCAGCGACGTCTTCGCTGCAGCGTCGGACACCGACCTCTGCCGCGAGAGTATCAGAAATCTCGTGAAATTCTTCCGGTTCGTTTCAATGCCCTTCCGGAGCACGTTGAGTCCGAACAGGCGCGCCGCTTCGACGCTTGCAATCGCAGCAGCATCGGTCCTTCGGTTTTTCCTGATGAGTTTCGCCGCCCCGGCCGTGTCGTACACGGCAATCGGCTTGACATCGTGGAGTCGTCCGAGGAACCGGTCACACTGACCAAGCGCCTGCGGATGGGAATAGACATAGCGAATGTCGTTCATCCTGACCGAGGGATTGGCAAGGAGTGCGTGAACAATCCGAAGTTTCAGCTCACCGGTGATCTTGACATTGAATTTCTCGAGCAGATCATAGTTCTCATGGATGCTCCCGTAGACGGAGTTCTCGATCGGAATGATACCGTACCGCGCGGACCCGTTTGTCACAATCCGGAACACAGCCGCAAACGTGGTACACGGCACCGTGCGAATTGTACTCCCGAAATAAGCCCGCGCCGCCTGCTCGCTGAAGGCACCAGCTTCGCCCTGAAATGCAACCGTGACCCGGCCTTCCTCAGAAATTCGACTCATCTCTCCAGTACCCGATTTTCCAGGGATCTTTCGACGTCGGACGCTCGAATGTGAGATCGGCATACCCGTCGACATGCTCGACATCGCTTGCGTTGAATGTTACCGTAAGGTCAAATCCGCGGACAATCGTCCACTGCGTATCTCCGCTGTCCGACGAGATCTCGTTGTTCCAGATGAGCGTGAGCGATTGGACACTCTGGAATAATCCGTACGTCGACCGCATCTCATCATCCCTTCCCCACGTAACATCCACGCCGTGATCATAATCGCGGAAACTAAACGTAAAATCCGGTGCAATGATCGACCCGTAGAGCGTCGTATCTTTAAACGTGTATGCATTCCGGAAGACGCAGAAGACATTTTCAACCTGTGTCAGATCGCTGCAGGTTTCCGTGGCGGGAGTTGTATCGAGCCGCGGAGCAAACGGATTCAGGCAGCTGAGATCGGCAAACAACAGGATGAGCATCAATCCCGGAACAAGCGCTCTCATCTTCGGCCCGTCAGAAGTGTGCCTTCAGATAACTCCATGTCGAATCGGTCGTCGTCCGCGTATCCTCCCATCGATAGATCGACCAGCCATGCTGACCATCCGTTCTCAAGTAGACGTGCATATATCCCCGGACCTCCGTGGGAACCGATGCCTGATGGTGCGGATAAAACAGAATATAGTCCATCGTATACTCGGTGGTCGTTGACGCCTGATTGATCTGCTGGAGATTGCCGAACGTCAGAAATGGGACTCCGCCCGTCGGTGCGCCGAGATTCTGGAAATACCTCCGTTCATCCTCAAGCTGCCAGTCATGAAAAATCCCCTGGAAATCAGCCGACGGGACAAACGTGAACGGCGGCGATCCGGCCACCGTCGTATCCACGAAGCATTTCATATAATTGTCGGTATTGTGTGCCTGCACGGCACCCTGGAGATTGGTGAGCACGATGTCGGGAGTTACCGGAGGTGAGACATTTTCCGAGGCCTGCGTCGGTGGCTGCGCGTCGCGGGTTTTGAACAAATTGCACCCACTTTCAAGAACAAGCAGAAAGGCAAAGAGGATTACCCGGGTCACACCTCGACTCGCCCTTCCAGTGCCCGCGAGAGGGTCGCTTCATCAGCGAATTCGAGGTCACTGCCGATGGGAATTCCGCGGGCAAGCCGCGTCAGCTTCGGACCAAGAGGTTTCAACAGTCGGGAAAGATAAATCGTGGTCGCTTCACCCTCAATATCCGCGTTCAACGCGAGGATAACTTCCTCCACCGAAGGAGAGATGCGCGTCAGAAGCTCCTTCACCTTCAGAGCATCAGGACCGATACCTTCCAGAGGAGAAAGGGAACCGCCGAGAACATGATACACGCCCCGATATTCGTTGGTTTTTTCCAGGACGAGAACATCATGCGGCTCCTCGACAACACAAAGAAGCTGGTGGTCACGTTTAGGATTCGCGCAGATGCTGCACGGGTCGGTTTCGCTGAAATTCCAGCATGATGAACAATACCGCATTCGTTCTTTGGCATTAACAAGCGCCTGCGCGATATTGACGACATCCTCCTTGGGAAGCTTGAGAATGTACAACGCCAGACGCTGCGCTGACTTCCTCCCGATTCCCGGAAGTTGCGAAAACTCTTCGATCAGCTGGTTAAATGAATCTGAAGTGTAGAGCACGGAGTTATCTTATTCGATCAGGAAGTGTCCCGATTGCGTTCACATCATCTCACAATCCCGGAAATGACATCCCCGGAATGTTGGGGAGCATCCCTGCAGTTGCCTTATTCATCTCATCCTGAGCCATTTTTTGTGATTCTTCCAGGCCTTTGTTCACCGCCGCGACGATAAGGTCTTCGAGCATTTCCGCATCGGCGGGATTGATAACCTCCTTTTCGATCACGATCTTCCGCAGTTGTTGTTTCCCGCTGACGGTCACCTTCACCATTCCTCCGCCGGCGTCCGCCGTGACCGTTTTTTGCTCAAGTTCTGCCTGAACCTGGGCGATTTTTTCCTGCATCTTCTGGACCTGCTTCATCATTCCCTGCATATTAGGCATACCCATCTTCATCGATTCCTTTTGGAAAATACGTCGGCGGTGAAAAAAATGACTGATTGGATTTCCAGAATATATCTCTTTCCGCCAGGAAAACCAAACAACAGTGCAAGACGGGAATGAATGTATCTGCTTGAATGTTAGTGATTTGAGAAGGATGAAAATGCCCCGAATTCCTTGACTTTCGTTACGAAATGAAGTAACTTTGTGTACAATTCACAGTTTTTTCCGCCGAATTAAGAGGATGTTGCCAGCGTGAGCACGCGCAGTTCGAAGTTTGCTCAAGGTGATGATAAGAGGGCTCAGCTGGAACTCAGGCGATCGGGAGACATTCCGGTCCATATCGCCGTCATTATGGACGGGAACGGACGCTGGGCGAAAAAAAGAGGACTCCCGCGAATTGCCGGGCACAATGAAGGTGTCGAATCCGTCAGGGATATCGTCGAAGCGTGCGGACAAGTCGGTGTCAAATACCTGACCCTCTACGCGTTCTCCACCGAGAACTGGAAGCGGCCCAAGGATGAGGTTTCTCTGCTGATGCGTCTCCTCATGAGAGCACTGCGTGACGAAACCGACAAGCTCCACAAGAACAATGTTTCTGTGAACACGATCGGCGAAACCGGATCGCTCCCCGCAGAAGTTCAGACCGAATTGTACGACGCCATCGAGCGGACAAAAGAGAATACGGGCCTTAAATTGTACTTAGCTCTCAGCTACAGCGGCCGCTGGGATATCACACGTGCGTTTCGACAGATGGCACATGACCTCGAGAACCGTTCCATCACCCCTCAGCTGATCGACGAAAAAATGGTAGAACGGTATTTGTCAACGAATACCGTCCCCGACCCGGATTTGCTGATCCGGACGAGCGGTGAATTCCGCCTGAGCAATTTTCTTCTCTGGCAGCTTGCCTACTCGGAGATTTATATCAGTCAGGCATATTGGCCGGACTTTCGCCGGGGCGAATTATATGAGGCCATTTCCAACTATCAGCAGCGGGAGCGCCGCTTCGGTCTGGTGAGCGAGCAGGTTGCGCCGCCAAAAAGTAAAACCGGGCATACCCGTCGGCTCTTCAAACACGTCTCAGGAATCTAAGATCTTGCAGTACCGTTATCTCGTCCACTCCATCATTTTGTCCCTGCTCATCTTCTCTGTCGCCGGTATTGCGCAGGAACGCTCTCCATCTGAAACTTACCGCATTCTCGGCATTTCTGTGGAGGGAAATAACCCGAAGACCGGCACGGAAAGCGGGGCCATCATTGCGAACTCCGGATTGAAGGTCGGCGACCAAATCACCATCCCTGGTGATCAGACGCGCAACGCACTTGTCCGCCTCTGGGCATTGAAGATCTTTTCCGACATCCAGATCCTCGTCGACAACAAAGTGAGTGACGGAGTTTACCTCCTGATCCGCGTGAAGGAATATCCGCGCCTCGAGCGTGTCGAGGTCCACGGCGCCGACGATGTAAGCAAGGATGACGTAATGAAAAAGGTCACTGTCGTCAAAGGTCAGATCATCACGCCCGAAGATATCAACAGGATTCTGACCGGCATCCGCCACCTGTACGAGGATGAGGGTCATCTTCTCGCAGAAATCAAAACCGATACGGAAACGGTCGATTCTACCGGCCGGCTTGTCCTGAAACTCAATATTGATGAAGGACCGTCGGTCACGATCGATAAGGTCCACTTCAGCGGGAATACTGCGTTTACGGAAGATGATCTTAAGGGTCAATTTGATGACACGCATGAAAAGACCTGGTGGCAATTCTGGTCGCATCCTCATTTTGAGAAGAAGAAGTTCCAGGAGGATAAACAGAAGCTCATCAAATTCTTCCGGAAGAACGGGTTTCTTGATGCGGAAGTTGTTTCCGATTCGACGTGGTACAGTCCCGACAAGAAACACATCTCCATCCTTGTCAACGTGCACGAAGGAGCGCAATATAAGATTCGCCAGATCACCTGGGAAGGGAATACCGTTTATCCGTCCGATGTGCTGAACCAGCGGCTCCAGTTTTTCCCGGGAATGGTGTACAATGAAGAACAGTTTGAGCAAAACCTGCGCGGAAACCAGGATCAAACCGATGTGGCCTCACTCTATCTCGATAATGGATATTTGAAGTTCAATCTCGATCCGAATATCCAGAGGGTTGGTAAAGACAGTCTCGACATCACCATTCACATTTATGAACGCAACCAGTTCCGTGTAGGACAGGTGGAGATTCGGGGCAACACAAAGACTCACGACAATGTGATTCGGCGGGAACTCTTCACGCGGCCCGGCGATTATTTCAGCCGCGCCGCCATTTACCGCAGCTTGCGCCAGCTTTCACAGCTCAATTACTTCAATCCGGAGAAGCTCAAACCCGATACACGCCTTGTCGACGATCAGACGGTCGATCTGGTTTATGAAGTCGAGGAAAAGTCGAGCGACAACGTCAATGCATCGGTCGGATACAGCGGAGCATTCGGCGTGACCGGAGCGCTCGGATTCACGATCAATAACTTTTCACTGAAAGCTCCCCTCGAAGGAGGAGCCGGTCAAATACTCAATTTCGACTGGCAGTTTGGTGAAGCTTCGCGATTCAGGACATTTTCGCTCACGTTTACGGAACCGTGGCTGTACGATCGCCCGACCACCCTCGGGGTCAGCCTGTATGACACGCGGCAGATATATATTGCTGATTACGAGCAAACCGGTGTCTCCGTGAGAATCGGGAAACGGCTAAACTGGCCGGACAATTATTTCCGCATCGACTGGTCCGCCCGGGTTCAGCGCAATGACGTGATCGACAACGGCGGCATCCAGCTCTACGATCTCGGCCTCTCGACGCAGGTTGCCGTAACGCAAACAATCTCCCGTAACAGTACCGACAGCCCGATCTTTCCCACAACCGGATCGAACGTCGGCCTGACCATTGAGCTTTCCGGCGGAGATGTCCTCCCCGGCGATGTCAATTACCACAAGTGGCTTTTTAGTGCCGACTGGTACACACCGATGTCCACCAGCGGCCGGCTGGTCCTCGCGCTTTCTTCGTCATTCGGATACGTTTCCGGCATCGGCAGTGATCCGAAGATTCCGTTTCTTGAATATTTCTTCATGGGTGGAACCGGCATCGGCTATGCGAACACCACTCCGCTCCGCGGATATGAAGACCGTATGGTCGGCCCTATCAACAGTGCCGGTACATCGCTTGGAGGACTGGCCATGAGCAAGCAGACTGCCGAGCTCCGGCTGGCAGTCACTCTGAACCCGATCCCCATTTACATTCTCGGATTTGCCGAAGGCGGAAATGTTTTCCCGGACATGTTGCATACCGACTTTTTTGACCTGAAGCGCTCGTTCGGATTTGGTGCACGCCTCCAGATTCAACCGATCGGGATGATCGGTTTTGATTACGGATACGGAGTCGACGACGTCTTCCCGAAAGACGGCCAGCCGGACGGATGGCATTTTCATTTCCAGTTTGGAAGAGGTTTCTAATACTATGAACTCATTCACCACTATCAACTGAGGGAAACGTGGCACAGCGAATCGTAAGCGGTATCATGATGGTCGGACTACTCATCTGTCTGAGCTCCGCCGTCAGGGCACAGGCACAGGCCCAGGCACCAAAAATCGGCTTTGTGAATTCTGCAAAAATCCTGCAGGAATATCCGGAAGCCATCGATGCGAACAAGAAACTCGATGCCATGCAGAAGAAATGGCAGGCCGATCTCGAGAAAATGAGCAAGGACCTTCAGGGACAGATCGAGGACTATCAGAAAAAGGAACCCCTGCTGAAAGATGACGAAAAGAAGAGCCGTCAGGCGGATCTCTCCGACCAGCAGCAAAAGGTCCTCCAGTTTCAGAAGGAAAAGTTCGGCAACGACGGTGCACTGGCAGTCGCAACGGATTCTCTCCTTCGGCCCATCAAACAGAAGGTCATCAAGGTCATTGAAGCGATCTCCAAGGAGAAGCACATCCAGTTCATGTTCGACCGTAACGAACAGATCATGGTGCTTCTCTACGGCGAACCAAAATACGATTACACGAATCTTGTTATCGACCGCCTGACACGCGGCGATTGAAGTCAATATCTCAGAGGACGACAATGCGAAACATATGGATCGTGGCATGTGTGTTCGTGCTGGTATGCTCATTTTCCCAGCCCGGAATTGCCCAAACGAAGATCGGCTGGGTCAACTCCCAGGCCATCATGGATAAACTCCCCGAGGCGCAGGATGCGCAGAAGCAGATCGACAATCTCGTTGCCGAATGGCAGAGCGAGCTTGCCAAGATGCAGAACGACTGGCAGAAGAAGTACGAAGAGTACGACAAGAAGAAACTCATTCTGACCGACCAGCTGCGGGCGCAGGCGGAGAAGGAGCTTCAGGACCTCGACAAGAAGATTGCCGATTACCGAAACAAGAAATTCGGACAAAACGGCGAGTTGTTCCAGAAGCAGAACGATCTCATGAAACCCGTTCAGAACAAAATTTTCAAGGTCATCGAGGATATCGCCAAGGAAGACAATTACGACTATGTCTTCGATAAGAGCGGGGATATACTTCTGATGTACACGAACGACAAATATGATTTAACGACGAAAGTCTTTGAACGCCTCACCACATTCAACAAGTGAGAATGCGATTATCCGAAATCGCAAAATTTGTCAGCGGGAACCTCAGCGGAGATAGCGAAACAACAATCACGGGAGTCGCAAAGATTGAGGAGGCCGGTGAAGGTGAAATCACCTTCCTCGCACACCCTCGGTACAGGAAGTATCTTCTGACCACCGCGGCGTCGGCGGTGTTGATCGGCCGCGACGCCGATATCGACCAGACCTCTCTTCGTGCAAAGTCCCTGGCAATGATCCGGGTCGACGACCCCTACAAATCGTTCCTCTCGCTTGTCGATCTTTTTTATCCCCCGCCAGCACGGACACTTCCGGGAATTCACAGAACTTCGGTACTGGCTTCTTCAGCCAGAATCGACCCCACCGCCTTCATCGGTCCCTGCGTCGTGGTGGGGGAACGGGCATCGGTCGGTGCCGGGACAGTCCTTCATGCCGGCACCATCATCGAAGATGATGTCCTGATCGGCAACAACTGCATCCTTTACGCGAATGTTGTTGTGCGGGAGCGGTGCCGCGTCGGCAGCCGAGTCGTGATTCATCCCGGGACAGTTCTCGGGAGCGATGGATTCGGCTTTACCCAGAATGCCGACGGATCGTACGACAAGATACCGCAGCGCGGAATCGTCGTCATTGAGGATGATGTGGAGATCGGAGCCAACTGCACCATTGATCGTGCAACCATCGGAGAAACGCTCATCAAGCGCGGAGCGAAGCTTGACAACCTCATTCAGATCGCACATAATGTCGTAATCGGGGAACACACTGCAATTGCTGCCCAGGCAGGAATCTCGGGAAGCACCAAGGTAGGAGATTATTGTCAGATTGCCGGACAGGCGGGGCTCACGGGACATATCCAGATTGCGGATCACACGACGATCGGTGCACAATCAGGCGTTCCGAAATCGATCAAGGAACCGGGGAAGGTGTATATGGGGTATCCCGCCCGGGAAATCAGACAAACATGGAAAATTGAGGCAATGCTCGAACAACTCCCGGATCTCCTGCAGCGTCTGAGGACTCTTGAAGAGCGCCTTGCAAAACTTGAGGAGCGTTTACAGTCAACAAAGTGAAGGATTCCAGCATGCTCGTTCAACAGCGTACGATCAAGAAACCTGTTTCGATCTCGGGAATCGGTCTCCACACCGGCGTTTCAACGACCATGACGTTCCGGCCGGCGCCTGTGAACTCCGGCATCCGGTTCAAGCGCGTCGATATGCCGGATGGCCCGGAAATTCCGGCACTGGTCGATTTTGTTGTGGAAGTCGCCCGTGGAACTACGCTTCGCATCGGCGAGGCAAAGGTCCACACCGTCGAGCATGTACTCGCTGCCTGCGTCGGTCTGCAGATCGACAATGTGATCATCGAGCTGGACAATATCGAACCTCCGATTATTGACGGGAGCGCAAAGCCGTTTGCTGACTTACTTGTTTCGGCGGGATTCGAAGTCCAGGATGCGCCGAAAGACTATCTCATTATCGATCAGACGGTCCGTTATACCGACGAAAAGAAAGGCACTGATATTGTTGCACTCCCCACCGACGACTACCGTTTGACGGTGATGATCGATTATCAGAATCCTGCTCTTGGAAGTCAGCACACCGGGCTCTTCGATCTCGAAAAAGAATTCCTCACCGAGTTTGCATCATCACGCACATTTTGCTTCCTCCATGAGGTCGAGACACTCCATGATCAGGGACTTATCAAGGGCGGAAACCTGGACAATGCCATTGTGATCATCGACCAGGACCTTACTGACCACCAGGTCAAGCAGATTACGAGCCGGCTTGGGATCAAAGAATCCCTCATCATGGGCAAGAACGGGATCCTGAACAATAAGGAGCTGCGGTTCAAGAACGAGCCCGCGCGGCACAAGCTGCTCGACATGATGGGCGATCTTGCATTAATTGGAGTGCCGTTCAAGGCACAGATTCTCGCTGCGCGCCCCGGCCATGCCAGCAATGTCGAGTTTGCTCGGAAAGTCCGGAAACTGTACCAGCAAAAGGCCCTCGTCAAGAAATACCAGTTCGAGAAAAAGGAAGGAGTCGTATTTGATACAAACGCCCTGCAGAAGATTCTTCCACACCGTTATCCTTTCCTCCTCGTCGACAAGATCATCGATTTCAAGCTCGACGAGATGATTGTTGGGGTCAAGAATCTGTCGGTTGACGAATGGTTCTTTCAGGGGCATTTCCCGGGCAGGCCGGTCATGCCGGGGGTCCTGATTATCGAGTCGATGGCGCAGGCCGGCGGCATTCTTCTCCTGAACGGACTGGAAAATCCCGAGGGGAAACTTGCAATGTTCACCACCATCAACAACGCCAAGTTCCGTCGCCAGGTAGTTCCCGGCGACCAGCTGGTTCTGGAAGTGCGGCTCCTGGCCCGCCGTTCGAAGATCGCGCAACTCGGAGGAAAGGCGTTTGTGGACGGCGAGCTGGCAGCAGAGGCAGAACTGAGCGCCGCCATTGTCGATAAATCGGCGGTCGCGGAATTAAAAAAATAGTTCCCTTCCCAACTGAATCGAACGAATTTCAGATGCCATGAATTCTCTCATCGATCCGCGGGCGATTGTCAGCCCGAATGCACAGCTCGGCGACATGGTGACCATCGGTCCCAACACGATCATCGACGATAATGTCATCATCGGCAGCGGCACGGTCATCGGTGCGAATGCGCTGATCGCCAACGGCGCGCGGATAGGCCGCGAATGCCGGATTCATCATGGCGCCGTGCTCGGGAGCGTTCCGCAGGACCTTAAGTTTCGCGGCGAAGCAAGCACACTCGAGGTCGGCGATCATACGGTGATCCGCGAATACGCGACCCTGAACCGTGGAACGGGCGCCGAGGGAAAAACCATCGTCGGCAATCACTGCTTCCTCATGGCCTATTCTCACGTCGCACACGATTGTCTGATCGGCAACCACGTCATCCTGGCAAATTCCGTCAACATGGGCGGTCACTGCGTCATTGAAGATCATGCGGTAATCGGAGGAATCGTTGCCGTCCACCAGTTCTCGCATGTCGGAAGGCATTCTATGATCGGCGGCGGGTTCCGCGTCACGAAGGATGTTCCCCCATACGTGCTCGCCGGATCAGAACCGCTGGCATACACCGGCCTGAATGTTGTCGGATTGAAGAGAAGGAATTTCCCCAAGCAGGCCATCGAACGTCTCGAAAAAGCATACCAGATGATCTACCATTCGGGATTGAACGTGTCCCAGGCGCTCAAGAAGATCGTTGCGGAGCTTCCGATGGAAGATGAAATCAAGGCCGTGGTGGAATTTATCGAAAAGAGCAAACGCGGCATCATCGGCGTCCGACGATGAAGTGGAGATTCGTGAACACCGGATTTCATTCCGGAATGTTCAACATGGAGTTTGATAAGGACCTCGCCGCTCAGTTCAGTGATCACTCTTCGGGTGAATCGGTCCTTCGGCTCTACGGCTGGAAGCCGCATGCCGTCTCAATTGGATATCACCAGGAGTTCGAGGATTTTGATCTGGATGCTCTCCGCGAATCGGGAATCGATATCGTCCGCCGTCCCACCGGCGGCAAAGCCATCCTCCATGCCCACGAGCTGACGTACAGCGTCGTCTATCCGCTTGCCGGAACCAGCCCGAAGAAGGTCTACCGGTTCATCCATGAAGGACTCCTTGTGGGGCTTCAGCACATGGGTATTCATGCGGAGCTCAGTGAAGGAGATCCCCTCTACCGGGAACAGTTCAGAGATCCGGCATCTGTCCCGTGCTTTTCTTCCTCGGCGAAAAGCGAGATACAATTTCACAGCAGAAAGCTCGTCGGGAGCGCACAACGCCGCTTCGGGACGGTAGTTCTCCAGCACGGATCGTTTTTGCTGGGACCTCACCACCAGAGACTCACCCATTATCTTGCACCTCATCTCCGGGGCTCGCAGTCAATCCTCGAACAGCATCTCGAACGGCATACGATTGATGCGGAGAGTATACTCTGCAGGTCGGTATCGTTTGAAGAGGCCTCATCGGCGATCAGGACTGGGTTTGAAGAATTTCTCGGATATGAGTTCGAGGAGCTTTCGGTTGAAAGTTCATCTCTTCTGTTCACACACCTTTCAGAAGCAGAGGGAATATGAAAAAACAAGCCGCTGAAAAAAAACCGCGCGTGGTGACGACGAAAACCGTCCTGACCATGAAGAAAACCGGTGAGAAGATCACCATGCTGACGGGATACGATTTCCTGGTGGCAAAGTATCTCGACCAGGTCGGCATCGATATCATCCTCGTGGGAGATTCACTCGGGAATGTTGTCCAGGGATACGAAACGACTCTCCCGGTCACGGTCGATGATGTCATTTATCATGCCAAAGCGGTAAAGCGGGCAGTCAAGAATGCGCTCATCGTTGTCGATATGCCGTTTATGTCATTCCAGACGAGTATCGACGATGCGATCCGGAATGCCGGACGCATCATGAAGGAAGTCGGGGTGGGAGCGGTAAAGTTAGAGGGCGGAGAGTACATTGCCGATATCGTTAAGCATCTCGTCAAGGTCGGCATCCCGGTCATGGGTCACCTCGGCCTGACTCCGCAGGCGATCAACAAGTTTGGAACGTATGAAGTCCGCGCACAGACGAAAGAAGAGGGGGAGGAACTCATTCACGATGCAAAAGTCCTCGCCGACGCGGGAGTCTTTGCGATTGTTCTGGAAAAGATTCCCTCGTCTCTTGCAAAGAGAGTAACAAGAAGTGTGAAGGTTCCCACCATCGGCATCGGGGCCGGACCGCATTGTGACGGTCAGGTACTGGTGGTCTACGACATGCTGGGCTTAACCGAGGAATTTAAGCCGCGCTTCGTCCGGCGGTACGCAGAACTGGCAAATGTCATGCGTGATGCGTTCCGGAAATACATTACCGATGTCCATAACGGCGAGTTTCCGAAGGAGAAGGAGAGTTACTGAGACCCGCGTGCTGTATAGAACGACCAACGTGAAGCCCTCATGAAGCGACGACCCTACCATATCCTCGTCTGCAATGACGACGGTATCGGCGCCGCAGGCCTGCTTGCCCTTGTCAAGGAAATGAAAAAGCTCGGCGTCGTAACGGTCGTCGCACCCGACAAGCAGCAGAGCGCTGTCGGCCATGCCATCACGATGAACTCCCCGCTTCGCATCACGAAGGTCTTCAGGGGAAAGAAGTTCTTCGGCTACGCGGTAAGCGGTACGCCTGCCGATTGCGTGAAGATTGCCATCCGTGCGATTCTCAAGGAAAAGCCCGACATCCTGGTTTCCGGCATCAACCACGGATCAAACACCTCGATCAATATCATTTACTCCGGCACCGTGTCTGCCGCGACGGAGGGGACAATTCTCGGCATTCCGTCCATTGCGTTCTCGCTGACGACTTACGATAAACCGGATTTTCACTTCGCTGCAAAAATCGCGGGAAAGCTCGCTGCTATGGTGCTCAGGAAAGGAATCCCGGCCGGGACACTGCTGAACGTGAACATCCCGCCAGTTCCTGAGAAAGAAATCCGCGGCGTGAAGATCACTCGGCAGGGAAAAACACGGTGGGATGACACATTTGATGTCCGGCGCGATCCGAACAATAAGGAATATTACTGGTTAACAGGAACACTGGAAATTATCGATACCTCAAGCGACACTGATCAGATTGCCGTCATGAATCGGTACGTATCAGTGACACCAATACACTACGATCTCACCAACTACCGATCACTTCCCGCACTCCGGCGTTGGAAGCTCAACGCCTGATCCACCTATTCTGATCTCAGCAGGAAGGTCAATACAATAATCCCGAGTGTCACAATCTCGACGACTTTCGCGATACGGATATTCCATCGCTTGAGCCGGAACCAGCAGAATGCCATCACCCACATCACCGCCGTGAGGGCTGCGAAGAGCATGAAACATTCGAGGTAGTTCAGTTGCGGCCCGAAATACCTCACAAAGCTCCACTTGTAGGTGTAACCGTAGACAATAAGAAGGTGGACGCAGTAGACCAGCAAAGATTCTTTCCCGAAGAGCGTGATGACCGAATTCTGGGACACGGTTCTTCGATTCTCATAGAGCCACAAGAGATCGAGCGCGCCGACAACGATCCCGCAACGCACGAAAAAGAACTGCGGGCTTGCATTCCAGAAATTGAGATCCGGATAGATCGTTATCGGAAGTACTTCTGCAACCAGCGATCCCACAATCGCCACAACTGCAAGAGCAAGAGACTGATTCACGAACGCCCTTTCCCTGCCCTTCTCCTTCATTCCCAGAAACCAGAATCCGATAAGTGTTCCCACGGAGAGAAACGCCATCCACGGAAAGAGAGGAAACTGCGACTTCACCTGCATAGTGAAATACGGGCTGAGCCACTGCGGTGCCCCTGAATAATCGAGATTCCGGATGACTGGGCTGAAATAGATGACAAACAGCGTCAGCAGCACAGTACACCACACGACGGCTTTGCGGTTCCGGAGGATCGGAATGAGGAGCGTCAGAATGAACAGCCCCACCGCGATAGTCTGCAGGATATCTGCCTGAAAGAAGGGAAGCCAGACGTTCGGATCGGTTATCCCTCTCAACCGGGAAAGAGAGAAAAACGGGAGATGGAGGGAATACCCAACGATGAGAATAAACAGGAGCCGGAAGAGATACTTCCAGAAGGGCTTGCGGAGAGATTTATGATCTTCCCATCTCTTCCGGAGAACAATTGCCAGAGCAACACCGGCACAGAACAGAAACGCGGGGGCAACAAGGCCGTTGATAAACGTGAGCACTTTGAATACGCCCTGATCCTTCAGATCGGGTCTGAGAAGTGCATTGTAGACATGCGTTTCGATCATGACAAAAACTGCCCACCCCCGAAGAAGATCGATAAACTCAAATCTTGCGGAGACGCGTGGCGCAGGTGTCTGGACGGGAGTAGTCTCGTTCATCTGGCGGGAAAACGATATCCGGTCGAAAGGATCACAACCGTTTCTTCAAACGGCAATGACTCCGGCAGTAGCCGGAAATTACACGTCTGCGGCCCCCGGTATGTTACGAACCGACAGAGTCCGAGCATATAGACCATCTGCGAAGATCGAAAATGAGTTCAAGATTCTCTCACCACAGCTGCAACTCGTCGGCACACGGAGCGTAGGAAGTTAGCGGGATTTCAAGAAAAAATCAAGAGGTGGGACACACCGCAGGTTTCCGGTCTCACGGATCCTGGCGGATTTGGTGAAATGGATTATGGAAGAGTCGAAATCCGAAGAGACCCAATCCTCCCCCATCCGGAACTGACGTCGGGAGAGATTACAGATGCTTTTTCAGGTATACGTTTCCGTCGACGGTCTCAATGCGGATCTTGTTGGTTCCGTCGCCGATCGTCCCTCTGGCGTACAGATATTTTCTCGGAGATCCTTCACGATCGTCCCAGTCCTTCGATTCTTCCTGTTTCAGGGAGAAATCGCTTTCGATTCTGGGGGTGCTTTCTCGTGATCGGCGACCCCATTCCCTCGTCCGGGCAACGGTAATATCCACGTCCATCGATAAACCGTCGGGCACCGTCAACGTGATGTCACCACCTTTGGAGGAAATTCTCACATCGCGTTTCCCTTTGGACGGATCTCCGGTCATCGTCACAGCCACATCCCCGCCCATCGTTTCCGCATCCACCCAGCCGTCGATTGATCCGATCGTGATATCCCCTCCCATCGTCTTCGCCTTCACAAACTGACCTGCACGCTTCACATCGATTTCTCCTCCCATCGTGTTGAGGTCGGCCCCGTTCGGCGCATCATCCACATTCACTTCTCCGCCCATGGTCGAAATCACCACGGCTTTCCCGGTTGACGATCCTTTCCGGTCGGTCACATTTCGGTAGGTGACTCTTCCACCCATCGAATGGCCCTTCACATTTCCGACAACATCCTCCAGAAGCACAGAACCGCCATTCGTGCTCACTTCACCATCCACTTCCGACTTCGTCAATGAAATTTTTCCACCCATCGTCTTGAAATTCACCGTTCCCTTAAGCTGCGTGAAATCCAGACCGCCACCCATCGTCTCGCCATCGATCTTGCCGGACACATTGTCGATGGATATCGCCCCGCCGCTCGTTTCAAGGTCAAGATCGAACGTCTTCGGGACGTGGACGACAAACCTGAGCTCCGTGCTCGAATTATGCCGGCGCCCTTCGTACCTTGAGGAGATTTCGACACCCATGTCAGTTCGCTCCGCGTCAACGACGCAGCCCTCATCATCTTTCCCGCGGCGTTCGACATCCAGCGAAACGACCTCCTTATCCCACCCGGAAATCGATATGGCACCGCCGGATTCGATGTTCACGAGAAGACGTTTACCGGATGAGACCTGGAATTCCTGGTGATCCTGGACGGGGCCGTAACCCAACCCCACGAACATGGCGAAGAAGAGTAATGCCAATCGAAGCATGGTGTTCTCCTTTTCCTGGTTGGACGGGATGAGGCGGAAAAAGGTTGCGGGGGACGGGAAAAATACTACAGCTGGCTGAAACGCTCGAGAAATTCACGTTCAGCGGGGGTGAGGTACTGGACTCCCTGTGTATCGATTTTGCGGAAAATCCTGTCATACTCTTCAGCATTGACGGCATGCATCCGGTCACGGGGAATTCTCCGCCATCGCTCCAGGTCGGACTGAGTTGCCTGAACAACTCCTTCCTGTTTCCGGCGGCGCGACGCCCTTGACGAAGCAGACAGAAATCTCAGGTAGAGGTATCCACCAAGAAAGCCGCCAAGATGTGCAAAATGTGCAGTCCCGTCCGTGCTTCCAGAAAAACCGCCGAAGAGTGAAAGTGCTGTCATGGCAACCACCATCCATTTTGCGGGGATGGGCAGGAGACCCCAGATATAGATCGGTTCAGAAGGCCAGAAATACGCGAAGGCGAGCATCACACCGAAGATCGCTCCCGAGGCCCCAACGATGGCGCTGCGCGGCATGAGGCATGTTGAAAGGACCGCACCCATGATCCCGCTGAGAAAGTAGAGCCACAGGAAAGACTTTGAGCCGATCGTGATCTCCACCCTCGGTCCAAAGAAAAACAGAGCGAGCATGTTGAAAAAGATGTGCCCGAAGCCTGCATGCACGAACATGTAGGTGATTACCGTCCAGGGGCGGATGAGAATCAGTGCGGGAACAAACATGAGCTGTTCCTGAAGCATCGGCGCTCCCAATGTCAACAGGAAGACGATCACGTTTGCAATGATCAACCGTGTAACCCACGGTGTCATAATTGAGGGACAGGTAAATTCATGATACGCGCATGACGAGAAGTGGTGAGAAAAGCCCTTCTCACCACTCCGACCAACTTTGCAAGCTCGTTACCTGACGAGAAGCATTTTCTTGACATCAACGAATGTTCCGGCCTGGAGACGGTAGAAATAGACGCCGCTCGAAAACGTCGAAGCATTCCAGGTAACGTGATACACTCCGGGCGCCTTCGTGCCACTGATCAGCGTCGCCACTTCCTGCCCAAGCACATTGTAAATCTTCAGCGTGACCACTCCGCCCTTCATGATCTGGACATCAAAGCTTGTCGCCGGATTGAAGGGGTTGGGATAGTTCTGAGTAAGCTCGTAATGCGTCGGGAGAGTGTGACGAATTTCCGTGACCCCGGTAACGATGGGGTTTGATCCGCCGGCTTCATTGTATCGTGCAGAAAATTCCTGGATATAGAGATTGGCAATCCGGTTATCCTGAACGATGACCGTATTTTCGTTATTCGAATTCTCCGCACTGTTCGTCCAGTTATGCGAACCCGTAATTACCCACCTCGGACCGGAGGAAACGGTACCGTCGACAATCGCATATTTATGGTGGAACAAGCCGTCGGTGAATCCCTTGAGAAGAAGATCGACGCCATTTGAGCGGAGGAACGACGACTGGTTTCCAGTGACATCGGCGGCACTCGTGTCATCGGTGACGATGCGGACTGTTCTCCCGCGCTGCTTGAGGGCAATAACCGTGTCGGCAAGATCGAGACGCGTGAAATTATACATGCCAATGTTGACGGACGACTGTGCCCGGTGGAGCGTAGCCGCAATGTGCGATGTCGTCCGGTCACTCGGACTGAAGTAAACTTCTACCGGAGAAGTGCCAACGATGAATTTATGGGGAGTATTGTCGGTTTTTCTGGCGCCGAACCGGGACGTCGCGGGATTCGGGGTATCGGTACTGCTCCCCCATTCCTCATTGAATTCGACCGTATAGGCACCGGCAATCGCAACATCCTGGAACTCGATGGAATTCTGCCGGTCGTTGAGCGTACCGGGATCGGTGAGATTCCAGGAACCCGTCCACAGCCACACGCTGTCCGGCGCACCTCCACGGGCATCAAAGATGATGAATTTATTATGGTGAAGTCCGGTCCCGTCATTCGAACCGTATGCATCAAAGATCACCGGGATGCCGTTACCGATCAGCGTATTCCACGCGGTGGAATTTCTGTTGTCATATTCACCAATAGCCCGAATGCTTACCCCACGCGCTTTGGCATTGAGAAGTGCCGCTGCGATAAATGATCCCGTCGAGCCGCTGAAACTGTAGAGGGCAAGATCGATGGAATGCCGTGCCGCATTGATGTGCTGGACAAATTTTGTCACGAGATCATAATTGCCAAGCGCCGGAATGCCCTCCGAGACCGTCGTATCGACACTCTTGTTGAAATACACATTGATCTGCCCCGTTGTCGGGGGTGCGGAGGTCGTACTGACAATCAGGTTGGGAGCAAAACTCGTATCCGTTCCCGATGAAGAGAATGCCTGAACGTTGTAGATTGTCGCAACATCAAGACCGGTGAGATCAAGCGAATGCCCGGTGCTCACAGAATCCTGGTGAAGGTTCACCACCCCCAATTCATACCCCGTGGTCTTTCCATACCGCAGCGCCGTGGTACCGGGATTGATCGTCTGCCAGCTGATCGTGAGGGATGTCGGGGCGAGGTTCGATTCTGACGGCAGTACCGCAAAAAGAGGGCCCTGGGAAATAACATCAGCCGTGCTTCGCGGCATAAGCTGGTATCCGCCGATAAACGGACTTGAGCTCTTAAACTGACTCAGGACACCGATCACATCAAACGCGCCGGCGGGTGCAACGGTGTTGATGATGTTTGTGCTGTCATCAATGCGGATTTCAACAGTATCGGTGCCGGAAGTTCCGGTGAGCCGGTAGTTCTGATATGCCCAGGTGCCGACCGAACCTCCCGAGATCAGCGAAACCGTTACATCATTGAGGCGAACCAGTGATCCTTCATAATTTTCGATGCCGCCCGCACCGTCGGAATTCAGCTGGGTGGCAGTTGCCTCAACCGGAGTGACGGCGTTCCCCGAGCTGACGATCGAAAAGGATGTCACGGGGGAAACCTGATTGAGTCCGTTGAACTGCGAAACGGTCCCGGTGACAATAACTTCATCACCAATGGAAACGCTTTCTGAAAATGTGTGATCGAAGACCGACATCCCGCCGGTATTATCCTGGATATAGCTGGGTGATCCGAACTGATTGGCCACAGTCACGATTCCCCGTACGGTAATGAGCCGGCCGAGACGAATTGCAATCCCGTTCGCATCGTTCTGCTTCACATCCGAAATCGGGGACGGCGAGCCAAGGACAGTCACAGCAGGCGGGGTGCCGATAGTGAAAATGGAATCGGCAGTTACCCCGGTCCGGACCGTGAAGTTGAACACTGCAGTCGAATCGGCGGGGATGATATTGTTGAACTGAACATGCAGTGTGTCCGTTCCGGAGAGCGTCAAACCGGATACGATAACCGTGTCACCACTGATGGATGCAGTGGGAGAACCTGCACCCGAAAGACTCAGGTCACCCGTCTGGTACGACCAGGTCCAGGAAGCGGGTGGAATGATCTGCGCCACATGCAGTGTCTCTGACGCGGCACCGACGACATGGACGGTGAGATTTCCCGAAATTCCTCCCTGTAGTTGAGAGGGTGTGATGAAGGCACTGCCGACGCCGATCTGTCCGCCACCGACACTTACATCCGTTTCAGCCCCGGCATTGACCGACCATGATCCTATGAATGTCTGATAATGGCTACCGTCGTCATTCACAGCCACAAGCGAATCGATAAAGCCGGCAGGAACCGCGATCTTGAATCCTCCTGCGCCGTAGGAGTAGCCCTCGGCAATGCCGTTGTCTTCGGTGCGGTACGAGCCGACGATATTGCCCCCCGAATAGGCGAAGATCGGTTTATTGACTGCCGGGGAGGTATTTCGTACGACCCAGCCGCCGTTTCCGGCCGGAGTCGTGTTGAGAACGTTAAATGTGAGGCTTCCGCTCGTAAGATTCGTGCTGGTGGCTCCGACTTTGGCAGCACGCAGTTTCGGGCCGGTAACGGCATCATTATGCTTCATATAGACCCAGCCGGTCCAGTTGCCCGCCGCATCGATATTCACGACTGGTTGGTTCGAGCTCGAATACGTGGTCGTACTGCTCCAGACTCCCGTTGCGCTCCACATGAACTCGTTGTTTGTGGAGTAATAAATTTTAACGTACGCCTGGCTGCTCGCCGCTGCAGTCCAGCCGGAAATATTCACGAACACTGCATAAGGATACCCTACTGTTCCGGCTCCGCCGGAGCCGGCAATGGCCGTAGGGATCTTGACCGCCGTAATTGTCTGAGAACTTAAAGTCGAGAGAAAGATGAAACTCATCCACGTGAAGAGTATCATTCTCCACATCATTTTCAACGTCATAGTGGTAGCCTTTCCGGAACGAGGAAGAATGAAATTGATAGGAACTTCAATCAATTTAACAATTTTTGCGGTAATTCCAAGTACTTTTGTCCGAGCAAACTTGATTAACTGGTGCTTTCTCGTTATACTCTGGAGAAAGCGGGGATACGAACTTTGGACTCGGAGACCTCTCCTTACTCCCATCGAGCAGAACGACGCAAGAGAACGGGGTGGATCGTGCTGCTCATCATCGGTCAGTTCTTCTGCTCACAGAAATGCATCTGCCAGCCCAACAGCTGTGAAGCAGAATGGCAGTTACCGATACAACTCTCGCATGATTCGGTGCTTGCAGTCTCACCGTCGCTTTCCCTCGACGGATCAATACTCCATGTCATCTGGTACGGAATAGACACGATCGGCGGATTGCCCTTCTCCGGCATCCAGTATTCGAGAACGACCGACCGTGGGGCGTCATTTTCTCTCCCCCTGACCATTGCAGATCCCTCGACGGCGTTTTTGCCGGGTGTTTTGTCCGCAGCAGGCGGGGTTGTCTGCATTACCGCTCTCGGATTCGCCGACGGATCTTCCGGCTTACTGCTGTTCCGGAGCGGTGACGGCGGAACGACCTGGGATTCAACCAGACTCCTTCTTCGAAATGCCGCACCGAATTCCTGCGCGGCCTACGATTCCAGTTTCTTTGTCAATTATACGCTCTTGACAGACCATTCCAGCGGGGTCATCGGAAGCACGGACGGGGGAAAAACCTGGGCTGTACTCTCGACCACGGCACCTCCTATCCAGAGTCTCTACGTCTCAAACGCCCTCTTCGCGGGCACCGGCGAATTCCTCAACGGCTCTCATAATGAGATCGGATACTATTATAGCCCGGATCAGGGGGCCGATTGGATCGGCCCGCAAACGGTCTCGCTTCCGGATGCCGTTCCTTCCACGACCTCCCGGCTTTCCGTGGAAGGTACGCATACCGTGTATGTTGCATGGAACGATTCCGGCAGCATCATGTTCCGGAAGAGCGATGGAACGGATGACGATGGAGACCAGCTCTTTGGCGGAATCACTCTGCTCTCGGCCGAACATGGGGCGGTGTTCCCTTCACTCGCCTCATCCGGACCGTACGTTGTGGTTGCATGGGATGCCGACGTGAACGGCACAAACTCCATCCGGTTGCGGTCAAGCAACAGAAATGCATCATCATTCTGTCCTATCGACACCCCTTCCACAGGTACACAACCCAGCGCGCCGTGTGTCGTGATGGATGATTCCACGATTCATCTCGTCTGGGTCGAGTCGGTTCAGGGAAGCGGTGAGATTATGTACCGAAGCGGAAAATTGACGCATGATCTGCGCCCGACATCTTTTTCACTCATGCAGAATTTTCCAAACCCTGCCGCAGGAACAACGAAAATTTACTATGGGATACCCGTTCCGGAGAGAGTAACGCTCAAGCTCTATAACATTCTCGGACAGTGCGTCGCAACGCTGGTCGATGATGTTCAGCCCGCTGCCACCTACACCGTGACGGTCTCTACTTCCGGACTGGCTTCAGGAGTCTACTTCTACCGTCTGATGGCATATCCGTTCAACGAGGTCCGAAAGCTCGTTGTCCTCCACTAGCATTCCTCCCGAAATTCGCTTTACTTCATCTTCTCGATCGTGCTGATCTCCCTGAGGAGGTCCTTCTTTGTAAACCTCGACTTGCTCATGATCGTGGAGATGAATCCCGCCATCTGTTCCTTCGTTTCCTCGTCCACCTCCATCGATGTCAGGATAATGATCGGTGTCTGTCGGGTCGACTGGTGCTGTTTGAGCTGGTAAGCAACATTGAAACCGGAGATATCCGGCATGATGAGATCCAGAATGATGAGATCCGGGGCTTCTGATGTCGCAAGCCGGACCCCCTCCTTTCCGTTCATCGTCTTGATGACTTCGTAGCCCTCTGCTTCGAGCATCACCTGGATCAGCTCGGAAGCGGTCCGGTCGTCGTCAATAATCAGCACCTTCGGATGCTGCTTCTGGGCATGCACCTTCAGCGGCACTTTGCGGAGAGCGCGGATCAGCTCGTCCTTATTGACCGGCTTGACGAAATAGTCGATTGCACCCATACTGAATCCGAGCTTTTTCTCATCCGTAATCGAAATGATGATAATCGGGATGTTCTTGCAAAGCGGGTGACGCTTCAGTTCCTTCATGACCTGCCATCCGTCCTTCACCGGCATGATCATATCCAGCGTGATGATGTTGGGCTTCATGCGCTTCGCTTTCTCAATCCCTTCGGCGCCATCCTTGGCAATCTCCGTACGGTATCCGGCATCCTGAAGATACATCTGGATGAGCTGACCCGCCTGTGCATTATCCTCAATAATGAGCACAAGCGGCTTCTCGCCATCCGGGAGTGTGACCGGCTGATCGCCGACAATGCGGAGAAGCTGATCTGCCGATTCCACAACTTCCCCGGCCACGACCATGGGAATCCTGAATCGGAAAGAGCTTCCTTTTCCCCACTCGCTCTCTACGGTGATATGACCGCCATGAAGCTCGACGAGCCGTTTCGTAATCACCAGCCCGAGCCCGGTTCCTTCTTTCGAGCCCTTTGCATTCTTTCCCTGCTGGAAGGCCTGGAAAAGCCGCGTCAGATCTTCCGGCTTGATGCCGACACCCTCATCCTTCACCTCAAATTCTATCTCGTTGACAAACCTTCGCACCCGGACGGTTACCGTTCCGTGCGGATTGCTGTACTTGATTGCATTCGAAACAAGATTCACGAGGATTTGCTTAAAGCGGGTCTGATCGACAACGAGCTGGTCGATATCCGCCGCGATATCGAACACGAGCGAAATACTCTTCTGTTCGACAGCCGCCTGCATAACCCGCTGAATGCTTTCCGTAAAATACGAGACCGGATACGCCTCGACGTGGAGTTCCATCTTCCCCGCTTCGATCTTCGACAGATCGAGAATGTCGTTGATGAGTCCCTGAAGGTGTTTGCCGCTCTCATTGATATTCTTCATGAAATCATTGACTTTTTCGGGCGGGAGCGTCTTGAGGTCGGACGTCAGGATTTCGGAGAATCCCACGATGGCGTTGAGCGGAGCACGAAGCTCGTGGCTGAATGTCGCAAGGAACCGCTTCAGCGTTTCGTTTGCATCATCCGTGCGCTTTTTCTCATTTTCGAGCTCAATATTCTTGATCGTCACCTCGTCCATTAACCGCTTGCGGCTCATACCGATGGCAAGCTCGTTGGCAATAATGGAGAGCATCTTCAGATCCTCCGCTACTGCAGCTTCCACCTTCGGTGAGAGTACTTCCAGCACTCCTTGGACCTCGTTCTGGACCATCAGAGGGATCGAAATCAACGTCTTCAAATGAAGGGAATCCGTTTCGTTGAGGAAATATGCCGCGATTGAGCTCCTCGACAGTTCGTCGGTGACAACGACCTGTCGTTCCATCACCGTTTTAACTGCAATGGTGAGTGTTTTCTCGTCAACGATCTGATGTTCCACTTCCGGATCGACGCGCACATCGACAAGAGACGGTGCCATCAGATGGAGGAGCGCCGTCCGCTGGTCATAACGGTAGATGCAGACGAATTTGGATGGAATCTCCATAAACTCTGCTATTCGCTCGCCCGCATTCAGGCAGAGATCGTCAAGGTGCGGTGCAATATTAATGACATGTGAGACTTCCATCAGCATTTCTTTTTGCCGCTGCTGACGTTTGTGTTCCGTGATGTCCTGGAAGAATACCGATATACCGCTATCTGTGGGATAGATCCGGATATCGTACCATGCTTCAAATCGTTCATCACGGTAAGAGGTTTCGATACTCTGAAAAACCTTCTTCTCCATTGCATTCCGGTACTTCTCGCCGAGTTCTGCATCCTTCGCATTCGGGAAAATTTCGAAGACATTTTTCCCAAGAACCTGCTCCCGCTTCAATCCCGTTCCCTCTTCTGCAGCCCGATTCCAGTACGTAAATCGATATTCAGCGTCCAACGCAAAGAAGCCGCCGGAGATGCCTTCCAGAATTTCGACGTACTTGTTAGAGGAATCCATAAAATTCCTATTCACGTTGAGAAAATGATTTGAATTTGAACGCCAGGAAAACCTTGCAGAAAGACTGCAGTGAGCATAATCAAAATTACAATAAGATGCAAGTTTTTTTTTGAGAAGTCCTTGAAAGGACATATTTAATCCCTTACTTTTCAAGCGCGAAACCTTTTGTCCACAAAGTCATCAACATCAAAGATGCCAAAAATGGACTGTTTTGAGCACTACCGGGAAAGTTATCCACACCCCAAAACTGAACGGAATTTTGGGGTCCGGATTAAAAGCGACCGATCGGTGGGAAATCCCAGGGATTAAATTGGGGGACCGAGGGAGAAATAGAGGAGAAGTGGCCCTACGGTAACCGGTGAATTGGGGAGGTCGTTCCGGAAGTAGAAGCTCTTGCCCATGCCGATTCCCAGCTGGCCGAGCGGAGAATCGAGATCGAGTTCGAAACCAATACCGTGCCTGAAGTTGCTGAACTTGAGTTCCTGCGGAACCAGCGAAATTGTTCCGAGATCGTACCGCGCTTTCAGGTATGTTTCAAAAATCAACTTGAACGGGAGCCAGTACCGATATTCCATATTCACCAGGAATATCTGTCTCCCCCGGCTGTCGTCCTGGCGAAGACCGAAAAAGGAGTTGATGCCCCCCAAACTGTATTGTTCGGCAACGGGGAGCGTCTGATCTGCAAAACCAAATGTGATTTTCGGACGAATCGTGTTTCTGGGCAGGAATGTATGATACGATTCATACGTGAAGCCAAATTTTCCAAAACTCACCTCGCTCCCCAGACTCTTCAACGCCGATTCATAGCTTATCGAAAGAGACATTCCCTCGGTCGGGAACAGGAACTTGTCTTCCGTGTCGAAATTGCTCTCCAGCTTCACCGATGCGAATCGGTACTGTTCCGGCGTGTATCCCAAACCGGACAGCCCCTGGATCTGATGATTCTCCCATCGCATTTCACCTTCGAGATTCCCGAAGCGTTCGATACTGCTCCCGAATACGAGGCCTCCCCCATATTTAACCTGACGGTATCTTCCGTTTTCCAGCCGGTCCCAGTGATCCGTCGTCAGTGTGGGATCATCCACATACGTGGTGATATCACGGGATAAATAATAACCGCTCAATCCGAACGAAAGATAGGTATTGAAGATACGGTTAATCGTGTAACCGAGCTTGGCATTTCTATCTTTATACCCGTAAAGAAGCGAAAGTTCGAGATCCTCCCATGCTCCCCGGAAGTTGGCATCTCCCAGCGAGATCATCGTAACCACGCCCCGCTCATCGTCCGAATGAAATCCCAGGCGGAGGAGTTCGGAGCTTTTTTCCTTCACCTTCAGGATGAGGATTGGCTGATCATTCTCATACCGCACATCAAGAAGGACATAATCGAAAAGTCCGGTACTCCGGATATTGACGATTCCCTGTGACGCGTCATCAATGTTGAAAATATCGCCTTCATCGAGAGGGAATTCGCGTCGGATGATATAGTCCCGGGTTTTTTCGTTTCCATCATACCGGATTTGTTTGATTCTCCCCTCATTAAGTTTGAATTTCACTACTCCCGCGGTCCGGTCGACCTGCAGTGATTCGACGCGTGCAAGCGAAAGCCCCTCATTCCGATAACTATCCAGAATCTTCTCAAAGGCAGATTGGACCTCGGCAGGATCGATGGGTCTGCCTTCGAGCGGACGGAATTTATTGGAGATTGATTCGTCGGGAATGCGGTGGTTCCCCGAAAACTCACATTTCTGCAGAGGGGCATTTTCCTTCACGTGAAGATGTATGAGGGAACCGCTGCCGTTCGGCGAGACTTCAGCATACGCATCCGTATACAATCCGGATTCCATGATCGCATTGAGTGCCATCCGGAGGGTGCCTTCGGTGAGGTTTCCCCCTTCGGCTTCGGAGAGTACCCTTTCCCGGAGCGATGGAGTGAGCGTATCTCCATCAAACCGGATGATGGCGTGATCATATCTCGCGGAATCCGGGGCGGCATGTTCAGCTTCGTGGGAATGGAGAACGCCGAGGATTTTGGGGATACTTTCCTCACCCGCCCGTTCGCCCGAGGCGATGAGGGAATCGATGCCGGAAAAGTCCGAGACGATTCGGTCCGTATCCCCGGGAGTGATAACCACATCCGCCATTTTCAACTCGCGGCGGTTTGATTCCTCCATCATGATGGTCATGATCTGATCGGCAATTTCCCAGGGAGCCGTCATCTGGTCGGGCTTCCGGAGCGAGCTTGTGGAATTCACGGCTATCACCACATCGCATCCGGCAAGACGGGCAACATCTGCGGGGATATTGGATTTCAAGCCCCCGTCGACCATCGACATGGAGTCCCTTTCGAGGGGCGAGAAGAGGAGCGGGACAGTAACGCTTGCACGCATAGCTTCTGCGAGCGAGCCGCGGCTCAGAATGATCCGTCTCCCCGAGTTCAGATCGGTCGCAGTTGCGCGAAACGGGATTTTGAGATCGTCGAACGTGGGACTGGGATGATACAACGCCTGCAGTGTGAGATAGGAAAAGTAGTTCGATAACCGCTGGCCGCCGGAGATCGCCGATGGAATGATCGGAGCCAGGCCGTCGAACCGGATAAGGAGATACCCCTGCGCCTGAGCCTGCTTCTGTTCCACGAGGAGATCAGATCTCTTCGTTTCTTCCGAAAACGAAAGAAGCTCTGACCAGTCGGTGTGTACAGCAATCGATTCAAGTTGTGTAGTTGTATAACCGGAGGCGTAGAGCCCTCCGACGACGCTTCCAAGACTATTGCCGACAATGAAGTCGATGGGGATATGATGCCGCTCCAGCGCCCGCAGCACACCGATCTGGGCAAGACCGCGTCCGCCGCCTCCGCTGAGCACAAGCCCCACTTTCGGGCGGCTCGAATCCGAAACGGTGAACGGTCGAATCCCCTGCGCCTTGCCGAGGACCACGGAAGGGCGAATGATCTGTGGCTGTTGAGCACCTGCCGGAGAAAAGGAGAGGAAGAAAGCGAGAGGAACGAGATGCCATTTGAGCGCAACACGGAATGGGAATCGTAACAAGTGCTTTCCTCGTGGTTTCTGGACGTTAGAAAGTAGAGATTTCATCACGGAAAATCAAGGATGTTTGCGCCCGCTTGCGACATGGGATTCCCATTTAGTCCGGATTGAGCTGCTGATCCCGGAGCGGAAGACCTCTTTCCTGAATTGTTCAACATGCGCACGAATTCTCCCCGCATCGAAGGTGATCGTATGAAACCTTCCGATGGCTCGCTCAAGTGAACTGCTCGATTGTTCCTCAAAAAATGTGCCGGTTGCGGGATCGACGACTGTCTCCCGTACTCCTCCGCGCCCGTACGCGATCACCGGCTTTCCGCATGCCATTGCTTCTACCGGGACAATTCCAAAATCCTCTTCTCCCGGGAAGACAACACCCCTGCATCGCTCGTAATGATGGCGCACGAGATCGTCGCTGAGTGGGCCAAGAAACTCGATGGTGGGTCCAGCCATGGCTTTCAGTCTGTGCTGTTCCCCTCCCGAGCCGATGATCAGGAGTCGTTCGCGGCGTGCATTGAATGCCCTGACAGCGAGGTCGATTCTCTTGTACGGGACCAATGCGGATACGATGAGAAAATAACCGTCATCGTTCCGGGAAACCGTAAAGCGATCCACATCGACGGGCGGGTAGATGATCTCCGATTCGCGCCCGTAGATTCGCCTGATCCGTTCCTGGATAAACCGGGAGTTTGCAATGAAATGGTGGACACGCCCGGATGAACTCACATCCCAGCGGCGCAGATACCCTCTGACAAGCCGCATCACCGTACGGACTGCCGGCGACGAGCGGCCCTTCCCAAAGTACTGATCATATTGATCCCAAAGATATCGCATCGGGGTATGGCAGTAGCAGATGTGCAGTGCCTCTTGCCCAACCTCGACAGCTTTTGCGGCGGACGAGCTGCTGGAAATGACAAGATCATATTTTCGAACGTCAAGAGATCGAGCGGCGAGTGGGAAGAGAGGGAGATAATACTGGTAGCGCGAACGACCCATCGGCAGCCGCTGAATAAAAGAAGTCCGGATCATCCTCTTTTCGATGATCGGGGACACCGATCCCCGTGCGTGCACGAGGGTGAAGAGATCCGCACCCGGAAAGAGCTCGCAGAGAACTTCGAGGACGCGCTCGCCTCCCCGCATGCCGACGAGCCAGTCATGAACGAGCGCAATGCGCGGCGGATACGGAATCATGATGCCCAATATACAAAGAACATGAAAGACTTGGAAGGATTCCGTCACACGTTCAATTGCATCAGAGAACGTCTCTTCCTATATTGGACTTGCCATGAGCAACAGACATCTTTTCCACGTCATTCCGGCCGCCTGATGACCCTTTTTTTCGGGCTCATCCTCATTTTGTTCCTTTTCATTGTTGCGGCGACCATCATCATGCTGGTCATCGGGCCGAGACTTCTCCTTGAGCCGAGGCGCAGGACGGAAGAATTCTATCGGGCTCTTGGAAAGCCGGTCTCGCCGAAGGAACTCAATCTTCCCTATGAAGAATTCACTATAAGTACCGGTGACGGTTTGAAGCTCGAGAGCTGGCTCATCCGCGCACGAGGCAAGATGCGCGGCACCATCATCTATCTGCACGGGGTTGCAGACTGCAAGATCGACGGACTGCAGTTTGCGGAGTTCATGCACGCAGAGGGATATAACGTTCTCCTCTACGATTCGCGACGTCACGGGAACAGCGGTGGTGAGTATTGCACGTACGGATTTTATGAAAAGCACGACGTCGTGCGCGCCGTCGATTATCTTCTGTCCCGGACAGATATTCCCGCCGGGAAAATCGGCATTTTCGGAACCTCCATGGGAGCGGCAATCGGGCTCCAGGCGGCCTCGATCGACAAACGTATTGCCGCCGTCGTGGCGGAGAATTCCTTCGCCACGCTCCGGACGATCTTCGACGATTACCAGCGCAGGATGATCAAACTTTCATTTCACTACCTGCGGAACATGGTTATCGTCCGATCCGAGTTGACGGCAAAGTTCAAAGCAAGCGACGTTTCACCTCTCGAGGCCGTGAAGAAAATTCACCTCCCCCTCCTCTTTGTGTACGGCACGAACGACAACCTGATCAATTTTCAGTATTCCCTTCTCCTCTACGAGCACGCACATCCCCCGAAAGAGCTCTTTGCAGTGGAAGGCGCCTCCCACTCGAACATCTGGGATATCGCGGGTGCATCCTATAAACAACGCCTTCGCGATTTCTATAGCAAGTATCTCCCATGAGAAAACTCCTCTCAGTTCTCGTCTTGTTCGTTCTGCTGCACGCTTCCGGAGGAGCCCAGAGTCAGTTCTCCCAGGAACAGGCGCTCTCCATCGATCACCATCTATCCGTGGATATCGGTCCCCGACCGATGGGATCGCCGGCAGAACAACAGGCGCTGGCGTATGCCGTCCGGGAATTCCAGCTCGCCCATTGCGATACAGCATATGTGATGCACATGGCTAGGACGGAGGGAACCAACACATCGAGCGGCATTGCCGTCGGTATCCTGAAGGGATCTTCGCCCAGGATGATCGTCATCGGCGGACACATCGATTCCGAGGGCCCCGAAGTTCCCGGAACCGACGACGACGGCTCCGGCGCCGCGAGCGTAATCGAGCTTGCTCATGTCTTCGGAGGATCCCATCCGAAGAACACGCTTGTCTTCTGCTGCTTCGGCGGGGAGGAACGAGGATTGCGCGGCTCGGAATATTTCGTCTCTCGTTTCCCGGAAATCGACAGCGTTGATCTGATGTTCCAGATCGATATGGCAAACGGAACGCCGGTTCTCGACATCGATCCGAGTACACACGGCGCGGATGCTCCAGCGTGGCTCGTCACGGCAACGCTGGAAGAGTTCCGCGATCTCGGGTTTGACACTCCCCGATTCCCGACGCATGCCTTCTCTGTGAACTATGCGCTCCCCGCAGGTGCCGGATCGGATCATGAATCATTCCTCCATGTTGGAATACCCGCAATCGACTTTTCCAGTGATGTCGACAGGCCGATCCATACTCCTCGTGATAATTTTGAAAATTTCCTCCCGGACGGTCTTCGTCGCACAGGATCCGTCGTTGAGCACCTCGTCCGGCGTTTCGACGGCAATGTTCCGCCCCGGCAAATCGAACACTACTGGCTCTATCTCCTCGGAGGCATCCCGATCGTAGTCCCGTTCTGGGGAATCTGGTTGTTTATCAGTGTGGGTGTTGTCCTCTCCGTCACTGCCCTCCTGGTGGTTCGCCGACGCCGTCTCCCCGCCGGCGATCCCGGAAGAGTTCGCTGGACAACGATCAAGACAATTTTCTTCACTCTCATCATTGTCTGCTGCGGCTGGTTTTCCGGCGACCTCATCGGGATTCTCCGCGGATTGCGGCATCCCTGGGTTTCCGCAATCGACGAGTTTATTGTCTACGGCGCCGCCGCCGCGGCTATAGGGTTATGGATTTCAGCGAGATTGTCAGACCAGTTCCGTGTTTCTGCGTGTCCGTATGTTCAGTTCAAACGCGTGTTCATCATCCTTATTGTCATCACGGCGCTGCTCGGCCTGATAAACATCAAACTTCTGATGGAACCGGGAGTTGCACTGCTTTTCCTCAGTCTTGCGATCCTGATCCGGAACCTTATCGTCCGCGGTATTTTTCTGGCACTTTCGCCTTGGTGGATGTTCCGGCTGATCTTCTCCGAATGGCGGTCGTTGTTCTTCCGTGCGTTCGGCACCCAACTGCCGGACAATTTCGGGACATGGATATTTTTCAACTCCGCCGTCATTATCCTGCTGACGCTCTTCCTTCTCCCGTTCCTGTTTGGCGCACTCGCCGTTCTTGATGATTCCGGCATGTATGAAGTCTTCCGCAGGAAAATCCGATCTCTGCAGTTTCTCGTCGTCGTCGGCATCCTCTTCGTCATCTCGACCGGATATCTCATCACGATTCCCACCTACAACGCGCTGTGGTACAAAGACCTGAGAATCGCGGAGCGATATGATGCGGACGCGGGAAGATCGTCCCTCGAAGTGCGGAGCAGCGAGTATCTCACCGGGCTTCGCGTGCGGTACGATGAGAAGGATACGACCATCACTGCACACACGACGTCAGCCGTCATCGGCGGACAAATTCCGCTCGATACCGGCTGGGCGATAGTTCACGACACTGACCATCAGACGGAAACGGGCGGATCGGTTCACCATGATCTCGAAGTCTTTGTGCATACGAGAATACGACCGTTCAGAATCACCCTCTCGTTGTATGGCGGCCGGACTCCACTGCGTGGACTTACCACATCCGCAGCGTACACTGTCGATCGATCGCTTGCAACGCTGGAATGGTACGCGTTCCCTGACTCAGAACTCACAATTCCGCTGAGCTTTGATGTGACGGGAAAGGACAGCATTCGGGAGTCTGTGGGCGTTGAGTTTGACACACTGGTTTGGCCGGTACGGTGGGATCTGGATGAAGCGTATGCCTTGCCGCGTACGGTATTCACAAGCTCGAGGTGGATCCGGAACCGCTGAACCGGCAGTTACGTTCGAAGAAGCTTCAGGAGGGAGGTCATATCGGCCGGGAGAGATGAATCAAATCGCATCGTCTCTCGTGTCAGAGGATGGATGAAGCCGATGGTTTTTGCGTGAAGTGCCTGGCGGTCGATAAGTGTGAGATAGTGCTGGACTTCTTCTTTCTTCCTTTTTTCGGTTCCCCCCCAGGCAATCCTTCTGCCACCATAGACCGGATCACCGAATACGGGATGACCGATGTGGTGAAGGTGAACCCGGATCTGGTGCGTTCGGCCGGTTCTGAGATGAAGCTTGACGAGCGAAAGATACTCGAATCCTTCCAGAACAGTATACTCGGTGAGAGCCGCTTTCCCTGTTTTCGATACCGCGATCTTCTTTCGGTCTGAAGTGCTTCTTCCCAGCGCCGCCTCGATGAGGCCGGAATCACTCTGTTCAAACCTTCCCCAGACAATCGCCCAATATTCCCGTTCGATCGTTCGCCCGGAGAACTGACGGGCAAGAAGAGCGTGCACATGATCATTCTTTGCAACGACCATGAGCCCGGAAGTATCCTTATCCAGCCGGTGAACGATGCCGGGCCGTGTGACATCGTTGAGCGTTGAAAGGTGTTCGCGGCAGTGATAGAGGAGTGCGTTGACCAGTGTTCCGGTGTAATGTCCGTAGGCCGGATGAGTAACCATGCCGGCCGGTTTGTTCACGACCAACAGCGATTCATCCTCGAAGAGAACCTCCAGGGGAATATTCTCCGGAACGATATCGGGAGGGGGAGGTTTGGGAATCGTAATCTGAATTTCTTCGCCGCCGCAGACAGGGTAGCTCCGCTTCGCCGTTTTTCCGTTGACGAGAACCAGGCCGGCATCAATGGCCTTCTGGACTTTCGTACGGGTCGCGTTTTCGACATGATGGACAAGATACTGGTCGAGACGTTCACGTGCCTGACCGGGAGGTACGTGAAGTTCAATGCGACGACTTTCGACCGGCATTACGATTGCGGGGGCTGCGAACCCGATGTGGGGGGAGGATCTGCGGGAATTGGTGAGCCGCCGATAACCGTCGAGGGAAGCGCGCCGTCGACGCCGATCGTTGCCGGCTCGTGAGCGGAGCGGCGATGTGAAAAGAGCATGAGCAAAACACCGCAGGTCACGGACGCGTCGGCAATATTGAATACCGGCCATCGCGTCATGTGATAGCCGAACAGGTTTACATCAAAAAAATCAGCGTCGATGAAATCCACGACCTTGCCGTAAAACAATCCCCCATCATTGAACAGCACGCCGTAAAATACCCGATCGATGAGATTTCCGACGGCTCCGCCGAGTATGAGGGCGAGAGCGATGCGAAAGAGGAGGTTTTCATTTCTTGCCTTGTACAGATACAGGAGTATCCCCAGACTCGCGATGATCGAAAAGACGGAGAAGAACATCTTCCCACCGAAATCGATACCGAACGCCATACCGGGATTCTCGATGTAGGTGATGCGGAGGAAGTTCCCGAAGATCGGGCGGGTACTCCCCAGACGCAGCCCCTGCAAATGTATGCCCAGCGTGGGAATGTCGATCCCTTTTACCATCAGCTTCGTGATCTGGTCACTCAGAACAACGAACAAGCTCACATTGAGTATCTTCATTCTCAATCCGAAAAAATTACTTCTGCGACCGGAGCTTACAATCCAGGCACTGCCGGGCGTGAGGAACTGCCTCAAGTCGTTCCTTCTCGATCAGCTTGCCACACGTCTCACATCGGCCGTATTCCCCTTTCTCAATTCTCTGGAGTGCATCCTCTAGGTAATTGAGAAATTTTCCTTCTCTCGACGCAAAGAGGAATGTTTTCTCCCGTTCCATAGCATCAGTTCCCTGCTCCATGTGCGTGGAGTACATGGAATTTTCGCTCGCATACTCTCCGGTGGTGGTATCCATCATGGTATCCCGCAGGGTTTCGAGTTCTTCGAGAATCTCCTTCTTCTTTTCCAGGATGATCTCCTTGAAGCGGTCGAGGTCCTGCTTACCGTACTGCTGCTTTTTCATGGCAGGTTTCGGCGCTTCCGGTTTAACCATCCGGACGACTTTCGGTTTCACCGGTTGCTTCGGTCGTGGAGCAGCGAGCTTCCTCTTCTTCGACTTCTCCTTGAGGAGCTTGATCGCTTTTTCTGCTGCTGCCGATGATTTTCTTGATTTTGCCATGGATTTTTTCCTTTGAGATAAATGATTCAAACCTGGTGATATCCGATGTCTCTTAGACTCCGTTTCCCGAAAGACGTTGAATGGTAATGGAGCAGTGTTCGCCGTTGATTTCCCAATCCGCCGAAAATCCCTGCCCGCCGCTTCCTTCCCGGAATTCGGTTGCCAGAGTCTCATTCCTGACATATTCGCTCTGTGCCTCAAGTGCCGCAGAGAGCTTTTTATCGGAAGTATAGTGCAGTTTGATCCGGTCCGTAACGTCGAACCCGGCGTCCTTTCTCATATTCTGCACACGGTTCACAAATTCCCTTGCCAGACCTTCGTTTACAAGCGCCGGAGTAAGCTCGGTATCCAGAGCAACGGTCATCGTTCCGTCTGATTCCACTACCCAGCCCTTGATATCCTCATGCAGAATGTCCGCATCCTCACGAAGGACATCAATGTTCTCCCCGTTCAGGGAAACGGTGATCTTTCCTTCCTTCTCCAGCACGTTAATTTCCGGGGATCCGAATTTCCGGATCGCTGCTGCGATTGGCTGGACGTTTTTCCCATACTTCGGTCCGAGAATCTTGAAGTTCGGTTTGATCGATTTGTGAACGATCCCCGAATCGTCCTGCACAAACTCCATGTCCTTGACATTGATCTCGTCGAGAATAACATCCCGCATACTCGCAATGGCAGCACGGTCCTTCGGGCTGGACACTGGTACGATGACTTTCGAGAGCGGCTGACGCACTTTCAGATTCGATTTGTTTCGCATCGCCCGGACGAGGGTGACGATCCGTTCCGCCTTTTCCATTCTCGACTCCAGCTCACGGTCGATAGCCCTGGTATCGATATCGGGGATCATCGCCAGATGAACAGACGGACTTTTTTCGCGTCCCGTGGGAACGGACAGATTCCGGTACAGCTCATCCGCCATGAACGGCGCAAATGGTGCCATGAGCTTGGTGATGGTCACCAGGCATTCGAACAGCGTCTGATATGCCGCAAGCTTGTCTTTGCCCATTTCATTCTTCCAGAACCGGCGGCGGTTTCTCCGAACGTACCAGTTTGAAAGCTGATCAATCGTGAAGTCGCTTACAGCGCGTGCTGCTTTCGTGACGTCATATTCATCCATCGCCTCTTCATACAGCTTCACTAGGGAATTCAAAGCCGAGAGAATCCACCGGTCGATCTCCTGCCGTTCCTCAACTGGAACGGTCGTTTCCCGGTATTCAAATCTGTCGATGTTGGCATAGAGGCAGAAAAATGCATAGGTATTGAGAAGTGTGCCAAGGAATTTCCTCTGGACTTCCACGAGTCCGGCCTCATTAAAGAGCGTAGAGCGCCAGGGAGGGCTGGTGGCCACAAGGTACCAACGGGTCGTATCAGCACCGAACCGGTCAAGGATGTCGAACGGGTCGACCGCATTCCCCTTCGACTTCGACATCTTCTGTCCGTCTCCATCAAGAATGAGCTCATTCACAATCACATTCTTGAACGCCGGCGCATCAAAAAGAAAC
>DATIXJ010000097.1:0-35758 GCA_035518715.1 Bacteroidota bacterium | reverse complement strand
CAGGATTCCTTGCGAAGAAGGTCCGTGCGACGAATTATTATACGATCCCGGACAAGCTGGCAGGATCGTACGACCGCAAGACGGCGCTTCTGGGAGCAATTCTTACGTACATTTTGGTCTCCCCCGCTCCCTATGTGCTGATGCTCAGCATTCTGCTCCAAATGATCTTCGGCTGGAGTATGATGGTTGCGCTCGTCGTCACTGCACTGACGGCTGTCTCGTATCTGTATTTCGGCGGATTCCGCTCCGATGTCCGCACCAATGTCCTTGAATTCGTGATGATGTTTTCAGGATTTGGAATCATTCTGCCCTTTTGTATTTCCAGATTCGGCGGAATGGAATTTCTGCGCACGCATCTTCCGGCCGTGCATCTGACGTGGGCGGGAGGAAACTCCATCCAGTATATCCTCGCATGGTTCTTTATTGCTCTCTGGACAATCGTCGATCCATCGTTTCACCAGCGTTGTTATGCTGCAAAGGACGGTAATGTTGCGAGAAGAGGAATTTTCATTTCCATACTGTTCTGGTTCATCTTCGATGCTCTGACAACAACCGCAGGATTATATGCCCGTGCTGCTCTCCCCGGGCTCGAACAACCGATGATGTCGTATCCTCTTCTTGCAGAAATGATACTCCCTCCCGTAGCAAAGGGGATGTTCTACGTCAGTATGCTTGCAGCAATCATGTCGACGCTCAACTCCCTCTCGTTTGTTTCCGCACAAACACTCGGGAGAGACATCGTCATGCGATGGCGGCTTGCCGCAACCAGCATCGAAGCCGTTGAGCTCGATGCGCCGTCCACGATGCTTACGCGCATAGGGTTGATTGTTTCATTTCTGCTGTCGGTTCTCCTTGCCTGGAGCATCCCGAGCGTTGTCAATCTCTGGTACGCGATCGGAACGGTAACGATCCCGGGCCTGCTGATCCCGCTCGTTGCGAGCTACTTTCCGCGGCTTCGCATCGCCACGGGATACGCTTTCCTTGCGATGCTTCTCGGATGGCTGACTTCCCTCTTCTGGTTCCTTGCACGGTATGTCGGTTCTTCGGGAGATTCTTATCCGCTCGGGATTGAACCGATGTATCCCGGGTTGGTCGTCTCTTTGATTTGCTGGGTTTTAGGAAAGATGCTCGGAAGAATTTCAGTTGCGCCTACAACACTTCACCCTGCATGACCGTCACCGCCCTGCCCGCGAGACTGACCCTGTCGCCATTCACCCGAACGCTGAGGATTCCTCCCCGGGCGGATGCCTGATACGCCACGAACGTATCCTTCTTGAGCTTTTTCTGCCAGTAGGGTCCGAGCGCGCAATGGGCCGATCCGGTCACAGGATCCTCATCGATCCCCGAGCCGGGGGCAAAGAATCTCGAAATAAAATCATAACCCGGCGTGCTCGAACGAGCGGTCACGATTACTCCCCTCACGGACAGTGACCGGAGGAGTGAAAAATTCGGAGATGCTTGCAGCACCTCTGAATCAGATCCAACCTCTACAAGATAGTCGAACTGATTCTTGCCGGTGTAAAGTGCCGTTACGCCGAGAGCTGTCAGCAGACTGGAGGGAGGCTGTATGGGTTCCGCGTCCTTTGCAGGAAAGTCGAGTGTGATACGGTTTTCCTGTTTGACGGCTGTGAGTACGCCGCTCTTCGTATGGAATATTCCCCGATCATCGGGTCCGAGATATTTCCTCTCCCACAGGACGTGCGCACTCCCCAGCGTAGCGTGACCGCAGAGGGCGACTTCGACCGTCGGGGTAAACCACCGGAGATTGAATCCATCGCTCCGGCGATCCAGAAACGCGGTTTCTGATAAATTCATTTCACGGGCGATTCCTTTCATCCAATCCTCATTCGCAGGCCGCTCGAGAATACAGACACCGGCCGGGTTGCCGCTGAACGGCTTCTCCGTCACAAATGCATCGACATGGTAGATTGGAATTGCCATCGCAGGACCTTTCAGGAGAGAAACGTGGTGGTCTTATCGGTGTGTCTTTTTCGGCAAAATGACATCATACACATTCGAAGCGGAGGAATCCCTCTTCCCGCCCCCTGCCCACTCTCGTGCCTCAGATTCCACCGAGCGAAATTCGCCGATGCCTGCCCCTCCATGGTCGTCCTGGCAGCCGACGAGAACGGTATAGCGCCATGAGGGATCGGGCGATCCGACGATACTCGCGGGCACGGCAAACTGGATCTCTTTTCGCGGCGTATTCCCAAGAGGATTTTTCTCATCTCCCGCAACCGGAAGATATTCCGCAAGGGTTTTTCCGCGCTGGTCGACGACACGAAACCCGCCTCCGACGTAAATGATATTCTCAGCTGCATAGCTCGGATCGAGCGAGTACCGGGAATTCATTCCGATGCTGGTTTGTCCCGATCCTTTCCTGCCATCCTTATCGATTGCGATAGCGCAATAGGTGAGCTGAAAGCCGTATTCAGGGTGCCATCCGGGATTCGAGAGACTGCGGAAGTCGAGTGTGAAGTAGGCGAACTGTTTATCCGCGCGGACGGTGAAGTGGGTGATATCGAGACTCCCGGGCACAAGAGAGCTCGTCAGTGGATAGCGGTATGACCCCGGGCCGTGATCATCGCCGACAGAGTCTGCCACGTCGTAAACAACGGCCGCCTTTGGATTGATACTCTTAATCTCCCGGTTCGTCAGGATGGGATATGATGGACCAACCATCGCCTTCAGACCGGCGCGAAGGTACGAAGTTGCGAGTTTGATGCTTCTGTCCGGATGGATCGTAACCGGATGCGCTTCCACCCACGCCACTTCCTGTTCCTCCTGTCCCTGGATTTCAACAACACGCTGCTCCTTTATCCGGTACCTCATCGAGTGATAGGGTTGAAGATTGACGTGAAAGCGAACAGTATTCCCTGAGGAAACTCTCCACCAAATATCGACCGGAAGTTCGCGGGAGAGTTTCTGTGGTGCAAACGTCAGATAATCGGCGGTCGGAGTCCGCACATATTTCATTCCTATCCGGTCTCCCCCGAGAATGACATCGAAGACTGCATTCGTGATGTCGGATGGAAACGATGGATCAACTTTCAAACCATATCCCGAATCGCTTACAGAAATTCCCAGATAGTCCTGATAGAAATTTCGGACAAACTCGGCTAAGCTCCAGGCCTGCGAAAAGGTCCCGGACAAAAGGGGTTCACGTTCCCGTGGTCGAGGAGCTGCATCGAGTAACTCCGAAAGGGTCCCGATCGCTCCGCGGTCGAGCATCTGGTGAACCATATTGTTGGTCACGCGAAAGGCAAGATCCGGCATATCGCACTCGCCAGCACAGAGCGTGATCCAGGGGCCGGCGAGCCACGTCCAGACGACGCCATTGTGGTATGCGGCATCCTGCACATAGTACGGAGCATAGTGATGGTAGGGATGGAAATTCTCATCGCCCTGCCAGAGTGAAGAAACACCGTACGGAAAAACGAGCTTCTCGGTCGCATCGGTGAAGATGGAATCGACAAGCGCTTCCGACACGGAACGCTGCAGGAGTGGAAAAACGAAAAACTCATTTGGCCGAATCTGCAGATCCGGGGCTCCGCTGCTTCTCAAGTGGTCATACACGAGGTGACGGGCGGAATCGACAAAATACTTCCTGAAATTTATTGCGACGCGTGATGCCAGATCTTCCCATCGATGCCGGTCATCGGACTTGCCGACGATTTCCGCAAGGCGGCTCGCATCCGTGAGCTGATCATACCAGAGTTGCTGGATATCGTTCGCTCTGTTCCCGCGAGGGCTCCACGGACCTTCGGGACCGACCGCATCCATCCATGTTTCCGCATCACCATGGCTCAGAAATCCAAGAGAGTCGCAGTGGTACCGGAGAGTTCCTTCGATGGATCGGGCAACAACACTCCACGTTTCCGCGACGAAGGCAGTATCACGTGAGTAGCAGAAATAATCGTACAATGCCCGGATGAACCGGGGAGTCCCATCGGCGGTGTTGTAGGCAATAGAGGTCGTCGTCACGAGATTCGGGATACGACCGTATGTCGAATTGGTAGGTATTGTATCCTGCCAGCCGGCAAATGACCTGAGGATCTCCTTCGCATCGGTAAAATTACCGGTCACCAGCGTTGCCCCCGGCAATGAAATGAACGAATCCCTTCCCCAATAATCATCGAACCATGGAAGCCCTGCGAATATGCCTTTCTTCACCTGGTGCATGATCAATGCGTCCAGCGAAATCTTCGCCCACTGCAGTGCTTTGTCAAAACGGGGGTTGTCGGTCCGGGCATACGATCCATTCAACAGGTCGAGGAGGCGGGCCTTTCGTTGAGATATCATCATGGGAGCGTTTTTCGATACACGGGCTGCGAGTTCGATGGTCGATGCCTTGGTATCCCCGGCAACAAAAATCATCTCCGCGTGCGCTTCAGCCGGCTCCTTCCGAACGGATGCTGGGAGGAAGTCTGTTCCGATGGTATCCGAATGCCAATCGACCAAGGTAGTGCCCTCCGCAAACGTCACGCCGATCCAGACCGGATAGTCCTCTGACGATTTTCGCTCAGTATGGTTCTTGCGGGCAATAAGAAGAATGGAATGATCCCACGTCATTTCATAATCACGGGAAGAAAGTGAACCGCTCAGGAGTGGACCGATGGAAATGTTCGAGCCACGGATTCCGTCCACCTCCACAGAGATCGCATCGACGCTGTCGAGGAGCGTGACCGTTTCTTTGATGCCGTTCCGATACGAGCGAACGAGCTGAAGGGGATCAACTGAGGCATACGCATCAGATTTGGTCAGTTTTTTCCCGTCGATGGAAATCGCGTAGTCATCCATGACCTCTGCGGACATGATGCGCCACCCTTCCCAGGCGGAGCGATTCTCGCCGTTCGTTTCTGTATAGAGCACACCCGCGTTCTTATTGGTGAACGCAATCTCCCGGGAACTATAGAGAGGCACCTCGATGCGGAGTTCGTCGATGGAAACAGGAAAGCGGCTCCCCGCCAATTGTGCGACGAGCAATTGCGGGAAGAGAACTGCCTGAAGGAGAAGAATGCACCAAATCAGTACATGCGCGCAAGAAGTTCTGTCCGGATGCACTTCCCCCATGTTTCGCTTATTCTTTTTTGGTTTTATTCTTTTGTGCAGCTTCTTCTGCTGCCGTCCACGGTGGAACAATATGGTTCATCCTGGCATACGCGATCAGCTGGCCGAGATGTTCATGCATATGAAGGCCTGCCGTCAGATAGACTCCCCGGACTGTTGTTTCCTGGCCGAACATCTTTGCCGGCTTGTCGAGATCCGCATCCGGGAGGCGTAAAACGACATCCCGGATAAAATCGAATGACTTGATGAGTTCTTCCCTGACTTTGGCCCTTTCGGTCACTGTTTTTTCCATATCCTTTGGAAGGCCCTCCGGTTTCGTCGCACCGGCGATCGAGGGGAAGAGGTAATTCGCCCCGGCGATGTGCATGAGTACCTCACGCGTGGAACGCACTCCTTCCATCGGACGCCAGGCATAGCCGTCATCCGGAAAGGCATCTGCAAGCGACACCACCTTTCCCTGAACATCTTTCAGCTGGGCAAGAAACTCTCCGCGAAAGCCAGGCGGCAATTTCTCATCGTCGGAATTGTCCTGGGATTTCCCCGGCAGACCAAATCCTGCCAGCGCAAAGAGCATCAAAAGAACGATTCGACGCAGGGACATTGATATCTCCTTTCGTTGTATTCGTAGTATCATGAAAAATCTCCCGGTTTCCCGTCAGTATACGAAAAATTCGCAACAAACGCGCACATAACGGCCTTACCGGATGCCGCTGCAAATTCCTCTATTCCCGAGGCAGATGACAGGAGACCCCGCCCTGGGTGTTAAACCTCCGGGGGCTGCTTTCTGTCAAATATATGAAGCATCAACACACCGCAGGAGTAGACCATGAAATACATCGTATTCATCTGGCTCATGTTGCTGACATCCATCGCATGGAGTCAGGATAAGGAACCGGCAGAGAAGCATAAGAGTGGGCAGCAGCATGAAATGCGCGGCCGGCCCGGCGTACCCGGCATTGCCGGACGCCTGAAACTTACCGATGAACAGCGCAAGAAGTTTGAATCCCTCAGCTCGGCGCTCGAAAAGAAGAATATTGCGATTCGCTCCTCGGTCATGTCAAAACGGGTCGATTTGCGTGACCTTTTCAGAGACGAAAATCCCAGCAAAGAAAAAATCGAGGCCGTTCAGAATGAAATCGGCAAGCTCGAATTAGATTTGAAAACCAATCGAACCGATTTTTGGTTTGACGTAAATTCGATCCTCACTCCGGACCAACAGAAAATTTGGCGGCACGAGCTTCAACGGAATGCCTTCAGAAACCGGTTGGAACAACTCCGCAGTCGGATCGGGTCGTTCATGCACAGATTTTGGGATGGGCCGCAAGACAAAGGGAGGGACAATTCTCCCGGATCCGACGATTAACCGGTTCCTGACCCGTGAGGGGATTCCCCGGTACGCATGCTACCCTTCGCATGTAGGGGAATCCCCGTCACACGACGTCTTCTTCGCAAAACCTTCATACACACCGACGTGAGTTGCATTCAGGGAAGGTTGTCCACCAACTTCCCGAGAAGCTGCAGAATTTTCTCCCGGTAAATTGTTCCCCCATTTTTCACAACACGATCGTCCCAGACAACATCACCTGTTGAGGCATCCAGAACGAAGAGTGAAACCGTGACCTCGGATGCCTGTTGCATGGCAATCATTTCACCCTGACGTTCACGCTTTTGCAGATTCACCGGGACTTCAAATCCGCGGACGAAGACAATAAAAACCAGTCCGCCCCCGATTTTCATCCCTACCTCCCTTGCTTCAGGAATCCGGATGGGCGGTTCACCCGAATGACGTTCCGTCGTGAGCAACCGGTAGTACAGCCGCTCGAGAGTCTGAAGATCCGTCGAATCACGGCTCAGGACATCGCTGACGTAAAACGGCGGGGATTGTACCGACAATTTTTCGGGATCGAGATCCCTCTCGCCTTCTGCCCGGATGAGGCGATACGGCTCACCGCGGGGCAAGATAAGACCAATTGACGATACAAGCGTCCGGTCAATGGTATATCCTTTCGACTTGAGTTCATCCGCGAGATCATTGATGCAGAGGCGCGCATAACCGACATTTTCAATGAGATCAACTTTCTGGATCCCTTTCATTTCTTGCTGAATCACGATCGCATCCGACATGATCATCGCCGCCTTGTTCTGGGATTTGAGCGAAGAAAATTCAGGATAACGTGACAAGGGAGAATGGCCACATCCGGCGGTAAGAATCAAAATACAGAAAAGCAGGCAACAGGCAGGAACAGGTATCGAACGTCTCGTCTGCAACATACAAGAAATGTCATTCAAGAAGGATTTCATCATCAATATAAGAAGCATCCGTCTGAATTACAACGGAAACACATCTGCCGGATGCGGTCTCCGGGCAGGAATTTGGTGGAAAGAGAAATATTTCGTACGTTTTCACGCCACATGAACTACTCCACTATGCGTTTGCACTTCACACCAAAATCGTGAACGTGGAGGCCTTCCACCGATGAATGTCTGTATGGTCACCCGGTCGATGCCTTCCCACTCCCGCGGAGGTGTCCAGGATCATACGCACGAGCTCGCACGAGGGCTCTCCGGCCGCGGTCATACGGTCACAATTCTCACGACGGCTCACCCTGACGGGAAAACCGAGGAAACGTACGAAAGCGTACGCATCCTCTTTCTTACCGGAACAAGACCTTCGCAACTCGATCGTAATTGGTGGAAGGCGAGCACACATGCAGTTCGCGAGCTCACGCAGAGAGAACATTTCGATATCCTGCACAGCCAGGGACCCGCAGGGTATGCTGCCATCCGAATGCTCCGGCGTCCTCAGGGCATTTCTACACTGATCTCTTTTCACGGAACCCATTTCGACGAGCTCGTGACCCGGTGGAAACGCGGGTTTTCAACCAACCCGGTCAGATCCGCCAGGAATATTGCCGCCATCGGCATCGTGCTCAAGAAATTTTATCTCTGGGACAAACGGACCCTGCCAATTGCGGATGCGTTCATTGCCACAAGCAATGAACAGCAGATTCTTCTCGAGGAGATTTATCGTCTCCCTCATGAAAAGATCTTTAAGGTCTTCAACGGGATGGATCTATCGAGATTCTCCCCCGGAGATCCTCCGGATTTGCTTCGGAGCCGACTCGGAATTCCCTCCGGATCCAGCATCGTGCTGTGCATGGCACGTCTGATTCGGGATAAGGGAATCCAGCATATGATTAACGCAGTGCCCGAAATTCTCGAAACGGTTCCGCATTGTCACCTGATTGTCGTCGGTGACGGCAACCACCGCCCGTACCTGGAGCGGCATGCCGGGGCACTGGGCATTGCAGATCACGTAACGTTTACGGGATCGGTCGAATTTTCTTTCCTGCCGGAATATTTCCGGCTCTGTGATATTTTCGTGAATCCAACAGTCCAGCAAAACGGTTATGACCTCACGATGCTCGAAGCAATGGCATGTGAGAAGCCGGTCATATCCAGCAATATCGGGAGTACGCCGACCCTCATCGCACACGACCGCGACGGCATTCTCTTTCCACCCGCGAACGAACACGCGCTTGCAGACGCTGTCATTCGTCTTCTGCGCGATCGGGATCGACGGCACCTCCTGGGACGTCAGGCAAGGGAGAAAGTGATGCAGGACTTCACGCTCGATATCATGGTGGAGAGAACCATCGACGCTTACCGCACACTTGCAGAGCGAAAGCGGAGATAACCGGAAATGGCTCAGAGAATCGGAACACCCCAGAAACTGATGTCAGCTGTTTCCTGGAACTTCCTGGGGAAAAGCTCCCTCTACATCCTGAAATTTTTCGAATCGCTCCTCCTTGTTCGGCTCATCGGCACCGAGCAGTACGGAATGTATGGCTCCCTCATCAACATTCAATCCATCATCGCGCTGGTCGTTTCTCTCGGACTCGAAAGCGTCCTCAGCAGGTTTGTCCCGCAGCTCGCCTCAGAGCAGGATTACGGCAAACTGCATTCCCTCCTCCGCCGCGTCGTCCGGGTGCGGGCACTGATTCTGATCCCCGTCTGCATCCTTTTTCTTCTCACAGCGGACCTCCTTTCGGCAGATCTCTTTCACGGAACATTGAGCGGCTTCTACCTTCGACTTGTTGTCGCACTCATTGCCGTTGTCTCGTTTCACACCATTTTCCGCGCATTTCTTGACCTCTTCTACCATCTTCGTTTCATCGCCCTGCTCGATATCGTCATGCAGGCATCCTATCTTGTCATTGCGTTCATACTGGTTCAAAATGGTTACGGTCTGACCGGCGTTCTCTGCACGCTGATCGGAGTCAATAGTATCGGACTGATTGTCCTGTTCCTCAAGTACCGGCGAGAATTATCACTTCTCCCGCCTCCGTCCGGCTCGAGCAAAGTTGCCCGTGGAGAAGTTTTCCGCTACAGCGGAACGCTGTACGTCCTGACCCTTCTCACATACGTCCTCGGAAAAGGGATGGATGTGTTGCTGATCGGAATTCTCGTGGGCGATCTCAAACAGGTTGCGTTCTATCTCATCGCCTTCAACATTGCCACGTATGCCGTGAGCGTGATGGACATGGCAGTATCCGGAAGTTTTGTAGCTTCGTTGATCGTGGAGGCACGCACGCAGGGAAACGCAGGTATGTTGCGGAAAATTTATGGTGGAATGTTTGAGCTCATCTACCTCTTCATCGTGCCGATTGCGGTCGGCGGGATCATTCTTCGCAATGACATCGTGCAGCTGCTGTACACGGCACAGAACCTCGCGGCGGCATCCATGCTGGTGATATTTCTCGTCTCGATGTCTATCGGGAAGCTCAGCAGCATCGCCTCGACATTTCTGGTGCTGACGGATAAGGAGAGAACGATTACCGTTGCGCGTTCGATGTTCGGCGTTGCAAATTTTGTTCTCGATATTCTGTTGATCCCGCGTTTCGGTGCTTTCGGTGCGGTCGCCGCAACCGGTTTCGTTATGATTCTGGCAACCATCTATGAAAGTACACTGCTGTTCCGTCTCATCGTTCCCACCTACAGCAGGTCCTATCTTTGGAAGATTGCGGCCTCAACGATTGGGATGGCGATCGTGGTCCTGATGGTCAGGAATTTCTTGGAGGTATCGAACACGGTGAAGCTTCCGGTGACAGTGCTTCTGGGAGGAGGAAGTTACCTGGCATGCGTGTTCCTGCTCAAGCCATTTTCTGAGGCCAATATTGAGCTTATCCGGAGATCCAATCTTCCGTTCCGGGACGGGATTCTCCGGTTGATCGCACGGAGCGAGTGAATTCAGCGACCGATGGGGTTTGTTACCCGCGTATAGGTGGAAACAAGGTGTTCGAGAGTCTGCATCGGAGAATGATGCATCTGACGGGAAATCACATCCGTCGGAAGTGACCCCTTATTGAGCGCGGTTGTGATTCCGTGATGAAGAAGCTCGGGAGAAGTGGGCTCACAGTATTCAGCACAATGTCCGAACCACGATTCGAGTCTTGCCTTCGAGCTGACGACACTCCTCTTCCCCTGCAGTAGAGCTTTCGCGACCAAGGCATTCCATACCCCGTGTGCGGTGGGATCGACAAAAACTTCACACGAGGAAAGCGCGGATTGCAACGTTTCCCCGTTCTCATCATCCTCGTCAACGATCTGCAGGTGGGAAATACTGAGAGCACGTGTTCTGCACTTGAGCGAGTATGCGGAATTCGAGCGTCTCCCCACGATGACTGCTGGAATATTAATCCGCTCGATCGCTTGCAGGAGCCGATGGATGTTCGAATACGAGGAGTAGTCTCCCGCGTAGCTCAAGATGAATGGTCCGCGTCCGTCCTGGCGCCTGAATGCCGGGCGGCTTTCTTGCTTGACACCGTCAATGAGAGGAATACAACTCACTTCAAAAGCCGTGTTCGGAATACCGAAATGGCCCGCGAGAAGAGAAGCGGCTGCAGGAGAATGGGCAAGAATCGTCCTTGCACGGGCGAGTATGCGGCGATACTCCCCGAATTCCCGCCGTGGAATGCATGCCCTCGCCCAACGGTCTTGAAAGAACAGTTCCGGAACTGTCGCCGAAATCGAACAAAGATACGGAACCTTCAGCTTCTGCAGGCACGCATCGGTTCCGGAAGGCGGTTCTCCGGAAACAAGGATGTGGGCACAGTCCCCGTGGAAATTCCCGAGCTCCCCGACATTCTGCAGAAGGGAGATCTTTACTCCAGATGCCTGAGCTTGTTGCGATTGTAGAAGGGACAAAAGAAAATTCAGATCATTGGTGCAGGCGACGTCTGCTGGGAAGATGCCGATATGCATAATACTATCGTGCCTTCTCCGGGAGTTCCTCAAAGCTCCCGAGGATATGGAGGAGGTCACTTTCACGTTTCTGTTTCGGAAAAAGGGAGACGATGCGTGCCCGTGCCTTTTCGCCAAAGGTCTCGGGTGAACCGAGCGCCTTGCGCAACGCAACAATAAGTGCATCGACATTCTGTGATGGCACCAGAAATCCTTCAGCACCTACCGCCGTCGGATTGCCGCCGACTTCCGTCGCAACGGGAACACAGCCGCAGAGCATTGCTTCGCACAGGGCATTCGACAACCCCTCATGGCGTGAGGGCTGACAGTAAACCTTTGCGTTCCGGTACCACGGCAGGAGCATGCGGCGATCCACCGGAGCGAGCATCTCCATGTTAGTGGGAGGACGGAGAGTTACGGCAATATGAGGGTCGATTCCGACAACGATGAAGTTCACCTCGGGCATTTTCCAGGCAGCTTCAACAAGTGTATCGAGCCCTTTGACGAGAGCGGTCCTGCGGTCCCGAACTCTCGCCGCCGTAAGAACGATCCGTTTCTTGTCGTTGAGCGGCTTCCAAAATTCCGGATCATATCCTGTCGGGACATAACGAATATTCGAACCATCATAGGCGGCAAGAGCTTTCGCTTTTTCCTTGAGCGAGGGATCAACTGCCAGAATCACTGTCGCATGATGGAAAACATATCGCACGAGCTTCGATTTAATCCTTCCCAGCCAGATGCCGTACTGCAGTTCTCTGTCTCTTGCGACATCAACACCGCCGATTGTGACAATGGACTTAACGCTAAGGAATTTCGCTGCAAAAACACCCACGAAGGCGTACGTGGATGCGAACCAGCAGAAGAGATAATCCGCGTACAGGAGATTATAAACAATCCGGAAAACAGCACCAGGGCCGTGGCCGATCACCTTCCGCAGTCGGTAATGAGCGTCGAGAAGATTGATGTCATCTTCCATAAACGGCGCCTGAAACGGCGATACGAAAACGACGGAACGATCGGACTTCACGGACGACGGCTTTCTGATTTCTTCACCCGGTTTTCGAGGAGCCCCAGCGCCTTCTCTGCCGTGAGATCCCAATCAAATTTCCTCGACCAGGTGTATGCCTGTTCTGCGAGCTTCAGGCGAAGGGTCTGATTCTGCACCAGCACTGCAATTTTTTCAGCAAGTTGTGAAATATTCCCGTATTCGTAGAGCATTCCCGTTTCTCCATCGTTGATCGCATCCCGCAATCCCGGGACATTACTGGCAAGCACCGGCGTTCCGCAGGCATTGGATTCGATAACCGTCAGCCCCCATCCTTCTTTGGGAGAAGTGTTCACTGCAAACCAGGATTCCTGCAGCAATCGGACTTTTTCGTGCTCATCGACGAACCCCGTGAACTGCACCATATCGGAGATTTGCAGCTCCCGGGAAAGCGCCTCGAGCGAGGGCCGATAGTCTCCTTCACCGATGACGAGAACTTTCAACCCCGGGATTCGATTTTTCAGAAGGGCAACCGCACGAAGAAGATGATCAACCGATTTGTATTTTTTCAGCCGGCCAAATGATGCAATGACCGGTGTGGTGCTCCTCTGCGAAGGATCTGGGCGGTGCAGATCATGATCGACACAATTGTAGACGATCTCGAGCCGGTCGGGCGGAAATCCGAGCCCGAGCATTTCATCACGCGTGCTCGGTGAAACGACCATCAGGGGAATGTGAAATATTCTGGCGGCGACAATCCCCGCATGTTCGACGAGATAGAACGGCAGACCGATGAGCGGATTAACCTCCCGAAATATGCTCGTCCCAAAAAGATGGTGCACGATATACCAGAGAGGTTTTCGGACAAAGAGTGGCGTAAAAAACGGCACTTTGTTGAAATCATCCACGACAATATCGAACGCTTCTTTACGGAATTGCCGAAGGTATCGGAGGGGAACATGCAGATTGAACAATGTTCGTCCACCTTCGCGTATGATCCTGATCCCGTCGACAGTCTCCTCGTTCTTTCCGCCGGGAAAAGACGAGCAGAAGAGTGTCACGGAGTGCCCCATCCGTGCGATGCGGCTGAAGATCTGATGCAAATGCACCTCGGCGCCGCCCGCCTGAGGATTCCGGATATCCTGCCAGTTGAAGATGAGGATCTTCATTCGGCAGAAGTGAAACGTTGTTCAGAGGGCCCATCTATCTTCCACGATCGTGGCATTTGGCGGTATATCTCGATCATCGTCATTTTCCTGATGGCGACCCGGACGAATCCTGTGCTGCGAGCTTTTGTTGAAATTCCGCGAGCCGCGTTTCGATATCCTTCACGTTGGGATACTGTGCCGCTGCGCGATTGAGAAGATTCACGGCAGCACGATACTCGTGCCGTTCGTCGTAAATATCAATCAGCGCGCGGTACGGCATAAAGGGATCGGAGGCATCCACGATGTTGTTGAGAATTGCATTCCAGGCATCCTGTTCTACCGGCCTGGCATACGCATCAAATTGTGAGGTGTCTCCCAGTTCCTTGAAGACGGAAAGAAAATACGCCGATATCCGCCAGTCGGACATTGGGATTGCATCAATCGGGAGCTTCCTCTGCATCGCCGCAAAAATTTCACGCGCTTTGGTGCCATTCTTCTCAATATTGATGGCATACTCTCCGAGTTTTGAAAAATTGAACCGGTAGTTCTGTACCATGCGAAGGGCATTTTCATCATAATAGACATCAGACTTGTCGAGGTTTCTGTAGAGATAACCCCACTGCTGAGTGACTGCCGGCCGGACATTATCTGCAAGAACGTTCGCCGACATGACGCCGATATCCAGAGCTGCTTCCGGGTTTGTGACCTTCACCGGTTTCAGCCGGTATGTCAGACCATCAAGCCAGAGATATTCGTCGAGTCCGATGTGCGAATCGGGTGAGCACGTGATCGCAAAATAGACGGGCCTGTCCCATCGGTTTGTGCGGATGATATTATAGACCATCATATCCTGTATCCGGAGAATGCGAACGTCTTTCCCAAATGGCATTCCTGCCATGGTGAATGTGAGTTTGCCGCTTCTGAGCACCGCCGTATCACTGACCCCAAATCGCCCTGCGATATCCAGCGGGACCGGTACATCCGCCTGCTGGGGTCTCCATGCTCTCGCAGAGAGACGATCGATTTGATCATCGGTGAGGGAGATGGGAACCTTCATCGCACCATGCGGCGTCTCATTCTTCAGATGGTGCGCATACCAGGGCGTATTGACGAGACTGAGGCAGACAATACGTACATCGCGGCGCACACCTTCAACATCCTGCAGATACCAGAGGGGAAATGTATCGTTGTCACCGTTGGTAAAGAGGATAGCGTTTTGTTCGCAACTCTGGAGAAAATTGTATGAATAATCCCATGCGATATAATTACGGCTTCGGTCATGTTCAAACCAGTTGCAGCGTGCAAGATTGACCGGTACGACGAGCAGGAAGAGAACCGCAGCTGCCGGCGCCGCAAGACGGAAAGCACGGTCATGCAGTTTTTGTCGCAGAGAATCCATCACACCGACTATGCCAATACCAATCCAGAGTGCCACACAGTAGAACGCCCCGACATAGAAATAGTCACGCTCGCGTGGCTGAGGATCCTGCTGATTCTGGTAGAGGTCAAGCACAATTCCCATTATCGTCGTCATGACGAAGAAGACCAGGGCGAATTTCCAATCCTTGCGGACATGGTAATAAAATCCGAACATTCCGAGGATAAGCGGAATCCCCCACGTGTCTTTCCAGCTGACACCCGCATCCTGCCTGTCACTTTCCGCACCGACAAAATTCTGGAGGACATACCGGATATACATATGATTGACCTGGTATCTCCAGAAAAAATCCCAGTCGCTGGAATAATTCGACCGCGTCGGTTCATGCATCGGTTCCCGTGACCATCTGCGGGGAAAAAGCTTGTCGACGTACGCCTGCTGATCGTTGTCCCAGCTCTCGCCCTTCAGCATCGGCGTTTCCCCGTATTGCTCCCGGGTCAGGTAGCTCGTCAGATGTGCGAGCGTATTGGGCGTATTCTCGTTCATCGGGAGATTTTCAACGTTCGCGCGCATGATGACCTGCGTATACGTCGTGTAGCCCAGGACAATGAACAAGAAGGCGAGGGAGACGAGGTGAATCAGTTTCTGGCCGGTCCGGAATCCTCTGACCGCCCCGTATACAGCCCCGGCTACAACAAGAACGGGAACAAACGCAAAGGCATCGCTCCGGACTCCTCCAAATTCCCCGTCCAGAAACGACGGGAGGAGCTGGACAATGCCGGGATAGACGACAAAGAACACGGAGAGCGAGATCACACAGAACCGAACGAACGACCGGCGTGTCACTTCATATCTTCTGAAATACATGATCATGAGAACCGGGATGATGACAAGGAGCGCGAGAATGTGCACCCCCGTTGAGAGGCCCAGAAGATAGGAGATCATGAGCAGATAGCGGTCGCTGCGCGGCTCGTCGGCCTCCTCCCACCATCGGAGAGCAAGCCAGAGAACGGCGGAGACGAAGAACATACCCATGCCGTAGACCTCCGCCTCGATAGCATTATCCCAGTACGTCGAACTAAAGGCCAGAGACCACGCCGCGATCGCTGAGCTGCCGTAGGTGAGGAACCGGTCGCCGGCCGAGCTGACCGCCCCGCGGAAATGGGTGACCACGTTCACGCTCACAAGGTAGAGGAACATAATACCGAGGGCACTCCCGAAGGCGGAAACGGCATGCATCCTTGCCGCGATGTCGTCCCGGAAGGGAATCATCGATGCAACTCTGGCAAGGAAAAGAAAGAGCGGAGATCCCGGAGGGTGGGGAATCTGCATCAATCGAGCTGCGGCACAGAATTCACCAACATCCCAAAAGACGACGGTCGTGGAAAGCGTTTTCAGGTAGACTGCGACCGTCACAAGGAAGACAGTCAGCGCGACTAGTCGATTGAGTTTGGTTTCAGACATTCACGAAACGCTGACGGTAAAAATGCGGATTCAATATAGACGATTTGCCGACGAGACGCAAGGAGAAGCAGCTCAGACAACTGCTGCAAGGAGATTCTCGCTAATGCTATCACAGAGGAGAAACCCTTTGTCGGTCAGGCGCAGGACGTTTCGTTCACATGTGGCAAGCCCCTCACCCACGAGTCGTTCGATGAGCGGGCGATTCGTTGAGAGAAGATCGATTCCTCCTTCCGAGTGAAGCCGGTGAAGATCCACGCCTCCGCTCCGCAACCCCAGCATGACCGCCTCGTCACAACGTTCCTCCGCGGTCAGAATCTCCTGCCCTGCAACAGGAAGAACATCCCTCTCGAGCATTTCGCAGTACTGGCGGATGTTGGCAATATTCCACGACCGACGCCTGGTATCGAACGAATGAGCAGAGGGACCGAACCCGAAATACGGAGTATGATTCCAGTAGTTTCCGTTATGCACAGACCGGAATCCCGGTCTGGCATAGTTCGAAACCTCGTAATGCTCGTACCCCGCATGGTGAAGAAAATCCATGGTGAATTCATACATCGACGCCTCATGTTCAACCGGGGCAGGTGATACGAGTTTGGATCGCACCATTCTTGCGAGCGGGGTTCCCTCCTCGACGATCAAACTATACGCTGAAATGTGCTGCGGTGACAGGTCCACAGCTGTCCGGAGATTCTGTTCCCACCGGGATTCCGTTTGACCGGGCAACGCGAAGATCAGATCAAGACTAATATTGGAAAACCCGAGTTTCTGTGCGATCCTCACACTTTCCTGCGCCTCTGATGCGGAATGAATGCGCGTCAGGAATGCCAGATCATCATCAAAAAATGATTGAATCCCAAAACTGATTCTGTTGACTCCGACGCCGCGGAAACCCCCGAGCCTCCGGGATTCAACGGTACCCGGATTCGCCTCAAGTGTAATCTCAGCTCCGGGCGTTATCGAAAAAGCTCGTGCAAGATGATCGAGAACAGAGCCGATGGCGGCGGGCTCGAGCAGCGAAGGAGTCCCCCCTCCAAAAAATATAGTCTCGATCCCCGTCGTGCCGTACTGTGAGCGAAAGAGGTCGATTTCTTTATGAAGGGAATGAAGGAACCGCTCGACCGGATCGAGAGATTCAATCGAATAAAAATCGCAATAGACGCACTTGTGTTCGCAGAAGGGAATATGAATATAGAAGCTTGCCATCTCGCTATCTCACAAGTTCACCGATGCGGTTCCACCGGATGCCGCCGGTCGGAGCAATTGACAGGTAGACGAGCATTGCCTCACCGACAACATTGCGTTCCGGGAGAAAACCCCACGATCGGCTGTCATAGCTGTGATCTCGATTGTCGCCAAGAACGAAAAGATAATTCCGCGCAATCGTATATGACTGTTCGGGAGATCCATCAATGAGTATTCTTCCTGATTCCGTGCAGGCAACAGCATGCCCTTCACTGCTGATCAGGTTGGACCAAAACGAGAGGTTTGCCGGAGTGAGCGCAATCTTATCGCCCGCCAGTGGTACTCTTACAGCAGCGACATTTTCTCCTTCAGGGTGAGATCCTTCAGACACATCCGGAACTTGTGCGCGCAACCCGTTCACATACACTTCGCCGTTCCGCAATTCCACTTCATCGCCCCCGATTCCAACGCATCTCTTGATATAGAGAGAGGATTCGAACGCGGGGTCATTCGCGGCAAAAGCCGGAAGCCGAAACACAATCACATCTCCCCTCTCGATGCTTCGGAATCCCGGCAAATGAATTCCGGCTTCCTGACCGCGGAGGAAAGGGATTCCCGAAATCCGTGCGCCGTAGACAAGCTTGTTCACCAGAACATAATCTCCGGGAAGAAGTGCCGATTCCATCGAAGGTGATGGTATATGGATCGCATCAAGGACACACAGCTTGAGCATTCCCGCCAGAACAACCGTCAGAACGAGGATCTCGACAATCGAGCGAACGCCCAGTGTGGCATTTGCACGTACCATCTCCTTTGTTACGATATGCCCGGAGTTCCCAGACATGGTTCAATGAACAATCGTCCCAAATCTCCCGAGACGAACGGAAGAGAGCTTGTTTGCCAGATTGAAAAGCGGCACGTCGGGATCCCACGACCAGTAGACAATGAGGGGAGTGCCGACAACGGATTCTTCCGGAACAAATCCCCAGAAGCGGCTGTCGAGACTGTTATCACGGTTGTCGCCCATCCCGAACAGATAATTTCTTTCGACTACGTACTTCGTCGTCTCATTCCCATCAACATAAAATTTTCCGCTCCTCGTGTCGAATGTATGCCCTTCCCGCCGGATGAACGTATCCCATCGCACGACATTGTCTGCGGTGAGATTCACCACATCCCCTTTCCTGGGAATCACGATGGGTCCATAATTATCCTCATTGAACTGTGACCCCTTTGGAAATATCCGGGAATCCACGTAGCCGGGTGGACGGATAAACGATGAATTGAACTTGACATTTCGCGGGACCGGAGCGGGTGTGCCATTCACATAAACAACCCGGTTGACGATCTTCAGCGTGTCACCCGCAACCGCAATGCATCGTTTCAGATAGTATGCGAATTCCTGCGCTTCGACCTCATCCCGATATCCCGGGAAGATGAAAACAATGATATCGCCGCGGTCAACGTGCCAGAGTGCCGGCAGCTTGAATGCAGGGACCTTCACGCCGGTGAATGGTATCGTCCTCGGTGTTGTCCCGCCAAACACGAACTTGTTGACCAGGAGAAAATCTCCCGTCATGATTTCGTTTTCCATTGAACCGGTTGGCACCTCGAATGAAGCAAGGACGAAGCTGTTCAGCACGAGGAACGCCCCGAAGACAATGCCGACTTCCTTCAGCATTCCCCGGAACGTCATTTTGGGAGGTTCAGGCTTACTCATGTGTTCTCCTTTGAATGAATATCTTGATTAGTCTTCCATTGCGAGGACAGCAAGGAATGCTTCCTGCGGGATTTCAACTCTCCCCACCTGTTTCATCCGCCGCTTTCCCTCTTTCTGCTTCTCGAGGAGTTTGCGCTTGCGCGAAATATCTCCGCCGTAGCATTTCGCCAGAACGTTTTTACGCATCGCCGCAATCGAGTCACGGGCGATGACCTTGCTTCCGATGGCTGCCTGGATAACGACCTCAAACATTTGACGTGGAATGAGCTTTCGAAGTTTCGCACAGAGCTTTTTCCCCCACTCATAGGCCTTTTCGCGATGCACGATCGTCGAAAGTGCATCCACGGGCTCCCCATTCAGCAGGATATCGAGCTTTGCGAGGTCGGATTCCCGGTTTTCCAGAAACTCATAATCGAGGGAGGCATATCCGCGTGAGATCGACTTCAGCTTATCATAAAAATCAAATATGATCTCGGAAAGCGGGAGCTCATAACGCAGATCGGCGCGCGTGGGATCGAGGTAGGTCGTATTCTTGTAGACCCCGCGGCGGTCCGTACAGAGCTTCATAATGTTCCCAATATATTCGGAAGGGGTGATGATCTGCGCCGTGATGAACGGCTCTTCGATATGATCGATATGGCCTTCGGGAGGCATCAGAGCGGGGTTATCGACCAGAACGACTTCCCCGTTGGTCTTGATCACACGGTACTCGACGTTTGGAACCGTGGTGATCAGTTCCTGCTTGTACTCGCGCTCCAGGCGCTCCTGAACAATTTCCATGTGGAGAAGCCCCAGAAAACCTGCACGGAATCCGAATCCGAGTGCAACCGATGATTCCGGCTCGAAAATCAGCGATGCATCGTTCATGCGGAGTTTCTCCAGGGAATCGCGAAGCTCGGCAAAATTATCCGCGTTGACGGGATAGAGTCCAGCGAAGACCATCGGCTTTGCATCTTTGTACCCTGGCAGCGGAGCGTCAGCCGGGCGGTCGGCGTGGGTAACCGTATCCCCGACTTTCGTATCGTGCACGTCCTTCGCTCCGGGTATGAGATATCCCACATCTCCCGCGGAAAGCTCGCCCGAACGGACGCGCTGCATTTCGAGCACACCTACTTCCTCGGCATCAAACACTTTGTTCGTCGCAAAGAACTTTACCGGTTCTCCCTCCTTCAAAACACCTTCCATAATCCGGATGTACACAACCGACCCGCGGTACCCATCAAAAATCGAATCAAAGATCAGTGCCTTGAGAGGAGCATCGGGATCTCCCTTCGGCGGCGGAATCCGTTGAACAACCGCTTCCAGAATTTCATCAACCCCGATTTTCATTTTTGCACTTGCGTGAATAATATCTGATTCTTTGCAGCCGATGAGATCCATAATCTGGTGTTTCACCGGCTCCACCATGGCGCTCGGCAAATCAATTTTGTTGATGACGGGAATAATTTCAAGCCCTGCATCGATGGCAAGATAGAGATTGCTGATGGTCTGCGCCTCGACACCCTGGGATGCATCTACGACAAGGAGTGCCCCTTCGCATGCCGCAAGGGAACGGGAGACCTCGTACGAAAAATCCACGTGTCCGGGAGTGTCGATGAGGTTGAGCGTATAGCTCTTTCCATCCTTCGCCTTGTACTTCATCTGGATGGCGTGGAGCTTGATCGTAATGCCCCGTTCCTGCTCCAGCTCCATATCGTCGAGAACCTGGTTGGTTTTCATCTCCCGTTCGGTGATCGTACCTGTACGTTCCAGGAGCCGGTCCGCGATCGTCGACTTGCCGTGATCGATGTGCGCAATAATGCAGAAATTTCGGAGGTTGTGCATTCGCTGAATGAGACTGAGATATAGCAATCCCGCCAAATCAGGCGGGATTTCAATAAAATATACCCATTATGAGGTTGATTTGCAACAGTGCGATTTTATAACAGCACACTTGTGGACTCTTTCTTGATTTGAATTCGGGATTTTCATATCCTCAAGGGTTGCAGCAGCAGGGCCTCATCACCGGAACGGATACCATCACCGCAATTTCAGCCGGACGTGTTGATGAATCGGGGGAAAAAATGCTGCCGCATTTCACATCACCCTGTTCTTACTCGACCGAAAGGAGCCGCAGACCCATGAATGAATTCCTTCTCCTCATCCGCAATCAGATCGGACATCAGGCGGAATGGTCTGCCGACAAGCATCAACAATTTCTCGGTGCCTGCGAAACGTACATCGGAAATCTGAAGAAGCAGGAGAAGCTGAAAGCCGCCCAGCCGCTGATCCGGGAAGGAAGAATGATTTCCGGGACTCCCGCCGGCTGGATGGAAGCTCCGTTCAATGAGAAGAACGAGGTCATCGTAGGATACTACCACATTCTTGCCAAGGACCTCGACGAAGCCGTCGCCATTGCGAAAGGGAACCCCGAGTTCCAGTTCGGTTCGACCGCCCGGATTGAAGTCCGGCCGATCAAGATGAAAGAACCATCCACCGGTTTTGTCTATCCAAAAAAATGACAAACGATACCGGGCACCGAATCGCCCGCCTTGCGATCCTGAAGTTTGAAGGCAATCACATACAAACATAGGAGGATATACCGTCATGACTGACTTATCCCTGCTGTGGCTCCCCATCCTGCTCTCGTCCGTGGTGGTGTTCATCGCCAGCTCGATTATCCACATGCTGATCCCATGGCACAAGGGCGACTATCCAAAACTCCCGAATGAGGACAAGATTTTAGATGCTCTCCGGGGACAGAATATCCCTGATGGCGATTACATGATGCCATGCGCAGGGACACGGGAAGAAATGAGGTCGCCGGGGTTTGCAGAAAAGATCAAGAAGGGACCGGTGGTCATGATGACCATCTGGAAAGGCGGCGATATGGGAATGGGGAGAAGCCTTGTGCTCTGGTTCATCTACACGGTGATCGTTGGATTCTTCGCCGGTTACGTTGCCGGCCGCGCTCTTCCCGCCGGATCGGAATATCTTCAGGTCTTTCGATTTGTCGGGACTACCGCGTTCCTGGGTTATTCGCTTGCGCTTCTGCAGCTTTCCATCTGGTATCGGCGCTCCTGGACGATCACGATCAAGTCAATTATTGACGGGTTGATTTATGCGCTCCTTTCTGCCGGAATATTTGGATGGCTGTGGCCGCACTGATGCGGTTTGTTGTTAAGGAGACAGACAGAAAAGCGGGCTTCGATATGTCGGCGGGATGATAATCCGTAACTGTCATTACGCAGGAGCTGAAATGAAACACATACTTGGAATTCTTATCGTTCTGGTGCTTTCGGGAGTGCAATTTGCCGCTGCACAGGTCGATGTCCGGCTGAGCGATGTCCAAAAGGCATGGATTGCCAGGGCCGATCGTCATGAGAAGAACGGGTGGGTTTATCTGCATATCGAAGGTGCCCCGTCCGAACGCGGCTTTCAGCATGGATATCTTCTTGCGCCGGAAATTCAGGAAGCACTCCGCGTTCTTGCCGCGGGTTGGAAATACCGAAGCGGGATGGAGTGGTCGTGGCTTGTCGGGAAAGCCGGAGAAATTCTTACAGCGAAGGTCGATTCCGAAAACCTTGCCGAACTCGACGGGATGGTGGATGGAATGCACGCCCGAGGTCTTTCTACGAGCAGAGATGAGCTGGTTGCGCTCAACGGTTATATGGAGCTGATGTGGTACTGGTGGCCCCGTGTAAAAGATTCGCTGCAGATCAATTCTCCGGAACCACGAAAGCAATCATGCAGTTCCTTCATTGCCACCGGCAGTATGACCTCGGACGGGAATATTGTCCTCGGCCATAATTCCATGGTGGGATATGCAGATCCCTTTTGCAATATCATTCTCGACATCAAGCCGGAAAAAGGTCACCGGATTCTCATGCAGGCGTTTACCGGATTTATTCACAGCGGGACCGACTTTTTCGTAACGGATGCCGGACTGGTAGGATCTGAAACAACAATCGGCGGTTTCTTCCCCTTTGATCCAGCGGGCGTCCCTGAGTTTTCCAGGATGCGACATGCAACGCAGTACGCATCGTCGATCGACGAATGGGTTGCGATGATGAAGGAGCGGAATAACGGAGGGTACGCCAATTCCTGGCTTCTCGGCGACATCCACACAAAAGAAATTGCACGTCTGGAGCTCGGCTTGAAAGAAGTCGGCTATGAAAAGAAACGCGACGGATATTTCATCGGCTCGAATGTTGCGGAAGATGTGAAGTTATTGCGGTTCGAGACCAAAGAAGATGAACTCAACATCAAACATTCCTCCGTGGCACGCCGGGTTCGCTGGAAGCAACTGATGAAGGAGCATGCGGGGACAATCGATCTTGAAGAGGCGAAGGAATTCGAATCAGATCATTATGATACGTACCTCCGCGTGATGAACCCCGACGGCAGGACGCTCTGCGGGCATTACGAACTTGACCCGATGTCTTCGGGCCTGGATACGCCGTTCGAGCCGGGCGGCACTCTCGATGGAAAGGTCATCGATGCAACGATGGCGAGAAATATGTCGTTCTCGGCACGCTGGGGGGCTGCCTGCGGTATGCCGTTCGATGCAAAGAAGTTTCTCGAAGAGCATCCGCAATTCGACTGGATGACGGGATTGCTCAAGGATCGGCCGACGGAACCGTGGACGTTATTCTCATCGGGAGAAAAATAAGCAATCTCCCGATGGCAAAGAAGAAAATACAAGCGAAATCTCTCTCATCCGGCGAGATGCAGCTCCTCAGGCATCTCATCGCGACCATTGCCTACCGCACCGAAAAAGTGATTCGTAATTCACCAGAGGGCTTTGCGGGGACGAAGCTCGGAGAGTCCACACGAACGCCGATCCAGATTCTTGCGCACATCAATGATCTGTTCGATTGGGCCGGACACCTTGTTCGGGGGGAACACATCTGGAACACATCGCAGCCGAAGGAGTGGTCTGCTGAAGTTGAACGATTCTACAAAACATTGAAGAACTTCGATAAGCACCTTTCGGGGACGAAGCCGCTGCTTTGTGATCCGAAGAAACTCATCCAGGGCCCCATCGCGGATGCCCTGACCCATGTCGGACAACTTGCAATGATTCGGCGGATTGCCGGAAGTCCGGTACGCGGTGAGAATTATTTCAGAGCTGAAATCACATCAGGGAGAGTGGGTCGGGTCCAATCCAAAAAGCGTACTGAATTCGACTAAGGAAAAACCGCCAGGAAACCAGCACCCCATACATCCCTCAACAACAGATTCCTTCCAACCCTAACGCGGCGGCTTCTCCGTCGTGCCATGCCTCACGAAAAACGTTTGTACGCCGATGGCCACCGAGTCTGTGAGAACAGCCATCAGCCCGAGAATCATCAATCCCGCATCTTCGAGCACCTTCTCCCAGCTGACTGGCGTTGCGTGATCTTTACCGAAGCATCCGCAGTCGATATTGAGATGACGTGAAAGGGCTGTGATGATTGCGACAATAAAGATGAGCAGGAGAAGCGTGAGAATCGAAGCACTCGAGCGGACGAATACTCCACTGATAAGAAGGATGCCGCAGCACAATTCGAGCCAGGGGAGTATGAGGGCGAACAAATTGATGAGCGGATACGGTATCAAGCCGTAAGCATAGATGCTTTCCGCGAACGCGTCAGGTGCAACGATCTTATCAATCGCCGCAACGATAAAAACCGAGCCGACCACAAGCCGGCAGAGGAAGATCAGAAAAGGATTGGAAAAGATGCGACTGTTCATCGTCGTTCCTGCATGCGCGTGCTATCAACCGGAAGCCCTGCATTCACCCATCCGTCCCATCCGTCATCAAACAGGAAAAGATTCGTGAAATGCATAATGCTCATATCATGAGCCAGCGCCCGCCCGAGAGGACATTCGGCATTATTGCAGTAGATCATCACCAGTGTATCCCGCGGCAGGACTGCAAGCTCTCCAAAGTGCTTGTCGAATTCCATCTCCGGGATGCTCCTCGCGCTCCTGATGTGCCCGCGCTGGTAATTGTCGCTTTCGCGGGCATCGATCAGCATCCCCCGGTGTTCGCGAAGAAGGCGCTTAAATTGTTCAAGCGTCACCAGCCGGTACTCCGGCGCTTCCGTTGATCCTCCGGCCTTTTCAATCGAATCTTTCATTGCAAGAGCGCGCTCGTGGAGAGGCGCGATAACCTTCACGTTTCCGGGTCCAACACTATCCAATGCCTGCTCGCTCTGGCTCGCATGTAAATTCGTATCGATGGGGTTCGTCGGTGGAGAGGAAAAAAACAGCGACGAGTCCGACACCGAAATTCCCGAGGCGTGATGCCGGATCAGCGCCAGTCCATGCGGCGAGAACCAATTGTAGCCCAGCGCCAGGAATGTCGCCAGAAGGAGGATTGCTATCGATTCACGACCGGTCTGCTTCATGTCTCATTCAATGAAACACCGATGTGGATGGAAATCTGTATCCGCGGAGGAACTCTTCCGAGGACATCCGTTTTTTTCCTTCCTGCTGAATTTCCAGAATTTCGATCGCCCCGCTTCCCGTCTGGACAAGAAGTTGCGTCGTCGTGGCACAGATGCTTCCGGGAGAACCGCCGTTCCCTGACGAAGCGACACGTGACCGGTAGAATCTGAACGAGGATTCGTCCAGGAGGGAGAATGCACATGGTCTTGGAGAAAGCCCCCGGATGAAATCATGGACCTCCCGGGCGGTCTTGTTCCAATCAACACGACAACCTTCCTTAAAAATTTTTGGAGCCCGTGAAGCAAGCGAGTCGTCCTGACGCCACGGCTTGGCTTTTCCCACTTCAATGAGATGAACAGTCTGAAGCACGATTTCCGCGCCGATATCCGCGAGCCGGTCGTGCAGATCGCCCGCAGTCTCGTCGGGTCCGATGGTTGTTCGCGCCTGAAGTATGACGGATCCCGTATCAACACGATCCTGAAGAAAAAAAGTCGTCACGCCCGTTTCGCGTTCGCCGTTGATGATTGCCCAGTTAATGGGCGCCGCCCCGCGAAATTTTGGAAGAAGCGAGGCATGCAGATTGAATGCGCCCCGGGAAGGAATCTCATAACATGCTTTGGGAAGTATCCGGAATGCCACCACGACAAACAGATCCGGGGAAAGTGATTTCAGTCGCTGAAGAAAGGCGGGATCAGTGAGTGACTCGGGCTGAAGCGTTTCGATCTTTCTCCGATCCGCAAATTCCTTGACCGGGGAGGATGCGACATGCCGCCCCCGCCCCGCCGGTTTATCGGGGACCGTGACAACAAGCGGGACATCATATTGGTGTTCGAGCAGTATGCCAAGACTCGGAAGTGCGAATTCTGGCGATCCCATGAAGACGATGCGCATGGCTCTTCCGGAAAAGTGACCTCTTATGCAGCGATATCGACCGCGGTCACGACAGGGTAGGAAACCTCCATATCGCCGCGCTCGATCTTCTTCAGCTCGTCGCTGTGATTCCGCAATTGTGCGGCAGTGAGGTGGTCAAGAAAAAGAACGCCGTTGAGATGATCAATTTCATGCAGTATGACGCGTCCCAGCATCCCCCGCACTTCCATTTCAACACTCCTGAACGAGGTATCTCTATACCGGAGCTTGAACGCATCTGCCCGCACAACCTCATCACGGATATCGGGGATGCTCAGACAGCCCTCTTCCATTTTCAGCGTCCCCTCAGGGCTCATGACCTCGGGGTTGATGATGGTCAGCGGTTTGACTTCCTTGAGTTCCTCAATATCGGAGACATCGATGACGATAATGCGCTCCAGGCGCCCGACCTGAGTCGCCGCAAGCCCTATGCCGCCGGCTTTATGCATGGTTTCAAACATATCCATGATCAGGCGGATCACGTCGTCCGTGACTTCCTTTACCGGACGCGCCTTCTCCCGGAGAACGGGAGCACCATATGTATAAATTGGAAGGACAGCCATAAACGGGAATTCCAAAAATTAATATACGAAGGGGAGCAACGAAATACAACGACCGATTATTGGATGATCCGCCGAGCGCCGCAATAGCGTTTCTTGTAATAATTGCTGTCCAGCAAAGATATCGTTACACCGAGCGATACGCTCGCATGAGCAAACAGCCCATCGCCGACATAGATCCCCACGTGGGAAGGTGCATCGCTGTCGATCGCAAAAAAGACCAGATCACCAAACCGGAGTGTATTCTTCTCGACGGGTGAACCGAGTGCATATTGGTCGACGGTCGAGTGAGGGATACTCCTGCCGAGCACGTCCGAATACATCCTTGACGTGAACCCGGAGCAGTCAAATCCCGTACTATCAGATCCGTCGTATACATACGGGATACCCATGTACGGCATAAGGTGAGCAAGAAAGACGTGCGCATCGATGGGAGAAATGCCGGAGATCGGTGCAGAAACGGCATGTGCTGAATCGCTTGTCTCCGGTGCAGGAGCCGAAGATGCCCTGCGGGTCGCGGCAAACCGGGAAGAAGATGCACACCCGACAAAAGAGGCCGCAAGCAGTACAGACAAGATGGCTCGCACGGCAACGAAACGCGCGTGCCGTTCGGCCTTACCCGAGGTACGCCCGCAATTGTTTACTGCGGGATGCATGCCGCAACCGTCGGATGGCTTTCTCCTTGATCTGACGCACCCGCTCGCGGGTAAGCTGAAACTTTTCTCCAATCTCTTCCAGTGTAAGTGAATGCTCCCTCCCAAGACCAAAATAGAGACGAATCACTTCTGCTTCACGTTCTGTGAGCGTTCCAAGCGCACGCTCCACTTCCTTGCTGAGAGATTCCTTGATGAGCGAGTGATCCGGAAGCGGGGTTCGTTCATCCTGGATAACGTCGAGCAGCCGGTTATCTTCACCCTGGGCAAACGGTGCATCCATCGAAAGATGCCTGCCGGAGATTTTCAGCGTATCCGCAACCTCGAACAACGACATATCGAGCTCTTCTGCAAGTTCGCTGGCGCTTGGCTCGCGCTCGAATTCCTGCTCAAGCGTGCTGAAGGCCTTTCCGATCTTGTTCAATGCGCCGACACGGTTCAGCGGCAACCGAACGATACGCGACTGTTCCGCAAGCGCCTGGAGGATCGACTGGCGGATCCACCACACTGCATAGGAGATAAACTTGAATCCCCGGGTCTCGTCGAAGCGTTTGGCTGCTTTGATCAACCCAAGATTTCCCTCATTTATAAGGTCGCCGAGCGAAAGTCCCTGATTCTGGTACTGCTTCGCGACACTCACGACGAATCGCAGATTGGCTTTGGTCAACTTCTCGAGGGCTTTCTGATCGCCCTTCTTAATCCGCCGTGCGAGTTCGATCTCCTCTTCAGGATCAAGAAGCTCCACCCTCCCGATCTCCTGGAGATACTTATCGAGCGATTGACTTTCACGGTTTGTATACTGTTTGTTGACTTTTGCCATGCCGTTTCCTTTTGTGGAAAAACGCTATCTCATAATCTAAACACCCGCAGGGACACAAGAGATTCCCGGTGCGGTTTCAGCTCAGGTTGTTCGATTCGGGTTCCGCATCGATCCGTTCCACGATGCCAACGATACTGGCATCGACGGGAGCCATTTCAACGGGAAGGGGAATCGTCGCTTCTCGAGCGGTAATGTACATAACGATTTCACCCGGACCGGCACCAATGGTATCCACTGCGACGATCGGAGAATCGATCTGCTCCTGTCGTGCATTGATCGGCTGAAGAAACTGGAGCTTGAAATTCTGCAGGTTCGGATCCTTCCGCGTGGCCCATACCGTTCCGATGACTTTTCCAAAATACATGGATCTGTCAGTCCTCGATATCGAGCTTGTCGACAACAGCCATGATTGTCGCATCGACGGGCTTGTTCTTCGTCAGGGATGTTTGACGGGCTGAGCTTCCGCTGCAGACCAGGACAACATCGCCCACCCCCGCCTGAACAGTATCGACAGCAACCACGAATGTTTCCTTGAGTTTGTAATCAATTCCCAGATGCTTGACAACCTGGAATTTCATCCCCACCAGCTCTTCGTCTTTTCGTGTAGCCCAAACGGTTCCAACAACTTTTCCGAGAAACATAGCAGAGAGATCCTTCTATGAGAACTAGTTATCCCTATCGATTCCTGCGTGTTGCCTGCCGGAGCATTTGCACACCCGTCAGCTTTTTCGTAACCCCGGCAGCGGGAACGATCACTAATTGTTTGACAGATGAAAACCGTTTTGGTTGCCACGTCAGGATCGGAAGCCGGCTGTCGAGGCAGATCGCAGCCATGAAAAAATCCGTACCCGTCAGGGAAAGGCCCCGCGCAATCCACGTTCCATACCGTTTCGCACTTTTTGCGTTGAGCCCCAGAATTTTCATTGCCGAGAGCGCCTGTTCAACCGCCACGCGCTCCTTTTCCGTCCGGGCTATGGAAAACATGTCGATGGCATTGAAAACGGTCGTATAGCAGAAAAACTTCTGCATGGCGAGCCGCAACACCGATTCCGCTCCGCCACGGTGAACAAGATGATCAAGGAGCACATCCGTATCGACAACAACTTTCGGAACGGAGCCCTGATTCATCGGGCGAATTTTTTCGAACGCCGCACGAATGCCGCAGAGCGCGAAACGGAACCTTCGGACTCAAGAAAATTTATCACCTGTTCCCGCTGCTCCCACTGAAGAGACGCTATCAGCTCGATCTCCGCCTCCGTAACTCCGCGCCGGCGCAGTTTTGCCGAGACAGTTCCATCCGTGAGACGGATCGTCATGCGTTTTCCTTCCTGAATTCTCGCGGCGATCGGAGGAGGGAGGTTGATCACACCGCCGTGACCCACCCGGACTTCACACTCCAGCGACGGATACGGTTTTTCCATAGATCACGCCGCCGTTCCTGACGTGAGACAACCAGCCCACCAGGTTCCGGAAATGTTCACTGCAGAAATGCGTCTGGGAAGTTCTATGCGTACACTTCTTTTTCGTTACACTTGCAGACCTGCACGCGCCGGTGACTGAACCGAATGCTCCCCTTGCGTGAAGGTTCAGCCAGAACGGTGAGCACCGGTTGCTTGATCGCACCACAGCGGGGACACTTCTTTCCGCGTTGTGCAGCTGCCTTTGTCGCTTTGTCCGCGAATGTCTGTTGTTTTGCCATACTGTTCTAATCCTTAAGAGTGGAGTTAAAATACACGCACAACATTCCCGCCCGCCTCAGAGGCCTTGGCGAGAACCGTTGCGGCGTTACCGATAAGCTCTTCTTTTTTCGTCCCTTCGAGCGCCCCGCACACTCCGACGCTGATGGTGATCGAAAAGGTCTTCCCGTCGAGATTAATGACAAGGCCCGCGAGATTTTTCCGGATCTTCTCCGCCCAGATGTATGCTTCGTTGGCAGCCGTATCGATCAACAATGCGGCAAACCGGTGAGCATCATACCGGCCGACAAGATCATACGACCGGACGCTCGAACGGATGGCCTTCGCAAGAGCGAGCATGACGCGTTCGAACCCGTCGTTGCCGAATCGCTCGGTAATCTCATGCGCCTTGTCGACCGTGACAAAGATGATCGAGAGCTCGCTCCCCGCATCATCTGCCCGCTGGAGTTCTTCCTCGACTCTCTGGACGAAGAATTTTCTGGAATAGGTCCCGGTCTGATCGTCGATAATCACATATTCCTTGATGACTTCCTGCATGTAGTAAATTTCCAGCGCCGATGCTGCATGCTCCGCCAGCCGGTAAAGCATTTCGATATCCCGCCGCGTGAAATTGAATTTCTCTTTGCTCTCGATCGTGATCGCACCATAGCATTTATTGAGCGACGTGATCGGGATGGAGAGAAGTGAACCCGCGTGCTTCGTGTGTTCCCCAACGTGATACCGGATTGACTCGACCGTTTCGAGATCGTTGACAAGACAGTGCGTGTTTGTTCTGATCGCCTGGCCGACAATACTATCCGGGAAGTTGATGACCTGTCCTTCGGGCAGCGCGCCGTCGGGAGAGCGGCTTACCGTCTTGCGGTTAACCCATGCGTGTTTCGTTTCATCATACAGGACAACCGTGAGAAAATCCCAGTTGATGAGTTTGGATGTCTCCTCAGCCAGCGCCTGGACAATCGTCCCGAGGGCAAAATCATTCCGCACCCGGTCTTTCAAGCGTCGAATCGAGTTGAGAAGCTCGGAATCGAGAAGAAGATCGTACTTGTCGTTGTAGCTCTTAATCAGCGCAGAGATGAGCTTCGTAAACTTCCCGAGAAGAGCGAGCGTTTCCGGCCCGAAGTCATCAGGAGCTTTGCTGTCGACTGCAAGGACGGCGACCGGAGAATCTGCATCCGGCTCACCGGTTCCCCTCGAAAAGTAGACCGGCACACCGACAAACGATTTTATCGAAGCCGGAACAACATAATAACGGAACATTTCCGTTTCCGACATCGGGTTAATCTCGTTCAGGAACTCGGGCTTTCCGGTTTGGGCAATCGAACTGATGAGATCATGCCCCATCGCAAACCGGCGGGACGAGAAAAAGTTTGCGCTGTCCGTCACCCGTGCTTCAAGCACCATCTGCTGTTTCTCGCGGTTTGCCCAGAAGAATGTCACGGTGTGTGCAAACAGGACTTCTTTGATCACGCCGAGGACTTTTGTGAGAAGAAAATCAAATTCTGACCGCGGTTCGGAATCTCCCTTGTAGATGTCAGATCCGACATCAAAAAAATCGGAGATCGTGTATTCCCGCGGAGGAATTTCTCTCATTGGTGCGGGACGTCCGGGATGCGGCATCGTTCCGAGAAACCCGTCCTGGCTCTCCTGCTCCCCGTGACTGTCCTTTCTTCCTTCACCTTCTGCCCCCCCTTCGAATGAGTCCTGACCGTCCGATTCAAAATCGCTGAAGATCATTTTCTTCATTCTTTTCCGATTCGATTGTGAATGGAATTGTGTCGTTGCATGATCCGGCTCAGGCCGGATGTGCAGCTGTCGGGCACGCATCGATGCAAAGAGAGCCAGCCCCGAGCCAGCCATGACCAACAGGCAGACGATGCGTACAACAAAGAGATCGACGAGAATACCCGCAACCAGCGAAAGAACACCCAGAATGATGAAAACCGCCTCTCCTCCGCCTCTGAGCGAGTCGAGTACCTTTTCTCTGAAAGAAAAATCCATTTTTGCGGGCGACATCATTTCAAAGTGTATAAATCTAATGAATTAGAGAATGAAAGTCAAAGCAGGATAAAGATTTATGGAAACCCACAGCCATAAGATGTTGCCGGCACGTTCTCTTCCTCCCAAAACGGTATTGCAAATATGGACGAGAAATGGTATACTAATTCAACCGCGACTATGGAAAAGAACGCTCTCAAAGTGCTGCTGATTGATGATGATGTCGATTACGTCGAAGTCGTACGTCATTATCTTCATCCCTTTCAGAATTGGGAATTCGACGTGATTTCAGCAAATAATCAGGAACAAGCCCTGCGGGTTCTTGGCGGGAATCATCTGGTTGATGTGATCCTGATGGATTATTTCCTTCCCGGAACCAATGGCGTCGAAATTGCGAAAAAGATTCGGGAATCGAACATCGACGTCCCGATGATCCTTCTGACATCCAACAGGGACTTCCGCATTGCGATCGAGGCGATGAAGTATGGCATCGTGGAATACCTCATCAAAGAAGAGGTTGTGGATTCCATCCTTCCCAGAGCGATTGTGAATATTGTCGATCGGCACCGGCTCGGCAGCAGGATCGCTGCCGCCGAAAAACAGAAACTTTATTCGGAAAAGAACGCCGAAACCGTGCAGGAACTGGTGGTGACGCTCTGCCACGAATTCAACAATCCTCTTGCTGCAATCAAGATCAGCGCAGACATTATCCTGCGCCAGAAAATCAGCGATGAGGAGCGTGCAATTCTGACGAAACTGAACCAAAATATCGCTCAGCTGGAGAAGCAGATCGTCAAGTTGCGCGATCTCAGCGCGGACAAGCCGCAGCCGGGAGCACAGACATCTGCATCTGCAGGCGCATGAAGACGAGCCCGATCTCATTATCTTGATTTTTTGGGAGGAAATCCCTATATTGAATGTATCATGAGGTTAATATTGCGATACCCCGGAGTATACGAGGAACGAATCTTTCCTCAGAAACAAAAGGCCAGTATCGATGCCATCATGAAAAAGTTAATGAAGAACGCAAAGGAGTGGTAGGCGTTCGAAACGTCCCGGCAAAATCGGGACTTTTTTTTTCTCTTCCCTCTCAGACGTAGATGGTTCTCGGCGACATTCAACATATCATGGAATCATGGGCACCACGGGAGATCGCTTGGGAACGGGATAATGTGGGTATACAGATCGGCTCGCCACAACAGGAAATTGAAAAGATCATTGTCTGCCTTGACGTCACTGAGGAGGTGGTGCGCGAGGCAATCAGCAGGAACGCCGACCTCATCATCAGCCACCACCCGCTTCTTTTTCATCCACTACGGCGAATATCCCCTGAGGAAAGAACCGGAAAGCTCGTCTCTCTCCTGGTACAGCACCGGATTGCAGTCTATTCGGCTCATACGAATCTCGATTTTGCTTCTGATGGTGTAAGCGTTGCGCTAGCTCAACAACTACGGCTGACCGGCATCACCGTACTCAAGAAGAGCGAGCGGCTTGACAAGAAAGTCATCGTTTTTGTCCCTCCCGATTATCGGGATCGGGTGCTCTCGGCGATGGCGAAGGCCGGAGCCGGTGCGATCGGAAAGTATGAAAGCTGTTCTTTCGGAAGTGAAGGAGTCGGGACGTTCACTCCCATCACCGGTGCTCGACCCTTCATTGGCACTGTCGGGACTCTCGAGCAGGTACATGAGGTCCGATTGGAAATGGTCGTACCGTCGTGGCGGCTTCATGATGTTCTTCAGGCCATGCGCTCCGCTCACCCCTATGAAGAAGTTGCATACGATGTTCTGGATCTGGCGAACGATCGATCCGACATGGGGGAAGGTGCCGTCGGTTTGCTTTCGGAACCGGTGGGAATGCGGACATTTCTGACCCTGGTCAAGAAACGCCTGCGCGTCTCGTTCCTCAGGTATGGACGCGCCCGCAAAAGGCGGATACACCGCGTGGCCGTCTGCGGCGGAAGCGGATCCGATCTTCTGCAGAATGCGATCCGTCAGGGCGCGGACGCGTTCGTTACCGCCGACGTCCGTTATCACCGGTTCGAAGAAGCCGAAGGTCAAATCCTTCTTGTCGATGCCGGTCATTTTGAAACGGAGGTTCCCGTGCTGCAGAATCTCATTGAGCGCATCAGGACTGAATGTCGCGCACGCAAGTTTCGGGTTCAGATTAACCCGTCATCACGAATGTCGAACTTTGTCTCCTATTGTTAAACTATGAAGGATATCTCGGTGGAAACGACGTTGAAATTCTTATATGCATTGCAACAGGTGGACTCACAGCTGCAGGAAGTTGAGGATCTGAAAGGCGATCTCCCGTCAATCGTTGCCGGTCTGCAGGCAAGGGTAACGGAAATGAAAACGAAGCTCAAGGAACTGCAGAACCTCCTCAAACAATCCAAGAGTGATCGGGATGGTGCCGATGTGGAGATTCTCGACCTTGCGGAAAAAGTCGAAAAATATAAGAACCAACAGCTCAATGTGAAATCAAACAAGCAGTATGACGCACTGACCAGAGAAATCGAAGCTGCGGAACAGCGATCCGAAAAGCTCGAGAAGGAGATGGATCTTCTCGAAGGAAAAATGGAAACGGCCAAGAAGGATATTGATACGCTCACGGCTCAGCTGGAAGAAGTTTCTTCGGAATTTGATGACCGTCAGAAAGATCTCCGCGAAGTGAACAAGGAACATGAGAAAGAGGAGTTACGGCTGAAACACGAGCGGGAAAAGCTTCTCGCCAGATTGACGGAATCGGATATTGAACGGTACGACCGGATCAGAAACGCGAAGGGCGGTGTGGCCGTTGTGCTGGTAAAGCGTGAAGCATGCGGAGGATGCTTCAAGCGCGTGCCACCGCAAAAGATTCTCGAAATCCGTCAGAACTCTCACCTGTATACCTGTGAGCATTGCGGCAGGATACTCGTGTCGGATTCAGTTGCAGAAAAAAGCGTGTTGGCTTCGTGACGATCTATGCGCACACCGACGGCGCATCACGGGGAAATCCCGGAGAAAGCGGTATCGGGATCGTGCTTCACGACGAGAAGGGCACGGTACTCTATTCGGGAAGCGGCTACATCGGGAAAACAACGAATAATGTCGCGGAGTATGAAGCGTTACTGGCTTGTCTTCGAAAAGTACGGTCTTTGGATTGTCGAAAGCTTGTTGTGTATTCCGACAGTGAGTTGATGGTACGGCAGATCCGGGGAGAATACAAGGTGAAGGACAAGGCACTGCGGGTATATTTCGGAAAGGTCCGGGAGCTGATCACCGCCGGCGGATATGAGTTTTCCATACAGCACATCACACGCGAGCAAAATGCAGATGCCGATCTCCTTGCAAATGCCGGCATCGACAACAGGAAAGCGCTCGCTTTGGCATAACACTCCCTGTCCGATCAGCGGCAGGGAAACGAAGTATCTTCAACAATAATAAGACTGCGCATCACGCAATCGCCCCGTCATCACCTCGTGGTGACGGGGAGGAAAGTCCGAACTCCAGCGGACAGGATACCTCCTAACGGAAGG
>DATIXJ010000096.1:0-20424 GCA_035518715.1 Bacteroidota bacterium | reverse complement strand
CATTTGTATCCGCAACCCATCCGCCGCTGCTCGCGACCGATTGGTCAATCGGGAGTTTTGTTTCGCCGATAAATGCCCCCGCGCTGTCCCAGAAGCTGTAGCTGACCCACCATTTCTCGTCGTCGGTCGCGGGGTTAGTGTTCACATTCTGTGTCATCACGTACGCACCGAGAAGGATATCGACATTCGCCAGATGCTGTGGTGACCAAATGTCGCACATGTTCTGTGAAATCCACGATGCCGAATCGGATGTCACGCCGGGCTTGTCGATTTTCAGGCTGTGGCCGAGCGATCGGAACTGGTCGGTGGCCCAGCTCAGTGTCGTGCCGGACGGCTGATTCCCCATCGTCCAGTATGACGGGAGCGTTCCTTCCAGTCCGCCGATTTCATTGAGATCCTGCACATCGAGTTTTTCGACCGTCATGTCATCAAAATAGACTGTCCCGGTAAACCGGGCATAGACGTGCAAGCGAACTTCCATCGATTTATAGCTCGGATCGGCGGGCACATTGACGTCGACCCAGTACTGCGTCCAGTCGAACGAGGTCACCGGCGGAAATGCAAATTGCAGGTCGGGCCCTGTCGGATTATAACCGAAATTATTCGAGACGCCTTTGTCGAAGAGAGCTGTCACACCGACTGCCCACGTTGTCGGATACAGGGCAGCGGAGTCCGGAACCAGGTTGCTCGCTTTCACCCATACCTTAACGCGGAGTTTGTCGCCCGGCTGTATGTCGGTACTGATGTTCTTCAGCCAGAAGCGCTTGGTACCGACGAATCCATCATGCGGTGCACGATCAAACGGCATGTCAAACTTCAACGAGTACAGTCCGGAATGCGCAGCTTCACTTGTGACGACGGTGTTCTCAAATCCGTTCGAGAGCAATCCGTCGTTCCCGCCATTGGGAGGCAACCAATAGTACCAACCCTGCGGAACGCCAACGCCGGAATTCCAATCCTGACCAGCCCATGCGCCGCCGCGTCCGTAGAATACGAAGTCGTCAGCCCAGACGGTACCGGTCGCGTTCTTTCCTGCAACGAACTTGACAATTGTTGTCCAGGAGTTTCGCGGAAGAATTGTCTGGCCTACCCCGTTCGTATCCGCGACCCAACCCCCGCTGCTTGCAACAGACTGATCAAGAGGCAGTTTCGTCTCACCGATAAAAGTTCCTGCGCTGTCCCAGAAACTGTAGCTGATCCACCATTTTTCATCGTCGGTCGCCGGATTCGTGTTGACATTCTGCGTCATGACGTACGCGCCGAGAAGAATATCAACATTTGCCAGATGTTGAGGCGACCAGATGTCGCACATATTTTCCGAGATCCACGATGCCGAATCGGACGTCACCTGGGGCTTGTCGATTTTCAAACTGTGCCCGAGTGACCGGAATTGATCCGTCGCCCAGCTTACGGTGCTTCCGCTTGGCTGGTTCCCCACGTCCCAATACGACGGCAGACTCTGATCAAAACCGCCGTAGAAATTGATGTTTGTTGATTGCGCGTTCATGCCGGCAACACAACAGAGCAGGACGCCCATCAACAAGAAAACTTCCAATCGTTTCATACCTCAGCTCCTTATGAATAATGTTAGGGTAAGAACACGTGATTTATTTTACGATCTTCAATCGATGTACAGACTGCCGGAGATTGAATCTCCGCGAACAAAATGCTGAATGGCTCATCAATCATTCAGAATGACGGAAGATTGGTTGACAACGAGTTCCACAGGCACATGAACCGTAACAACGGTTTCGCTTTTTGACTTGATGGACTCCATGAGCTGCTGCACGGCCACTCTGCCCATTTCTTCTTTAAACACCCGGACAGTTGTCAGACGCGGCTCGACATGAGAGCTTGCCTCGATGTCGTCGAAGCCGGCAATCCCGATCTCGCCCGGAATCTTGAGGCCGCGTTCCTTGAGGTACCGCATGCACCCAAGGGCAAGGGCGTCGTTCGCCGCAAAGATCGCTTTGGGCTTCGCTGCTGCAAGAAGTCGGACAGCAGCCCGATACCCGTTTTCCACTCCGGTGTCTGCTTCGCGGGTATCGATCAACGTATTCGCCAGGGACAGTTGATGGAGCCGGAGCGCTTCTTTGTATCCCTCATAGCGTTCCGCAATGCTGGGATGGGACATATCCCCTCCGATGAACCCAATATCTGAACCGTACTGTCCGATGAGATGTTCAACCGCCGTTGCAGCACCGCGCCGGTTATCGATGAGCACCGCAGAGACTTTCTTCAACGGAATGACAAAATCCACCAGGACGACCGGGACACCCATGGAGAGAATACCGTCGACGTACTGCTCGTCGATGCGGCCGGCAATAATCACGCCGTCAACATTTCGTTCGAGAAGGAATCTCGGAATTGAATCTCCGTTCCCGACCGTCGTCAGGAGAATGTAATAGTTATTTTCGCGCGCGGCGAACTCGGTGCCGAGAAATATTCTCGTGTAGAATGGTTCGGACTGCTGGAAGTGATTTTCGGTGAGGATGAAGCCGATATTGCCGCTCGATTGGGAGGCGAGTCCGCGGGCGGTACGGTGCGGGTGATACCCAAGATCACGAATTGCTTTTTTTACTTTACGACGTGTCTCTTCGCTCACGTTCGGCTTGTCGTTAAGGACAAGCGAGACCGTTGAGATCGAGAGCGAAACTCTGCGTGCGACATCTTCGATGGTTGGTCGTTGTTTCATTCGAAACAATCGAAGCGCTTTAACAATTACTCAATAAAATATTGCGTGAATTGTCTATGATTGCGTGAAAATATCAGCTTTGAGACACTCAGAAAGACGAGTTTATCGAAACCTTTCGATGATAACGATTTTCGATTTCATTGTCAAGTGGAAAATTCTCGGGTAAGGGTAGTTTGAGGCAGGGTTACCTTTCCGTTCGGCACGGAACTCTCGGGAGCATGTTATATCTCTAATTTCCAATAATTTGAGGAGTGGAATCCGGAGCGTGAATTTCATGTATGCGGCGGCTGGCCGTTCTTCAATCCGAGGTCAACTCGAATTGATTCAGTTCGAAGGAATATTTGCCCTCAGCCATTTATTCCAGACGCTACCCTCTTCAAGCATGCGGATGAATACTCCTCCCACCACAGACCGCGCCTGAAACCCAACCTGCTTTGCCGTTTTCGTGTCGTACCAATCGGTCATCGGCACACGATCAGGAGTAGCAGAAAGGAAGTGCGTAATTCTTCCGACGATTTCCTCAAAGTCCGTTTTGCTCACGGCCAGCGACGCCGTCCAGACACTCCAGTCGAGCTTTGTGTAATTCTTCCGGTTGTCGAGCGGCAGACCGAACTCATTCTCGACCGATTTGTAAAACTTCACTTCGCGTTCAGCTGTTGACCCGTGGAATAGATGAAGCTGCAGAATCTCATCCCACACAAGATTGTACTTCTGGCTCCAGGTCATCGCTTGATCGAAGGCAAGCGTGTAGTGATCTCCCGCATCGGCAAGCGACTCCCATTGCTTCGCATCCGCCTTTGCAATGTCCCAGTACTCGCCCGCCTCCTTCTTCCTACCGAGCATTGAACAGATTTTTGAATACGAGCCGAGTGCGAGTATCGCTTTCAGCGAGAGATTCGTATTGTGTGCAAGATGTCCGGCAAAATCGTCGGTACACAACTGATTTTCCGGATCGAATCCTTTTTCCTTCAGATAACCTGCCCATCGATCGATCACCGCAATGTATTTTTCGGCGAACGCCGGTGAGTTTTCCGCCTTGCAGATGGAGTACGTCAGGATGAGCATATTCCCACTTTCCTCGACGGGCATTTGATCGTCTTCGGTCTTCTCTCCACCGCCGTAAACCTGGCCGTTCGCGAGCGGGTACGTTCCAAGGTCGTGGGGCGCAAACGGGAAGTGCCAGCGCGGCATGGAAGCATACTGAAAGATCGGGGTGAGCGTGGCTTTCTCAATCGCAGGGTTCAGGAGGAGAAAAAGCGGAGCCGCGGGATAAATCACATCAACCGTACTGATACATCCGTTGCTGAAATTCTCTTTCGGAAAGAAGAGCGGGGTGCCGTCGAGGTCTGCAGTAAGCTTGTGTGCTGCAATCGCCTGGCGGTACGCGAGCGATCCGAGTTCTGCATACTCCCTCCCCCCTGCTTGAAGGAGATCGGCAGTCAACATACTGTCGAATTGTTGACACCTCGACCGCAGTGCGGGATAATCGCGCACTGCCGCGTTCAACAGGTCTGAAATTTCCATTCCCGAAGATCTCCAGTAGGGGCGGAGCTTTCTTCCAAAATACTCGATTGAAAACTCGTCGTCATAGGCAAGCGCGATGTAGCGTTCTGCAGGATTCGCACTCACACTCCCAAGATCGAACGCGCACGCGAAGACGGGCCATTCATGATTCACGCTTCGGGGCATATTCATGTCGTCCGAGGACGGGATTGATCCCGTTCGGAGAAATGATTTCCGGACACGTTCATCGTCGCCAATCGCAACGTGACCATGTTGGTCCTTCGGCACAACCAGATCCGCATAACCCCAGTTGATTCTCCGATCGTCTCCGGAGGTCTGGAGAATGGGTTGCGCCTGTGTCCCGACGGATAACACGTCTGAAAGATCCTCATTGAAATGCGACCAGACAATCTTTTCATCCGGCGTGTTGACGGCAAGCTCTCCGCTGTTGTCGAAATAGATTGACACATCGTGAGGCCTGCCATCTCTCGAAGCGACAATCCAGGAAATATATCCGACCGGCCTGGAGAGAATCGCAAGATCCTGTGCCAGCAAGGGCGTCAGAAAGGAAAGGGTCAACCGGACCTCGTCGGACGTGAAGTGATACTCCGTTCTGGTGGGTGTAATTTCGACCGTATCAAGGGGCATCTCCGGAATTTCGGAAAATGCAGGTCCCAGCACTTTGTATGTTTTGCCATCCACCCGAATCATGCTGCAGAGCGCCTGAATCGCCCCGGTCCAATGGCGTGGCCAGTCATCCGCAGGATGATTGGAACATGACCAGATGCTGAAGTATGGATCGCACGTTATGAGTGGTATCGCCGGAGGGCGAAAGCGATCGTTAGCAGTCTGCCCGACTGCGAACGTGCTCCAGCAAAGGGCGAACGCAACGAGAAGATTTCGCATCGAACTCATCTGGACTTCTCCGCTGAGAACTGATAAATCGTTTCCTGATGATACCGGTCGCCAGGACGCAATACCACTGCGGGAAAGGTCGGTTCATGAGGGGAATCGGGGAAGTGCTGTGCTTCCAGACAGAACCCGTAATGCTTCCCGTAAACCCTTCCGGACTTCCCTTGCGCCGTGCCATCCAGGAAATTTCCCGAATAGAACTGCAGACCGGGTTCGGTGGTCCAGACCTCCATGATCCGGCCGCTGGCCGGTTCAAACACTTTCGCTGCAAGGGAAAGCACTCCTCCACGGTGCGAGAGTACAAAATTGTGGTCATATCCGCCACCGGGAACTTCGTCGATGTGTGCCCCGATCCTTTGTGGTGTGCGAAAATCGAACGGTGTCCCGGCAACCTCTCTCATTTCACCTGTTGGAATCAACGTGCTGTCAACAGGCGTGTACGATTCCGCCCTAATCATGATTTCATGACCCAGAATATCTCCCGAATCCGCAAGATTGAAGTAACTGTGGTGAGTAAGATTTATGATTGTGGGTTTATCCGTTGTCGCTTCATAGAGGATCTTCAACGCATTTTGATTATCGAGCGAATACACAATCATCACCGTAAGATTCCCCGGATATCCCTCCTCTCCGTCTTTACTCACATACGTTAAACGCAACGCCACACTGTCCTGTGTCTGCACCGGTTCTGCAGTCCACAATACTTTGTCGAAGCCCTTCGATCCGCCATGAAGTGAATGATGATGGTCATTTGCGGCAAGGTGGTACTCAACGCCGTCGAGCGTGAATCTCGCCCCTGCGATCCGGTTGGCATAACGCCCGACAAGCGCACCAAAATACGGGCTCTTGTGCAGATACGAACCCAGGCTGTCAAATCCGAGGACGACATCTCCCAATTTCCCGTTTCTGTCAGGCACCCAGAGTTCTGTGACAATGCCGCCATAATTCAAGATGCCGACCTTCATCCCATTCTTGTTCACGAGTGTAAACAGATCGACCGATCTTCCATCAGGCAACATACCGTATGATTCGCGAGAAATACTCATTTGAGCTGAGGCGCTTTCAAGAATGATGAAAAAGGAGACAGCGGCAAGTGAGACAGACACAAAAGAGACTTTCAGAAATTGACTCATGGCCTTTTCCAGTGAAGAGATGTGTGAACTTCAGAAATGATCTGCTCCCGGCAATTCACTCCCACACGTTGGCATCGGGAGAGTCGGTCGCACGAGGGAAAACCGTGATTCTTAATGCAGCGCATCCCATTGGGATAAGTGTTACGGTTTCCACCGGCTGATTGGAAAATACGGGGCTCTGCTGAAGAGCACCGATCATCCCGTTCGACTCGAGTTCCCATTGAGGAATACGCATGGCTTTGCATTGCAATTCGTACGGGCTTCCTTCCTCGGAGAAGATTTGACTGGATTTCTCTTGGCGGCTCTTTACGAATTTGATCGACGACAAGGGATCTTTCGGATCAAAGACCAGGCCGTAGTTCCACGCGGTCGTCGGATACACTTCGTATGCACCCCAGGTGTCATCACCCGCATATTGTTTCCAGTTCTCACCGATTTTGAGAGAGTAATACAGTGGTCCGCGCCGGATCGAAATGCCCCCGGAATTCTTCATCCATGTTTTCATCTCAACTTCCTGAGGAAGTACCAGTGTAATTCTATCACCTTTTTTCCACGATCCCTTCAGAGAAATCCACATCCCTGAAGATGCATGCACAGGAACACTCTTGCCGTTGACATCAACTCGGGGATTCCTGCACCACGCAGGGATCCTCAGCACAATGGGAAACTCCGAGCCAGGGGCAGTGCCGACAGTGAATTCGACCTGATCATCGAAGGGATAGTTGGTGTTTTCCGAGATCGTTACCTCTTTTCCGCCGGCAACGGCAGCCGTCACCGATGAGGCGGAATAAAGAACGGCAGCAAGACCTCCTTCCGGAGTCGCCATCCAGAGATTTTCGGCGAAGTACGGCCAGCCGAAGCTGAAATTGTGCTGGCAACACCGGTAATCTCTCGGATTATAGGAGAACATATTCCCCGAATTTTCGATCACCGGTGCTTTATTTGATCTGTCGAGCTGAACGCAATTCGCCGCGGTGAGATAGTGCAGTCCCTTGAGATCCGGGGTCGTTGCGGAAGGAAGCGAATTGAACGCAATTTCCTCGCAGCGATCAGCCCACTCGGGATTTCCGGTAATCTGCGTCAGCATCTCATCGCTGTGCATCATTTCGACCATCGAACAGGTTTCGGCTGCCTGGCGGGGATCGGTATATCCCTGACGCGCTTCCTCATCCGCTGCAAACATGCCGCCGGGAAACTGACCGTACGTATTCATCACGGTTGAATAATTCCGTTCAGTCGCCTGAAGGTAGCGAATGTCGCCGGTTTGCTGGTAATATTCCGCGGGCTCGCGGAATCCCTGACAGATATTCACGCCATGCCACGAGGCAATGCCGCCGGTCCAGTCTGATGTTCGCTCATGATTCACGCGTGCCGCATCGAGCAACCAGGATTCTCCGGTCTGGTTGTAGAGCCAGTAGATATGATCTAAATTGTCGCCGCCCCGGATCTTCTGCCAGCTTCCGGGGAGGTAATCCTGGAGTGGAATTGTGGTAAGCCACCGGAAATATTTCAGCATAAACGGCAGAACACGCGGATCATGTGTTGCCTCATAATGCGTTCGCAGGGCATACAGCATGATCATATTCGGCCAGATATCATGCTCTTCACGGTTTTCACGGGGTCCAAAATATCCGGATGAATCCTGGCTCGAAAGGACGCCTTCGATCCATCCATGTGATGCATCCAGAAGCCGCTTGTCTCCGGTAAGATATGCCAGGTCAACAAAACCCCTGAACCAATAGGGCAATTCTTCCCAACCATATTCCCCTTCCCCTTTTGGATTCGCCCAGGCGCTTCCTGAAATCGAACACCATTTGCTGAGTTCCATGAGATGGCCTGTGAACCCGTCCTTCATGAGGTCGAGTTCACGATAAAGCCATCCTTGCGGATCGGGTATGACAGCTCCCGTCGGAAGCTTGATGAGAGAGCTGGAGCGCAACGGAACACGGTTGCTCTGGTACATCTCGTTGCGACCCTGGCTCTGCAGAATCGGGAATGCCTCACTTTTGAGATCAGTTTGCGCGGCTGAGAAGGACTGAAATAAAATGAAGGGAAAGAGTACCATGAACGCAAAACGGATTGGGGCTTTCATGCCATATTCTCCGGGAGAAAAATATCAACCATGGTGAAGCCAGAACACCCATCGGAGATTGTTGTCTCTCCGAAGTGTGCGGTATGATAACCTTTCTTCCGGACTATGTCAAGTGGGAAAAGTCAGAGGAAAATCTCCTCTCGTCCGCCGGTGAACAAGAGAGAAGTGTGGCTACGACGTGCGGAGTTCAGCTCCCGGCTCGTTCAGCAACAGCTTTTTCGGCGGCAGAGGTAACCGCATGCGCACTCCCTGATCCCTCCGAAGATTGGATTTCCCTTCCGGCAGATGCCTTGCGTGCAAGAAGCGTGTAGACTGTCGGTACGATCACCAGGGTAAGAAACGTCGAGAAGAAGAGTCCGCCGACAACGGCTAATCCCAGGGGCCGCCGTGATTCTGCACCGGCACCCAGGCCAATTGCGATCGGGAGAACACCGAAGATCGTTGCGAATGACGTCATGAGAATCGGACGAAGGCGAATCGTAGCCGCCTGGATGATTGCATCCATCGTGGAACTTCCCCGGGCACGGAGCTGGTTCGCAAATTCCACAATCAGAATCGCATTCTTCGTGACCAGACCGATGAGCATGATCAGACCGATCTGGGAATAAATATTGAGCGACTGGCGGAAAATGAAGAGCGTGAGAAGTGCCCCAAAGACCGCCAGGGGCACCGAAAACAGAATCGTAAACGGATGGACGAAACTCTCAAACTGAGCAGAGAGCACGAGATAGATGAACACCACCGCAAGCAGGAACATGAAATACAGCCCCGCACTCGAAGTCTTGTACTCAAGCGATTGACCTGCGAAATCCCTCTTCACACCTGGCGGGAGTTTATTCGCCGCAATCCTGTCGAGATCGTCGAGCGCCTGACCGATACTGACGCCGGGAATCATATTTGCCGTAATGGTTGCAGACCGAACGCGGTTGTAATGATTGAGTTCCTTCGGAGCGACGGTCTCGCTGACATTCACCACATTTGCCAGCTGCACCAGGCCTCCCGATCCTCTGATGTAAATGTCGGGAATTGCGTCGGGGGTCGAACGGGCCTGCGCCTTCATCTGCAGGATGACGTCGTACTGTTTTGTTCCGCGCTTGAAATTCGTGACGACTCTTCCGCCAAGAAGAGTTTCCAGGGCCGAACCAATGTCCGTCACGGAAACACCGAGACTCGATGCCCGCTCGCGGTCGATGTTAATATCGAGCTGCGGTTTGTTCAGCCGGAGATCGCTGTCCATGTTGATAAGGTATCCCAGCCTGGACGCCTCGGACATCACAATCCCGACGGCTTTATTCAGCTCATCATAATTTTCACCCTCCAGGACATATTCCACGGGGCTTGAATTCACATCTCCACCGATACTCGGAGGATTAATAACAAATGCAAGTACGCCAGGAATCGTTATCAGCTGGGGAAAGAGTTCCTGCACAATTTGCTGTTGGCTCTTATCCCGCTCGCTCCGGGGCTTGAGGGCAAGGAACATAAAGCCATTTGTCACTGATCCCGGACCGCCGAAACCAAGCCCCGTCGCCGAGAACAATGCCCTTCGTTCCGGCAATGCCATCAGGCGCTGCTCGATTTCGTTCATATAGCGGTCGGTATACTGAAGTGTAGATCCTTCGGGCGCGATCACGATCCCAAATCCAAATCCGCGGTCTTCGATCGGCACCAGCTCGCTCGGAAGAAGTTTGAAAATAAAAACGCTGGCAACAATAACAAGTACTGCGGCCAGGATCATCAGGAACGGCCTTGCCAGAGCAATCCTCAGTGATTTTTCGTAAAAGCGGTTCAGCCATTCGAAGAACCGGTCGAAGGAACGTGATGCCCAACCACCGCCTGTTCCATGCAAGGGTTTGAGCATTTTCGATGAAAGCATGGGCGTTAAGCTCAGCGCGACGAAACCGGAAATGAGAACCGCAACAGCAACGGTCATGCCAAACTCGTTGAACAGCCTGCCAACCGATCCAGTGAGAAACGCGAGCGGTATGAAGACGGCAACAAGAGAAATGGTGGTCGCCACAACTGCGAACCCGATCTCCTTGCTCCCGTCGAGAGCCGCCTGCATGCGCGACTTCCCCATCTCCATATGCCGGTAGACATTCTCGAGGACGACGATCGCATCATCAACCACAAGTCCGATCGCGAGGACAAGTGCGAGGAGCGTGAGAACGTTGATCGTGAATCCCGCAAAATACGCGACGGCCAGAGCTCCGATGATCGATACAGGAATCGCAAGGGTTGGTATTGTGGTTGCCCGAAAGCTCTTGAGGAATGCGAGCACAACCAGGATGACCAGACACATGGCGATTACGAGCGTCTGTTGGACTTCGCTGATGGAATCGCTGATGAACGTCGAAGAGTCGTATGCAACGTCGAGCTTCATTCCTTCGGGAAGCTGTTTGATGAGATCAGGGAGAGCGGCACGAACCGCGGTTGCAACATCGATCGTGCTTGCTTTCGATTGTTTGACGATACCAAGACCGACCCCAGGCTCGCCGTTGTAGCGGACCGCTGTTCTCTCATCGGCAGCGCCGACGTCCACTTCAGCCACATCGCGGAGACGCACAACATCGTTTTCCTTCTGAGAAACGATGATCGCTCCGAATTCCTCCGGCTTTGAAAGTTCACCCTGCGTACGGACCGCGAATTCCCTTCCCTGCCCTTCGACGCGTCCCCCCGGTATTTCCACATTTTCTTCCCGGATCGCATTTTCGACATCCTGCGTCGTCAATCCATGGGCTGCCATTCTCAGAGGATCCAGCCAGACACGCATGGCGTACCTGCGCTCGCCTCCGAAAATTACAGATCCGACTCCCGGCACCCGCTGCAGGCGTTCTTTGAGAATCCTGTCGGCAACATCGCTCAGCTCAAGCCCGGAATAATGATCGCTGAACAACGCAAGCCAGACAATTGCCTGTGCATTGGCATCCACTTTCGAAATGATCGGGTCGTCGATTTCCCGGGGGAGGTTTCCTCTTACGCGCGAAACGCGGTCGCGAACGTCGTTCGCCGCCTCGTCCACGTTCCGGTTGAGCTCAAATTCTATGGTGATGACCGATCCTTCCTCCTTGCTTGAGGAGGTCATCGTCTTTACGCCCTGAAGTGTGGCAAACTGCTCTTCGAGGACGTTGGTGATTTCCGTTTCCACGACGCTCGGGCTTGCACCCCGGTATGTCGTGACCACAGATATGATCGGGGGGTCGATATCCGGATACTCGCGAACCGGGAGGCGTGTGAATGCGATGATCCCGAACAACAGGATCGTCAGACTCATCACGCTTGCGAATACCGGGCGCTGAATCGATATGTCACTGATTTTCATTGATTGGTCTGCGTAGTGCCGGACGTTTGCGATGCAACCGGTATGACACGGGCACCTTCAAAGAGTTTCTGATGACCTGCACGGACAACGGTCATTCCCGGCTGTAAACCCTGAACGATTTCGACAACGTCGGGCAATCGGGTTCCAAGAGTCACCGGTACACGCGTAGCACTGCTGTCCGGTTTAACAACAAAGACAAACGATTGATTCCCGCTTGCAAACACAGCTTCGTTCGGGACCGTCAGGGCATTTGAGCGTTCACTCAATACGACGGAAATATTGGCAGACATCCCGGGGCGGAACTTCCTGCCGGGGTTCGAGACACGCGCCACAACCTTAGCGGTACGCGTTCCGGGGTCGAGAACCGGCTCAACGGCAATGACCTTTCCCTCGATCTTGTATCCAGGGTAGGCAGGTGTTGAAACGGTTACTACTGCACCGCGTGTCAGGTTAGGCAGAACCCTCTCCGGTGCAGAGAAATTGACGCGGATCTCATCGATATTTGCAAGTTCTGTGATATCCTGTCCCGCACGCAGGAACGTTCCGATGCTCACCCGCCGGGCGCCGATGATCCCGTCGAAGGGCGCAACGATCCGGGTCTTCGAAAAGCGGGCTTTTGCTAACGAAAGATTGGCATCCGCGACTTTCAAGGCGGCGGCAGCGTCGTCCAAATCCTGTGGTGGTCCAGCTTTCTGATCCACAACCGATTTGACACGATCATAATTTGTGTGACTTTGCGTATGGAGCGCATCGGCCCTTTCCACTTCGGCTGCAAGCTGTGAATCATCGAGCTGCGCAATGAGATCTCCGTGGCGGATGAAGCTCCCCTCCTCGAACGGAAGACTCACGACGGCTGCATCAATTTCCGAAACCACGGTAATCGCCTCGATCGCCTCGACGGTCCCGACCGCTTCGAACTTATCCTCGACTTTCTGCACATTCACCTTTGCAATCTCAACCGGCATCGGGGGAAGAGAGAATCCACCACCTCCCCGATTTCCCGAGCAACCCGGGATAAGAAACACTCCCACAATTGCGGCGCACATGAACGCGGTCCACAACGGGATGAGCCCCCAGCCTCCTATTTTACCAGATTGCACCTTCGTTTTTCCCAGATCTGACATTTTCTTGATCATGCAAAACCCTTTAGTGATTGCCTCCAAATGTGTATGCCCCGGAAGTCAGCTGTCTGAGCGTTGCTGCGGCTTTTGCCGTACGAACAAGTGCTTCCGAGTACCGCTGTTCGGCGACGGCAAGGTCTTCGCCCAGACGGACAAGCTCGAATGCCGTCGACCGGCCGTTGCGGAATTCAATCATGCCGATACGGACCTGCTCCTGGGCCGCATCGACGCCGTCCCTTGCCGCATCCACACGACTTTTCCCGTGTATGAGCTCCCGGTATGATGCTCTGACATCCGCTTCGAGAGAGCGCGACTTCTCAATATAGCTCTGCTGTGCCTCGAGAACCTGGGCATTCAAACGGTCTTTCTCACCAAGTCCGCTCCGAAAACCAATCGGGAAGCTCACTTCGACACCGATACTCCAGTTTGGAAAATCGCGCTTCACAACCTGATTAAGGCCATCATTAAAGTTCTTGGACTGCGGAACGGGAAGTGTATCACCCAATATCGTAACAACCTGACCTGTCCCGGCAAGACCAGTCCCGCCGAGAGATCCGACTAGGTTGATGCTCGGGAGCGCCTCCCATCCTGCGGCACTTGCAAGCGCTTCCGCGGCTTCGATATCTTTTTCTGCCGCCTGCAGATCGAGATTATTGTTGACTGCGCGTTCGACCAGAATTTCGACGGACTCGGCCGGCATATCGCGGGGCGGCTCGTCAACCGGAATGAATCGCGCCGATACGGAATCGGGTCGCTGGCCTATGAGTGAAGCGAGAGCATCAGATTGACGGTCGAGCTCTTCGTCGCGTTCGAAAAGCTCGAGCTGCTGTTCTGCGAGAAACGTGCGAGCATTTGCAACCTGATCGGGACCCACAAGGCCGGATTTTGCACGAACCGAGGTTTCATCGACAAACGCATTTGCGCGATTGCGGGTCAGTTTTTGAACCGCATAATTGCGTTCCGCCGCGTAGAGATCCCAATACGATCGTTCAATATCGGCAGTGGCACCGACGACCTGCTGATCAAACCGGGCCTTTGCAGCCTCCGAACTCCGCTCTGCCTGCGCCAATTGCTTGCGCCCCGAAACCCAAAATCCTCCGAGAAGCGGTTGACGAAAACTCAGTGAACCGGAAACGTCGTATTCAGGGTTCAGGAATGCAAACGTGGAATTGGTATTGAGAGAAAGTGTCGTCAGCCCCAGATTCAGCTGCGTACCGGTTGGGAGATTCAACCGAAGACCTGACTGACTGCTTGTTTGTTGTGTCGACAGAACCGGCGCACCCGAGAAAAAAGATGCGGTCGGCTGATCCTGACTTACATAATTGAGGTCAAAGTAGAGTTGCGGATCAAACGCTCCGGCTTCCCGTCTCTCGGTACCGGCCGCGGCAAGGTATTCGGCTTCGGCTTTCCTCACCGAAGTGGCATTCTTCAAACCAATTTGGACGGCCTGCTGAAGTGGAAGCGTGGTGCCTTTTATGGCGATGAGAATTGCCTGCAAGGCGCTATCTGGGCTTGCGGGCTCCTGGCAAATGCAGATTGTAGGAATCGCGATGACTATGCTTACTGCAAAAAAGAACGAAATATGCCTCATTAGTTACCATTTTTGCTGATTTGCTCGATGGATGTACCAGTACGGGGTACGCAGAGGAAGTGCTTTAACTTAGCATTTTATCGACAAAGACGCAAGCAAAAGCTACGCCCCCACGAGGACAAGAATCCGATAGTTCGGAACCGGACACGAGATGTCCACTATCGGACAGGTAGCACCTGAGATTTTAAATTTTCGACTGTAAAATTGATTGTCCGGGAATGGCACGTGAATTGTCACACATACCCGGCATGATTCAATCATCCAATGCGATGGACAGACCTCTCGATGAGAACATCATTCTGCGGCGGCGCAGAAAACTCCTTCTGCAGATCGGAAGCGGAATAGGAATAGTTGTCGTGGCATATCTCCTCCTTCGCTCCCTGATATCACCATCGGTGCAGCGATCGGAAATTCGGACTGCTCTCGTCGATTCCGGCCTGGTCGAAGCTGCAATCGCTGCAACGGGAACTGTGGTACCGAAATTCGAAGAGGTGATCTCCACCCCGGCAGATACTCGTGTCCTTCAGGTTGTCAGAAAACCCGGAGAGCAACTCCGAAAGGGTGACCAGTTTCTTGTGCTTGACGTGAGTGAAACCAAACTTGCACTCGAACGCATGAAAGATCAGATCACTCTCGAAGCCAACAAATCTGCACAACTGAAGATCGATCAGGAGCGGACGCTCGCAGACCTCCGAAACCAGCTCCACATTAAAGAGCTCAATGTCACGTACCTCAAATCGAAAGTGTCACAGCAGGAGCGCCTTCATGATCTCGGTGCAAGCTCGAAGGACCAGCTCGACCAGGCAAAACTGGAGGAAGATATAGCGCAGAGTGAATACGATGCCCTCAGACAGAGCATCACCGCGACCGAACAATCACTTCGAAATCAGCTCGACGGCCTCTCCACGGAATTAGAGACCCTCAAGAAAGAAAAAGCGGATACGGATCGACAGCTCGACATCCTTTCATGCCGTGCGTCCCGCGACGGCGTTCTCACGATGGTCAATCAGGATATCGGCGCTACCGTTCACAAGGGAGACGTCGTGGCAAAAATTGCGGATCTGCATGCATATCGTGTGGACGCTGAAGCTTCGGATATTCACTCTGCGACATTCTCAGTCGGTATGCCCGCCCATATCATGACGAGCGTTGATACGATTGAGGGTATTGTCTCGAACATCAATCCCACAATTGAAAACGGCATCATGAAATTTTCAATTGCACTTTCGGACGGCCCCCACCCAACGCTTCGCTCCAACCTCCGTGTTGATGTTGCTGTCGTGACGGCAGAGAAGGGAATGGCACTCAGGCTGGCATCCGGCCCGTTCATCAACGGAAACGGCGAACAGGATGTTTTCGTCGTTCACGGAGATCATGCTGATCGGGTGAATGCTCGCATCGGGGTTGCCGGATTCAATTATATCGAGATACTCTCCGGGCTCAAGCGCGGAGATGAAGTCATTATTTCCGATATGCACGACTACCTCCACCTCAAGGAGGTCACCTTAAAATGAATATGCATCTGTCTGTAACATTGGGACAATTTCTTAACATCAACCGAAAGGATGGTCCATGCTGACGCTTGACCGGATAGAAAAAATTTATCGCACCGATAAGGTCGAAACCGTAGCGCTTCACAATATCAACCTGCAGATCGGGAACGGAGAGTTCATTTCCATTATGGGCCCATCGGGATCGGGAAAGAGCACGCTTCTGAATATCATCGGACTCCTGGATGTTCCGACGAACGGAAAGATGCGTCTGGAAGACTCCGGCATCTCCTCCTATGGCGACCGGCAGCTTGCCCGATTGAGGAACGAAAAATTCGGTTTTGTCTTTCAGACATTCCACCTCATCAGCGATCTGAGCGTTGTGGACAATGTCGAGATTCCCCTCCTCTACCGCAAAATGGGTGGATCGGAACGCCGCAAGCTCGCCCTGCAGGCGCTGGATCGGGTAGGGCTGACCTCGCGCGTTCACCATTACCCATCGCAACTTTCCGGCGGTCAACAGCAGCGTGTTGCCATCGCCAGAGCGATTGTCGGAAAACCGAAATTCCTCCTCGCCGACGAGCCAACCGGAAATCTCGACAGCCAGATGGGTGAGGAAATTATGGAAATCCTTATGGGTCTGAACACGGAGGAAAAAACGACAATTGTTATGGTCACCCATGATGCCCGTCTGGCGGAAAAAACCCACAGAACGGTTCGACTGTTCGACGGCCGTCAGGTCAATTGAATATGCTTCTTCTACACGCTTCCACCATTCACCTTCATCACGAGGCCGCACATGATTAAGAACTATATCAAGATTGCTTTCAAGGTTTTCATGCGCCGCAAGTTCTTTACTGCGATCAGTCTCTTTGCCATCAGCTTTACGCTCGTCGTCCTGATGGCAACGGTATCCATACTGGATCAGCTCTTTGCACCAATGGCTCCGGAAACCAGACAGGAGAGGACACTCGGAGTATACAATGCGGTTATGCGAGGAAAGGACTTTATCCAAGCGGGAGATGTAGGATATGGCTTTCTCTCCAAGTATGTGAAGACCCTGCCCGATGCGGAACTGGTATCCATTTACTCCCGCGTCACGACTGCAACCTCGTTCAAGGATGGTTTTGAGATAAAATCCGATATGAAACTCACGGACGGGGAGTTCTGGAAGATCCTGGACTTCAAATTTCTGGAAGGTGGTCCGATTACGGATGCGGATGAAACAAACGCCAATTTTGTGGCGGTGATCAATCAAGCAACGAAGCAGAAATTTTTTGGGGATGCGTCGGCACTTGGAAAGTCCATTGAAGCCAACGGACAGCGTTTTCGGATAGTAGGAGTCGTGAGTAACGTTCCTGTGTATCGAGACGTCCCGTACGCCGATATCTGGGTCCCGATCAGTACAACGCTGGATGTGGGATACCGGGAGCGGCTTATGTCCGGATTTCGCGCGATGATTCTCGCACGCGATCGCGCCGATTTTGATAGGATCAGGAGTGAATTCAATGCCCGGCTTAAAAAGGTAGCACTCCCGAGCTCAAATTACGACACATTTCTCAGTGTAGCGGAATCAGAATTTGACAGGAGCGCACGCGATTTGCTCGGTGCTACTTACAGCACGGACCCCAACCGGGGGGATATCACTATCCCCTCAGATTCAGCAGAGGTTATAGGATTGCTGATCCTGGCGGCATTTCTCTTCATGCTGCTCCCCACCATCAATCTCGTCAATATTAATGTCAGCCGCATAATCGAACGGGCCTCCGAAATCGGTGTTCGTAAGTCTTTTGGGGCTTCTTCGCGTACGCTGATCGGACAATTTCTCGTTGAAAATATTCTCCTGACGCTCATCGGCGGAATTGTCGGATTCATCCTATCCGTCATCATTCTCAACGCACTTACGAGCAGTGGCCTGATTCCTTATGCGGACTTTCATGTCAACGTGCGCATCTTCCTGTACGGTCTCGCCGTGACGCTCATTTTCGGGACAATCTCCGGCGTCTATCCGGCATGGAGGATGTCGCGTATGCAACCCGTTAACGCCCTGAAAGGAATTGTGCGATGATAAGACATTACCTCAAGATGGTGTGGAACAGGAAAAGGGTGAATGGTCTCATTCTTATCGAGATATTCATTTCGTTCATCGTCCTCTTTACGGTTCTCGCGGTAGCGACTCTTTTCACAATTAACTTTTCCCGGCCTCTCGGCTACTCCATTGACAGAGTATGGGCTGTCAACCCAAATTCGAATCTCCCTTTCCAATCCCATATGAAAGAAAAAATGGAAGGAATGAAGCAAATCATAATGGCACTTCGCACCCTCCCGGAAATCGAGTCCATCGGCGGGATAGAGCTCACTCCGTATAATACTTCCACGAGCATCAATAGTTTTGGATATAACGGGCGACAAATGGATGCATACACCAATATGGCAACGGATGGACTGAAGGATGTGCTCGGCGTGCAACTGACCGCGGGCAGATGGTTTTCGCCGGAAGATGACGCACTGCCGTCCAAGCCGGCCATCATCAATGAACAACTCGCGAGGGCCTTATATGGGAGCGACAACCCTGTTGGCAAGGAACTCCCGATCAATAAGTATCGCGTAGTCGGTGTTGTGAAAGATTTTCGAAAGGCAGGCGAATTCTCTCAGCTCGTCAATTATTTCTTCACCCGCATCAGCATCAATGATACCGCGGTACGGGCCCTGCCCTATTCGATCCTCATCAAGCTGAGACCGGATGTCACAGCGGCCTTCGAAGAACGTCTCGTTAAGACGCTGCAGGGAGTCGAAAAGACCTGGACATTTGACGTGCGGATACTCAAGCATGAGCGTGAAGAATACATGAAGGTGAATCTCGTGCCCCTGATTGCAGGCGGTGTTATCGCAGCATTTCTTCTCTTCATGGTGGCGCTCGGCCTGATCGGCGTCCTCTGGCAAAATGTTACACAGCGGACTAAGGAGATGGGTCTCCGACGTGCACTGGGCAGATCAGCAAAAAGCGTCGCCGGCCAGATTCACGGCGAGCAATTCATCATCAGCTCTATCGGCATGGCCGCTGCCAGCATCCTTATCCTCCAGGTGCCGCTCCTGGGCCTCATCAGTTTTATGGAACCCGAAGTGTACGTCATCGCACTCGTGTGTTCCATCGCATTGATGTACGGGATCACACACCTTTGCAGTCTGATCCCGGGATGGCTGGTAATGGACATCGAGCCGGCCGAAGCACTCCATTACGACTGATTGCTTCTCACACCGCAAAGGATTACCTTGCGATGTCTTATGAGTGCATTGGTCCTTCTTGTCGACGACGATAGCTCCGTCCTGGCTTCACTCGCGCTTCTGCTGAAGCAGGCGGGGTATCGTTCTCATGCTGTCACCTCACCCAAAGAAGCAATGCTGTTCCTCTCGTCCAACCAAACGGATATCGTGATACAGGACATGAATTTTTCCCGCACCACGACAGGAGAGGAGGGTCTCCGGCTTCTCAAAGACATCAAGCTCGCTCATCCTCAGGTTCCCGTTATCCTGATGACCGGCTGGGGATCTATTTCGCTTGCCGTTGATGGCGTGAAAGCCGGTGCATTTGATTTCATCACAAAGCCCTGGACAAACGAACAGTTGCTCCAATCGGTAAAGACGGCACTCGGCCTTGTCCTTGTCGGTGCCCGGAGCGAACACAGGAAAATCGCCACTCGGGAGGAACTTGATACACAATATGATTTCTCCTCGATCATCGGAAGTGATCCAAAGCTTGTTGCCGCACTTGAGATCACCGGAAGGGTGAGCAACACTGATGCATCGGTCCTCATTTCCGGTGAAAGCGGTACCGGAAAGGAGCTCGTGGCAGAAGCCATTCACCGGAACAGCCAGCGCAAGAACGGACCGTTTCTCAAGGTGAATCTCGGAGGAATTGCAACATCGTTGTTTGACAGCGAGATGTTCGGGCACGTCAAGGGAGCATTTACTGATGCCCGGCAGGACCGCCAGGGAAGATTCGCAGCGGCGAACGGGGGAACGATTTTCCTGGACGAAATCGGAGACCTCGACTCGCCGTGCCAGGTAAAGATGCTTCGCGTCCTCCAGGACCGTACCTTTGAACCCGTCGGATCGAACAAACCGCTGACGGTGGATGTTCGGGTAATTTCCGCATCAAACGTGGATCTTGCAAAAGCTGTCGCGGAAGGGCGGTTTCGTGAAGACCTGCTCTATCGCATCAATTTGATTTACATACACCTTCCCCCGCTGCGGGAACGACGGAACGACATTCTTTCTCTTGCAAATCACTTTCTTCGCCGGGCCGCGAACATTTACGGCAAGACGCAGCCAGCATTCACCGACGGGGCGATCGAATGGCTGAAGAACCAGCCATGGCCAGGGAATATCCGGCAACTTAAACAGGTCGTCGAGCGGGCAGTGATTTTAGGAAAGAAGGAGACCTTCGGCATCAATGAACTCTCGGGGCCGGCGGCCGCGGAGACGGAGAGGACGACCATATTGCCGCCTGTGGGCGGCATGACCCTCGATGAAATTGAACGAGCGGTAATCATCAAGACCATAGA
>DATIXJ010000095.1:0-3406 GCA_035518715.1 Bacteroidota bacterium | reverse complement strand
CTTGGAGGGCAGAAGGGGGTGGACCGAAGGTGCGACGCATTCGCCGCGTTCACAACGGTCTGCGCAGTCCTTTCTGCATCCTCGTGGTGTAAAAGAGCTGGACCAACCCCGTCGGATAGCCTTTGGTCTTCACGAGCTGGACGGGAAATCTGTTTTCAAGAGTCGATGCCAGAGACTTTCCGCGGCCAAGGAGCAACGGATGGACTGCAAGTTGCAGTTCATCGACGAGCCCTAGGTTCATCAGGCTGCCAATCAGGGCCGCGCCGCCGAAAAGCCAGATGTTTTTCCCTTGTTGCTTCTTGATGGTTTGAACAGTGCGTTCGATGTCGTTGCGGAGAATGGTTGCACCTCGTGCGGACCGGAGGGTCCTGGAGAAAACATATTTCATCATCGTCGGATACGGCTTCTTTTCCATCGACAGAAGCATTTCGTAACTCTTCCTGCCGAAAAATATCGCATCGATCTTCTCGAGAAACGACTTCATCCCGTAATCCTGGTCGGTGAAACACCAATCGAATTCTCCGTTGGGACCCTCGATGAATCCATCAAGACTGATGGCAAGATTTAGAATCAATTTTCTCATGCGTCATTCTGTCGTTTCAAGATCCTCCGGGATTGCCGCAATGGAATTCCGTGTTCGGTACAATTCCGGCGGGGTTCTTCCGATATTCTCACGAGACCACCCCGATCGAATTGGATTGGGGTGGCTTTGTTTTGAAATGAGAAATGAGAAAGAGCACTCCGAACGTGAGGTCGATGATCATCAGCGGTATCCAGGACTGAGGAAAGAGTCCACGGAGAGAGAGTATCATGAAAGCTGGAACGAGAGAGAGCTTTTCCAACGAACAGAAAATCATGGCGGGATGAAACCGCTGCGGATCACGGGCAATCATCAGGAAGAGGATTTGCCACACGATGGTGACACCGATGAAACTATAATAGTATTCCGGATGACTGATTGCAGGGGGGTAGTCGATGGATATTTTGGATTCCATGAAAAAAAGTGGAAAGGTCACCAAAAGGCCATAGATACCCGCAATCAAAAAGACGAATTTCGCGAATTTCAAAGCTGGACTCCTTTGGGATCGAAACAAACAAAACGCGAATTGGAATACGGAGTGGGGACGCTTATGTTTCGCAAACTTGGGAAGAATTCGAAAAAACTGCCGGGATCGCCCGCAGAATCAAGAGTTTCCGCTGGGTTTCGCGATCATTTAGGTCTGATCCCTTCCCATCATCAATTCCCGCCACCGAGTGTTTTTCAATGCGCATTACCCATCATCCGGAACTTGTCATAGTCCGACAGTGTAGTATATGCTATCGATGCAACAGAAAGGGAATCCTGGTTGATCTCGTCTCATACTTTAGCGTGGACAAGTCTGGCTATCGGCGGCTGGGCGGTTGGCAACGGGATCTTGCACGACATTGCAGTGATCCGTGGCCATTTCAGGGAATATGACCGTCAGTTTCTGTATTATATACTGAACGGACACATCATCATATTCAGCGGAATATTTGAGATGGTCTCCTATGCCGGGGTCGATCGCGATCAAATGTGGGGATCCATCGTATCCGGCATCGCGGCAGTCGGGATGGTCATCTACTGCGTGATGATCTGGAAATTCCTGCCGTCGATCCTGACGATCGCGTTGCAGTCGGGATTGTTCATACTGCTCGTGCTTCACCTTCTCAAAACACTGTAGAAAGAGCCGTGGCGATCCCCTGGATCCTTATCGTCATTTCTTTTGTCTCTCTCGGCGTTACGTACATCGGGCGGAGACTCATACGAACTTCAGGACTCCCCCGCCCCTGGAGGGTTGTGGCGTGGACAGTTCTCATCCTTTTGTTCGTTCTGCCGATAGTCTCCGTGGCGTTCATACGACGCAACGGCGCGTCATCGCTCGTCCTCTCGTGGGTCACCTACGTTGGACTGGGGTTCCTCTCGTCTGTCTTCTTTCTTCTGCTTGCGCGGGACACCGTCTGGTTTCTCGCGCGGTTCGGCAGGAAGGTTCTTGCGCTCGTTGCTCGTCGCCAAACAGAACCCGACCCTGCGCGACGACAATTCCTTCTTCAATCGACGAATCTCGGTATCCTCGGAGCAGCGGCACTTGCCACCTCGTATGGCATCTACGAAGCGAGGAAAACACCGGGACTTGTCAGCCTCGACATTCCGATTCCTCGCCTGCCTGAAGCCTTCGATGGATTCAGGATCGTGCAGATTTGCGACATCCACGCCGGACTGACGGTGGACAGGGATTGGGTTGAGAAGGTCGTTGAGGAAGTGCAGAAACAGTCCGGCGACCTGATTGCGTTTGTCGGCGACATGGTGGATGGATCGGTTCCGGCTCTCGAGAGCACCGTTGCGCCTCTGGCCGACCTTCGGGCTCCCTACGGAAAATTCTTTACCACGGGCAACCACGAGTACTATTCCGGCGCCGAACAGTGGATCAAACACGCCGCGGTGCTTGGATTCGACGTATTGATGAATGAGCACCGGAAGATCGAAAAGAACGGTTCAACCATCATCCTCGCCGGCGTCACCGACTACACGGCGGGACAGTTCTTCAAAGACCAGGCTTCTGACCCGCACAAAGCGGTTGAACAGACCGCGAATGACGATGTGAGAATTCTCATGGCACATCAGCCCAGATCGTTGTATCAGTTCGGAGATCTGAAAATAGATTTCACAATGAACGGACATACGCACGGTGGGCAGTTCATCCCTTGGAATCTTTTCGCGACCATCGGTCAGCCGTTCATCAAAGGATTGCACCGGTGGAACGAAGGACTGGTCTATGTCAGTAAGGGGACGGGGTACTGGGGGCCACCGGTTCGCCTTGGGGCGCGCTCGGAGGTCACAGTCTTCACGCTGAAAAAGGGATAATATGTTTCAGAGCCCATGCCAAAAATGACAAACGGGCTTTGGGCAGCCAGTTGCGAGCGCGACGGGAACACTTTTCACATTCCTACGTATTATTCCTGAAGCCTTTGCCGCTTTACCCCCCTTCGAGATACGCAATGATCACTTCGAACGGTGGGGGCATAGAATTCGCCCGATATCTGCCCATAATTTGATTAAATCCTCTGCCATGGCTCATAGCATAACAATATCTCCGTGCAAAACCTACATTATCCTCAAGGTCACTGGCCCGATAACCCGTAAATCGTCGATGGAGCATAACCTGGAGGCGCACGCGCTGGGAAAATCGCTCGGAATCCGGAACTACCTCGTCGATCTGACAGAGTCCCGGAACACAGACACCGTTGCGAACAATTTCGGATTCGCGAATGAGGATATGAGGGGTAACGGCATTGACCGTTCGGCGCGGGCGGCGATCCTTGTCGACCCGAGCGACCGGTCGCACGATTTTGTTGTGCTCGCTTCGCAGAACGCCGGCATCAACAC
>DATIXJ010000094.1:0-47170 GCA_035518715.1 Bacteroidota bacterium | reverse complement strand
AAATTCTCAAGCTTCTCGACCGGCTGAACACCGAATTCAAGAAAACGATTGTCATGGTCACGCACGACCCGCGCGCTGCTGAACGCGCCCACCGGTCACGGCACCTCGACAAAGGCGAACTCTCGTAGAGCATTCCGGATGAAAGTCTTCAAGCTCATCATCAAGAATACGCTGCGCCACCGGCTCCGCAGTATCCTTACGATCCTCGGTATCAGTATTGCCGTTATGTCGTTCGGGTTCATGAGAACCATTGTCACAGCATGGTACGCTGGTGTCGAAGCATCCGCGGCGAACCGGATGATCACGCGGCATGCAGTTTCATTCATCTTCCCGCTCCCGCTTTCCTACCGGGATCAGATACTGAAGATCCCCGGCGTGGAAGAAATATCGTACGCAAACTGGTTTGGCGGAGTCTACAAGGATCCCAACGACTGGAACAATTTCTTTCCTCGCCTGGCGATTGATCCGGAAACGTTTCTCGATCTCTATCCCGAATTCATTTTGTCGGCCGAGGATCGGGAGGCGTTCTTACGTGAGCGGAATGCCTGTATAATAGGTCAAAAGCTCGCCCTTCAGCAGAATCTCCACCGGGGCGATATCATCACCGTCGACGGCGATATTTATCCGGGTAGATGGGATTTTGTTGTCCGTGGAATATACAAAGGGAGGGATAAGACGGTCGATGAGACACAGATGCTCTTCCAGTGGAAGTATCTCGACGAGCAGGTCAAGCAGACTCAGCCCGGTCGTGAGGGAAATGTCGGATGGTATGTGCTGAAGGTGAAGAGCGCATCCGACATTCCGATCGTGGCGAAAACGGTCGACGATATGTTTTACAACTCCAACGCTGGTACAAAAACGGAGACGGAGAAAGAATTCCAGCAGAGTTTCGTTTCGATGTCAAGCGCTATCATCACATCCGTCAAAATGGTCTCGTATGTGATTATCGGAATTATTCTCCTCGTGCTGGCAAATACGATCGTCATGGCTGCGCGCGAACGCACACGGGAATACGCGGTGTTGAAGACCCTCGGATTCTCCGCTGTTCACATTGTGGGACTCATCGGAGGAGAGTCGATGCTCATCGCAGTCAGCGGCGGCTTGCTGGGACTTGCAATGACGTTCCCGATCGCCCGGGGGTTCGCGACGATTTTCCCGACCTTCTTCCCGGTGTTCAATGTCGAGCCGCTCACCATCGTCCTTGCCATTTCCTCTGCTCTGGTTGCCGGAATCGTTGCTGCACTGTTCCCTACGATGAGAACCCTGAGAACAAGGATTGTCGACGGGTTACGCCAGATTGGATAACACACACCGCATCGTACACGAAGCTCAGAAGCCATGTTTGTCGCGATTAAGACGGTTATAGCACTTCTCTCACTGATGATTCTCGCTGTTGCGGCCTTCTCGGGCCGTGACCTGCTCAGCTACATACGGAAGGGATTCTGGACGCGGCGGCTCACGACCACCCTGACGCTTGCCGGTATTACTCTCGTGGTCTTTGTCTTCGCCGCGGTTCTGATGCTCGCCCACGGGGTAGAGGAGACACTCGTGCAGACAGGATCAGACGAAAACGTGATCGTGCTCCGGCGGTCTGCCACGACCGAGCTCGTCAGTCAGATCGACCGCGATGCCGCGAACATCATCAAGACGCAACCCGAAATTGCCGTGGGTCAGGACGGCAAGCCGCTTGCATCAACCGAAGTGTACGTGGTTATCAACCTGCACAAAAAACAGTCGAATGATATGGCCAATGTCTCGGTACGGGGAATTTCACCGGCGGCATTGCAGATCCGCCCGCAGGTCACCGTCACATCCGGGAGGGTGTTCCAGTTCGGGACGCGTGAGATTATGATCGGCTCCAATGTTGCGAAGCAATTTCAGGAATGCGAGATAGGCAAGCAGCTCTATTTCGGCAACGACCACTGGACGATTGTCGGGATATTTTCCGCTCAGGGGGGTGCATTTGAATCGGAAATATGGGGAGATGTCGATCAGCTTTCCGTCGCATTCGGCCGCCCGGTGTTTTCTTCCATGACCTTCCGTATGACTCGCCCGGATCAGCTGGATACCGTGAAAGCACATCTTCAGAAGGATCCGCGAACGCAGTATGTCGAGCTCAAACGCGAGCGGGAATATTATCGCGAGCAATCGCAACTGATGGCGGATTTCATTTCCATCCTCGGGCTCATCGTGACGTTCATTTTCAGCATCGGCGCGATGATCGGGGCAATGATCACGATGTACGCGGCTGTTGCAAACCGGACCATCGAGATCGGTACACTCCGGGCTCTGGGGTTCCGCCGGCGCAACATACTCTCGGCATTTCTCGTCGAATCCATCGTCCTGTCGGTTGTGGGAGGAATCTGCGGCATACTCCTCGCCTCACTGATGGTCTTTGTGCGCATTTCGACGGTAAATTTCGGGACGTTCTCGGAGCTGGCATTTGGTTTCACCCTCTCCCCGTCCATTATATTCTGGACCATGGTATTTTCGATAGCGATGGGAATAGTCGGAGGGTTCCTTCCGGCAGTACGTGCCTCCCGGCTCAACATCGTCAACGCACTCCGTACTTCATAATCCGCCCCCAGATCCTGTTCCAGCAGAACCCGGGTGACCAGCGCGCAGAGCGTGGCGCTTACGAAGATTTTTTGCCTAGGGCAGAGCTAATCGTCCTCAACAGAAGCTCGGCTTTGTACGGTTTCCTCAGGAATCCCTGAAGCTCAAGCTTGCTCATTTCTTCAATTCTTCCCGCATCCAGGAGTCCGCTCGTACCAATGATCTTCACTTCGGGGTGAATCTTTCGCAACGCGCGGATCAGGGCCGGGCCGTCAACAAACGGCATCATGATGTCCGTGAGGACCACATCGATGACATCCCAGTTCCTCGCATAAATTGCCAGTGCTTCGGTGCCATCTGAAGCAGTCATCGTCCGGTACCCGTACGAGTCAAGTGTCCTGCGCGTGATCTCACAGATGGAGGCCTCATCATCAACAATCAGGACAACTTCCTGATCGCCCATCGGATAGGGACCTTCTTCTCCCGCTTCAGCCGTCTCGGCGCTCGGAATCGCCGGGAGGAAAACCTTAAACGTCGTTCCTCTTCCCACTTCGCTGTAAACATTCGTAAACCCGCGGTGGCCCTTCACAATAGAATGAACCGTGGATAATCCGAGCCCCGTCCCTTTCCCCACTTCTTTCGTCGAGAAGAATGGATCGAAGATCTTGTCGATGATGTCTTTCGGTATTCCAACTCCCGTATCAGTAATAGTCACTACCACATATGGTCCGACACGCGCCTCGGAGTGCATCTGGACGTAGTGTTCATCGAGGACCATATTCTCTGCCGCGATGGTGAGAATACCGCCGTTCGGCATGGCATCGCGCGCGTTCACGCAGAGGTTCATGACAACCTGGTGCAGCTGCGTGAGGTCGCCGGCAACCAGCCAGAGTCCGCCCGGAAGAGAGGTTTGGATATGAATATTACGCGGAAAGGTTTCCTCAGAGATATGCTGGATTTCCTTGACGATATGCCTGATATCCATAGGCGCTTTCGTCCCCTCGGCGCCGCGCGCAAATGTCAATACCTGCTGGATGATGTTCTTTCCGCGCATCGCGCTGCTTTCGAGGGTGGAGAGGATATGCTGGCTCTTTTCATCGGCGTGTTGTTTCCGGAGCATTTCAATTGCCAGGAGGATGGGAGACAAAACATTGTTGAGATCATGGGCAATACCTCCGGCAAGTGTTCCCAGACTCTCGAGCCTTTGGGTGCGAAAGAGCTGCGCCTCCAGCGCTTTTCTTTCGGTGATGTCTTCCTTCACGGCAACGAAGTTTGTTATTCTGCCGGTGGTATCGGTAATCGGAGAAATCGATGCGGATTCCCAGAAGAGCGTCCCATCCTTCTTCTTGTTGTGGAATTCCCCTCGCCATTCCTTTCCGGATTTGATGGTCTCCCAAAGCTGTTTATATTCTGCGGGCGAAGATTCTCCGGATTTCAGGAAGCGGGGGTTCTTGCCGATAACCTCCTGCGAGAGATAGCCCGTGATCTGTGTGAACTTTGAATTTGTATATTCAATATTCCCGGTTGAGTCAGTGATGACGATCGAAGAAGGACTTTGTTCGATGGCGTGATAGAGCAGCTTTCGCTCCAGCTCGAAGTCCCGTTTCTCGGTGATATCGCGGGATACAATGACTGCTCCCCGCACCTTCCCCGCCCGATCTTTGAAGACTCTCCCCTGGGATTGCATGAGCCGCGTCCGTCCATCCTGCGAGACTGCACGAAACTCAACCAGATGCGTTCCACCTGTCCGCACCGCCTCGGAAAATATTCCGATGATACGGTCGCGCTCATCCGGATGGACCTGTTCAAAGATGCTCCTCCCGCGGAGTTCCGCCGGATCACCAAACATCATTGCATACGATGGGCTGTTATACAGCTGCCGTCCCTCGACATCGACGACCGCGATAAAATCGACGACGTTTTCGAGAATAAACTGCATCTGTTCTTCACCCTCCCTCAGCTTGTCTTCCGAGTCTCTCAGTTGCTTTTCCGCAGAAGCGTCCCAGAAAAGTATGGAGACCAGGCCGGGAGAAACGCGGACAAGATGGAAGGCCAGGATTCGACCGGCACGCCCGTCTTCAAACGGAAGCTCGAATTTGGCCGGTTCGCCAATTTCCAATACCCGGCGAAGCGCACCGGGAATTTCCGACTGCCGCAGTGCCGGGACAACTTCTTCGAATGGTCTGCCGATCAATTCCTGATGACGGACGCGCAAAATGCTGTCCGCAGATCGATTTGCATGCGAGAGGAGAGGTCTTCCGTCACCGTTTCCCTTGTAAAGATGTGCGCCGATCGGTGCGGACTCAACAATCGTATGGATTAACTGTTCAGCGAACTGGGAAGAATTTGGCATGGAATGGCCTTTGTGATTCCGCGGGTTGCCGGAAAGAGGAATCCCCACTCGTCACCCGGGCACCGAGGTTCAATGGACCCTCTGTCGGTGAATCAGGACGGAGGCGAGAAATGAGAAAGGATCTGGAAGCTTCGGTTGCAGCACCGAAGTGATACTGCAGTTGCAGACGAAAGAACATTGCGCTTCGCAAGGTCGAAGATAAACCCTTCTTGCCCCACTTGAGCGCTGGTGACCAGCGACGACCAGGCATCAACACTCATCGGGATATGTGACGGGAAGTGATCTTCCCTTTACGTCAAATATACTGATCGCCTGATAAAAACGCAATGGAAGTCGCAGTTTTTTAATCTTGAAGGACATTATTCCTGATCCTTCAACTGCTACTGACCAGCCCCCCGTTCCGATCTCCCCAATGGTGTAGCACCCCGATGATTGCAGGGGTTGTATTTTAATGTTGCGGTCAATGTATTTTTTTTGTACATTGGAAGACTTCCAGCAAGAACTCCAAAGGGTATAGAAGTATGGCAAAGATCTGTGATATTTGTGGAAAAAGACCGGTCTACGGTAATAACATCAGTCACGCCCATAACCGGACCCGACGCCGGTGGATTCCGAACCTGCAAAATGTCCGGGCAACGGTGAACGGTAAGACCGCGCGTTTACGGGTTTGCACGACTTGCATTAAGCAGAGGAAGGTCCTTAAGGCAGTGTAAAGCCCTGCTCGTCAGTTTTGTTCCCGAGCCCCGCCGCGTTCCGGCGGGGCTTTTTTTTGTTGTTTGAGAAAGTCGGAGCAAAGAGCTACATTACCCGAACGCATGTCGATCCCCAACTCACTGACGCTCCTCCGCATTCTGCTGACACCGATTTTTGTCATTTTCCTCTTCGCCGAGTCTTCCTTTTTCAAACAGCTCTCTCTCCTCGTCTACATCGTAGCAGCCCTGACGGACTGGTACGACGGGTGGGTTGCGAGGCGATACGGGTACACCTCACGATGGGGAAAGTTTCTTGATCCGCTCGCGGATAAAATCCTCTCCACTGCGGCGCTCATTTCATTCGTCTACCTGAACCTCGTCCCTGCCTGGATGGTCTGGATCATCGTCGTGCGCGATTTCTTCATCACCGGCCTCAGAAGCTATGCGGAATGGAAAGACCGGCCCATCGTCACTTCGAAAACCGCACAGGCCAAGACATTCGGCGAATTTGTGGTCATTTATTATATCCTCATTCTCTACGTACTCAGCAACGTACCAATCATCCGGCACGATTTCGGGTATTACCTCGATACCCTCATGGATACCCGCGTGCTGTTCGGCATGATGCTTCTGGTCACGCTTTCAACAATCGGTACGGGTATCGTGTACGTTTTCGATAACCGAAAACTCCTTCGCGAGCTCTATGAATCTGCACGTGCAGCCGGATAGCTCGTCAAAACCTTCATTACCCGTTCGCCTGATTGCGACCGGACTTTTTTCGGGATACATCCCATTTGCACCGGGTACCGCCGGGAGCCTGCTCGGCCTCGCCGTGTACCTGATTCCCAACTTCGAACAGCCGATGCTATCGTCCATCGCAATTCTGGTTTTTCTCTTCGCGGGAACGGGGGTATCGGGCATCATGGAACGCGCGTACGGGAAGGATCCTTCCATTGTAGTGATCGACGAAGTTGTCGGCATGTGGATCGCACTTTTTCTTCTGCCCAAATCTGCCGCCGCGTGTATCATCGCATTTGTCCTCTTCAGGATTTTTGACATTATTAAGCCCCCGCCTGCACGAACAATGGAGTCACTCCCGGGTGGCTGGGGTATCATGCTCGACGACGTTGCCGCCGCCATCTATGCAAACCTCCTGACTCGCGTGCTTCTGCTCTTTGCTCCTCATGCATAATTCACCAACATCCGACGCGGGGCACCTCCAACCCGGGTTCGTTCAATGAATGCCGTTATCCTCAGCATCGGCGACGAGCTTCTCATCGGACAGGTCGTGAATACCAACGCCGCATTCATCAGCAGACAGCTGGGGTCTGCGGGAATCGATGTCCGACGGGTGGTTGCAGTTGCTGATGAGATTGGTCAAATCCTCGAGTCGCTGCACGAAGAATTTCACCGTCACGATCTTACGGTCATTACCGGTGGGCTCGGTCCGACGCATGATGATATTACGAGAACGGCGATATGCCGGTTTTTCGGGACGGAGCTCGTATCAAATGAAGACGTGCGGAAACAAATCCAACACTGGCTGGCCAGCCGCGACCGCGGGTGGTCTGATGCTGCAGAAAATCAGACACTGGTACCACGCGGCGCGATGGTCATGCCGAACCGAATCGGCACGGCACCCGGAGAAATTCTCACACAGGACGGAAGAATCTGTGTCGTAATGCCCGGAGTACCGTACGAAATGGAGAGAATGGTCACCGAGTCACTCATGCCATTCCTCCTCAGTCGACAACCCGGAAGTGCCGTGATTCATCGAACGTTGAGAACGACAGGGATAGCAGAATCTCTGCTGGCTGAACGTCTTGGTGATCTCGGCCAGATCCTGCGCGGAGCGAAGCTCGCATTTCTTCCTTCACCCTCCGGTGTCCGCCTGCGAATCACCATGGTTGGTCCTGATCAGGCACAATGTCGGAAAATTGTGGATGATGCTGTATCGAGAATCCGGGAGAAAATTTCCAAATTCATATTCGGCACAGATGATGATGAGCTCGAAGAGATTGTGGGAAAAATCCTGAAAGAGCGCGGGCTGACTGTCTCCGTCGCCGAATCATGTACGGGTGGATTGATTTCGGATCTTCTGACGAATATTCCGGGAAGCTCGAACTATTTCGATCGCGGGGTGGTTACGTACAGCAATCTCTCGAAAACGCAGATCCTGGGCGTATCTGAAAGTGATCTTCGAACGTACGGTGCGGTGAGCTCACAGGTTGCAGAAGCAATGGCGCAGGGTATCCGGGTGGCTGCCGGAACATCCATCGGAATTTCAACAACCGGGATTGCCGGCCCCTCAGGCGGGACGAAGGATAAACCCGTCGGCCTGGTCTGGATTGGCTATTCAGATGATCAGCGGAGATTTTCAAGGGAATTCCGGTTCGGGGCAGACCGGATCAGAACGAAGGAGCGCGCAGCATATGCCGCACTCGAATTGATCCGGCGGACACTTTTACGGATTGAATGAACCGCGCACTTGATGCGTACATTTATTTCATTTGACCCTCCTGCGGATATTCGCCAGGAAATGAAATCCTTGCAGGAAGAACTCATGCTGTCGGGAGCGGATGTCTCGTGGGAGCTCCCCCATCAACTCCATTCAACAATAAAATTCCTCGGCGAGGTCCGGCAGGAAGTTATGCCGGAGCTTCTGTCTGCACTCCGATCAATCGCATCTCAATTCCATCCGATGCCAATTTCCTACGAGCGGCTGGGCGGATTTCCGGATCTTCACCGACCGCGGGTCATCTGGATCGGATGTACCGACGACGACGGGAATCTCGCCAGGTTAAAAAACGAGATCGATACGAAATTCGTCCCTCTCGGTTTTGCACTTGAAGACAGGGCGTTTCATCCGCACGTCACACTGGGAAGAGTGAAGAGCAGCCGCAACCTCCAACACTTGACTCCAATACTGGAAAAACGTACCTTTGAGCGGCGAAGAGCGACGATTGAGTCGTTCTTCGTCATGAAGAGCGTGTTACAGCCTCGGGGGGCGGTGTACTCGGTGATCGACACAATTCACTTGGCAACATAACGCAGGGTAAAATGGCATGAAGGGCAAATCGGCATCACGGCGAACAACAGTTCTCTTCGTCGACGACGAAAAACTCTGGCTTGACGCAGTCGAACAGGCTGTGCGGGGCGCGGAATTTACCGTCATCACCGCCGAAGGGGGTGAAGCGGCGCTGAAGAAATTGAAGAGAACGATGCCAGATCTGATTCTGAGCGATGTCCGGATGCCGTTCATGAACGGGTTTGACCTGTTTGAAAAGGTCAAGAAGGATCCGAAGCTGAAGACCATCCCCTACGTTTTCATGTCGAACATCGACGATATCGATGCCCGGAAAACCGCACGGGATCTCGGAGCAGACGATTATGTCGAGAAGCCGTTTGATTCCGAGCAGGTGCGAAACGTGGTGCTCAACCTGCTCACCCGGTTCAAGCGGTAAGCGCTACAAACATACCACAGTTTTTTGAGAGGAGTTTTCCATGTCAGAAGAATCCACACGAGACTCGCGTCTTCAGGCGCTGCGCATCGCGGTCGAGCAGATCGAGAAACAGCACGGCAAAGGCGCCATCATGAAACTGGATGAAGGGCCGATCACCAAGATCGATTCCATCTCCACTGGCTCCATTTCACTCGATGCGGCCATTGGCATCGGCGGGATCCCCCGGGGGCGCGTCGTCGAGATCTTCGGTCCCGAATCATCCGGGAAGACCACCGTCTGCCTGCACGTGATCGCGGAGGCACAACGGCGGCACGGCATCGCCGCGTTCATCGACACAGAACATGCGCTGGATATCACCTACGCCAAGAAGCTTGGTGTTGATGTCAATAACCTGATGCTTTCTCAGCCGGAGTACGGCGAACAGGCACTCGAGATCGTCGAAACGCTCGTCCGAAGCGGAGCACTCGACGTCATCGTCATCGATTCCGTGGCGGCACTTACCCCGCGTGCGGAGATCGAGGGGGAGATGGGTGATCCCACGATGGGCGTCCAGGCACGACTCATGTCGCAGGCACTTCGCAAACTCACCGCAGCCATCAGCAAGTCCAAGACATCGGTCATTTTCACAAATCAGCTCCGCCAGAAAATCGGCATCATGTTTGGCAACCCCGAGACCACGACCGGCGGCAATGCGCTGAAGTTCTACGCCACGCTGCGACTCGATATCCGGAGAATCGAGGCAATCAAGGACGGCCAGAATGTTGTGGGAAACCGGGTCAAGGTCAAAGTCGTCAAGAATAAAGTTGCACCGCCGTTCAAGGAAGCTCAGTTCGACATTCTCTATAATGAGGGAATCTCCAAGCTCGGCGATCTCATCGACACCGCCGTTGATCAGAATATCATCACAAAGAGCGGTTCCTGGTTCGCGTACAACGGCGAGCGCATCGGGCAGGGACGCGATGCCGTAAAGAAATACCTCCAGGAGAACGAGAAGATCGCCAAGGAGATTGATCACGGCTTGCGGAAGAAGATCGGACTTATCGAAGACGACGGACAGGCAAAACATCCCCGTGCCGAAACACCTGCGCAACCAAAACCCGAACTGCAGAAGAAACCGGTCAAAGCATGATGATCAGTCATGGTCATCACCGCCATCGAACCCCAGAAGCGGCATCGTAACCGTCTGAATATTTTCGTGGACGGAGAATTTGCGTTCGGGATCGACCGCAATGTTCTCCTGAAACACGGACTCCGGAAGGGTGATGCGATTGATCCCGAGATATTCCGGAAGGTGGCTGAAGATGAAGAGCTCTCCCGCGCCCGAACGCGAGCGATGCGCCTCCTGAGTTACCGCCTGCGCACCGAGCTCGAACTGCAGACGCGGTTGCGGGAAGATGAGTTCCCCCCGTCGGTAATTGAAAAAGTGCTGACAGAACTTCGCACGTCGGGATACCTCGATGATTCTGCTTTTGCCCGGGCGTACCTTCACGACGTCCGCATGCGCAAACCTGCCGGCAAGCGCTTTCTCTCCGTCCAGTTGCGCCGCAAGGGCGTGCCAAAGGATCTGACGACTCAGGTTCTCGAAGAACAGTATTCTGAGGCTGATGAACTGGAGTCTGCAGTCGCTCTGGCGACAAAAACGATCCGCAGGTTTCGATCGTCGGTCAGACCACTTTCACCGGAACAGCAGTCACGAAGGCTCACCAATGCTCTGAGCCGGAGGGGCTTCTCCTGGCCGACGATCAGGTCCGTTCTCAAGAAGTTTTTCACCAACGTTCACACACTTCGGGAGGAGTGATATGTCGTCCGTTATTTTTGATATAGAAACGCTTGCCTTTGAACTCTCATCGTTCGATGAAATCCAGCAAACATATCTGTTGAAGTTCGCGGACACTGAGGATAAGCGCGAACAGGAAATCCAAAAGTTGAGTCTCTATCCACTGACCGCGCGTATTATCGCAGTTGCCATGCTGAATCCCGATACGATGGCGGGGAAGGTGTTTTTCCAGTCAGACGGGAAAGAACGTTTCACTTCGGAAGACGGAAAGATTGAATTTCGTTCCGGAGATGAGCGTGAAATCCTGCAGGGATTCTGGGATACAGTTTCCCATTACGATCAGTTCGTGACCTTCAACGGCAGGTCGTTCGATTGCCCTTTCATTCAGATCCGATCGGCGTTGCTTCAGGTTCATCCGACCCGCAACCTGCTCCCCTACCGTTATGCCCCGAAAGAGCACTGCGACCTCCTTGACCAGCTCACGTTTTACGGTGCCATGCGAAAATTTAATCTCGACTTTTACTGCAAGGCATTCGGGATCAGGAGTCCGAAAGGCAGCGGCATCACAGGTCTTGATCTGGGAAACGTGTTCCGCGAGAAACGGTATCGCGAGATCGCGGAATATTGTCTGGGAGATGTTGTGGCAACAGCTGAGCTCTACAGACGATGGAATGAATTTCTTCATTTTGAGGATCGACCGTAGGGCATGAACGACGAGCACGTCGATACCCTCGATTTTCTCGTGGTCGATGTCGAGACGACGGGCCTCTCCGCTGAGCGGGGCGACCGGGTGTGTGAAGTTGCAGCGGTGAAGCTCCGTGGCGGCGCCGTTATGGATACGTTCAGTACTCTCGTCGACCCCCAACGCCCGATCTCCGGCGGGGCATTCGCGGTCAACAATATATCGCCACAGATGCTCGTCGATGCTCCCATCTTCCCGGAAATTGCAGAGCGGCTTCGGGCTCTCCTCGAGAATTCGGTCCTGGTTGCGTACAACGCGCCATTCGATCTCTCATTCCTTCAAACCGAATTTCAACTCTCGGGAGCACCCAGAATCAAAAACCCCGTCGTGGATGCACTCGCTCTTGCCCGCCAACTCCTTCCCGGGCTTCAACGCTACACGCAGGAAAACGTTGCTCGGGCTCTTGGCATTCCATTTCCCGTTCGGCACCGCGCACTGGAGGATACGATGGTGACTGCGCGGTTATTCACGATGCTGAGCTCCATGCTGAAAGCATACGGTTGCAGCACACTTGCTGATCTTCGTCGAACCGACCTCGCCCGCGCCCTGAATGCGCATCGCCTGACCATTGTCCGCGACGCATTGGGTACAGGATCAGATCTCTGGATCAAATATTTCTCACCCCTCGAAGCCGGGATCACCGACCGCGTCATTACGCCGAAGGAATGCATCACCGGGAAGTATGGTAAAGGCGAGGAAGAATACCTTATCGGATTTTGTCACAGCGCGCGTGCGGAGCGCAACTTCCGAATTGATCGGATACTGGATTTGCGGATTGTACGAAAGGAACTTTGAGAGAAGAACTACAACGAATTCAGCATTCGAACCGGAACCGTTCGCGAACATCCGCGACGTACAACGCTACCGCGTTCCTGAGCTCGGTTGCCTCTTCGGCAAGATCATCATAAAGCGGTGGCATGAGTATTCCTTCCTTTTTCATTTCACGGAGTGCATCGAGAACAAGATTCGCGGCGCGGAGTGCACGCTTGCAGTAGGCGATATTCCCTGCCGGCTCACCAACTTCATGACCAATGGCAATACTCGCCGCGATGAGACCGGCGTTCGACAGAAAATCCACGACGGACGAGTTTTGCCGGCAGGATTCCGGTATTCTCCCGACACCTTCCGCTGCCAGAAGACTGAAATCTCCGGCCTGAAAGAGAACAGGCATCGCTCTGATGTTTTCGGTGCCCATGCTGCAGAGCCGCTCTGAGAACTGGAGCCGCTTCCATTCGTCGCATTCCTCCTCTTCATCTTCCAGACAGCATGAAGCACACCACGACATCCCCATCACCTTCATGATCTGTTCGCTCCGTCCCTGCGTATATCTCCCCCGGAACAGGAGCTCGAGGCACCTCTCTCGCATCCGGTCTTCCGCGGCGATGAATTCTTCCCACTCATACTCATCCCATATGGAACGGTCTGAAGTCATGGACAATTACGTCCTGCGCCCCCGTATGACAGAGACGATTCCAGCCGCAGCCGCAAGTTTCAATCCATCCCACCAGGAGAAGATCAGGAAACCGCCGAGGAACGCCTGGCCCCAGTCGTGAAAGTACGCAAAATTCAGCTGCAGCGTACCGAGGCTGAAAATGATCAGAAGTCCGAAAACCATCGCGATCGCCGATCGAACAAGTGTTACGCGGGATTCGAGAAGATACCCGACGACAAATGCTGCGATGGGAAATCCGATCAGATACCCTCCGGTAGGACCGAGTATCCTGGAAAATCCAAACCCGCTCTCGGAAAAGAACGGCATACCAAGGATGCCGAGAGAGAGGTACAGAAGCTGACTGAAAAATCCATTACGTTTGCCCAGGAGTCCGCCGGCCATCAGCACAAAAAACGACTGCAGCGTATACGGAACGGGCAGATGGGGAATGACGACGTGAGCTCCAACCGCAGTCAGGGATGCAAAGATGATGACCCCCATGAGTTGTGAGAGTGCAGACGGCCGGACACCCGATGACTCGGCGAGTACCGCAGTTCCTGTTTCTTCCATAATTTCTCCTAGAACGTGTGATGGATCCAGTCTGTTGTGAATTCAAGAAGCTGATTGAGCGTGTGATACTGATCTTCGTTTCTCGAGGATGCATTGTACAAGTGTCCAACTCCCTCAAATAGTTTCGCCGATGATATCGACTTGTCTGAAGCTGCGAACAATTCTTCCGCTTCCTTTGGCGGGACTGTTACATCAGCTCTGCCGTGGACAAGCAGCCATGGAACGGAAACACGTGACGCAGCGCGGAGAATGGAAAGTTCCTCGCCTCGTTCCTCGATGTCGCGCAGGAGGGAGATTCCCAGGCGGAGCGGGCTCGCAGCCGTGTCCCGAGCGAGCGGTAAAAACCCGTCTCTTCTCCACCGCGCCTTCTGATGTTCTGTCCAACGATCGAATCGTGCGATAGCCGACCATGTTACAAGCCCGTAGACCCTCCGATCGAGCGAGGTGCGAACGATTGCCACTCCGCCACCCCGGGAATGCCCAAGGAGAATCAGGCGCGCGGGCTCCGGCAACTGAACCGAAAGGCGCTGATCGCAGAGGGCATCGATCACGGCTCCCAGGTCGTCGATTTCCTGGGAGATAGTATTCTCCGAAAACGCCTCAAAATCCGTGATCCGGTTTCCGCTGCCAATAACGCCGTTGTGTGAAAAATTGAACGTAACCGCAACAAATCCGGCTTTGGCAAATCTCTCTCCGATATAAGGAAAGAATCCCCATTCCTTGAATGCCATGAAACTGTGGCAGATCACGATCACCGGTTTGTGCACTGCCAGGGGATAAAATCGGACCTCCCCATGAATGAGCTTCCCCGACGTATTGGGAATGTGGAAATCTGTTCTCGTCGGAGCATCTTCATCCATTCAAATCAAAATACAAAATCGACATTCTGTTGTCAAGAATGAGACCCGGCTCCTCCGAGTATTTCGGTACCTCTGAGGGGAGTGATTTATTTATTTCGGAAACCAGGAAATTTAGAATTTGCTTGAGATTCAGGGGATCAATATCTATATTAGTGAAGTTACTGTTAGCCAAACCCCGCTTTCCGACAATGCACCGAAATTCCCGGTCCTGACAACCTCATGGGCCTCGGTGGTGGGGTGAGTTTTCTCATCAACCCCATCCCGTTCAAATGGTGAGAAGTGAAACAGTAGCGTTATCCAAATCCGTTTTGAATCACACATACGTAGTGGGTGTTGCAATGAATCGACTCTTTCTTATTCTCACGATTGTGGTGTCCTGTACGTCCTTGCTGCCGGCCCAGCAATCCGCCTGGCAATGGGTAAATCCGACTCCGCAGGGAAATCCGCTGAACGGAGTCTGGACGGTCAACAGCGATACGGTTATTTCGGTCGGCGCAAATGGCACAATCCTGAGAACTTTCAATGGGGGTACAACCTGGCAGGTTCAGAACAGCATTGATGGAATCGTCGACCAGCTCTATGCCGTAAAGTTTCTGAACCCAACCACCGGCTGGGTTGTCGGCGAATTCGGCGACATGGTCAAAACCACCGATGGCGGTGAATCATGGGATATCCTCAACGGACCAACGGAACAGGATTTATTCGCAGTCGATTTTGCCTCGACAACCACGGGATGGGCGGTCGGCCTCGGCGGAACAATTATCAAGACGACAGATGGCGGATCATCTTGGGTTCCCGAAAGCTCCACCACTACGGAGACACTCTACGGCTGCGCCTTCACGAGCGCAACAAACGGATTTGCCGTCGGCACGAACGGTGTTATCGTAGCGACCACGAACGGCGGATCGACATGGGTACCAAAAACAAGCGGCACAGGACAGAGTTTGTACGGCGTGTATTTTCTTTCATCGACGACGGGATACGCGGTCGGTTCGTTCGGCACGATCCTCAGAACGATCAACGGCGGCACCACGTGGACTCCCCTCGTCAGCGGCAGCGACGTGAGTTTATTCGGTATTCAGTTCACTTCAGCACTGACAGGGTGGACGTTTGGATCGTACGGAACAATTCTGAAAACGACAAACGGCGGGAGCACATGGTTTCCGGAAAACAGCAACAGCTACAATGACCTGTTCGGCATGCGCTTCGCGACGGCTTCGATCGGATACGTTGTAGGAGACCTCGGCGTGATGCTTTCCACTTCCGACGGAGGCACGACCTGGATCCCCCAATCGAGCAGTACGAAGGATAATCTCCTCGGAATTGATTTTGTCTCATCGACCACGGGGTGGTCCGTCGGTCAGGAGGGGACGATCGTCGAGACCACCGACGGCGGCCTCACCTGGGATCCTCAACCGAGCGGTGTATACCAGGATCTCTATGGAGTTTCCATGATTTCCAACGCTGTCGGATGGGCAGTCGGCGACAGCGCAGTGATTGTCAAAACCTCCAACGGCGGTCTGACATGGACTGAACAGAACAGCCACACCGACCCAACTCTCTATTCTGCAAGTTTTGTGAATGGTACAACAGGTTGGGCTGTTGGAGATTTCGGGACTATACTGAAGACATCGAACGGGACAACCTGGAGTGCTGAAACGTCCCACACGATTACCACATTACAGGAAGTGATGTTCGCAAACGCCAATGTCGGCTGGGCAATCGGCTACAGCGGCGTCATCATGAAAACGACAAATGGCGGGAGTACCTGGGTGCAGCAGACAACCCCGACCACGAATGCCCTCAACGGGTTGACGATCATCGATCTCAATACGGTTTTCGTCGTGGGTGATTTCGGCACGATGCTGAAAACGACAAACGGCGGAACAACCTGGAATCAAATTCCCGCCGACCCCTCAACATTCCTGTACAGTGTCACATTCGCCAATGCGACAAACGGATGGATTGTCGGCGACGGCGGTGTCATCATGAAAACCACCGATGGTGGAATAACATGGAGTTCCCAGTATTCCCCCACCGGCAACACCTTGTGGAGTATAGAATACGTCCCACTGGGATCAGGCGGACTCCTCTACGTCGCCGGGAGCGGCGGTACGATCCTCTGTTCTGCCGTCTATCCCGTCTCGGCGCGAACATGGACCGGTGCCGTAGATTCACTCTGGACGTCTGCCGCAAACTGGAACCCCGCCGGAGTTCCGGGTAAGTTCGACAGCGTTTATATTCCGACAACCGCAAAGAACCCCGTGCTTCTCTCAACCGTGCAGCAGATCAATCTCGCGGCGTTGCGCATCGGGTCCGACGCAAAGCTCAGCATTGGAAGCGGCTTAGCACAGATAGTCGTCAAGGGTAACATCAATATCGACGGGACGCTCCAGCTCGGAACAGGATCGACATTAGAGATTCTCGCGGGAGGAAATTTTCTGGTCAATCCCGCCGGTGCATTTAACGCGGAACGATCAACCATCGTTTTGACGAGCCAGGGTTCCGTGAAGGGAAATTTCTACAACCTTTATTTGTCGGCGGGTACATCCGTTCAATCTCTCGGCAATATCTCGGTGACCAAGACTTTGACGCTCCTCTCAAATCTCATCGTGCGGCCGAGCGATACGGTCAGCGTTCTCAATATCGATCCCCAGGCAATTCAGGGCAACGGCATCCTGACGGCCGGGACGGTCAAACGCTCCATCCAGACGGGATCCACATTCGGGTACCGGTTCGAAAGCCCTGTCACCTATCTGGGATTTTATCCGACCGGCACTGCACCGAACACCGTGACGATGACGGTCAAGCCAAATTCTCTTCCGGCCGGTTTTTCTGACACCAATTTCGTGCGGCGGACCTACTATGTCAGTGCCAGCGGAGGATCAAATTATATCGCGTTCATTTCTCTCCGATATGATTCTACGGAAACGTCTCTCCCGATCGACAACCTGGGCCTGTTCCGCGATTCGTCAGGCCTTCTGGTAAACATGGGAAATTCTGATTTCCTCGACAGTGATCTGGTTGCAATTTCGCTCGATACCCTCACAACGTTTTCAACCATGTATATCGGACGACTTGACTACACGCCTCCAAATTCACTCCAGTTTCGTGACACGATCACGGTGACCGATCACGGCGGACTCTTCGGATCCGTCAGCTTCGGTGCGGATCCAACGGCAACGACAGGAATCGACACTTCACTCGGAGAGATCGGACTTGGTCCGAAGCCCGCAGCAGGAAATTTCGACATCCGGTGGACTGTTCCTCCGAGCCAGGGGACGCACGTCGATATTCTACCAATCATCGGTCCGACAAATACCACTAATGTCTACATTTTGTCCATTCAACCCGGAGCGGGCGGATATCCGATGACACTCCAGTGGCAGACAGGCCAGCTTCCTCCCGGACTGGTTATACTCGAGGATCAGGCAACGCAAGGTTCGCAGTTCAAAGTGGACATGAAGTCACAGAACTCCTTTACGATCTCCAACTCATCTATCAGTGCAGTCCGGATCGTGTACCAGGCATCGACGACATATGCATTCTCCCAGAACTGGAATATCACCTCGCTCCCTCTGGTCACGACGATGGCACCGGTAAGGTCTGCGCTCTTTCCAAATGCCATTTCGGACCTTTTTGGCTTCTCCACCTCCTATTTCATCACGGACACGATGAAAACCGGAAGAGGATATTGGATCAAATTCGCACTTCCTGATACGGTGCCCATCGGGGGATTACCGTTCACAAAAGACACCGTCCAGCTTGTCGCAGGATGGAATCTGATCGGGGCCGTCTCGTCAGCAGCAGCAGTCCGGTCGATCACGCAAAACCCGTCCGGAATCGTCGTCAGCAACTACTTCGGATACAATGCAGCGTATAGTATTACTGACAGTCTGAGGCCCTCCAGGGGTTACTGGGTGAAAGCATCGGGCAGTGGCTCGATCGTCATTACCGGGACCGGATCAACCTCGATTCCCAAAAAAGCGGTTACTGAGAAGCCCGCAGATGATCTCGCGAAATTCAATTCAGTGACAATCTCTGACCGGACAGGAGGCGCACAGACCTTGTACTTCACCGATACCGCACCGACCGGGATGTCCCCTGACATGAGCTCGCTTCCGCCGATACCTCCGGCCGGCGTATTCGACGCACGCTTCACATCCGGTCAGTTCCTCGAGATTCTGCAGGGGACGGCATCTCGCCTCTCTATAGCCGTCCAGTCCGATGCGTATCCGATCACGTTGAAGTGGAAGATTCTCGAACCATCGTTGAAGTCCCTCACCTTCGCTGATGCAGCCACTCATCTGTCAATTCCACAAACCAGGACGGGTCAGGAGGGGACGGCGAGAATATCCGATCCTTCGACGAAGGTCATCTCACTTCTTGCCGAGCGCGGCAGCGCCATACCGAAGTCGTTTGCATTGGTGCAGAATTTCCCAAATCCTTTCAACCCTTCGACAACAATTCAGTTCGATCTACCCGTGGCATCGGAAGTCAGCCTGAAGGTGTACAATCTTCTCGGACAGGAAGTCGAGACCCTGCTGAACAGCCGCCGTTATGAGGCTGGCACCTTCTCGTCAGTTTTCGACGCGCAACAATTTGCATCCGGTGTGTACTTTTACAGGATCGATGCACAAGGTATAGCAGGACCGCAGACCTCGTTTCATGAAATCAAGAAAATGATCATCATGAAATAGAGGAACGGATTCCGTCACTGTGATAGCCAGATCTTGATTTCGGGTTCAACTTCGGAGCGGCAGCCCGGCGGAGACAATATTGGTTCAAAGATTCTCCGCCCCGGCGGAAGCGCTTCTCTGGGGCTCATCCTTATTGCAACATTCCTTGTTTACCTGCCTTCACTCTTCAACGATTTCACCAACTGGGATGATGAGATTTACATTCTCAACAATCCCCTGATCACGCATCTCACACCCGGGAGTGTGGGCAATCTCTTCTCCACGGAGCAGTACATGGGAAACTATCATCCCGTGACGCTCTTTTCGTATGCGGTCGATTATGCCATCGGAGAATTGCATCCATTCATCTATCACCTGGACAATCTGCTCCTCCATCTGTTCTGTGTCGTCTTCCTCTACCTCTTCCTTCTGGAACTGAAGCTGCCGGCCGGCGTCCCCTTCGTTGTCTGCCTTCTCTTTGGGATTCATCCGCTGCATGTCGAACCGGTTGCATGGCTGTCTGCCCGTAAAGAGGTCCTGTACGGCGCATTTTTTCTCTCGTCGCTCTTCTGCTACATAAAATACGTCGGAAACGGGACAAAGACGTCGTGGTATGCTTTCGCATTCATCCTCTTCCTCCTCTCGGTACTTTCCAAAGCGACGGCAGTTGTCATTCCCGCGGTTCTCTTTCTGGTAGATTGGTATATGGAGAGGCCTCTGCAACGGCGGATAATTTTGGAAAAAATCCCCTTTATCCTTGTCTCTCTAGCAGCGGGTTTCATCGCTATCGAGGCGCAGCAGGCGGCAAAATCCATCTCCGGAAATCCTGCCTATGGGCTCTTCGATCGATTGTGCATCGGCGGGTATGGGTTGTGGAATTACCTCCTGAAAATTCTGGCACCGACGAATCTCTCAGCGCTCTATTTCTATCCTTCGACAGAGAGCAGTCATCTGCCTGGGCAATTTATTCTCGCATTCGCAGGAGCGATTGTGCTTGTTGGCATATCTGTGTACCTCGCCCGCAGGAACAGATCGTATTTCTTCGGCGCGGTATTTTTCTTCGTTACAATCGTCCTCGTTCTTCAGGTTATTCCGGTGGGACGCGCCATCATGGCAGATCGCTATGCCTATATCCCGTCGGCGGGGATATTTATCATCCTGGCTGTGGCGTCCGAGAAAGCTCTCTCCATGCTCCGGCACAAGTCGAGCTCATTCGTGGTCACACTGCAGCTTGCCGCATGGCTCTACTGTCTCTGGCTTGGGATCTCGACCGCAGAGCGGTGCGGTGTCTGGAAGAACGGAATTACCGTCTGGAGCGATGTCATACAAAACAATCCCCATGATCCGGGATTGTACAACAGCCGAGGTCAGGCATATCTTGCCGCCGGAAATCCGCAAGAGGCGCTCGTGGATTTCGAGAAAGCGATTGCCATGAAACCGGATTACAAGCACGCTCTTACGGATCGCGGCCTGGCACATTTTGCACTCCAGCAACTCGACTCGGCACTCCGGGATTTCTCCCTTGCAATCGGGACTGATTCGACATTTTCACTTGCATATTACGATCGGGCGAACACCTATGCCCGTCAGACACATTACACGCTTGCCCTGGATGATTACACAACGGCGATCCGTCTCAAACCGGATTACGGAGAGGCATACTACAACCGGGCGATTGTCGAACTGGCTTTGGGCGATTCATCTTCTGCATGCATGGATTATCAGAAGGCGGTGAAATGGCTTCCGAATCCGCCAAAAACACCAGCCGGGACTTTTTGCCGATAATTCAGAGACGGCGAGAGATAAGTCTTGCAAGATTTGTGAATTTTGTTTATATTTCGATCCCTTGATAAGTTGCTGAAATCGTCATTTCTGCAATTATTTGGGGAATGTCGACGCATCAGAGTATCCTCTCGCAAACTTCCAAATGCCTGAGCTAAAGCTTTTTTCCGGTCGATCAAATTCGCGTCTTGCGGAAGATATCGCAGCGAAACTCGGGGTTCCGTTGGGAAAGTGCGATATCCGGAATTTCAGCGACGGTGAAATCTGGGTAAAGTATAATGAAAACATCCGCGGTTGTGATGTGTTCATTGTACAGTCGACCAATCCTCCGGCCGAAAACCTGCTGGAGCTGCTGATTATGGTAGATGCGGCAAAGCGCGCATCTGCCAGGAAAGTTACTGCCGTGATTCCGTACTTCGGATATGCGCGGCAGGACCGGAAAGATCAGCCGAGAGTATCGATCACGGCAAAACTCGTAGCGAACCTGATCACCGGAGCCGGTGCCGACAGAGTGATTGCCATGGATCTTCACGCTCCGCAGATTCAGGGGTTCTTCGACATCCCGGTAGATCATCTGTACTCGTCCGCTCTCTATACGTCATTTTTCGCGAGCAAGCGGATTCCCAATCTGACGGTTGTTTCGCCGGACGTTGGCGGGATCAAAATGGCAAGGGCTTTTGCGAAACGACTGGATGCCGATTTGATCCTGATCGACAAGCGGCGTGTCCGCCCGAATCAGGCAGAGATAATGAATATCATCGGTAATCCGCAGGGCAGGAACATTCTGATCGTCGATGATCTCATCGATACTGCGGGAACGTTCTGCAACGCCGTGGATGTGCTCAAGAAATCAGGAGCAAACGAAATTTATGGTGCCTGTACGCACCCGATTCTCTCGGGAAATGCCGTCGAGCGTATTTCATCATCACCGGTAACGAAAATCTATGTCACCGATACGATCATGGTTGATTGGAAAACCGCCCGGTTATCGAACGTCGAAGTCCTGACGGTTTCCGGCATCTTTGCCGAAGCGATACAACGGGGGTTCAACAATCAGTCGATCAGCTCATTATTTGATGTCGATAAAGGATAACTGAAGGAACGAGTATGCAAGAGATTTTGTTGGAAGCCGAAATCCGAAAGGACGTCGGAGGCAATACCAAGGCAATGCGCCGCGAGGGAAAGGTGCCGGGGATCTTTTATATTCACGGCGAAAAAAATATTCCCGTCATCGTTCCGGAACGGAGCCTGAAGCCGCTCATCTTCACCTCCGAAACGCACATTATCAACCTGAAACTCAACGACGGCACAGGCAAGGAATGCATCCTCCGAGATATTCAGTTCGATCCTCTTACTGACAGGCCGATCCATTTCGATTTGCAGGGTGTCAGAGCTGATGAAGAGATCACGGTAGAAATTCCCGTGACTCTTACCGGCGGAACACCCGTCGGCGTGCGGGATGGTGGCATCCTTCAGCAGGTCATCCACCGCCTGAAAATCTCGTGCCTGCCGAAAGACATTCCGGAACACATTGAAGTTCATGTGGAAGATCTGAAGATCAACCATTTCGTGCACATCCGCGACATCAAGATTCCGAACATCACGATCCTCGGGAACGAGGACAGTTCCGTCGCCGGTGTTGTACCGCCGACCATAGAGAAGGAACCCGAACCGGGCGTCGTTGCCGAGGAAGCTGCTGAACCCGAAGTGATTGCGAAGGGCAAGAAGCCGGAAGAGGGTGCGGAAGCTGCACCGGCAGCAGCTGCCGGAGAAAAGAAACCGGAAGCAGCCCCGGGCAAGGCGGCACCTGCTGCAAAACCAGCTCCGGCAAAGGAAGAAAAAAAGTAACGTCTTTTTGATCGACGGATTCTGCCGTGCGAGTGGTCGTCGGACTTGGAAACCCCGGATCCGAATATCACGGAACCCGCCACAACATTGGATTTGCGATCGTCGATGCGGTTGCCGAGAAAATCGGCATTGAGTTCGACGCCGGGCCGGGTGAATATCATATTGCCGGGCCAGGAGGGGGCGAACACAATTTCGTCCTCATCAAACCGCTGACGTACATGAACAACTCGGGAATTGCCGTAAAGCAGATTCTCGAGCAATTTGCGATCGGTGCGGAAGATCTTCTGGTTGTCATTGACGATTTTCATTTACCGCTCGGTTCATATCGCATCCGCCAGCGGGGAAGTTCAGGTGGTCATAACGGACTGTATTCGATCATCTACCACCTGCAATCGGAAGATTTCCCGCGGCTGCGGTTCGGTATTGCCGGCACGACACTTCCGGCCGACAAATCGAGAATGCCAGATTTTGTTCTCGCACCATTCGAGCCGGCCGAAGCGGAACAGGTTACGGAAGTATCGCAGCGCGTCGTGAGCCGGATCATCGGTCTTCTCGACGAAAACAGAGAGTCAAGCGTAACGTAAACGACATAATTCACCCTGCCCCTGAATTTATTCTTCTTGAATAATTATTCCGGGGTCGATTTCCAACGTCCGAAGGGAACAGCAATGAGTATCTCGAAACGCCTCTACGAGACCACGTGCATTATCAATGCCTCGCTTGAAGATTCGCAGATCGAAGCAACGATAGCACACCTCTCCGAAGTAATCATCCGCAACGGCGGCGAACTTGTCGCCACAAACCGCTGGGGCAGAAAGCGCCTGGCGTATCCCATCGAAAAAAAGAACAACGGATTCTACGTCAACATGGAATTCCTCGCGAACGGGCCGGTCATCAAACAGCTCGACCGGACGTACACGCTCGACGAGAACATTCTGCGGTTTTTGACGGTTCAGCTCGATACGAAAGCCGTTGCGACACGGCAAGCGCCTCCGGCTCCTGCACCGCGCGTCGAGCAGGCAACTCCGGTTGCAGCTCCTCCGCCGCCGCCCGAGCCGGCAAAAGAGCCGTTATTCGCGGATGATGATGCTCCACCCGCGGCATAATTTCCGGACAGACTTTTCCCTTTCCAGATACTGATACTATCGAAGGAGCGGATATGGCTGAATTGAAAATGCCTGAACTCAACAGCGTGATCATTGCGGGAAATCTCACCCGCGATCCCATTTTCCGTCAAACAACCAACGGAACACCTGTCGTCAATTTCTCGATTGCCTCAAACCGGAAGTACCGCGATGCAAATAATCAGTGGCAGGAGGAAGTCTGCTACGTCGGCGTGGTGGCATGGAACCGGCTCGCTGACAGCTGCACCAACCGGTTGAAGAAAGGAAGCGCCGTTCTCATCGACGGTGAGCTGCAGAGTCACATCTTCAAGAATGACGACGGCGTGACACGCAATATTGTCGAAATTAAAGCACGACGTATTCAGTTTCTGAATAAAAAATGTGCACACCCCGAATCCGCAGCCGGCGCTGCAGGCGTGCAGCACGAGGAGGAGCCCTCGATCATCGAAGACGATTCGTTCGACAAGTTTCTCACGAGCGAAGAGTCTCAACTCCTGAAGAATCATCCAACAACCCATCTCGAAGGATCATAAGGATTTCCATCAATGGCAAAACAGGAACAGCAAATCAAGAAACGAAGAACCTGCCGGTTCTGTGAGGCGAAGGATACCTACATCGACTATAAGGATGAAAAGCGACTGATCAGGTTCGTTTCCGAGCAGGGGAAAATCATCCCCAAACGAATCACCGGAACCTGCGCGCGCCACCAGCGCCAGCTGGTTCAGGCAATCAAACGTGCCCGGCACCTCGCACTCATTCCATTCGTTTCGGAAACCATTCGTTAAGCACACAAAGGAAGACGTATGAAGATTATATTACGCCAGGACCACGATAAGCTCGGCAAAATCGGCGACGTTGTCGACGTCAAGGACGGCTACGCCCGGAATTACCTCATTCCGAGAAACATCGGTTATGCCGCAACGCCGGGAAACATTCAGGCGCTCGAAGAGGAAAAGAAACAGCTCGGCCGACGGCAGGATAAGGAGCTGCACCATGCCCAGAAACTTTCTACAGAGCTTGAAAAGCTCTCCATCACGCTGAAAGTGAAGGTCGGCGAGGACGAGAAGCTTTTCGGTTCGGTCACGTCGCAAATGATCGCCGATGCTCTCGAGGAGAAAGGGATGAAACTCGACAAACGCCTGATCGAACTCCCCGAGCCGATCAAAGCACTCGGGATCTATACCGTCGACGTGAAACTCCATACAAACGTCGCCGGAAAAGTGAAGGTCTGGGTCGTCCGGGAGTAATACAGTTCCGGGAGCGATTCCTTTGCGGGAATTTGTCCCCGAACCAATTTGTTTCTTTAGTGGGAAGGTCATAACTTGAAGAGTGACGGAATAATCAGGGACGTGAGATAGTGGAAAATGTCGGCATTCTGACAGCGTTTGTGTTCGGACTCTTGTCGTTTGTGTCTCCATGCGTCCTCCCCATCGTTCCGGGTTACCTTTCATTCATTTCCGGCGTCTCGTTCGACGAGATGCATGATGATGCCAATCGATCTGCCGTCCGCAAGAAAATCCTCCTCAATTCGCTCTTCTTCATTGTAGGTTTTTCCATCGTTTTCATCTCCCTCGGGGCTTCGGCAACGTTTATCGGGAGATTCCTCCACGAGAAAATCAACATCATCAGCAAGATCGCCGGGGTCATCATTATCATTTTCGGGATACACATGATCGGGATCTACCGGATTCCGTTCCTGAACTATGAAAAGCGTTTCCAGGCAGAGGGAAAGAAACTCGGCCTGCTCGGCGCGCTGATTGTCGGACTTGCATTCGCCTTCGGCTGGACGCCGTGCATCGGACCAATTCTGGCGGCAATCCTCGCCATTGCAAGTCAGCAGGATACCATCGGCAAGGGGGTCCTCCTCCTTTCATCGTATTCGCTCGGCCTCGGCATCCCGTTCCTCCTTGCCGGGCTCAGTCTGACATTCTTTTTTGCGGCATTTAACAGATTCAAACGTCACCTCCATAAGGTGGAGATCGTCGGCGGTGCGCTTCTTGTCCTCGTCGGCGTGCTTATTGCAACAAATTCGCTGACAATTATTTCGGGATATTTTTCGAAATGGTTCCCGATTCTCAATGAACTTGGTTGAACAATCCCTGACCTAAACCGTGAATAAGTGAGATCGTATGAGCAAAATTGTAAAGAATCTCGATGATGTAACAATCCGATTTGCGGGCGACTCCGGAGACGGCATGCAGCTTACCGGCATGCAGTTTACCAACACGACCGCCCTGCTCGGCAACGACCTGAGCACATTACCAGACTACCCCGCGGAGATTCGCGCGCCTGCGGGAACGCTGTTCGGTGTGAGCGGATTTCAGATCCACTTCGGCTCGACGGAGATCAATACACCGGGAGATACCTGCGACGTGCTGGTCGCGATGAACCCCGCTGCCCTGAAGGTCAACCTGCGGAGTCTCCGCACCGGCGGGATCATTATTGCGAACAGCGACGGGTTTAACGATAAGAATCTCCGCCTCGCGAATTATGAGACCAACCCTCTCGAAGACGGGTCGCTTGAGAAGTACCGGCTTCACTCCGTCGATATCACAAAGCTTACGCACAACGCCCTCGAAGAGCTCGGCCTCACCAATAAAATTATTGACCGGAGCAAGAATTTCTTTGCCCTTGGCATGATGTACTGGATGTTCTCCCGTCCGATGGAGCCCACGATCAAGTGGATCGAAGATAAGTTCAAGAAAAATCCCGAGATCATCGAGGCGAATATCCGTGTGCTCAAGGCTGGATATGCATTCGGGGAAACAACGGAGATCTTTGCCGCACGGTACGAAGTAAAACCGGCCGCCCTCGCGCCGGGCCGGTACCGGAGCATCACCGGCAATGAGGCGATTGCCTGGGGATTGATCGCAGCATCGGTCAAGTCGGGCCTCGATCTCTTCCTCGGCAGCTATCCGATTACACCCGCCAGCGATATTCTTCACGAATTGTCAAAACACAAGAACTTCCGGGTGAAGACATTCCAGGCGGAAGATGAGATCGCGGGTATCACATCAGCGATTGGTGCGTCGTACGGCGGATCGATCGGCTCAACAACCACGAGTGGACCGGGAATGGCACTGAAGAGCGAGGCAATGGGCCTCGCGGTCATGCTCGAGCTCCCGCTCGTCATCATCGACGTGCAGCGCGGCGGGCCCAGCACGGGGCTGCCGACGAAAACAGAGCAGGCCGATCTTCTTCAGGCCGTCTACGGAAGAAACAGCGAGGCCCCGATACCCGTCATCGCGGCAAGCACGCCCGCCGATTGCTTCATGTCGGCATTCGAAGCAACACGCATCGCTCTGAAGTACATGACTCCCGTAATTTGTCTCTCGGACGGCTATCTTGCCAATGGTGCCGAACCGTGGCTCGTACCACCCGTAAGCCAACTCCCCTCCATCGATGTCAAATTCCGGACTGATCCAAACGGTTTTCACCCGTACGAGCGTGATGAAAAGACGCTTGCACGCCCGTGGGCAATACCGGGAACGCCGGGACTCGAACATCGAATCGGCGGTTTGGAGAAGCAGCACATCACCGGCAATGTCAGTTATGACGCCGAGAATCATGAATTCATGGTGAGGATGCGCCAGGCAAAGGTAGACCGTATTGCCGAAGACATCCCTCCTGCCGTCGTTGAAGGCGATGCGAAGGGTGACCTCCTCGTCCTCGGGTGGGGAGGAACATACGGCGCAATCCGCACGGCAGTTGAAGCGAAGAGAAAAGAAGGAAAATCGGTTTCGCACCTTCACCTGAAGTATATCAATCCGTTCCAGAAGAATCTGGGAGAAGTCCTGTACAATTTCAAACAGGTGCTTGTACCCGAATTGAATCTGGGCCAGCTCTCGAAACTCATCCGGATGAAATTCCTCATCCCTGCTATTTCACTGACGAAAATTCAGGGACTGCCGTTCCGCTCCATCGAAATTGAAAAGAAGATCGACGAACTTTTAGCGAGATAAAACTATGAATCTGGTTGAAGAAACTCTGAAAGAAGCACCGAAAGTACCTGCAGCAAAATACAGCGCCAAGGATTTCCAGTCGGATCAGGATGTGCGCTGGTGCCCCGGATGCGGCGATTACTCAATTCTCGCGCAGGTCCAGCGCGTGATGCCGGAGCTCAATATTCCCAAACACAACATGGTGTTCATATCCGGCATCGGCTGTTCGAGCCGGTTCCCCTATTATATGGACACGTACGGATTCCACGGCATACACGGCCGCGCTCCCGCAATTGCAACAGGACTCAAAATTGCACGTCCGGAACTCACGGTGTGGGTAGCTACCGGCGATGGAGACGGTCTCAGTATCGGCGGCAATCATCTCATTCACGCCTGCAGGAGAAATATCGATCTCAAGATCCTGTTGTTCAATAATCAGATCTACGGATTGACGAAAGGACAGTATTCCCCCACATCGGAATTCGGGAAGGTCACGAAATCGACACCGTATGGCTCGGTTGACCACCCGTTCAATCCGCTCCTTGTTGCGCTCGGTGCGGAAGCATCGTTTGTCGCCAGAACACTCGACCGCGACCCCAAACATATGCAGTCCGTCATTCGGCGCGCAGCGGAACACAAGGGCACGGCGTTCGTCGAAATCTACCAGAACTGCAATGTCTTCAACGACGGGGCATTCTTTACGTTCACGGAAAAAGATACGAAGGACCAGCATGTCGTGGTTCTCGAACACGGAAAGCCGATGGTCTTTGGGAAAGAAAAGGAATTCGGAATCCGGCTCGATGGGTTTACTCCAACCGTCGTGTCACTCAAGGACGGAAAATATTCCGTGAATGACCTTATCGTCCATAATGAAAAAGACACGATGCTCTCATTCATTCTGGCGAGGATGTCGAATATTCCTGAATTACCGAGACCTGTCGGCGTGATCTATGCAGTAAACCGCCCGCTGTACGACGCAGAGACTTCGCGTCAAATCCAGCAGTCGATACAGAAGCAGGGAGAGGGGAATCTCGAGAAACTCCTGAATCACGGTGAAACCTGGGTCATCCAGTGAGAGTCATCCTACATTTCTGTACAAGTAACGGGCGAGAAAGCACTCTCGCCCTTTTTATATCCCGAGTCCCATGAAATCGTCGTTCCAGGAGATTATCGGGCTCATCCGCCATCATCAGCATTTTGTCCTCACTTCACACGTCAATCCGGACGGGGACAGCCTGGGATCGGAAATCGCCCTTGCTGCTGCACTCCGGCAACTTGGAAAAGAAGCATTTATCCTGAATCATAATTCCACTCCTGGAAATTACCGCTGGCTGGATCCTGCCGGGACAATCGCGACATTTGTTCCTGAATCGCATCAGAACCTCATCCTCAATGCCGAAGTCCTCTTCATCCTCGACACGAACCATCCGGATCGCCTGAGGAGTCTCGGACCTTTCGTTCAGCAAAGCAAAGCCGTCAAGATTGTCATCGATCATCATCTGGAGCCGAGCGACTTCGGACAGCACTATCTCATTGATGAGGACTCCACTTCGACCGGCGAGCTTCTCTACAAGCTCATTCGCCTGATCCCGGAAGTTACCCTGACGGAAGAAATCGCGACGGCACTCTACACAGCGATCATGACCGATACGGGGTCGTTCCGATTTCCGAGAACAGATGCTGAAACTCACCGGATAGCGGCTCATCTCCTCGAATGCGGTGCCGATCCGACGCGGGTGTTTGTCAACGTCTATGAACAGTGGAGTCCAAACCGCATGCGGCTCCTCGGAGAAGTTCTCGATTCGATGAAGACGGCGTACGACGGCCAGCTCGCGTATGTCGTCTGCACGCAGAAGATGTTTCACGAGACCGACACGACAGAGGTGGAAACCGATAATTTCACAACCTATCCGATGAGCATCACCGGTGTCGTCATCGGCATTCTGTTCAATGAGCTGAAAAACGGTGTCAAGATCAGCTTCCGCTCCAAGGGCAACATTCCCGTCAATCAGCTTGCAAAGGAGTTTGGAGGAAACGGGCATCTGAATGCGGCGGGAGCGAGACTCTTCGACGTTTCGCTTGATGATGTCGTGAAGGATGTGACACTTCGGGCGGAAAAATATCTGAACGGGCGGCCAGACCGCTGAACAATCCACACACATGAATTAACCGAGCATCCCAGTATGAAACTTTCATCCCGACATTCGACAATACGGCAAATCAAAGCCGACGTGGCAGTAGTTTTTGTTTCCGAAAGCAAGACCACATTCAGTAAGGACATGGGGGTACTCCGGAAATATTTCAAGAGGAAACTCGACAACATGGTAGAGATGGAGCAATTCAAAGGGAAAAGGGGCGAGATCCTCGGATTCTTCACCGATGGGGCGACAGCAACTCCACGACTTCTACTTGTGGGTTTGGGAGAGGAGAAGAACCTGACGCTGGAGCAGCTTCGCAGATCCGCCGCTGCCGCAACGAAGAGAGCCGCGGACATTCACGCAGATTCGACGGCATTTCTCCTTCCCAAAATTCCGGGGAATGCCTTCTCTTCATCCGAAGCTGCCAAGGCGATAAGTGAAGGAGCATGGCTCTCTCAATACCGGTTTGAAAAATATATCACCTCGAAAGAGGACCGGAAGGACAAGGTCAAAGAACTCACGATCGTCACCGAAAATGATGTCGATGAGAAATCCGTGAAAAAGGTCCTGCAGGAAGTCCGGATCATCTGTGAGGCGACGGAGCTAGCAAGGGATCTTGCAAACGCCCCGCCCAACGAAATCTATCCGGAGTCACTTGCAACAGTTGCACGACAATCCGCGGCCAGGCATGGTTACCGGATACAGGTTTGGGACAAGCCGCGCATTGAGCAGATGAAATTCGGCGGTCTTCTCGCGGTCAATGCCGGAAGCAACAAACCTCCCCGGTTCATCATTCTCGAACATCATTCCGCCCAGAAGAACCTGCCAACCGTGGTTCTTGTGGGAAAGGGAGTCACGTTCGACGCCGGTGGGATATCCATAAAGCCCGCAGGAGGAATGTCGGAAATGAAAATGGATATGAGCGGTGCGGCCGCGGTCATCGGCACGATGGAAGCAACGGCACGGCTCAACTTGCCCGTCCATCTTGTCGGTCTCATTCCAGCGACCGAAAATCTTCTCGGCGGATCAGCGATGAAACCCGGAGATATCATCACGCACTACGGCGGCAAAACGTCCGAGGTGGACAACACGGATGCGGAAGGACGACTGATTCTTGCAGATGCACTCGCGTACGCGTCCATCTACAAGCCCGCAGCGGTGATTGATCTCGCGACGCTCACGGGAGCATGTGTCGTCGCACTCGGGCAACATACAACCGGCATGATGGGTACCGATGACGAACTGATGGCTAATCTCAAAGCCGCCGGGGAAAAGACATTCGAGCGCCTCTGGCAGCTTCCTCTGTTTGAAGAATATGAAAAACAGATCAAGAGCGACGTTGCCGACGTAAAAAACACGGGCGGGCGGTGGGCAGGAGCGATAACTGCCGCTTTGTTCCTGAAGAAATTCATCGGCGACTACAAATGGGTTCATCTCGACATTGCCGGACCTGCAATCCTCGAAGAATCTCAGCCGTATGCCGCAAAAGGGGGCTCGGGAATCGGGGTACGGCTCCTTGTCGAGTACCTGAAGTCCATTAAACCAACATAAGGAACCGGAGAATGGGCGCAGAGCAAATATGCGGGAGCCGGAAAATTCTTCGAGGCGGGCTTTTTGCGGTGCTTCTGATCGGCTTCACTTTCAGTTCATCCGGCCAGAGGGGCATGAGACCCCCGCGTCCATTCGGATCCCCGGTTCTCCTCGAAGCACTCAATTTTAAGTCGAGCGTACCCTCCAAGGGCCGGCTTGATATTCTCTACCGAGTTCCATACAGCGCTTTCGTCTTCGTGAAGAACCAAAGCCCGACCGGCGCACCGTTCCACGCCCGCGGAGATATTACGATCGACGTTTTCGAGAGGAACGGCGGACCGGTCACGCACACATTCATCCATAAACTTCTTGACGTCGCAGAACCCCCCTCAATTTCTGAAGCATCGCTGGAGTTCGTAGAAGGGATGACTTCCTTTGATCTTGCTCCCGGAGTGTATAAAATAGCCGTCGAGGCGAATGACCGGGAGTCAAACAGAAGCGAACACAACGAACTTGACCACATCGCGGTTAATGATTTCACCGGGGCGGGGCTCCAGATCTCTGATGTGCTCTTCACACACCCCCTTGCCGACTCCGCGGGTAAACTCATCCCTCTCAATTTTGGCAACGAAGTACCATTCGGAGATCGTTTCGGCATGTATGCGGAGATCATGTCTCCGCATCTGACCGGAACGCTGCGCCTCCGGTGGAAGATCGATTCCGTCAACAACGAATCGCATGAGCGGAAGATTGTCGCATCCGATTCGCTCTCCCTTGATTCTGTCCGGTTCGGGAGAGACCTGAGCGTCAAGCGCGAAGGAGAAAACTTCAGTTACGTGCTGGCGCCCCGGATGGACAGCAGCAGGCCGTTCGGAGTCTGGGCGCCCATCAATTCCGACACGCTTCAACAGGGATCGTACGAACTTCAACTCACGGGTGTGCTGGCGGAATCATCCGTCACGCGGACATTTCCATTTCAAATCCGATGGATCGACAAGCCGATGTCTCTCCGGTCGCTGAGAACTGCGGTCGAGGCGCTTTCGTATCTCGCCGACCCTGCGGAATTTGACGACCTGCGGCACGCGGATGGAGACGAACAGGAGGCGCTCTTCAACGCATTCTGGAAGAAACGCGACCCCACGCCCCAGACTGCATACAACGAAGCAGAGGCAGAATATTACAAGAGAGTGGATCATGCATCAACAGCGTTCAGCACGGTGGGAGAGCAAAACGGTGCGAAGACCGACCGCGGGAAAGCATACATTCTCTATGGTCCCCCCTCTTCAACCACACGATCGTTGAATCCCTCTTCTCTGCCGACAGAGGTCTGGATATACATCAATCTTCACAGAAGACTTATCTTCACCGACAAGAGTAAACAAGGTAATTATGTTCTCACCGCGCAGGAGAAATTCGACTAATGTCTCGCGTTCAATCTCAATGGTCCCGTCACCCAATAATCGCCGTGACTGTCGGCGATATGAACGGGATCGGACCCGAAATTGCCCTTAAGAGCGCCACAACGAAATCCATCCACAGCATCTGCCAGCCCCTTCTCGTCGGTCCGATCAGTGTTTTTGATTTCTACAAGAAACGACTGAGAATTTCCGGTCGACTGGAGGAAATCTCAGAACTCCCTCATCGCTGGTCCAAAGGAGTGATTCCCGTGTGGAACCCCGGCCTGCGGGGCCTTCCGCGGCCTCAATCATGTTCAGCGACTTCGGGCACGATCGCGGGTAAGTCACTTCTTCATGCGGCGCGGCTTTGCCTTCACGGAAGCGTCGACGGTGTGGTTACCGCACCGGTTTCGAAGCATGCCATGGACATGGGCGGCTTTCATTATCCCGGCCAGACGGAAATGCTTGCCCACATCTGCGGAAGTCAGAAAGTTGTCATGATGCTCATTGCGGGATCATTCCGGGTCGGACTCGCAACAGTTCATCTCCCCCTTCGCAAGGTCGCAGAGAACCTTTCAGTTTCCCGGATATTGGAGAAACTTGAAGTGGTCAGCCGGTCTCTGAAAACCGATTTCAATATTCGATCGCCAAGAATTGCTCTTCTCGCCCTTAACCCCCACGCAGGTGAAGACGGACTCCTTGGAAGTGAAGAACGGAAGATCCTTAGACCCGTTCTCGAAAAGGCGCGGAACGGCAAAATTCATGTGGAGGGCCCGTTTCCGGCAGATGGATTTTTCGGCAGGCACAGCTACAGGGAGTATGATGCGGTTCTCGCGATGTATCACGATCAGGGGTTGATCCCGCTGAAGATGGCAGGTTTCCGTGTGGGTGTGAACTTTTCCGCGGGTCTTCCGATCGTCAGGACCTCTCCGGATCACGGTACCGCATTTGATCTTGCAGGAAAAGGTATGGCCGACCCCTCAAGCATGATCGCCGCAATAAAACTGGCGGTTTCGATCATCCGGAACCGTCGACGAAGACTTTAGCTGATAGTTGGGAGGAGACGAGAACGCCGGGAGGGAAACAGGCTCGTTCCGCAGGACTTACTTGATTGCTTCGACCCGCCTCACTTCGGCTGCTGCATGCATGATCGCACGCTCCAACCCCGCCCGGAGCGTTAGAGGAGCCATCGGACAGATGGCACACGTTCCAAGGAACCGCAGTTCCACAATCCCATCCGCCGAGATTCCCACGAACTCCACATCTCCCTCATCCTTCTGAAGAAAAGGCCGGCATGTCGCAAGTGCCTGTAGTATCCGATCCTGGAGTTGTGGCGACGCTATGGAGGAATCTGCCGTCAAGATTGCAAACTAATCTGAATTTCCGGATTTCCCTTCGACGCAAATTGCTGAATGCTTACCTGAGCCGCCATTTGACGGGCGATCTGCCTGATCATGAGGGCCTGTTCGGATTTGGGTTCCATCACGACAATTGGTTTTCCATTGTCTCCTCCGATCCGGATGGGAGTATAGATCGGAATTCCGCCCAGGTAGGGCACCTTGAGTTCCTCAGCGGCTTTCTTTCCGCCGCCGGTGGCAAAAATATCTTCCCGCTGCCCGCAGTGCTTGCAGATGTAGTAGCTCATGTTCTCGACGATTCCGAGAACGGGAACGTGAACCTTTTCGAACATTGCGAATGCTTTTCTTGCATCTGCCAGCGAGATATCCTGCGGCGTGGTAACGACGACAGAGCCCGTCAACGGAATCGTCTGCACGAGCGTGAGATGGATATCACCTGTACCCGGAGGAAGATCAAAAACCAGATAATCGAGCTCTCCCCACTGCACATCGGACATGAACTGCTTGACGGCACCGCTCACCATCGGTCCCCTCCAGATAACCGCCTGCATCGGATCAACGAGAAATCCGATTGACATAACTTTGACTCCGTGAGCCTCGAGTGGAACGAGTTTCTGGCGGTCAAGCTCGGGCCGGCCGTCAATTCCCATCATCAGCGGGATACTCGGACCGTAGATGTCAGCATCTAGAAGACCGACCTTGGCGCCATCGAGTGCAAGAGAAACAGCGAGATTCACTGCAACAGTGGATTTCCCGACACCCCCCTTGCCGCTCGCCACGGCGATGGTAGTCTTGACACCGGGGAGAACTTCCGCCGCTTTCTGGGGTGGATTGGATCGGACGTTGGAGGTGAGGTCGATGACGACATTCTTCACCCCATCGATGGCAGAACGGACAGCCAGTTCCGCCTGCTGCTTCAGTTCATCCCGGACAGGACAGGATGGAGTCGTCAACTCAATCGTAAAATTCACCGATGTGTCGGTGACGACGAGGTTTTTGATAAAATTCAATGAAACGATATCCCGATGAAGATCCGGATCCTTCACCGTGCGCAACGCCTCAAGAACGTTTTCGGAAGTCAATGATTTCTTCATAAGATCTACGTGTCGAATATATGATGGTTCATCCTAAGAAAGTTTTGCGGGAAATTCAAATCAAATGATGTGCATCCGTTTACCGACTTTCTCGAATGCACTCAACGCACGGTCAATATCTGATTTCGTCAGCGCCGCCGATATTTGTCCCCGCAGCCGTGCTTCTCCCTTCGGTACCACGGGGAACCACAGTCCTTTGATATACACCCCCTCCTTCAGCAGTGCAAAGCTCATATCCTGCGCAACCGAAGCTTCGCCCAACATGATCGGAACAATCGGATGTTCTCCCTCGAGAATTTTGAATCCCAAACCCGCAATCTCGCGGCGGAAGTAGGCAGTATTTTCGTGAAGGCGCCGGACGATCGACTTGTCCTTCGTCAACAGATCGAATGCCGCCATTGCCCCGAAGACAATTGATGGTGGCAGAGAGTTGGAAAACGTGTATGGTCTTGATTTCTGACGGAGGAATGAGATCATGTCTCTGCTGCCGCTGATATAACCGCCGGCGGCCCCGCCGATTGCTTTCCCGAGCGTACCCGTAAGAACGTCGATCTGCCCGAGCACACCTGATGCCTCCGGAGTTCCCCGCCCGGTCTTCCCGCATACACCAATAGCGTGCGAGTCATCCACAAAAACCATCGCATTGTATCTGCGGGCGAGAGCAACAATCGAGGCGAGTTTTGCCAGATCCCCCTCCATGCTGAAGACGCCATCGGTTACGATGATCCGGAACCTGTAATTGTTCGACTTGTCCGCTTCCAGCTGGCGCTCCAGGTCGGCCATGTCACCGTGCCCATAGATCCGCTTTTCCACGGCCTCGGGGCGGCAAAGACGCTGACCGTCGATGATACTGGCGTGGTTCAGTCGATCGCTGTAGAGAACATCGTGATAATCCTCCCTCCCGAATTTTTCATTGACGAGCGACGCAAAAAAGCCTTCATTTGCGGCAAAGCACGACGAGAAAAGAATGGTATCCTCCGTTCCGACGAACTTCGAGATTTTCTTTTCAAGCTGAAGATGGATATCCTGCGTTCCGCAGATAAACCGGACAGACGCGACGCCGTATCCGTATTTCCGGATCCCGTCGATGGCGGCCTTCTTGATGACCGGGTGATTTGAGAGTCCAAGATAATTGTTCGAAGCGAGCATGACGACTTTTTTCCCCCGAACATTTACCGTACCCCCCTGCGGACCTTCAAGTGCGGTTTCATGTTTGAAGGTCTTACTCTCTTCGAGCCGTGCGAGCTCCTGTGTAATCAGTTCCAGTGGATTGTCCATATCGTACTTTCTGAAATAGTCTGTTGATTCATTCAGGGTCGGAGCAACACTTTCAGAGCATCTCCGGCAGCGATCGCCTGAAACGCTCTGTCATATTCTGCAAGAGGAAACTGATGCGTGACGAAGCCCGCCTTCACGAATCGGTCGGCGAGACCGCTCTTCAGCAATTCGATCATCATCTCCCACGTGGACCATACCCTCCTGCCGATAACGCCATGAATCGTCACACCCGGGAAGATGACATGTTTTGAAAAATCAACCTGCATGGTTCCGCTCGTGAGGCCGAGCAGGGACATTTCTCCACCCATTCGCAGCACACGGAATGCATCTTCGTATGCATGGTAGCTTCCCGACATCTCGAGCACCGCATCTACGCCGGCTCCGTGGTTGATCTCCCCGGCCTTCTTGTAAAATTTCTGTTTTTCCTTCGGAATGGAAACGTCAAAACATTCATCCGCTCCGAGCAGCTTCGCTACACGGAACCGTCGCTTGACGAGCTTCTCATGCGTATTCTCACCATGTGAGGCATCAGTCACCAGAATTTTCCCCGCACCTGCGCCTTTGGCGATCGCCACGGACATCAGTCCGATGACGCCGACGCCGAGAATTGCGACCGCTTTTCCTTTCACCGTCGAGAGCGACTGCACCGTATGCGTTGCATTCCCGATCGCGTCCATAAATGCTACGATCTCCGCCGGAATCTCGCCATTCCTGAAGATAAGGACATTTTCGGACGGCAAGACAACGTATTCGGCAAACGCGCCGTCGCCGTGCAGGCCGCGGATAACGGTGTTCGTGCAGACGTGATACTCTCCGAGCTTGCACTGGGCACATTTTCCGCAGGTGATATGCATTTCCGCCGTTGCAATGAAATTCTCATTCAGGAATTCGAAAAACGCTTTATCCTTCAGCAGGGCGGATGCGTTCCGGTTCTTTACAAACTTCTTCACTTCAGGATAGACCCTGGCTTTCCGGATCATCTGCTCCGCAAGGTCCAGAGCTGCTTTGGGCCCCGCCTCCGTAATTCGGCCGCAAAACTCATGGCCGATTGTGACATTGGGGGTCCGCAGGGACGACATGCTCTGCTTCAGCGAGTCTTTCGACTGGTAGATTCCGACATCGGTCCCGCAGATGCCGCCGTACAGCACCTTGATACGAATATCGTTCGGTTTTTGAATTCGCGGAATTTCTTTTGAGACGAGCGTCAGGCCTTTCGGCCAGGCCTTATAGATTTCAGGTCGTTCTTTGACAAGTGCATTCATATTCATGTTCAGGGATTTGAGGATTTGACCAGACGTACTGCAAATGAGCCATCGATATGATGGCGGTGTGGAAAAGTTGCGATAAATCCTTGCTGTGTCACGACAGATTTATTGACGAATCGCCCTGCATCTTCCGTATGAAATTCGGGATGGTGCTGGAGAAATGCATCGATGATCTGCTCATTCTCCTCCGGCTCGCTCGTGCACGTACTGTACACCAGCACGCCTCCGGGCTTCAGGAGGCGTCCAGCCGACTCCAGGAGAAGAAACTGCTGCTTCGCAAGCCGCACGATATCTTCCGGCTCTCGCCGCCATTTGATGTCGGGTTTCTTTCGTAAGACGCCGAATCCGGAACAGGGAGCATCCACCAATACCCTGTCAGCCGGCTCCGTCTGGAGCTCGATGCCGTCAGCCACAAGCAGCTGCACATTTTTCAGTCCAAGTCGCTCGCAGCTCTTTCGGATCAGGTCGAGCTTGTTCTCGTACTTATCAACCGCCAGAACGACACCTTCATTCAGCATCATCTCGGCGATGAACGTCGTCTTCCCGCCCGGAGCCGCACAGAGATCGATGACCCGTTCACCCGGTTTGGGATCGAGCAGAAGAACCGGGAGTGCCGCGCTTTCATCCTGAATTGAGAAGTATCCGGATTGAAAAATATTCAGCTGGGATATCCCTGACAGGCTCCTCACCTTCAGGAAATGATCGATATACATCGATCCCTGATACTGGATTTTCTGTTGATCAAGAAGGGAAAGAAATTCCGGGGGTGGAATCCGGAGCTTATTGATCCGAAGCGTGAGCTCAGGAACTTCGTTATTGGCGGAAAGGAGCTTTTCGAGCTCAGGCCGATCAAACCGCTGGTACCATCTTTTCACAAGCCATTGGGGATGCGAGAAGTACACCGCCAGATATTGGACGGGATCTTCGTCATCTTTCGGGTAATGGATGCCGTCCAGACTCCGGATGATATTCCGCAGGACGGCGTTGACCAGACTTGCATATTTCTCTCCCCGAACCCGTTTCGCAAATTCGACTGCCTCGTTCACTGCAGCATAATGGGGAATGTGCGAAAGGAAGAGTATCTGGTAGAGTGCGACGCGGAGAGTATTACGGAGGTTCACCTCGGACTTGCTGAAGTTACCATGAGTGAATCCGTTCAGGATCCAATCAAGGCGCCCCTGCCACCGGATAACGCCATGGACGAGCTCGGCGAGCAGACTCTTGTCAACATCGGTGATGTCTTTCGACCGAAGCTCCACGTCGAGGAGCTTGTCAAGATACGCATCTGTACGCTCGATGCGATTGAGGATCTTAACGGCTGTCCGGCGAGGTCCCTGGTATAATGCTGCGGCTTCGACTGTTTGAACTTCCGGAGTCATGCTACACCGGCAGCTTTTCGCTCCGCAAGAGTCAACGCGAATACCTCACGGAATATCTTTTCGTATGAATCGCTCATGACAACATCGCGGCGTGCCATCACCCTTCGTGCAGTTTCGATGCATTTCTCAATCCGATGCTCTACGAAGGTCCCTTCGCTCCCCCATGAAAACGAAGGAAGATATTTGGGCGGAAGCTTTGCCCCGTACACATTGCAGCCGACGCCCACCACGCTCCCCGTATCGAACATAACGTTGATGCCCGATTTCGAATGGTCGCCGATGATAAGCCCGACAAACTGCTCCCCCGAATCGACCTCTTTCCCGTTGATAAAAACCCGCACGGTACCGTACGTATTCTTGAGGTCACTCGTGTTGGTGTCCGCCCCAAGATTTACCCAGCTTCCGACGTACGAATGGCCAAGATATCCTTCGTGCTGCTTATTCGAATACGACTGGATCACGGACGCTTCTACTTCACCCCCGACCTTGCATCTCGGACCGATTGAAGTCCCGTGGTAGATCTTCGCTCCTGCTTTGACGATGGAGCGTTCGCCCACGAATGCCGGCCCCTCAATGAACGCGTTGGGCATTACCGTCACATGATCCCCGATAACGATAGGACCGTGCTCAGCGTCGAGGACTGCGCCGGGCCTGATAACGCTTCCCGCACCGAGTGAAATATTTTTCCGGCCGATGAGATGGGCCCCGGCGGTTACGGCTTTCGCGCCCTTCTTCTTTCGAGCCATTTTCCCGAGCCGCTGCATATCGACTGATATCTCTTCTGAAGTGCGCAACACAAGATCCCAGGGGAAATGGAGCAGAGATCGATCGACCGACAACTGCTGCAGAGGAACTTCGAGATTCTCTCCGGTTAGCCGGTGAGCCATATCGCGGACCGCAGAACCCTTCACAAAGTACATCGCCGCTTCTTTTCCAACACCATGGGCAACGTCTTTTAGAGGGTGTGTTTTCAGTATCGCCGCAATTTCCTTCGTTGGCAGCAGGCGGCTATTGATGAACCAGGTATCTTCCTCGGGAAGATCACTTCCGTTGCCGGTGGATTGTGTTCTCTCTACGAGCGGAAACAGACGGGGGCGATACAAGAGATGGAGACGTCCATTGGGTACGAGCGCCTCGACTTTTTCCCGGATGGTAAGGACACCGCACCGGAGATCGAATACCGGACGAAGGTACGCGAGCGGGAGGAAGTTTGACCAGGCAGTATCTTCAAAAAGGCAGTATTGCATGGATCTCATGGAGCAAAAAACGGAATCCCGAGGATACGAGATTCCGTTTCATAAGCATCGGAACGGTCTCCGATTTAAGCGGTGACCGACGCGTCCCGGGTTTTCTTCGAATACTTCTTGTTGAATCGCTCCACTCGTCCAGCGGAGTCGACAAGTTTCTGTTTACCGGTGAAGAAAGGATGGCATTTCGAGCAGATTTCGACCTTGAGGTTTCCTGCCGTTGAGCGGGTTTCGAATGTGTTTCCGCAGACGCAGGTTACTATCGAACGCTTATATGCCGGATGGATACCAGGTTTCATAGAAGAACTCCGTTTCTTTCGATTGAACAATAATATACGAAAATTCCGGCAATTTCGCAACGCGATCTCCCACCGGAAGAAAAATCAGCTATTCGATACGGCCGATCCAATAGCCGTACTCGAACGCCTCGCTCAGACTTTCGGCTTGTGTTCGCGCTTCGGCGATTTTGTCGTACTCACCGATGGCTACGCGAAAACGGCCCATCGATTCAACGACGAAAGAGTGATAGCCGGCTCCGTTCCAACGACCGACTTCCTCCTCCGCAGGACCTCGGTCGGTGTATGACGCAATATATATCGTATACCGCTTTGTATGGGTAACAGGCGCCGGAGGTTGAGGCGGCTGAGTGGAAGTCGTCACCGGTGGACCTTCGCTCTTCCCGGGCTGTGCTTGTTCTGCCGGGGAAGCGGGCGGTTGTGCCGCCTGCTGGTGCGTATTTTGCTGCAAGCTCCGGTTGCGGGGATTGAGCGGCGAAAAGAGATAGAGCAGGAACGCGGCAGAGCAGAGCACCACGATGAGGAACAATATGAGAAGGATCTTATTGCCTGCCCGCGGTTCTCGCGTTACCGGCCGGATCGGCGGCTGTTGTTTCGGCTGACCGATTGGAGATGGAGCACTCGGCTGTTGATCATCACGAATGTTTAAGGGCATAGAATACCTCTCTGCTCATCCAATGTACGATTCGATTTCATTTATGTCAAGAAGAATGATCGGCACCCTCCGAATCGGTCAGATCACTCTGTACCACCCAAGAACAGAGATCATCCCTCCGAGATAACACGCCAAATTCACCAGATCGTTGTTAAACCATCTGAGACCGCCGATCCATTCCGCGTTTGCATCGCAATGGACAGGTCTCTCGATCAGACGTCCGCATTTCATACACCGGTACCGGCGCTGGACCACCGCTCCCAGCACGCTGTCAATCATGCACCCGGTCATTCCGGCAAGAACCGCGGCGAGTACTGCAATCATTTTCGGGTTCGGGATCCATGCCAGACCGGAAAGCGAGATGCATATGGCACCGGCAAGCCCGCCGAGAGTCCCCACGGCCGACACCGCCCCGGAAGTTCCGGGCTCGACACGCTCGAAGGAGACAAGGCGCACGGGCGATCGTCCCCAAAGAATTCCGGATTCCGTTGCCCACGTGTCGGCAGCAACCGCTGTAAGGCCTCCGAGATACATCAGGAAAAGCTCATCCTGCCGTGTCACGAACCAGATGAAAACCAAGACCCCACCGACGCCGCCGTTCACGAGAACCTGGAGCGCGTCGCGCCGGGAGCCCTTCTCAAAGGCAAGCGTGACCGACGCTTTCTTCCGTTCGAAAATCACAGAAAGCATGCTCGAAGGAATAAAGAACGCAATCATCGGAACAATCCATTCCACCCCGCCACAGATGATGAGAACTGCCGCCAGGATCCCGGCGAAAACAGAGCCGCTCAGACTCAGCCAGCGAAGGCGATAGGCGCCGAACCCCGCAACAACCCCTGCGACAATCCCGATGCACAGGCTGAGCATCCGGGCAGGGTCTATGTGGGAACTGAGACTGCTGCGTGCGAGCGCACTTCGATTCCCCTCACAATCTGCACGATCAACAACGTCATGACCGTAACGGGATCTCCGGAGAGTTTTAGCCGCTGGTCCGCTTCGAGCAGTCCCTGAAACGCGGATTCAATTTCCCCGGAGGAGTATGTTCGTGCCGCATCACGGTATTCCCTGAGAAAGAACGGTCCGACCCTCAACAGTGATGCAATCTGGGCGTCATCCACTTTTCTTGACTGGAGCTCCTGTAACAACCAGAGTTTCTGAAAATATCGCGTGAGCTGGACGACGATACCAATGGCAGATTCTCCGGCGTCGAGCATGTGCTGGAGAATCTCGAGCGCAGGAGCGAGCGCTTTTGCCCCCAGCTTTTTTTCCAGCTCGAACACATTGTACTCTTTCGACATGCCGACGATGCGTGTAACATCATCGATGCCGACTTCTTCCTTCTCCCCCACGAAGATAAAGAGCTTGGTGATCTCATTTTGGATCTCCCGCAGCGAATTCCCCACCTGCGCCTGCATCATTTGAGACGCTTCGGGAGTGATCCTCTTGCCAAGTTTCCGGACTCGATCCGCAATCCACCCCGGAATCTGATTTTCGTAGAGGGGCTTGCACTCAAAAACCTCCGCATGCTGCTGGAGGGCCTTGAAGAACTTCAGCCGGAAATCAGGCTTCGACGACGTGGTAAAAACCGCAATGGTCGATGCTACCGGATGCTCAATGAGCGGCAGGAGAAGATCCTTATTCGCAATCTTGTCGACCTCTTTCAGGACGACGACGCGGCGTTCCGCCATCATGGGGAATTGGGAAAGAAGCGTGACGACATCTTTCGCTTCAACCGCGCTGCCGTAGAGCATATCGAGATTAAAACCCTTCGTGGTCTCGTCGACGGCGTGTGCGATGATGAGCTCGATCGCCTCATCGAACAGAAAGTCCTCTTCGCCGTACAGAAAATACAGCGGTGCGAACTCCTTCTTTTTGCAGGAAGCTTCCAGCGCAGGAATCAGACCATCCTTCGTGTTCGATTTTGCCATTTTGCCGGGATCCGCTCGGGTAACGGTTGTTTCGGGATGAACCAAATTACTTGATCGTGATTTTTTTCACCATAACATCTGTTTTCGGCCGACCGTCGGTCGGTCCCATCTGACCGGGGATGATATCCACATTTCCGATCTTGTCAACAACGTCCATGCCGTTCACAACCTTCCCGAAAATTGTATAGTTGTGTGGAAGCTTCGGCAGGTCCATGAGACAGATAAAGAACTGACTCGTATTGGTGTTGGGTCCTGCGTTTGCCATTGCAACGATCCCGCGCTTGTATCCTTCCTTGTAGCTCGGCGTAGCAGCAACGAGTTCGTCGGCAAACGGCTTTCCCCAGATGCTCTGCCCGCCGGTTCCCCACGCATTGACCTGCTTCAGATCCTTTGATTTTTCATCACCCGTCTGGATGACAAAACCCTTCGAGACCCGGTGAATTCTCATGCCGTTGAAAAATTTCTTCTCTGCCAGCTTCATAAAATTCTCGGTCGTCTTCGGCGCGTCGTCGGTATAGAGTTCGAATTCGACCGTACCCATCGACGTTTCCATCACTGCAATTTTCTTTTTTGAGTTCACACTGCTGTGCATTTTCCCCTGCTCCTTCTTCCCCTGGTCGGATTCCTGTCCGATGAGGACGTTTGATACGATGAAAAGAAGCGCAATCACGATGCTCGCTGCCCCTTTGCTGGAATGAAACCGCTTCATAATATCTCCTGTTGAATTTGAGTAGTGATGAGTTAAAAGAAGTATGTCAATCCAAATTTCAGACCGACGCTGACGAAATTCATTTTCACATTCCTGCCGACAGACTTATTCACCAGGATCGCCCCGGTATCGTCTTTGAAATCTCCCAGGATATCATCTCTGGCTTCCGCACCGATGTACCCGTAGAGGTGTTCATCGAACGCCGTATTCCCTTCTCCTTCAATCTTGAACCCGATTCCTTTTGCCGTATAGATGATGGTCGAGGGGTAGTCCTGCTCAAGTTGCGCAATGTGATACCCGGCTCCACCGCCGAATTTAAAGAAATAACCGTTTCCCTTCAACACGTAATGGAGGATGGCGGTCGGCATGTGCACGTGATACGAGTACGGGAGGATGATCCCTGCTGCCGGGATGTTATACGAATTGAGGAGATACGAATACTCCCCTTTCACCCCCCAATTATCGGCAACCTGCGCTTCCACGGAACCAAAGAACTCAGCGGCGGCGGCAAAATGGCTCTGGTTCGTCCCGTTACTGACGAAATCCACAACATCGCCCGCATTGATCAGACTGACGCCGAGCCCGGCGGAGATTCCATAATATGAACGATTAAATACAAGCGAGTCCGGTCTCGCATTCGACGCAGACGCCAGACCTGCCATCATCATTAAACATATCGCTGTCCTACGAACCATGTTCTACCGTTCCTCCAATCGTTTCGGGGACTGAAGCGCCTCCTGAAAATTCCGACAAATGAAGTTTATCCTTCAGAAAGAAATAGAGTCCAACCACCATCGTCGCCAGAAATCCGACCGCGTGCGTTACTGTTGCATAACTTCGCGCGATCTCCATATTGACCCCGTAGAGTTTTGTCATCGATTCAATCACAAAATAGTGATACGAGCCCGTGGCACCGGGAGTGGGCATCATAAATCCAATACTTGATATTGCCTGTATGACAAGCGCTGCGTTCCAGTCGAGGCCGTGATCCCGCGTCAGCCCGAATGCAAGAAACGGAAGATACATCATGATGATATAGAAGATCCAGACCATGGCACTCAGAAAGACGATCATGGCATAACTTCTTCTATCCTTCAGAAACAGAAATCCATCGAGAAAGGAATGTGTAATCCTGGAGACAATATCCGCGTATTTTTTCGGAAGAAATCGACTCAGAAAATTCATGAATCTGACAACGATATCCCTTCGGATCATGAGGAAGACCAGGCACGCAAGAATTGCCAGAGTAATTGCGGATATCCATATACTCGTCTCTTCGAGCCACGGGAGGATCTGCGTCAGCGGGCCGGAGTACACAACGGGGATAAGAGCGATGACAACCATGAACGATAAGACATCAAAGATCCGCTCCATGAAGACGGTTCCAAACGCGGCGCTCCGCGAGACACCTTCGAGCTTTCCGATGGCATAGGGGCGTGCAATTTCACCGGCGCGGGGAAGCACATTGTTGAGCATATAGCCCACAATCATCGCCGAAAAGAGATTCCGGAACCGCAGATTGGGTTTGACGGGCCTCAGAAGATATTCCCATCGCCACGCGCGGAACAGGTGGCTGATGAAGAGCGGGGGCAAACTTGCAAGCACCCACCAGTAATTCGCACCCGAGAGGATCTGCCAGAGATTTGAGAGGTCTGTCCCGCGAAAAGCAAAGTAGAGAAAAAACAGGGTGACGAAAATACTGAAGAGATATTTGAGGGCGGTTTTCACGCTGGCCGGCTGTGTGTGCACATAACGGAGATTTCAGCGGAGGTCGATCACTTCGACACCGGCAGGCGGATCAAACCGAAACCGGCTCTCCGGAACATCGGAATTGAATTTCATATCCGAAACCGCATAGGACCAGAGATTTTCGCTCACATCCAGGAGATCGATTCTCTTCATTTCAAGCTTGTCGGGATCAATCCACGCTTTTATCCATTTCACGTTCGGCGAGGATGATTTCGGCAGGAGCTTGACCACACGATATTCCGTTTCGCCGATCTTCTCCTTCCCAAGGTCAGTTGCTCCGTAATTTCCCGGGAGGTTCGACAGGATCTTCTGGGGGGAGAACGATTTGGACGATTCGTGAAACGTATCGATAAAGACCTGATTCGTCGTCTTGTTGAAATTCCACAACGAAACGCCATCCGTCACAATGGTTTCCTGGTCGAGGTCGACGCGGTATTTGTTTCCTTTCTTCATCAGCAGTTTGCCGTGAAATGTCTGCTCATTCTGCGTCACGGAGAAATGGACGGTCTGGACGAAATCGACGGAGAGATCGGTCATATCGTCATATTTTTTCTGAACGCGGGAAACAAGATCTTCCGCATCATCATCCCCGGCGCGACCCATTTGCACGAAACCGCCGATGAGGACAATCACCGCGAGCATGAAGAATCTTATCATGTCTCGATCCATTAGTCGAGGGTATCCAGAATCCGGTCAAGCTGCTGATCTGTCTCCACCAGAACGAGCCGTGCCTTACTCCCGTCGAACGGTCCGACGATCCCGGCCGATTCGAGCTCGTCGACGATACGCGCCGCTCGCGAGTAACCGACCTTGAGGCGGCGCTGAAGAAGAGAGACCGAGCCCTGCTGATGCCGAACCACAAGTCGTGCGGCTTCTTCAAAAAATTCATCGCGTGAAGATGCCGCTCCGCTCACTCCTGACCGCTTCTTTTCCATAATGGACGGAAGTTGAAACGGCCGGCTATACCCCTGCTGTTTCTGAATATGGTCAGTGAGCCGTTCCACCTCTTCCGAGGAAATGAACGCGTTCTGTATGCGGACCGGTTTCGGCGAGCCTGCGGGGAGATAGAGCATGTCTCCGCTCCCGAGGAGCTGTTCTGCCCCGTTCATATCGAGTATGGTCCGGGAATCCGTCTTCGAGGCAACCTGGTACGCAATCCGGGCGGGGAAATTCGCCTTGATGACGCCCGTGATCACGTCAACCGATGGACGCTGGGTGGCGAGAACAAGATGAATCCCGACAGCTCGGGCCAGTTGTGCAAGGCGTGCGATCGGCTCCTCGACTTCGCGCGCAGCCGTCATCATGAGATCCGCAAGTTCATCGATCA
>DATIXJ010000093.1:0-5385 GCA_035518715.1 Bacteroidota bacterium | reverse complement strand
GAAATCGCTCACACTGATCATTGCAGTGTATAACGGAGTACGCTCTCTGGAGTTGATCTTTGCCGCACTCGCTCGACAGTCATTTCCCGATTTTGAAGTGATTGTAGCAGATGACGGTTCCGGTCCGGACATTGCCGCCCTCATTCAACATCAGCAGAAGGCGCTGTCGTTTCCCGTTCGCCATCTCTGGCACCCGGACAACGGCTTCCGGAAGAATGTCATGCTGAACAAAGCGCTTGAAGCCGCACAAACGGAGTATGAGGTCTTTATTGATGGGGACTGCATTCCGCATCGGGATTTCCTCTTCGACCACTGGACCAATCGCATGGAAAAGACACTCCTTTGCGGCCGACGGGTGAATCTGGGAGAATATGTCAGCAGGCAGCTATCGCTCGAAGCGGTACTCAGCGGGAAATTCGAACGCTTCTCGCCGCTTCTGTGGCTCGACGGTATCCTGGGTCGGAGTACGAACGTGGAAGAATCGCTTCGGTTCAGGGCGAAGGTGCTTCGGAGTATCCTGGTGAGGGCAGACGGCAGGATTCTGGGATGCAATTTCTCCGTTGAACGAAGATGGCTCGAGGAGATCAACGGCTTCAATGAAGATTATCATGCTCCCGGCCGGGGCGAAGATTCGGATATTGCATTCCGCCTCGGTCTGCTCGGCGTGAAGATGCGCTCACTCCGCTATCTCGCCATTCTCTATCATCTCTATCATCCTGCAACGCCGGCATTCGAAGAGAATAAGTCCCTCTACGAACGCATCGTTGCAGAAAGGGAGATTCGGTGTCTGCACGGAATACATAATCTCGAACGGGAACATCTGCCGATAACGGAGAAGGACCGGACGTGAAGACGCTCAAGACATATTTCCGGGTGATCGGGTATGCCCGTCCCTACTGGAAGCAAATCGCCGGATCGATTCTCTGTACGATTTTCTATTCCATTTTCAGCGGGGCTTCCATCTATCTCTTCATTCCGCTTTTGGATATTCTCTTCCATCCTGAAAAGGCCACCGGGGGAATAGCCGCGGGCAGCTTTAAGATCCCGTTCGGTCTCGATAAAGCACTCGGCGGCCTGAAGGACTCATTCTTCCGGCTGGTCTTCGGCGGATCGACTCTTGATTCTCTCTTCCGGATCTGTGTCATCATCGTTATTGCATTCCTGTTGAAAAACCTGTTCGGATACTTCCAGTCGTTCTTCATGAATTATGCCGAGGAAGGAGTGATCAAGAACCTCAGGAATGAACTCTATCGCCATCTGCACAATCTTCCGCTCGGGTATTTTACCAACGAACGGACCGGCAAGCTCATTTCCCGGATCACGAGCGATGTCAATATCCTGAACGGGGGCATCAGTGCCTGTTTTGTCACGATGATCCGCGAGCCGCTGCTCATCCTCGTCTATCTGGGTATGGCTCTCGCTCTCAGCTGGCAGCTGACGATCATTTCTCTCGTTGTTTTTCCCTTTGCACTCACGATCATCAGCGCCATTGCACTGCGTCTTCACAAGGAACGAGGGGTCTCGCAGGACCGACTGGCGGATATTACGTCGATTCTGCTCGAGTCGATTTCCGGCGTCAAAGTCGTGAAAGCATTCGGTATGGAGGATTTTGAAAAGAAGAAATTCAACAGGGAAACACAGCGGTATTTCAATTCCCTCATCAAGCTTGCACGTATCCGCGATCTGGCGACACCTGCGACAGAGCTGCTGAGCGTCATGGCGGGTGCGTTTATCATCTGGTACGGAGGAAGGCAGATTCTTCTGGAAGGAAACCTGAACGCGAGCGCGTTTCTCACGTTCCTGTTCATCATCTTCCAGATCATGCCTCCCATCAAGGAGCTGACGAGCGTCAATAACCGCATCCAGGAGGCAAGCGCAGCGGGAAACCGGATCTTTGAAGTTCTGGATACACAGCCCTCGATCCGGAACGCCCCGAATCCCAAGATCCTCGACCGGTTCAGTTCGAGTGTTGAATTTCGAAGTGTGAGCTTTCGCTACAATGGCAGCGGAGAGGTGCTCAGGGATGTTTCCATGCGCATCACAAAAGGCGAGGTCGTGGCAATTGTCGGCCCGAGCGGCAGCGGAAAAACCACACTCGTCGATCTGATTCCCAGATTCTATGATGTCACCTCCGGTGCGATCTTCGTTGACGGCATCGATCTGCGTGACCTCGACGTGCAATCGCTCAGGGACAAGATCGGTATCGTGACACAGGAAACGATTCTGTTCAATGACTCGGTCCGCAATAATATTGCCTACGGCCTGGAGAATCATCCGCTGGAGAAAATCATCGAGGCGGCAAAAGCCGCAAACGCACACGACTTTATCATGGCTTTGCCGAAGCAATACGACAATGTTGTCGGGGAGCGCGGCGTGAAGCTGTCGGGCGGTGAACGGCAGAGAATTTCTCTGGCTCGGGCGATACTGAAAAATCCTCCCATTCTGATCCTGGATGAAGCAACATCCGCACTTGATACCGAATCCGAGATCCTTGTTCAGGAAGCAATCGATCATCTTATGGCAGGGCGGACCTCCATTGTGATTGCCCACCGGCTCTCGACGATTCAGCACTCCGATCGAATTATTGTGCTCGATGAAGGGCGCATTGTTGAAGCGGGCCGGCATGCCGAACTGATCGCCAATCCGACGGGCTTGTACAAGAAGCTCTATGACCTGCAATTCAGAATCTGAAACCCCGGCGGGAGAGCATCATGCTTAAGCACATCCGCGCGCGGCGCAGAGCACGGTTCATGGCGGCAGTCAGCAATCGATCGGCAATCCGGAAAATACTGCTCGTCAGGAACGGTCTCGTCGGTGATGTGGTTTTTATCACCGCCACGATCGGTCGGCTCCGACGGACATTTCCGCAGGCCGTGCTCGACGTCGTCGTGAGTGAGCAAGCATCTGATTTGATGAGAGAGATTCCGGGAATAGGTACCGTCTACACACTGTCTTCCAGTGCTCGGCTCAAAGATCACATTCGTCTCTTTCGGGTATTGAAGAAGAACGCGTACGATCTCGAAATTATTCTTGAAGACAACCCACACTACACGCTGCTTTCGCTTCTGACGTCTGCGAGGTGGCTGGCGACATTTTCGAGTGCATTTGACTTGCTTGCCGATTTTTCGGTTCCATGGCAAAAAGGAAGTCATGCCGTCATTTCGGAACTTGAACCGGTACGGGAGTGGACCGATCAGCCGCCATCGGGTTTCCGCGATGCTCCCCGCCTGTTTGTCTCTCAGGCCGAGTCTGAGGAATCAGCCATCATGCTGCTTCAGTCGGATATCCGAGCAGAGGGTTTTGTCGCCTGTTTCCATATCGGCTGCAGCGAGCCGCACTCTGTCCGACAATGGGTCCCGGAGCGCTATACCGAGCTTGCCGACATTCTGGTTAAGAAGCATCAAGCACGGATCCTCTTCACCGGGACTGAAAAGGATACTGTTGAGATCGAAGAAATCCGCCGGCGGATGAACTCTCCGTCGGTAAGTTTCGCCGGAAAAACCACTCTGCGGCAGCTTATGGCGGTCCTGCAGCGGTCATCGGTGGTGATTGGTCCTGATACCGGAGCACTGCATATCGCCTCTGCCCTTGGAACTCCGACAGTCATGATCATGGGATATACCGATCCTGCCGACACACGGCCATTCGATGATCTCCGGTCTCGGGTTGTCCGGGTCGACCTTCCGTGCAGTCCGTGTGCGCCGAGAGATCCCAAACCACTCCAGTGGGAAATCTGCAAATCACTTCGTCCTCCGCTTTGTATGCAGACTCTCCTGACGCAGCAGGTCCTTGATGCGGTCGAAGAACTTCTGCTGCAGCCCTCTCTCTTCGAGCCGGGGACGCGATGAGCGGTCATTCTGACAAAGCAATGGATCGGTTCGTCGACCGCCTTCCGGCAATACTCTTCGTCCTGCTGACGCTCAGCGTTGTTGGTCTTGAAGTATCGATTGCATTCTCCTCCATTACATTCGGCCTCGCCGGCGCAAGCTATCTTTTCCTGGTGATTGTCCGGAAAGAGTTTCGTCCCCGCACGCCGCTGAACTATGCGGTGCTGGCATACTGTGCGGTCGAAATTCTCTCCACGGTTTTTTCCATCGACAAGGCCGCATCGTTTGTGAATATGAAGCGCCTGTTTCTCATTGCCTGCGTTCCCATGACCATGGTGGCGGTGCGGAGCGAATCACACATGAAGCGGATCCTTGCTATTGTTTTTGCGGTAACCGCGGCACTTTCCTGTTTTGAGATTGTCGACGTTCTCGAGCTTGGACCGGGGGTAATGCGTCTCGGTGTTTTCCAACACTACATGACCGCAGGGGGAATCAAGATGTTTATTCTCCTTCTTATGGTTCCGTTTCTTCTTGATGGTGCAACTCCTGCACGGTGGAGATGGTGGATTCTTGCAGGATTTCTGCCAATTCTTCTCGCACTTATACTCACTGAAACAAGAAGCTCATGGGTGGGATTGATCGTTGGCGTGGGTCTGTATGGGCTCATGCAATCCAAGAGAGTCCTTTTCGGGCTCCTCCTCGTGATCGGACTTTTCATCGTTCTGGCACCCTCTCATTGGAAATCACGCGCCTTCAGCATTTTTGATCTCCATCAATATTCCAATGTCGAGCGATTTCAAAAATGGCATGCGGGGCTGAGAATGATACCCGATTTTCCCATAGTGGGCACGGGAGATATCGACCTTGGACAGATTTACGACAAGTACAAAGATGCGGATGATCCTTCTCACGGAGGGCATCTTCACAACAACTTCATGATGCTTATTGTGACACTCGGGATTCTGGGGTTTGGCGCAGTGATGTATCTATTCTGGAAAATTCTCACCGCAGAGCTCAGCGCTGTACGGCGTACAGCAGGATCCTGGTTTTTCCGGGACGTGACCCTGGGATCGCTCGCATCCTATGCCGGATTCCATGTCAGCGGACTTTTTGAGTGGAATTTTGGCGACCACGAGATCGCCGTTCTGCTCTGGTTCACGGTTGGATTAGCCCTCGCAGCAGAGCATCTGGTCCAACAGCAAGAATCGGTCAAACCGCAATGAACCCGGCTCCAATACGGCTCTCGGTCATTGTTATCACACACAACGAGGAACGGAACATTGTAGAATGCCTCAGGAGCGTCTCTTGGGCCGATGAACTCATTGTCGTGGATTCGCAAAGCACGGATCGTACGGTCGAGCTCGCCCGTACGATGACCCATAATGTGTTCGTCCAGGAATGGATGGGGTACGGGGGCATGAAAAATTTCGCACTCGGCAAGTGTCATCAGGAGTGGGTTCTTTGGGTCGATGCAGATGAGCGTGTACCTGTGGAACTGCAGGAAGAAATCAAATCGATTGTTCGATCGGCCGATTCAGGCCATTCCGCATACGAAGTT
>DATIXJ010000092.1:0-51611 GCA_035518715.1 Bacteroidota bacterium | reverse complement strand
CCACGGGGAGCAGACCAATCACGGAAATCTTCTCATTCAATTTGGACCCACCACGGGGAGCAGACCAATCACGGAAATCTTCTCATTCAATTTGGACCCACCACGGGGAGCAGACCACAGACCAGGGGCAGGTCACCCCCTCACTAAACGTCATTTCCAGTAAAGAAAAACCCCAACTCTTTCAAGTTGGGGTAGCGTCCCCTCACATGTCGAGTAGTTAGTTACTTGAGTAATACCATCTTGCGAACTTGAGTGAATGTTTTTGAAGGATCGGTGACACTTGTTGCTTCTATGCTGTAGAAGTAGATTCCGCTTCCGAAATTTGATGCGTTCCACTGGATGGATTTATAGCCAGCTTCTTCGATGCCGTTCGTAAGGGTGACGACGAATTGACCTAGGAGATTGTAGACGTTTAACAAAACTCGACTCTCTGAAGGCAGATCGTAATCGATCGTCGCAGTGGGATTAAATGGGTTTGGATATGACTCGGCAAGAAAAAAGTCCTTCGGCAAATCCGGAGCGCCGATATCCCCCTCGGGTGGTGCCGGGGGCATATCATCGGCCAGCGACATGATGATCCGTTCCGGTCCTGCTGAAGCAACAGCCACAGATCCCGTATTCGACAGGAACAGCAATCCGCTCTGGTTCACCTTCACCCAGTACCCTTGTCCGGCCTGAATCGTGTCGGCAATGATGTATCTCCCCTCGTACCGGAAAAATCTCGAGGTAATCATCCCCGGTGGATCGCTCACAATGCTCCCCGTAGCAATGGCATAACTTAGCGAGCCGATCAGATTCCAGCCCTGAACCACTGACAGGGTTTCCGCAGGAAGGATATATCCGTCTAATGAAAGTGCCTGGTCATGATCGAACTTCAGCCAGTATCCCGCGCCGCACGCCAGAGTATCCCGAATGACATAGGTGCCCTGGTATCCGAACGCGACGGACTTTGCCGAAGGATAGAGTGCTGCTTTGTGACTGTTCAGCGGATGTAGTGGCACCGAGACGATGTTCCAGCCGATATTCGCCCAAACAGCGAAAACACCGGGCCCGGTCGAAAAGTATGCAGCAATGGAATGATACCCTACGACGTGCGTAAACGTATATGTCAGCAGCGGCCCGAGGTTCTTTCCATCAACCAGCACACTGTCGATATGACTCGCGCCATCGGGTGTCACGATGTACGCCTGGCTGCCGCCGTAACTTATGACGACCACCCCCAGTGGTGAAATTGTACCGTGCAGTTGTTCAAAGGAAGTGATAGTGAATAATTTGATATGGAACACGACACGAATCGTATGTGCTGCCGACACATTCCGGAATGTGTAGCTTACCGTCGAATCGACTTTCAATCCATCCACAAGGACGCTGTCGATGTAGTACCCGGTATTCGGCGCAATGACGAACTGCTTGTTTGTACTGTAATCCACCTTCACCGTTCCCAGCGGTGTTATCGTTCCGTTTGCACCAGCGGTCGCCGTGATTGAGAAGCTTTGAGTAAAGTATGCGGCAATGGAATGATACCCTGTCACATTTATGAAGGTATATACCTGCAGGGGCCCGAGATTCCTTCCGTCAACCAGTACACTATCGATGCGACATCCGCTGTCCGGTGTCACCGTGTACGCCTGACTTCCGCCATAGTTGAGAACGACAACTCCAAATGGCGAAATCGTTCCGTGCGGCTGTTCAAAGGAAGTGATCGTGAATGATCTGATTTTGAATGCCGCCCGAATGGTATGTGGAGCCGTCACATTTTTGAATGTGTAGCCAACTGTCGAATCCACTTTCAATCCATCCACAAGGACGCTGTCGATGTAGTACCCGGTATTCGGCGCTATGATGAATCGCTGATTCGAACCGTAATCCACTTTTACCGTACCGGATGGTGTTATCGTCCCGTGTGCACCGGCGGTCGCCGTGATCGAGAAACTTTCCGTAAAGTACCCGACGATGGAATGATTCCCTGTCACATTTGTGAAGGTATAGGCCTGCAGAGGTCCGAGGTTCTTTCCGTCAACCAGCACACTATCGATGCGGCATCCGCTGTCCGGTGTCACCGTGTATGCCTGACTTCCTCCGTAGTTTATGATAATCACTCCCAGAGGGGAAATCGTGCCGTGCAGTTGTTCAAAGGAAGTTATGGTGTACATCTTGATCAGGAACGTCACACGAATCGTATGGGGGGCCGTCACGTTTCTGAATGTATAGCTCACCATCGAATCAACCTTTGAGCCGTCAACGATCACACTATCGATATTGTACCCCACGGCCGGCGTGACAACAAACTGCTGGTTCGCGCCATAGTTCACATTTACCGTGCCGGAGGGTGTTATGGTCCCATTTGCCACGGCGGTGGCTGTGATTGGGTAACTATTGATTTTGAAGACGGCGCGGATCGTATGATTTGCATTCAGAGCGGTAAACGTATAACTCGTCGTCGAATCAACTTTCAATCCATCGACGAGAAGAGTATCGACATGGTATCCGGTGCCCGGTGCGACGATGTACTGCTGGCTCGCGCCATAATTCAGATTCACCGTGCCGGAGGGAGTGATCATGCCGTTTGCACCCGCGGTCGAGGTGATCGTGTAACTATTGATTTTGAAAACCGCCAGTATCGTATGACCAGTATCGACAGCGGTGAAGGTGTAGCTCGTCGTAGAATCGACTTTCAGGCCGTCGACAAGAAGAGTATCGACATGGTATCCGGTGCTCGGGGTAATGCTGAAATGCTGTTTCGCACCATAATTCACATTTACTGTGCCGGATGGTGTGATCGTCCCGTTTGGACCAGCTGTTGCTGTGATCAGGTAACTATTGATTGTAAACATCGCCCGTATTGCGTGACTTGAAGTTACACCGGTGAACGTATAACTCGTCATTGAATCAACTCTTACTCCGTCGACAAGAATGCTATCGATATGGTACCCGGTGCCTGGTGTCGCGACGAACTGCTGGCTCGCGCCATAATCCACAATCACGTTGCCGGATGGGGTAATCGTCCCACCCGCGCTTGCAGACGCAGTGATGGTGTAGCTGTTGATTTTGAAGACCGCGCGGATCGTATGGTTTGTATCCACGCTCCTGAACGTAAAACTCGACGTCGGACCGACACTCAATCCATCGACAAGAACGCTGTCGATATGGTACCCGGTATTTGGAGTGATAATGAACTGCCGGTTCGCACCATAATTCACATTCACTTCGCCGGATGGGGTGATCGTCCCGTTTGCTTCTGCGGTCGCGGTGATCGTGTAACTGTTGATTTTGAAGACTGCGCGGATGGTGTGATCTGCATTCACAGCAGTAAACGTATATCCTGATGTTGAATCGACCGGCAGCCCATCCACGATCAGGCTATCAAGATGATATCCCATTGCGGGAGTCACGGTGAAACTCTGGCTTCCGCCAAACAAAACCGTATCGATGTCGACCGGACTGATCGTCCCGTTCAGACCTGCAGATGAATTTATCAGGTATTGACCCAGGCCCGTTAACGAGCTCAGCGAGCTAATCCCGTTCATTGCATACTCATCCGTATTAGTGATTATTCCTCCGACGGGAAGATACGTCGCCTCGGCAGAAGCGACCCTGCCGTCACTTTGCCGCCAGATCATCCACGTAAAGGTTTCCCCGACCGCAAATCCGTTTCTCGTTCCCCACGTGTGATCGGTCCCGAATGCAGCTACCGCAATTGCTCCGGTTCCGGTCCACATCTCGTAACCTCCGCATGCCAATGTTCCGTCCGAATTGTAGAATACCCCGATATAGTCGCCCGCAGAAAGAGGTAGGCCATTGAAAGTGGGGTGCGCGCTCGTGTCGATGATGATGGTATGATTGGTCCCCGTGATCGTATACGTCCACGGCGGAAGCGCCTGCGCCAGGTCGATAAAGAGCATGGTAAGAAGTGCAAGTAAGAGTTTCTGCCTCATGGTTGGCCTCTTAGTAACAGATTCTGTTATCAGATACTCTTCCGGAAAATGTTGATGCCGTTATTTCATCAGCAGCATCTTTTTCACATCGCTCGATCCACCCGCTTCGATCCTGCAGTAATAGACTCCCGACGGATATGCCGATGAAGTAAATGGGATCTCATGATATCCTGTATCAAAATACCCGTTCACGACCTCCGCAACCGCTTCTCCCAGCACATTGTAAATCCGGATCCGTACATCCATCCCTTTGGGGATGCTGAAACGTATTGTTGTCGCCGGGTTGAATGGATTCGGATAATTCTGATACAATTCCACACGGTCCGGGATGGCCATATCCGCCATGTCCACTTCCACCTTTCCCACGACACTGATTCCGTTCACCTCATATGTTCCCGCACCTTCGGTCCACTGGATGTTTTTCGCACGATGTTCGGTTGAACTCTTGCCGTACCAGAACCGGATAACGTATTCATCTCCGACGTTCAATCCGTCCCTTACCTGAGTTGTCGGATCGTCTCCCCAGACTGCTACTGCAAAGTTCTCTCCTTCGTACACACCCGATCCCACAAGCATTCCGTTCTCATCAAATACTCCGACCTCGTCACCCTTCATCAGTATTCCGCTGATCGCCTTCTTCGGGAAAACGATCGTCGCATTATTATCCGTTCTCAACTTCCTCTCATAATGCGGGGTGACTGATGTACGCGTCCGGGCCGGGAGTTCGACGAAACTCTTCGGGAACAAAAATTCATTTATCGCGTAGAGAAGCGTATCGATACCCGTTAACTTCACCTGGTATCCCTGACCGGGCTCCATAGTTCCGATCCCGTCGACAGGAATTGCCGGGATGTACGCGTGTCCATCCTGATCCTTCACAATGATGATCGTCCTGCCGATACTGCTCAGGGCAGAATCAACACTCATCTCGGTTTGACGCAAATACGGAATAATGCTCCAGCCGGACCGGAGTGCGATAGGCGTGACTTCCGGAACAATGCTCGCTCCGGTGATGGCGAGAGTACGTGCGGTGTCCATCTTGAGCTGATAGCCCTCCAGGTCATTCCACAATCCGATCGTATTCACCGGAACGGAGGGGATGTAGGCCTTCCCGCTTCCGTTCTTCACAATGATGAGATCCGGGTTGATCGGACCGAAGAGACTATCCAGGATTGACGACTGAGGATTCACATATCCTGATATGATACTCCATCCCTTTCTCAGTGAAAGTGACTGTGACTGAGCTCCACCAAGGAGAGAACTCAGGCTACTGATCCCGTTCGTTGCATATGTATCGGTATTTGTAATCAGATGATTGGCCGAGTCGGGAGGATAGTACGACGCAAGGGCTGCATACTCCTTACTCTCCTTCCAGCGGAAGATCTTCCATTGGAAAATCTCGCCCGGCTCGAAGCCGTTCTTGTCGGGAGGGGGGAGTTCATTTCCGAAGGCAGCAACGGTAATAGCTCTGTTTCCCACCCACATCGAATAGCCGGCACACGCGGGCGTGCCGCTAGAATCGTAGAAGACTCCGATGAAATCGCCGGAATCGAGGGGTGCAGCATTTAATGTGGGATGAACACTTGTATCGATGATAATCGTGTGATTCATCCCGGTGTTGGTGAATGTCCAGGGAGAAACGGGAATGCGTTTGAACGTGACTCGGATCGTGTGGTTGGCAGTGACACTAGAAAAGGTGTAGCTGAAAGTCGAATCAATCTTCAGCCCGTCCACGATAAGACTATCGACACCGTAGCCGGGGCTTGGCGAAATCGTGAACTGTTGACCCTTTGACGAGTCTACGAGTATTGCTCCGGCCGGCGATATGGTTCCGTTGCTATCTGCGGTGGCGACAATGGTATAGACAGCAAACTCCGACAGCGGTCGTCGCCAAATACCATGATTTGTAATGGCAAAAAGGTCTGGACCGCCGCCAGCCAGAGCAGATATCATCGAGGATGCAGGCAACCCGGTGTTCACAGAACGCCAGTTTGATCCCCTATCGCTTGATACAAAAACCCCGTTGTTCCAAGTTCCTGCGAATAGATATTTCCCCAGGGACACGACAACGCGCGTCCCCCAAAGAGTTGGACTCAAAGGCACCCAAGTCCCACCACTGTCAGTATAGAGATACGCACCATTCGCCGCGTACAGATTTATTCCATCTGTTGCGAGAGACAGTATGCCGCCCCCTCCCTCCGGCGAGCCATCGAAATTCCAATTTGCTCCATTATCCGTCGTCAGATAAATGCCATCTCCGTTTGTTCCCGCGTAGACATTAGATCCCACAACTCCAAAACACAGAATGTTCTCATTTTGAAGCGCCGTTTGATTCCAGTTGGCGCCATTGTCTGACGATACCAATACGCCTTCATTACCAACTCCCGCGAATAATGCGGTTCCATTGCCGGTAATCGCGTCGATGCTTGCATTTATGCCATTGATTTCCGATGAGTCCCAATTCAAGCCGTTATCCACGGAATAGAAAATTTTTCTGCTCATTACGAAAATCGTTGTTTCTTGCACGCACAATGGATAAGATCCAATTTCCCAACCGCCAGCACTCTGGCCGAAAACGCTCCAATTATTAGTCATCTCGTTGTACTCATAAACACCCCGAGATCCGCCCCCTGCAAGAACGCCGCGATTGGTTGTTGCGAGAATTTGCACCCCCAGATCGATAACCCCCGAATCCCGCTCGCCCCAAATAACTCCTCCATCAGTGGAGCTATATATTCCCGTCCCGGTTCCAGCGAACAGCGTGGAGCCATCGTGCACAAGCGAACCAATGAATGAATTTCCAAGTCCAGACCCTCGCAGGGTCCAGTGACCCCCTTCATCTGAACTATGTAACACTCCTCCGGAAGTCCCAACGAACACATCCTCTCCCGACACTACGAGAGGGTAATCGCCCTCATTTATCCAAGCGATATTTGAGTCGGATATTTTCTGCCAGCTGGTGCCAAGATCTGAGGAAAGAAATAGCGCAGCATACGTTCCAGCATAGATCTTGTTTCCGCTGAAGGCAACTGAATGCACCCAATAATTCCAAGGCTCAAGTGGAATGTCAGATTCTATCCACGTCTGACCACAATCAGAGGATATGAGCAAGCCCTTACTCACACCTGCATAGACATAACCATCTGCCATCGCAAGTGCTGAAGCGCCAATGGATGGTTCCGGAAAATTCTGGTTAACAGCGGTCCAGGATGATCCACCATCGGTGGATCGAAATAGCCCCGCTCTTTGAGCCTCGTTGAAAAAGACGGTATCTCCGCTCGCCGCCAAAGACAATATACAATGCTGTCCTATTGGCGCGGTTACAAAGTACCAATGGACTCCATCATCATCCGAACGTAACAGGCCTCCTTCAGTTGCTGCAAAGACATGGGGCCCCGCAGAGACGACTTTACTGGCATAATATTGCAGTTCTGACCCCTCGTAAGACTCGGCCCAGGTTATCCCATTATTTGTGGAATAGAAGATTCCGAAATTCGATCCTGCAATTATATTTGATCGCCCGATAGCTAAGCTGGTAATGTAACCACCATATGGTCCATTTGTTAGTTTCCACTGGGCAACCGATGAGGCCAATATTGTGACGAGAAAGAAAACCACATAGAGTGAGCGTGAAGAATTCGTCATAAGAAATCCTCCATTCTCGAAACTGATGAGAGTGCAGCCATAATCAGGATTGCAGACACGCTGCAGAGAGCTTTCATCATGAACCCCTTTCTTCAGAATTCACGAGACACTCACGCAAGTGCAAGCTTGCCTTTATTCAGCGCGAAATGTATTCAGCTGTTGCAGCCGGTAAGGACGGATGGGAAATGAAGGGGGTGTTTTGATCGCCTCCTCCCACGAGAAAGTTACGCAATAATCAGAATAAGATCAACAGGACACAACGGCAGGTGATGGTATTCGAGTCCTTTCTACAACGGACAAAATCATTGAGTAGAACGCATATTGCCCTTACCCCCGCCAAAAGGGGGCCATTTTATATTTCAGGAAAAACGGCTCACTGGAAGGGGAAAAGCAAGACGGGCAAAAGGCAGCACACACCAGAACAGATCATCACCAAACGTCGAGGGGTGGAAATACTGCAGGCAAAGTGACAGAGCATCCCGGAGGCCTGTCGCCAGATTGGTGTCAGCGCTCAGAAGTATTACAACTTGCGCAAGGAGTATAGGGGATTTCGGCTCGACCAGGCACCGTTCTTTACTTCCCCTCCAGATGCTTCGTGGCGAGCATCACCCAATCTCCTCCGGCCGGGAGCGTGATGTCCGGCTCGATCCCAATATTGTCGATCGGATTATTCGGCAGACGCCTCGACCGCGTCGTTGGATAATACAGCATGAAATGTCCGCAGGGGAATTTCATTCCCCTCTGGTTTGAATAGTCGAGCACTCCGGCACTGTTCTCCCCCATGAGCGTCACTTTTCTACTCTCCTTTGCCGCAAGAAGAAATTGCTCGGTGGTACTCCCGCATCCCTTGTTCATCAGAACTGCAATCCTCTTTGGAAACGGCAGGACACTGTCAAAACGGGTAGGAAAATCCGGCACAATGGTCGTGAACTGGTCCGGATGGATTTTCATGGAATCAATTTTCTGCCTGACCTCGTTCTTGACGTCTTCCGGCATTGTATTATCTGCAAGAAGAGATTCCCACGCTCTCCTATTATCTTCCGTAGAAAGCACTTCAACACCAGATGTCATGAATTGGCCCGTGTAGATGAGCGGAAGAAGAGAATGGTATGACCAGTCCGATCCGCCGCCGTTTCCCCTGAGATCCAGAACGAGGTTGGGCAATCGTCTCAACAATGAATCACTTGCAGTTACTACAGAATCCACCAGGCGTGCAAACTGTCCGTCGAACCATGCTATCCTGATATACAGCGTACTATCATCGATCTTACGGGCAGAAAACGGAAGTTCAGAAATTGCCGCGGTTTCAGCATCCTTCGATTTCCTTGCTTGTACAACACCTTCCTTGACCCATTCGCCGTCGTTGAAAGTCCCCTTCTGAAATACAAAATCAGTCACCTCTGCGTGGTGATCCCTATAATAGAAAAGCCCCGAGAACGTATCCTTCGTTCCTGATTTCACAGACAATTCGAATTTGACCTCTCCCGGCTCCCAGAATTTCGTACGTGATTCGAGGATAACTCCTGCATAGTCGGATCCGGGCCTGAATTTTCCCAGGACTACAACTTTGTACGTGGAATCCTTGTAGACGTAGACACCTTCCACCCTGGAAGTTGGATCGGTTTGCCGTGAAAGCTCCTTCAGACGAGAGTCAGAAATTTTGAAATGTTCCGTTGCATTGTTGATGCTGTCGATAGCGGCAGTGTCACTTTCGGAAATATTCAGGGAATTAAACCCGATCTGTATGTGTCCGTCTCTGAAAAATTTCGTCCAGGATTTAAGGATCCCCGCGCAGAAGATCTCCCTTTTTTCAACGCCGGCAAGGCGCTGAAGACTGTCGCTCAACTCTCTGTATTTCTTAACCGTTTTCCCATTCACCTTGTCATTGAATCCGGGATAGTTCCTCTCCATATACGATCTGAGGAAACTGAACTGCCGGGCGCAGTCACAATCGGTCTGCGGGGTTACTGTTTGGGAACTGAATGCAAAGAGAGCGACAATGGCAAGGATCTTCATCGGTTTCTTGCTCCTAATTCGTGCCCTAGTTTAGAATGGGAGGAGATTGTGACCTGCCGCCGACATATGTGCCAACCGGAGGTTAGGTTAGTGCACTGTTGTCGAACGGCCAATATCTTCGGCGAAAATTAAATGTGCACCTTCGACAAGATCGTAATTTTGACCCGGTCGTGGGAGCGGGCAATTTCCAATTTCGGCGCTTTCAAGATGAACCCGCCTGCAGTCAGGGTTGCATCATAATAGACATTCTCACCCTCCTTCCGGCTGTATTTCAGTTCGTAATTGTCTTCCCCCGGTTTGGGATCAGTGTCCACCCATTTCATATAGTACAACTGGTCAACGACCATTGGAGTGTTTAATCCGGTGAGCTCCACATCTTCGATCTTCATCTTCTTGATTCCGGCCGGATAGATATACATGATTCCAAACGAATAGAATTTTCCGTCTGCGTGAGTCGTGACGAAATCATTCGTCCTCTTCAAATCGATGATGAACGACAGCCCTTTCCTCCCCCGGATTGACTCCAAGGCACTGTCTCGTTCTCTAATTAACCCGGCATGTTTGTTATGAATGCTGTCGTATGCGTATCGTGTCTTGAGCCCTTCTGCAATTATCGACTTATCCGCGGCGGATATGTGAAGCGCATTGGCAACCAACCGATCGGGCATTATTCCATTTCGATAAAAATCCGTTTTCCATCCGGGCGTGATGCGATCTAGCAGCAATCCCTGGAGCGCACCGAACGTGTACGATTTGCCTCTGCTGTCCATCGTATAAGCACGTGAATACTCGTGTTTCCGAAGTTTCGCCTGCAATAACGAATCCACATCAGCGAAGCCAAAGAAATACGGATCCCCGGAACTCCGGGCGACGGGCGTGTGGTGCACCTTAACGAGATCGAGGATCTTCATTTCCACATACGTCGCCATCCCTTCCATCAATTCCTCCTCGGATTCCTGGAGCTGTTCCGTCGTATCCATGCTCCGCCGCTTAAGATCCCGCGCGACGATGAAATCCCTGAGATACTCCTTCATTCGCCGGGGATCGGTTTCCGTATATGCCCGTTCCAGTGCTAACCCTTCGATCTCGGCATAAGTCGCGTAATTCTCATCAGTATTGTACTGTAAATTTCCATACCTATTCTCATACACTTTATACTGGTAGCAGTGATAGAGTTCATGAGCATAAATGAGGAGTTGATTTTCACTGGCGGTTTGAATACGACGGGCTCCAGTGTCGATCGACGTCGAGTCACCGGGCATGGCCGAATCGGCCTCCAACGATGTAAGCTGGATGTGAATGGTGCGAACCGGGACTCCGTTGAAGATGCCAAACGGGATCGGACCTCCTCCACCCAGGAGGGGGAGACGGAGAGCAAGGGCTATTTCGTTGCGGGAGTCAAGATAGACTTTCTTCCCGTGCACCTGGTAATTATTCAGGCATTTAAATCCTTCCGGGGGGTTTGGGTGCCCGATAAGCATCCTCTCTCCATCAGGGTAGTCGATGAGAAACGGGACATCCGCGTATCCGGTCCAGCCCGGCCAGATCTCATTCGCATACTGATCAAGCAGATTCCATGTCTCGTCGATCCGCTGAAGATCGATGTTCAATGCGGTGGAAAGTGTATCCTGCGCAACCGCGTTCCCGGCGGCAGGCAGAAAAATACTTGTCATTATTACCAAAACTGATCCGATGAGTCGTGTGTTCATGGCATCCTCCCTCATTTGTAAAGATCATCACGTGAACTGACTCTCTTGCAACCCGAAGGGAGGTCATACATGGCGGCCGGCGTTTCGACACGCTCAGCCGCGGTGATCGTTTTTTCCACCACTGTTGTCGAAGCAATCGCGGGTTCTTCTGTTTCAATTGATCTTACAACCAGGAAATCCTTCAGATCCGGAAATTCACGGTAGATGCTCCGCCAATCATCGTCTGCCGTGTAGTCAACAAAGGACCGGTAGATTTGTCGGATATCAACCGGCACGTTTTTCGTGAGCCAAATTTCCGTTGTCTTCGTCGAATAATCTGCATCACCATGCAGGATAATTTTTTGACATATCAGACTGTTGACCGTATCGATCCGATCTGTTCTCTCAAGAGTCCAGATATAACGGGGAGTGTAGGAGAATCCGAGCTTGTGAATGTTCGTGTCCACTTGCTCGTCCGTGCCAGGCGCCGTGAGAGGTTCCTCCGCATACAGTGTGCTATCCGACCTGATCGTCCATCGTTTGCCAAGATCAAACCGGAATATCGTGATGAATCTTCCGCTCTTCAGATACACGCCATTCTCCCCTATCCAAGCATCCGAGACGCGTGAGGGCCATGCGGTTCCAGCATACGTCCTCTTGGTTTCTGATCTGAGATGATCGGCTGCCAGTACATCGGCGCCCAAACACATTACCATTAACACGACCATGCCGATGAACCGGAGAGATTTATTTGATTGCGGTCGGGATGCTTGACATAGTGCGCTAAGCGAATTATTCAGCAGCAGTTGGGCAACAGCGGAGCGATTCATGACTTCCTCCAGAGAGTACTATTGATCGTCAGAGATGGTCCGAACATGAGTGCAAATATCCCACCAACAAGAGACATCAAGACCGATTGCTCTCGGGACTGTAGAGCAGATAACGTCTGCAATAACGTCAAATTACGTTTTTATCTTCTTCAGGTGAATTGTGTCTCTGACAAGAACGAACTGATAAGTCCCTCCTTTTGAGGTCTCCCGATGATGCGGAAAGGTAAGAGATTCTTGCAGGATTGTCAAGATGCTCAGGGAAGACGGCGAGTACGAACTTGTCAAGAGATTGCCTTCAGGTTTCTGCTGCCCGCCACGAAGTATCGAAACGCCGGAGAATCAGAAATCCTACCACCAGGTCTTCGCTATTTCAGCTTTTGGGCAATCTGCTGAAGACTCTTCTGGATCGCTGAAATCTGAAATCCGATCTTGCTGACCCCGTCCGCGTGATCAACAAGTGGCTGGACCGCAACAATGGTCCTGCATATTTCACATCGGAAAACAACGAAGTTCGTTCTTTGTATACTGGAAGGCCTCTGAATCTCCGTTGTAAGTTTTTCATGCGTGCATTGTGCCATGGTTCCATCCCTTAAAATGTGTAGATGGCATTCGCACTCAGCGTGGCCTGGGTGTCAGTCCAGCTGTTCCCTTTCTGGAAAACCTGTTGATCTGAGCCGTCGATGCGTATATCGCTTCTCAGTATAACGTTGGGCGTCAAACGTAGTTCTGGCGTTAGAGTGCACTCCCTCAGGTTCTGTCGGACCCCGGTGCGAAGGCCATCAACATCTGCAAATCGTTCGCAGCGAATCGCAATCCCAAACTCTCTGGAAAAACAATACTTCAGGTAACCGGCAATTCCCCACCACTCCCCGGTTCCATTGCCGGCCCCGGAATGCATCTCCGTCGAAAAATCTCCATTGACCCCGATCGATAACTTTGAACAGACCGAGTCGGACCCGACAACATCGAATGAGTTGCGGTAATCAGTGTCGTTCTCATTCTTTTCCGGCCCGATCATGTGGGTCACGGAAATATTCATCCCGGCGGCAGGCGACAGCGACATCTGCTCGCAAATGCTCTTTGACATGTTGTTGTCAATCGCATCATCCCAACCATTAACCAGCATGAACAAAGCAGATACCTGGGAATTAAATCTGTACATCCCCCGGATGCCGGTGTGGGTGAAGGGAATCGCATATCCAAAAAGAAAGGAATGCGTATAATTGCTATTGTACCCGTCGAACCCTTCGATCACCTCGGAGCCCATTGCCGTGATGAACTTTCCAAGATCAAGCTTCAAGCCGTTTCCTGCCGGGACAACATAGCTGAAATACATCTGATGGAAATCCAGATCCCCGATTGTCAGGCCTGCCGATTTCGTCACTTTGGGGACAGACGAGCCGGCAGTAAGATCCATTCGGAATCCTGTGCTGCCGGCAGCGTCTGCATCCTTCCGGATTGCAAGTTCCATGATATCGATCGTAAATGTGTTATTGTTGATATCAAAGACCTGGAAATTGTTCTTTCCTGAGTCGGGATCGTTGGGATTATAGGAGTACCCCGATGAAATGAAGAAGTTGAAGAAGAGCGAATCCATCCATCTCGGCGTACTCACAGAATCCTGCGCCTGCGCTCTGATCTGCAGAGTGCAGAAGAGGAGGATCAACGTGATCCGCCCCGTGAAAATCTTATTCTCCCTCGAGATATGCCTCTTCACCATGCAGTGAGACATCGAGCCCGATTTCTTCTTCCTGAGTGCTGACCCGCACAGGAGTGATGCGATTGATAATCCAAAGCATGATGTAGGTGAATACAAACGAGCACCCTGCACCGAGCGCTACCGCAGCAAGCTCCTTCAGGAAGAAGACCCCATCGCCAAGAAGGAGTCCGTTGGAGCCGTTGGGGTTCATCGAAAGATCGGCGAATATGCCGAGGCACACCACGCCAAGAAAACCCCCGACGCCGTGTACGCCCCACACATCGAGGGCGTCATCCCAGTGCAGCTTGTTTTTGAGGTTGATGGCAAAATAGCAGACGATACTTGCGACAATACCGATGATGACCGCGGAGGTAGTCGACACATAGCCCGCTGCAGGAGTCACGGCAGCCAGCCCGGCTATCGAGCCCGTGAGCAATCCCACGAATTTCGGTTTCTTTTCGAATACCCATGCCATGACGAGCCACGTGATGGCCGCAAACGAGGCGGCAACGTCGGTATTCAGGAATGCGAGAGCAGTGATGGAATTAACCTGAAGCTCACTGCCGGCGTTGAAACCGTACCAGCCAAACCATAACAACCCCGTACCAAGGGCCACCAGGGGAATGCTGTGCGGGCCGCGGTCGTGAACGCGCCTGCGTCCGAGGAAAAAGACCGAGGCAAGTGCCGAGAACCCGGCGATGGCGTGAACGACGATACCTCCTGCGAAGTCGAGGACCCCCCATTGCGCCAGCAATCCGCCACCCCAGACCATATGGGCAAACGGGAAATACATGAAAAGCAGCCACATGACAAGAAAACCGAGATACGGTCCGAAGCGCACTCGATTACTGAAGGCGCCGGTGATAAGCGCCGGAGTGATCTGTGCAAACATCATTTGGTATGCCATGAACACCCAGAGAGGGATACTCCTGGACCCAAGAAACGCGGTGTTCAGATCAACACCGCTCAGGAAGGCATAGCGGAAATCACCGTAGATCGCTCCCTGACCGCCGCTGAAACAGAGCGAATATCCGAATGCATACCACAGCACTGTGGTCACACCCATGGAAACGAAACTTTGAATCATGATCGCAAGGACGTTTTTTCTTCCGACGAGCCCGCCATAGAAAAATGCCAGGCCGGGAGTCATCAACATCACGAGGCTTGTTGCAACCAGCATGAAGCCGGTATTACCGGTATCGAAGTTCATGGAACAACCTTTCGTCAAAATTTAGAGACGGAGAAACACAACACAAGTACCTGAGAGTGTACCACTTTAGGAAATGACAAAACAGTCGATTGAGACTGATTTGGTTGTAGGGAGGTTGGGCGCGGGGATGTAGGAAATTTCCTACAGAACCGGGGAGCTATTCTACCAGTTTGTGCTGCAGCGCGTAGTGCGTCAGTTCCACATTATTCCGAACACCGAGCTTCTCGAAGATTCGTGCGCGGTATGTCGTTATGGTTTTTTCGCTCAGGTGAAGTGCGTCGGCGATCTCCGGGAGCGCTTTGCCCGATGCGAGCATAGACATCACCTGGAACTCACGATTGGAAAGGAGCTGATGGGGAAGTTTGTCTGCGTTCTTTTCGATCTCGAACGCGAGCTTTTCGGCGATTGCAGGGGAAACATGCTTCCCCCCGCCGGCAACTTTCCGGATCGCAGTAATGAGCTCATCCGGAACGCTCTCTTTGGATACGTATCCCGCTGCTCCAGCCCTCAGCATCCGGATCGCATATTGATTTTCGGGGTACATGCTGAGGATGAGCACGGGGAGACCGGGCTGCTCGCATTTGATTTCTGCCAGGACATCCCAGCCGCTTTGACCCGGCATCGAGATATCGAGAAGCACAACATCGTAAGAACGGGATCGCACTTTCACGAGCACCTCCTCGCCATTGCCCGCCTCGTCGGCTACGCGGAGATCGGAGTGCTTTGCAAGGATTTGTTTCAATCCCTCCCGGAATAATGCGTGGTCATCTGCAATAAGTATCTCAATCATAGAATTTCTCTTTCTGGAGAGGAATGTGCACGGTTACGGTAGTCCCTTCCCCGGGAGATCCGGCGATGTCGACGCGCCCTCCCCAATAATATGCTCGCTCACGGATTCCAATCAAACCAAAGGATTTGGGATCATTAAGTTCTTCCACCGTGATGCCCTTGCCATTGTCGCGCACGCAGAGCTCAAGTTCTCCGTTCTTTGCCCCGAGAAAAACAGAGGACGACGATGCTCCCGAATGGCGCGCAATGTTCGTTAACGTTTCCTGCAGTATCCGAAAGACTGCGATCGACCGTTCGGGATCGACAATGATAGTATCCGGGGCAATCGAGATCTCGCACGGGATTGCCGTTCGTTCCTGAAATTCGTCGATCTGCCATTCGATTGCCACGGTCAGGCCAAGATCATCAAGGAGCAGAGGCCGCAGCGATGTAATCAGCCGCTTTACGGATTTGATGGTCGTGTCGACGAGCTGAAGCATCAGCTTGATTTGGTTATGGGCAATGGCGTTTTCCGGCTCGATTTCACTCTGCAGAAGGGTAAGATTAAGCTTGAGGGTGGTAAGGGCTTGACCGAGCTCATCATGAATCTCGCGGGAAATTCCTTTTCGCTCTTCCTCCCGGACGGTTTGAAGGTGTGCTGACAAATTTCTCAGCCGTTCCTGGGAGGTCAGTACTTCTCCTTCGGCGCGCGTTCGCTCGGCAATTTCTGCTTCGAGCTGTTCGGTTTTCTGTTCGATCTTCTCCGCCATGGAGTTAAACGCCGAAGCAAGGCGCCCGATTTCATCGTTTCCGATGAGATCACTTCGATGCGCAAGATCACCTCGTCCGAATTCCTTTGCCACTCCTGCCAGGGAGAGAATCGGTCTCGAAATAGTGCGGGAAATGAAGACACCCGCGACGGCGGCCAGAAACAGGATGACAAATCCCAGGAGAATCAGCCGCTCGCGGAGAGCGAAAGCCGAACCGAAGGCCTCATGGACATCAATCTCGGCGAGCATCACCCAATGCACATCGGCGATCTTGAGCGGCGTATAACTGCTGACGACAGGAATTCCGCGATAATCACTTATGATCCTCGTATCCGTCGATCCCTTCATCGCATTGAGTGTTCCTTCCGTCCGGACGCTCTGGAGCAAGATGGATGTATGCTGCCTTCGAATCTCTCTTACGACCGCCGAATCTGTGCCGATCCTGAGAAGTCTCTGGAAATAGGCGTCTGGTTCCTGGATAAAGAACCGGGAATCTGTTCGCAACCGGAAATCTGAACCCACGATGTACGTTTCGCCTGTTTCCCCCAGTCCCTCGTCCCGCCAGTTATTATCGGAAGTCATCACCCGATTAATCGCTGTACTCGACAGCTGGATAATGATGACGCCAACAATTTTCTTCACATTGTAGATTGGCGAAAGGACGAAGGCGGCTGGAGCAAAGCTTGAAGGAGGATACGGAGAGAAGTCGACAAGACGGGCGAATTCCCGATCATGAGAATTCACCACTTCATGGAAAATGGACGCGAGATTTGTCTGACTGTACGCACCAGTCACGAGGTTTGTGGCAAAATCGGCCTTCCGTCGCACAGAATAAATGATATCTCCCTCTGAAGCATCAGCAAGAAGAATATCTTCATAACCGAAGCGCCGCAGGTAGTTCTGAAGGATGGAATCCAGGGCGGAGAGTTTCATCCGGTAGGAGTTATCCGCTTCCGGGTGGTTACCTGATTGACCAGGGGCCGGAAGAATATCATTCTGAGATTGATGAGACCGGTTCGTTCTGTATGCCGCCGTGAGCGTTTCGACACCCTCAGTGATCGTGCGGTCATCGGCAAGCATTATGACCTGATTACGAACCTGCTGAACATATGACTCGATCTGACGCTTCTTTGTCTCGCGAATTGAAGTCAGCCGGTCAAACGTCAGCGATTCAATGGCGTTGCGTGCATTTTCAAATGCCTGCCATCCGGTGAGAACGATCGTGAACAGACCAATAAGGACAAATGACAACTGAAGCTTGGTCTTCAGTCGGAGATTGCTTAGAGTCGAACGGATCTGACGGAAGGAGGAAGTTGGCATCCGTGCAAAGAGTGGTTACATGTACTCCGGGTCAAGGTAATCAAAGATCCTCTCAGAATCAACCGGGTTGATAGGAACCGGCGGCCGCACACTCCCGCAATCCCGCCGCATCCATGAGTTCCCGGGAGCAGGGCGTCTCTCGTTGAATCATCTATTCATGTAATCCCTTCCCGTTCAGAATCTGCCGCGTGCATTTATCAATCCTCGCCGCACGGGTTATCGATTGTTTGGCCGCCGAAAAATAGAGTATGTATCCCCTTTGTCGACCCGGCGTCAATGCCTTGAATGCACTCTTCAAGGCAGGGAGTTTGTCGAATTTGGTTTGAAGTTCTTCGGGTATGACATATTCGGACGTCCTTTTGTACGGGACTTTCAATCCGGCTTCTTCCACTTCAACGGCTTCCCGGATGTAGGCCTTCAGGGCCGTCTGCAATTTCACGATCTCCCGAACATTGGTAAACCTGACCTGACGCCCCGCCTGAACATTCTCTGTTTGCTGAATGAGAATACCCCTGGTATCCTTCAACAACGCACCTTTGATAAAGAGGATCGCACAGTATTCCTTGAATCCATGTATGAGGACGATGTTCTTCTTCTGAAACGTATAGCACGGAACGCCCCACTTCAACTCTTCGGTAAGCCCACAGGCGAGAATGATCATTCTCAGTTTCTCAAATTCTTCCCGCCACTCCTTCTCTTTGGCGAAGAAGAAATCAACCTTCGGATTCATTTTGCTTCTGGTCATGGGATGGTATCCTGACTTGCTGGTTCGAAAAATATCTCGTCGAACGTCTCAGACAAAATTCAGCGTGAGATGTGATATACTGCGTGTATGCAGAAGAGAATGTTTTGAAGAATCACATCGATGTCTGCGGATGACGAATCGAAGAGTACGCCGGGTTATCTACCGCTCGCGTTGTAATATAAGAAAAATCCCGGCTTTTCAGGGCCGGGATTTTTAATGCTGTGCAGCGTCGGGTGATTTATTTCAGCAGAACCATCTTGCGAATCTGCGTAAACGTCTTCGCCGGATCGGCTACTCCCACAGCTTCCATTCTGTAGAAGTAGACGCCGCTCGCGACATCACCTGCGTTCCATTGTACCGATTTGAATCCTGCATCCTGTACATCATCCACAAGCGTCCGGACAATCTGGCCGAGCGTATTATAGATAATGAGTTTGACATGCGCATCGACAGGCAGATCGTATGTCAGGGTCGTCAGCGGATTAAACGGATTCGGATAGTTCTGGTGCAATGCAAACGTCACCGGCAGCTGACTGCGCGCGCTCAGGTTATGGGCGTTGTTCGGCGCCGCGGTGCTTGAAACCTGCAGCAGGAACGGCACGACAACCAGCTCCACCGGTCCATTGAGCCGGAGATTCTTGCCCAGCATCCAGCTGACCGTATCCGGCCCGATGAGCGGAAGCGGCTTTGCAAATGCCCCGTTGATCTGCGAGACGATGTTGTCCATGTTCACATAAATATCGGACGCAACGCCGCCCCAGTTTGTCATGAGGTTGTTGATCGAATCGGCAAGCTGCCTGATCGTACCGGACGGGTTGATATGACGCATGTCCGTTGTGACCAGTGTATCCACGATGAGCAGATCCCCGAATCCCCTCGGCGTGATTCCCGCATCGCTCGCAGCAATATTGACCTCCAGCGCCATCATGTCCGCAACAAGCTTGTTATTCTGCTTCGAGGCGGGGAGTGACTTCATCAACTTCAACAGAAGTTTTCCCTTGACGTCGAGATCGATCCCGCGGGGGACGCCGGTATGCGTGACACCTTTCGTGTTGAAGGTGGCAAACACATCGGTCTGGTGTGCCGGCACGATGTACGGACCGACCTTGCCGGATGGGGTGATCTGACTTGCTTTACCGACGATGAGTTTTCCGCCCGCTTTCAGAAGTGCCGTGAGGATATCCGCCGTGTTTGCGGCAAATGTCTTCTGCCCTCTCTTCAGCTTTGTGACTTTGGCCTGATCGAGCTGGGCGAGCTGGTCTGCGGTAAATGTTCTGAACCGGACCGTGGTGTCGGGTTTGGTCACATTGTAGAACCCAACCGTCACCCCGACAGTGGAATCTGTTGGAAGGGTGACAATGACTGAGTCTGCGGCGCCGTTCGAGAGCACACTGTCGTTCAGAATGACTTGCGAGAACGAGAAATTCGTGAGCACGCGCCGGCGGATGCTGAAGATTCCTGTCCCACCCGACAAATCAGGCTCCGTGCCGGGACCATAGACTCCGTTAAAGAGCACCTGGTATGGGTTCAGATGCGCAATAACGATCGGCCACGGAGTCTGCTCGCCATCGTAGACGATATCAGGATTGAAGGATACCGAGTCGGTACCGACACCGATGAGTATCGAGATACGCGGCTTCCAGTTGCCGAAGTTGAATCCGCCGAGGATCTGATTCTGGCCGAGACTCACATGATACGATCCCGGTATCGGCCACGTCTGCATCCATCCCGGCCGGTGCTCCTCGACGATGCAGTAATCACCCGCACAGATGTTATTGAAGGTATAGTTGCCAAGTGAGTCGGTGTAGGTAACTGCAATCGTATCCTGTGTGGGAGTCTCCTTGGCGCTGCACAGCACGAGGGAGATCTTCCAGTTCTTTAGCCCCTTCTCTGCGGGCGCATCAAATCTGCCGTTGCGGTTCACGTCGTACCACTTGGTACCGCTGATCGCACCTTCACATGCTTCATCGCAGGCACGGCACTTTCCCTGACTGCCGGCATGATACATTGAAGCAACATCGGCTGAATCGATTGCCCGGTCGAAGAGTTCAAGTTCATCTATGGCAATGCTCTGTAATGAATCCTCGGTCGGGAATGGCCAGCCGCCGATGATGAGATCCGCCGTTTCGGAGAGATTCCCAATGCTCGTAATCGCTCCAAACTTCACCAACGAGCCATCCACATAGAGCTTATACTGGAACGGCGTGGAGTTCCTCTGCAGCGTCGCAACCACATGGTGCCAGACTCCGGTCGTCAACGGCGTCAGATACTGGATCGTTCCCGGAACTGACGGCAAGACGTCGAATGTCAGCCGCCCGTTCTGCAGGTAGAGACGATAGCCGACATATCCCCCTGCCGGCTTGAGAAGCATTTTCTCCGCAATCGGCTGGATCCCGTTTGTGTCATGATTCATCCACACCCATGCGTCGATTGAAAAATCTGAAGTGGAGAACGTGATCGCCGAGCTGTGCGGCACATCCACATACGTTCTCCCCGGGTTCTGCCCGAAGAAATAGAGGGCATCGCCGACTTTTCCTCCGCCGATGAACGAGACGGTGCTCGCTGGAGACGGCCCAAAGCCCGGGCTCCAGGTGTAATAGTTCTTGATCGCTCCGGGTTTCGGAACGCCGTTGTGATGGGCGACGATCTCGGAGTCCAGCACACCGCCGTCAGGATCACCCAGGGGCCACCAGGCGACCATCCCTGCCGGAGGAATGACGCACGTTCCGCTGCAATTTACTTGTGTCAGACAATAGGGTTTCGAGGTATCCATACACCCGTTGGGCCCTGTCAGCACCAGCTGGTAGTTTCCGCTCGAAGGAGGATAGAATTCCTCTTCGTTACCCACCGGCGGCGGAATGGGGACACCATTCAGCAGCCATTGGTAGCCGAGGTATCCTTTCGGGGCGCAGATATGCGCCGTGTCGCAGACTTTATCACAGCAATCCGGACCATCAAACGGGAAGAGTGTAAGATCAGGCAACGGGAATACATGTACCGTTATACTGGCAGTACTCTTGCATCCGCATCCCGGATCGGTAAATGTGACGGAATACGTTCCCGACGCGTGCACCGTGATGCTCTGGGTGGTTGCACCGGTGCTCCAGATAATCAGCGGAGGAGGTATCGAGCTCGTGAGCGTGACGGAATCCCCCTGACAAATATTTGTGCTGCCGCCGGCGGTAATAACCGGAGGAGGAGGAGCGTTACAGATCACGATCTTCGTTGAAGCGCTGTCGAAACATCCCGTTGAAGTATCTGTCACAACCACGGTATAGACATGCATGCCGGTCGTGCCGTAGGTATCGCTCGTGGAGTTCAGACTGTCGTACAGGTTTCCGTCCTTGAACCAGGTAAAGACGTACGTTCCCGGACCGGGAGGTGTTGTGAGGAAGACGGTGTTCGACCCGGAACCGAGACAAACGAGGTGACCCGGTGTCACGGTAATGTTTGCGATGGGTTTCGGATTGATAACCACGACGACCTGTGGGGTCGTACACTTGCATCCGTTCACGTCCGTTACCGTAACCGTGTAATTGCCTGCAACCGCCACGGCAAGCGTTGATGCCGTTCCGGCCGGACCGGGAATTGCCGTTCCATTCTTGTACCACTGGTATGCCGATGCCGGCGGTGCGGAAAGCGTGAATGGAAGCTGGTTGGGACAGAGCGTAACGGGCCCGGCCGGTGAAATCAGACATCCCGTCGCCGGAGGAATGATGACAATCGACTGTGTCGAGGAATTCGAGCACCCATTGCTGTCGGTAACTGTCAGCGTTACCGTAAATGTGCCCGTAGTCGTGTACGCGTGAGATGTCGATTGCGCGGCAGAGGTTGCCGCGTCTCCGAACTGCCACAGATAGGTGAGTGCCCCGGCCCCCGTTGTCATCGGTATGTCGGTCCCGACGCACGTCGTCGCCGGGAGAGTGAATGTGGCCGACGGCGGCGGGTTGATCGTCACCGTATCCACTTTCGAAACGGTGCAAGTTCCGTTCGACACGGTCTGTGTCACGATGTATGTTCCGGGATTATAGCTGTGTGAGGGATTCTGATACGTCCCGTTCGCGCAACCGGACACCGGACCGCTGCCGGGGCCGATGACACAGCCATCTCCGAAATTCCAGGAATACGTAAGTGATGCCGGCGGCAGGTATGTCGTATGATCGGTAAACGCCGTTGGCTGACCTGCACAGTTCGGTACGAAACTGAAATCTGCGACCAGCGGAATCGCCAGCGAATGCGTGACTGAAATCGCACAGTTCGCCGGAGGCGGATTCGTATTCGGACCAAGTCCCGAATAGGTCACGACAAAATACCCCGCGTGGGTGAATGAATGAGTTGGGTTCAGGAGATTCGACGTGTTGTTTGGGCTGGTCGGATCACCGAAATTCCAGCTCTGACCCGTCACGCCGCCGCTTGAGGCATCGGAAAATGAAACGGGATTGCAAATCGGCGTTCCGATGGTGAAATCGATAATTGCTGCCGTGTTACACGGGTTAGGCGGTGGATGACAAGTATCCTGTGAGACCGTGATGATGTTTGATGTCGCCGTACAGTTGTTCAAATCCGTTACCACGACATAGTACGCTCCGGGGGCATTGACGGTATACGTCGAGCCGCCCGGACCTCCGACAACACCGCCGGAAGGATGCCAGGCATAGGTGTAAGCTGGTGATCCCTGAAGTGCATGAAGGGTCGTGTTGATCGACGCCGGGATACAGTAGGACGTCGGATCAGGTGTCGAAATGCTTGCAGTCGGCCCCGGCGGTTGAGGCACATTGATCGTTGCTGTTCCTGTGCATCCAGCAGCGTTCGTCACCGTGACCGTGTAGGAACCACCGGAAGTCACGGCAATCGTATCCGTATTTGCTCCGTTCGACCAGTGATACGAGGTGTATCCTGGGGATGCAATAAGTGTCACCGGATTGCAGAGCTGACCGGTTGCCGTGATTGTCGGAACCGGTTTCGGATTGATCATCACCTGAAGATCGAGCGTCGTGCTGCAGACGGTGAGCTGGAGATAGACCGTCGTGGGGCCGGGGCCATGCCACAGAACTGAAATCTGATTTGTTCCCTGTCCGGTGACAATGCTCCCGTTCGGAACAACCGAGCCGTTAGGCGCGGAGAGTATCGACCATTGAAAGTCGAGAGACGTATCAGGAGGGCCGGCTGTATACACGACTGTCTGGTCCATGCAGACAGTTCCGGGCCCGCTGATTGCGGAGACGTTGAACAAATTCACGGGCATCGTGAATGGCACCGATGCGCAGAACGGCGCCGTGGTATTCACATACTCAACCGAAACAGAGTATGGTCCCGTCGGCCCCCAGGTTACGGTGACCGGATTGGAATGATTCGATCCGACAATTGTTCCGTTCGTCACCGACCATTGCACATCGAGACCCGACGGAGGCGGGGCAGTTGAATAGGTATATGTCCCGTTCGCACAAATCACATTCGGGCCATTAATTGAAGCGGGTGGATTCACCTGTACGACTTTCACCAGATACGTTTCGGTGTCGGTGCAATATGGATTCGGCGACCCGCCCGGCACGACGGTGACGGTCTGGATGCCGGGGGACGTCCATTGGATGGTCGCAGTCTGTGAATTCTGACCCGATAGAACAGTGCCGCCGGTAGTCGACCAGACAAAATTGGGTGACGGTGTGATCGGGTTGCCGAATGCGGTGAACATAGAGGTCGAATTGAGACAGACCGGTGCCGTCGGCCCGATAATCGAAAAATCCGGCTTGACGGTTACCTGAATTGTGGCGCTTCCCGGTGCACAGCCAAGAAGGGGATCGTCCCACGAAACGCTGATTGTATACGTGCCGATTGTATTCCAGTGTACCTGAATATGATTGGTGCTGTCACCCGCAATGACCGTCGCCGCACCGGCGGGAACAGTCCAATTGTAGCATGTTCCCGGCCATGCAGGTAGTGAATAGGTTGGATTGCCGCCGACGCACGCAACGGTCGATCCTGCAATCGGATACGATGTCGGCACAATCGGGATATTGATTGTCGTGGTATCCGAGCAGACGTTACCGCAACCGCTGATGAAGAGGGAAATCGAACCCTGCGGATTCCCGGATCCCCATTGCACGCAGATGTTGTTGGAATTGCCGAACGGAGCAAGTCGCGTACCGCCGACGACGTTCCACGAATATGTTGCGCCCGGACAGGTGTCGGGCGTCGAGTAACATTTCTCCGTACCGGCACACACCGTTGACGGACAATCGATTCTTGGACCCGGGAGATTTGTCACAGTAATGGTTTGACGCGCCGTATCACTGCATCCGCACTTGTTGAAGACAATGAGCGTGACAACATACGATCCCGGTGCGGAGAAGACATGTGAGGGGTTTTGAATCGTGGTGGTGTTATTTCCTCCGCTGGCAGGATCGCCAAAATCCCAGTCCCAGGAAATCGCGTTGAGCGAAGCATCCGTGAACGCGACCGGAACGCCGAGACAGGCGCTCGTCGGAGACGCCGTAAAGATCGCCTTCGGTGAATTGATAATCGTGACGCACGAATTATCTGTTCCAGTGTGGCCGTTGGTGTCCGTTTCAACGACTGAAATGCTTCCGTTTCCAGCCGGACCCCAGAGGACGTTCACACAGGTCAACCCGACGCCTGTTACGGTTGAGTTCCCTCCGATCGTGCCGCCGACGACTGTCCATTTGAACGTATCGGCAACGGCGATGCTCGCGCAGTATGTTGCAAGATGATCTTCACAGGCATACAGGCAGCTTCTCTGTCCACCGGCCCCGGAAGTTCCTTTTCCGTCTGAGACGCAGCTCGAATCGGGCGTGAAGGAAGAAGTGATCTGCGGATTCGGAAAACCCTGGGAATAAACCTGTCCCGCGACGCACAGCAGTATCATCACGAACAGAACGCGGTATCTATGCTCCATAAAGACTCCTGTTGAGTGGGTGGATGAAAAGGTAAAATTTCCAAAAGGTAATCCGGGCGATGATTGCCCGGAGCAATATGAAACCGGCATTATCTTTCATCATGCCGTGAAAAGAGGCGTTTCGTATCGACAATTTCCTTATGATCCGTCTGCATCGAGAGGCGGTAAAAACAGACATGCGCGTTCCAAACATCGTTTCCAATCTGAACGTGATGTCTTCCCGGAGTGTACTTCACCTTCTCGAGTACCTGCATCAGGTGTTGTCCGTGCTCGTTAAGTATGGTAAGTGTAACAACTGCCACTTCCGGCAGGAAGAACTCGATGACACATGATGCATCGTTCCCATCAGTATGGATTTGTTTCGACTTGAAATCGTTATTCATTCAACTCCGTCAACACCACGTCATCCGAGATCGCTTTACGCCGGTTTTATAATAAAGAACGGCTCTAGCGCCCGCAATCGTGGAAATCACGATTTTCCGTACGGAAAAACATGATTTGACTCTTGAATGATGCCGATGGGAATTCGGCGGCGGGAGGGCGGTAACTACTTTCTCGGAGTGAAAATTATTCCAGGGACGTCAATCCTTCCCGGATTGCGTACTTTGTCAGTTCTGCAACGGTGTGAATCTTCAGTTTCTCCATGACATGCTGCCGGTGAGTCTCAATAGTCGAGATACTGGTATTGAGAATTGCTGCAACCTCTTTTGTCGATTTCCCCTCCGCAATGAGTTGAAGAACCTCCCGTTCTTTCGGAGTGAGTTTTGAGAGCGGTTTCCCGGAGGGTTCGTCGACAAGGCGGAGGTAATCCTCGACGAGCGTACCGGCGATATCCGGACTGATATAGATTTTGTTCTCAAGTACGCAGCGGATCGCATCACCAAGTTCATCAACGGCACAATCCTTTAGCAGATAGCCGGTTGCACCCGCCTTCAGCATCTTCGTGACAAATTCCCTGCTCGTGTGCATCGAAAGGGCGATGATTTTCACCCGGGGCAAGCGATCCAGAATCTGACGTGTGGCCTCGACGCCGTTGAGATCGGGCATGGAGATATCCATAAGAATGATGTCGGGCTGAAGATCGGATGCCTGCTCAATGGCGCTTCTACCGTCTCCTGCAAGACCGACGACTTCACAGCGCAGATCGTTCTGTATAATATGACGCAAACCCTCGCGCAGAATTTTGTGATCGTCGGCGATGAGAATTTTTGTTTTGATGGCTCTGCCCTTTCCTGTTCAGGATGATGATGTACCGGCGGTGGTCTTCAACGGCACCGTAAGAACGACTGTCGTACCTTCGCCGGGAGCGGACTGAATGGTGAGTCCGCCGCCGATGTGGAGAAGGCGTTCACGCGTGTTAAACAGGCCGAAGGAATCTTTTCGTCCTCCCGCCCCATTTCCCGCGGCTCCGCTCATCCCGATCCCATTGTCCTGCACGGAGACAACAACCGAACCATTACATGATGCCATGGAAAGAGTGACCCACCGTGCACGGGAGTGTTTGACAATATTGATCAGCACTTCGCGGGTCGCATAATAGAGAATCACGCTCATCTCGTCGGCGGGCTGTGAAGAGAACTGCTCACCGGTAAATTCAACACCGATGTCGTGACGCTCGAACAATTGCGTTGCCAGCGACCGGATTGCCTCGGCGATTCCGAGCTCGTGGAGTGCCGGCGGACTCAGCTCGAACGTCAGGGATCGGGTGTCAATAATCGATTCCTCGATAAGCCCGCGTATTTCCGAAAGGGCATCGAGCGTTTTTTTGTCTCCTACAGAGCGTTCGAGTGTACGAAGCTTGATTTTCGAAAACGCGAGTGTCTGGCCGATGGTATCGTGGAGAAATGTTGCCATCCGTCGCCGCTCCCGTTCTTCCGTGAGAGAAAGCTCAGTGGCAAGTTTCCTCATCTGCTCTTCGTTGTGTTTTCGTTGCGTGATATCCCTCGCAATGCCATAGATGTGGGTTACCCGCGAATGCAGCGCATTCCAGATCGGGGCAACATCATGATGGATCCAGAGAACGGCGTCCGCATATGTCACTATGCGGCTTTCGAAGCTTTCGGGTTTTCCGCTCCTGACCGAAGCGAACATGGCGGTAACAAGCGCAGTGTCATCCCGGTAATTGAACCGTTCAGAAAATCCGGCCTGCCGGAATTCCGCCGTGCCGTAACCGGTGAGGCGCTCAAACGATTCGGTGATCCAGAGAACCTCGGATGATCCATTCTCGTCGATCGCGAGAAGATATGCATAATCCGACATCAGTTCCGTTATGAGCCGGTAACGTTCCTCACTCTTCTCCAGCTCCTTCCGGTGCTTCCTCCTGCGCACCTGAACCACGACCAGCAGGTAGACAAGTGCCGTGAGCGCCCCGCCGGCAGGAAGATAAATAACCGGACGCAAGTAGAGCGAGGGCAAGACCGTGAATGCCGCCTCGGCAGGCACGGGGTCAAACTGGCCGTAGAGACCCTTCGCCTGGACTTCGATCGAATACAATCCGGGAGAAGCTGACCGAACAGAAACTTCGTGCAACGTACTCCATGCCGACCAGTTGCCGCCGCGCAGACGGTATCGCGTCAATGAATTTTCAGGGGAGACTTCGCCGTTATAGGCAAACGCCTGCCAGCGGACAAACGCGTTCTGATTTTCGACAAGAGGTGTATCAATCACAATCACCGGGGGCCGATCGTTCCACGCATCCCGGTGCAGGATCGCTGCTCCCTTTCCTGTTGTACCCACATACACCCCCTCGTTCGTCGGCAACACCGGCCAGAGTGCATTGGAAACCAGACCGCTTTTCTCATCGAATGTCGACCATCTTCCATGATCATAACAGCACAGTCCGCCCCGGGTAGTGACCCAGACGATACCGGTGGAATCAACCCGGATATCGTATATTCTGCTGTCGGGGAGGCCGTCTTCAACCCCGTAGTAATGCACCTGCCCCGCGCCATCGATCCGACCCAGTCCGTCTGTTGTCATATGACCGAACCAGACATCACCATCGTGATCCAATGCAAGACAGAAGATATGATCCTGCCGGAGACCGTTCGTTTTCCTCCAATACGTCCAATGGCCGGATTGGTACCGGCATATCCCTTTGTGCGTCCCGAACCAGAGTGAGGAATCCTTCCCCTCCTCAAACGCGTAGACGCGACCGCTCAATAATCCTTCCGGAATACTCCATCGGGAAAATGCACCGTTATCCAGACAGTACGCTCCAGCTTCATCGTCATCAAGAGTTCCGGGATTGTGTCCGAGCCCCAAAAACCAGAGCCGCCCCTGCAGATCCTTCCGGATCTTATGAACATACATACCGCCATCGTGCACGTCAATGGGGTACTTCTTCCACGTTTTCCCGTTCCACATAAATGCCCCGTCGAATGCTGATCCGCTCGAAATCCACACATTTCCCCCGGCATCCTGCTCCACACCGGTGACATTCAGGAGGCGCTCTTTCCCGATCGATGAAATCGCCTCGCTGTTCCCATCGGGGTGTCGTATTTCAAGACCGCTGGCTGAAGCGAACCAGATCTCGCCGTTTCGTGCCTTGAAGATCTCGTTGATACAATTGCTGAGCTCATCGGATGAAAGAGGAAGCGACTTCCATTTGTGCGAATCGTGCCTCCAGACATAGATCCCATCGTCTCCGCCGAGGCAGAGATCCCCATTCTGCCGAAACAGTACTCTCGTGATTGTCGTCCCGTTTTCCGGCAGGAAGGGGACGACATTCCAACGGCCGTCGTGTCGCATCACAATTTCACCGGCGCGATCGACCGCAATGACATTATCGTTCTCGTCAATATCCGCACTGACAAGATAGAGGATCGGAGCCGCCATTGTGCTTCTGTGGATCGGCCCATTCCGTTCCCATTCCCAGATTCCCATCTGATCCTGGGGATTTCTGACAACGAAAATTCCTGTACCGTGGTGATTCTCACTGACAGAGAGCACATCAAGCGCCATCCTGCCGGTTGCCGAAGAAAGTTGCCGTTTCCATGAGGAACCTTCCGGTCGGTAGAGACCGTCCTGAGCCATGAACCAGACTGATCCCTTCCTGGTGGAAAAGAGCTGAACAATATTCTTCACGATTTTTTGATCCGGTTTCGGCACGAGTGACCTGCGATAAGCCCGCCGGAGCGTCATATCGTAGGACAACGAGACAGTATCATTCCCATTCAGAAAAAGATTCTGTGTAATTTCCTTACCGAGTTCACGGAAACCGTGCCTGTTACCGAGATAGCAAGCACGCGAGGAAAAGATCAGTATACTGTCGAAATATTCCCCCGCGATGCTATATACATCGGACCTGGGCCAGAGAGTCCCATTGTCCCCCTCCCTCCACCGATATCCATCAAACCATGCTACACCGGTGAGTGTGGAAACCCAGAGGGTGCTGTCGGACGATTCAAAGAGACCCGTGATTTCTCCCGCAGGAACTCCCGACGAGGCCGTGAAGTGAGCCCAGAGGAGTTTTTCATTCATGTCGGGGAATTGTGCAAGGGTGCAGGTATGAAGAATAAGGATGAGGAAAGCAGGGAATGGAAACCACAGAAATCTTCTGCGGAGAGAAATTGTCAGCAAGAGAACAACACGAACTGATGTGATCATCGATAATTCATTATGAACAACCGCATATTTCACTCGTTGTCCGGTGACAGGCGAGCGGGAAAGAGTCTGCTTCCTCCAAAAGAAGAGCCCATAGCTCTAAACACTCTTGCGAATGTCCTAAACTACGGGCTCACCGATAATGCTGAAGAAGTTACGACAACAATAACATTCCAGGCACTCTCAACACGAATTCATCATCCGGCACATGTCCCGGTGCAAGATTTTTGAGATTATGACTATCCCTGATGGATGAATCTACAAAAGCAAACGCTGATTGTCAATATGGTTGCGGACGTAGACGGGATGGGCGCGCATGCACGCAGCACAAACCCCGGCAAGCAGTTGGCAGGCCGGGGTTTGTATGCATGCTTCATTCAATAAGTGCGCAGGAGAACACGCGCAGCTCAACGTTTAGTGCGAACTCTCGAGCGGCTTGCCGTCGGAGTCGATCAGATGAATTCCTCCGTAGTTCAGCTCCTCAATACCCTTCCGGATCTTGCTCGCATCTCCGACAACGACCCAAACAGCATTATCGGGTTGTACGATCTTCTTCGCCATGGTGTTCATTTCGTCCAGATTCAGCGATCGGATTTTCTGCGAGTACGTGCCGTAGAAATCTTCCGGCATACCAAACTCCACCAGCTCCTGAATTGAGCTGCTTACCGCGTAGATCGTTTCCCACCTGCCGGGAAGCTGAAGCGTGAGATTCGCCTGCGTGCGTGAAAGTTCATCGCTGGTTACGGGTCGTATCGTGCGGATTTCGCGGAGCTCCTTGTTGAGCTCGACCATCGATTCCTTCGTCTTATCGGTCTGGACAATGCCATAGGCGAAGAACGGACGCTGACCCTTCGCCGGAATGATCGCGCTTCCCGAACCGTATGACCAATGTTTGTCTTCACGCAGATTCATATTAATACGCGAGCCGAACGAGCCACCCAGGATCGTGTTCATGGCATCGATCGCAATCTCATCGGGATTATTCTTGGGTATGGTCACATGTCCGGCAAGAATGATCGAGGTTTGAGAGCCGGGACGGTCGACAAGATAGACAGCCGGCTTCGACAGCTCGACGGTTGTGAGATTTTTCGAAGGAACGTCCCCGGGTTTCCAATCCTTGAAGAGCTGTTCGAGTTTCGGCTTGATCTCGTTCATCGCGACATCCCCGACGATGATGAGCGTGGCGTTATTCGGCTTGAGCCAGGTCTGATGGAACCTGACCATATCGTCCCGCGTCATCTTATTGACGGATTCCTCGGTTCCCGACCCCGTCATGGGACAGCTATAGGCATGACCTTCGCCGTAGAGATACCGGGGAAGTACGCGCAACCCCATTGATACCGGTTCGACTTTTTCCTGCTCGATGTTGGCAAGTGCTTCCTTCTTCAAGCGGTCGAAATCTGCCTGCGGGAATGTCGGATGCAGCAGCGCGTCGGCATAGATATCGAGGGCGGGGTCGAGTGTCGACTTGAGCGTATTGAGCTCGAAACCGCAGATATCAAGGGCAGCCCAGGAATACATGTGAGCGCCGAGCACCCCGAGATCTTCGCTTATCTGGAGCGCGGTTCGTTTCGGGGTACCCTCATCGAGCATGCTCATTGCGAGGTTTGCCGTCCCGGCGAGTGAAGTCCGGTCTGCCGCAAAGCCTGCATCAAAAAGCATCTTGATGGAAATGACAGGTACAGAAGTACGTGAGGCGAGTAGTATCTTCATCCCGTTGTCGAGTGTGGCGTGCTCCAGAGTCGGGAATTTCGCATCCGGCACTTCAGAGACTCCCGGCTCACTATTTCGGACAGCCGTATCGGCGGGTGCGGCAGTGTACTCACCAAACGGCAGAACATCAAGCACGTACTTTCCGTCGCTCAGCCAGGTATTCGCTGCAGTAAGCAGGTCTTTGGGCGTGGCGGCTCCCATGCGCGAGAGCGTTACCTTGAAATAGGCCGGATCTCCCTGATATATTTCGTTCTGGGCCAGAAGGTCGGCTTTTCCTCCGAAGCCGCCGATTCGTTCCAGTGCACGAATGGTACCGGACGTAAACTGCGTGACTGCCCGTTTCAGTTCTTTTTCCGTCGGGCCGGATTTCAGGAATTTTGCGAGCTCCTCATCAATCTCTTTTTCGACCTTTGAAATATCGCCGCCCGGTTTGGCTGTCGCGACTATATTGAACTGGCTGCCGATCTCATGCTGGTCTACATACGCGAACACATCGGTTGCAATCTGATCGTCGTAGACAAGCCGCTTATACAGACGGGAAGTCTTGCCGGATGAGAGCACGGAGGCGGCCAGCCGGAGATAGTCGGCATCTGCGGTGCCGCGCCGCGGTACGTTCCAGACGATGCTGACACGCGCCTGGGGTACACGATCCTGCACCTGCTGACGAATCGTGCCGGTGCGTTTCGCGATCCATTCATTGTACTTCCCAACCGGCGGACCGGCGGGAAGATCTCCAAAATAGCGCTGCACTTTTTCGTACGCGGTCTTGGTATCAATGTCACCGGCAACGACAAGGACGGCATTTCCGGGACCGTAATATGTGCGGAACCACTCCTTCACATCATCCAGCGATGCGGCATTCAGATCGTCCATCGAGCCGATCACGGTCCAGGAGTACGGGTGCCCAGCTGGGTAAGTACTCTTGGTGATGAGCTCGTCGGCAACAGCGTACGGCTGATTTTCCCCCTGCCGTTTCTCATTTTGCACAACCCCGCGCTGGAGATCGAGTTTTTTCTGGTCGAGCACTCCGAGAAGATGCCCCATACGGTCGGACTCCATCCAGAGCGTCCGGTCGAGTGCCGAGGTTGGGACATTCTCGAAGTAATTGGTGCGGTCCTGTTCAGTCGTGCCGTTCAGATCAGTTGCGCCGATCTTCTCCATTTCCTTAATGTAGACTTCATCACAATGCTCGCTCCCGCTGAACATCAGATGCTCGAAGAGATGCGCGAATCCGGTACGCCCGGGCTTCTCATTCTTCGATCCGACATGATACCAGATATTCACCGCCACGATGGGTGCCTTGTGATCTTCGTGGACGATTAATGTAAGTCCGTTACTGAGCGTATACTTCGTAAACGGAATATTGATCTCGTCGATCGTGGATTTAGGTGCCGGCGTTGGAGCGGCCTTCTTTTGACCTCCGAAAAGGAAACTAACGGAGATGAAAAGAAGGACTGTCAGAACAGCGATGCGTTTCTGTGACATGATGAATTCCTCCTGTTATGTACATTGAAACGAAATGGAAGACGCCTTTCGCATCCTGTGTGGAGGCAATAAGACGGCCGGATTATGCAACGAACGGTGTGGAGTTTTTATGGATTGCCGTTACAGAACGGGCATCGGCAGCACGTGATCCGATGCTGTCGCAGGTATGGTAAGTTGAGGACGCTTCCAGAATGTCAACGGATAATACGAAGATAGAGTGAAATTCTCAAACATGGCGTCCAGAATTATTCGACCCTTCCAGCCCGTCTCATATTCATGTAGAATCAAAATGCTCCAAATTTTGAGATATGCAGGGATTGGACTATTATTGATCCCGCACAACTCGCATTCCGGGGACCGTCTTCGGGGCAGTTTCAGATATGATTGCTAATGTGAAGAGGAATTTCCGGTGAGCTGTTTCGCCAACTCTCCGGAGACGACTTTCGCATCACCAAAGAGCATGAACGTCTTGTTGTCGAAATACAAATCATTCTCAATACCCGCAAACCCCGGGTTCTTGCTCCGCTTTATAGCGAAAACAGTTCTCGCTTTATCCGCATCAATAATCGGCATCCCATAAATCGGCGACGACTTGTCGGTGCGCGCTGCCGGATTCACGACGTCGTTTGCTCCGATCACAAGCGCTACATCGCACTGCGACATGTCAGGATTGATCTCGCTCATTTCGAGAAGATCGTCGTACGGGATATCCGCTTCGGCAAGAAGGACATTCATGTGCCCCGGCATTCTGCCGGCGACGGGGTGAATGGCAAATTTCACGGTGATGCCGCGCTTTTTCAGGGCATCATAAAGATCGCGCACGCGGTGCTGTGCCTGCGCGACTGCCATACCATACCCCGGGATGATGACAACGAATGATGCCTGCTCGAGGATCTGGGCGGCGCCTTCGATAGTCTCCTGTTTGTATCTTCTCTGCGCCGATTCTCCTTTCGCCGCCTGGACCTTTCCGAACGCGCCGAAGAGGACGTTCGTAAACGACCTGTTCATCGATCGGCACATGATGATCGAGAGGATCAAGCCGCTCGAACCGTCAAGGGCCCCCGCCGTGATCAGCAGTTTGTTGTCCAGGACGAATCCCATCGCCACTGCAGAAAGCCCGGCGTAGGAATTGAGGATCGAAATCACCGTCGGCATATCCGCTCCACCAATCGGTATCACCAGCAGAACGCCGAACAGAAGCGACATGCCGATGACGGCCTGGAAAGCAATGTGCGACCACTGCCACGTCGGGTCGGCCACGATCCGAACTCCGATCGCCAGCGCGATCACCAACAGGCCCATGTTGGTCACGCGCTGGAACGGATAGGTAACGGGGCGCTGTGGGATCCATTTAATTTCCTGCAACTTTCCCGCTGCAATCAAGCTTCCCGTGAATGTGAGAAAGCCCAGTATGATTTCAACGATGATCGCTGCGACGCGGAACGATGTAAGCTGATCAGGTCCCTCGCTCGACCAGAGATAGAATTTTGCCGTACCCACAAGCCCTGCGGCAAGTCCCCCAAAGGCGTGGGAGAGCGCGGTCCGCTGAGGCACCGCTGTCAGTGGCACGCGTGAAAGCGGCACACCGACGAGAAATCCGACGGCAATCGCAACCAGGAGCCAGTCGTGGTGAACGATCTCGGGATTAAGCCAGGTAGCAATAATGGCAAGGAGCATTGCAGCCGTGCCGCCGAAGACACTCCGCCGGGCGGTTTTCGGCGTGTTCATCCAGTAGAGAGAAAAGACGAACAGCGCCATCGACACGACATATACCAGCTGGGCGACGTGGGATATCATTGCGACGCCCCCTCTTTCTCCTTCTTGAACATCTTCAGCATGCGGTCGGTAATCAGGAAACCGCTGACAATGTTGGTCATCGAAGCGAAAAGCGCAACAGCACCGAGTATCCGAATCTCCACGGGATAGTCGGCACCTGCAACAATCAACGAACCGACGACTGCGATTGCTGAGATGGCATTCGTGAGGGACATCAGCGGCGTGTGCAGCAGGCGCGAGACCCGGGCAATCACACCGATGCCGATAAATGTGGAAAGGACAAACACGAATACCAGTGACCAATAATCAGGCGGCGCTTCAGCCGCGGCACCCGCCTGTTGCGCGGTTACCTGCACGCCCGCCGGACCCGAACCGGGCGGCTGTTGACGCTGCTCGTTCATGCCGAGCGTACTCATCGTCAGCAGAACAGAACAAACCACCAATCCCGAAAGAAGAAGTTGTTTCATGATTGTATCGTCGATTTCACCAGTGCGTTGAGAATTTCTCCGTTGTAGGTAATGCAGCACCCTTTTGTGATCTCATCATCAAAGCGAAGAGCTCCTTGCGCATCATACAGGTTCGTGATGAGATTCGAGACGTTCTTGGCGTACATCTGACTCGAATCGATTGGCAGCTGCGCAGGAAGGTTGACGGCGCCAATAATCAGAACTCCGTTTTGCCGGACCGATTTGCCTGCTTCGGTCAATTCGCAATTGCCCCCCTGTTCCGCGGCAAGATCAATGATGACCGACCTTGGATGCATGAGGTTCACCATTTCCTTCGTGATCAGCACCGGGGCTTTCTTCCCAAAGATCTGCGCCGTGCAGATGACCACATCGGTCTTTTTCAGGCGGGCACTTATGACTTCACGTTCCAGTTTCAGAAATGCATCAGATTGCTCTTTCGCGTAGCCGCCCGATGTTTCGACATTCTCCTGAACATCAATATCAACAAACGCCGCCCCCAGGCTTTTCACCTGTTCTTTCACGGCAGGACGGGGGTCAAAGACTTCCACTTTCGCTCCAAGCCGTTTTGCGGTGGCGATCGCCTGGAGCCCTGCAACACCTGCACCCAGAATCAGCACCGTTGCGGGCGGCACGGTACCGGCCGCCGTCATCAACAGAGGAAACATTTTCGGCAGTTCGCCGGCTGCAAGAAGAACTGCTCTGTATCCGGCAACCGTCGCCATCGAGCTGAGCGCATCCATGCTTTGTGCGCGGGTGATACGCGGAACGAACTCAAGTGAAAACGAGGATATCTTCCGCCGCACGAACGTGTTCACCGCCTGGAGATTTGAGAGAGGAGAAAGAAATCCGATAATTGCCGAACCTTCCCGAAGAAATTCCGCTTCGTGCTTATTCAAGACGGGATGCTGCTGGGGTGATTGAACCTTACAGATCAAATCGCTTGACTGATAGAGAGCGAGGGTGTCGGCAACTATCGTCGCACCGGCCTGGCGATAGTGTTCATCGGAACATGCAGCGGCCAATCCCGCATCATGTTCGACAAGCACCTGGTATTTGTTTTTGATCAGCTGCGGCACGACCGACGGGGTAAGTGCCACGCGGGTTTCTCCCGGAGCGATTTCCTTTGGTATTCCGATATTCACAAAACGTTCTGCGCTCTTGTTGGCAAAAGTTGAAATGCATGTGTATTTGACTCTCGAGATGTGAAGATCTCATTGGAGCATCCAACACACTCTCACGACGAAAACTTGCTCCGATTTTCACTCTTTTCAAACAAATCACATAAATAATAGGGATACGTCTGCAGATATACAAGTTTCCGGGTAACCGGTAACAACCGACCCAACCTGAGATTGAGCGTCCGTGAGTCGTATATTCGCCTTTCCATCGGCTCGTTTTTCCCGCATTTCTTTCCCCCGCGGATCGAAATCCATCGCCGACGCGCTTGATGATTTGACATGAACAATTTATTCCGTACATTTCCGGCGTTGCAGACCAACCGCTCTTTTTTTCATTCATCACATAAGGGATTGTCAATATGCGCAGCTATGCTCTCATAGCAATTGCAATCCTGCCCTTCGTGCTGATTGAGTGCAGAGAATCAGAAGTTGTCATCCCGGCAAAGTCTGAATCGGGTGTTGGACAGGTTACTCTCTTCTCAGCAAACACACCTTCCGGCGTCGCTCAAGTCGTTGCAACACTCACGAGGTCCGGTTACAGTGATCACGCCATGGCACTGACGATCTCGGATTCCGGCAGTACGGCATCCGGCACATTCACCAAGGTGGAATTCGGAACGTGGCATCTTACGGTGAACGCATTCGATGTTTCCGAAAAACTCCTCTACACCGGCGAAACCGATGTCTCCGTCCAGTCGGGCCAGGTCACTCATGTGTCGCTCACGCTTGAACCCGCGAGCGGACAAATCGACATTGTGGTCACCTGGGGATCGGCAGGCGGAGGTGCTTCCTTCTCCGACGACTTCAACAACGGAAATGTGAACAACTGGCAAATCAGGACCGGCATCTGGAATTTCACCGACTCGCTGGTCCAGACGGACGTTTCCCAGGGTCATCATTTCCTGATGCTTCCCGGGCACGACTTTGGGGACTTTGAGCTGCAGGCAGATGTCATGAAAACAAGCGACGATGATTACCCGGAACACCCGGGAATTGTTTTTCGCTGGCTTTCAGATTCCGAAAACTACGTCTTCCGCATAAACGGCTTCGGTTCGCAGTCATGGATTCAGCTCATGCGTGACATGGACAATTCCGACACACACTCCCAGTATATTCATTCGGAACCGTGGCTGCAGAACGACCCCGATCAGCGTATGGATAAAGATACGTGGTACACCATGAAAGTGCGGGCTGTCGCCGACCGGATTCAATGCAAAATCTGGAAGAAATCAGATATCGAACCGGATGGCTGGATTATTGACCTGCAGGATCCGAACTATACCCACGGACAGATCGGGTTGGAATATTTTACGGGGCGGCATCGGTTCGACAATGTTGTCCTGCAAGTGGTTAACTGAGAAGGTCCCGGTTCCCCACCAACATCAGATGATAAACACGAGAGGGTCGGCACAGATGCTGACCCTTTTCATTTTCACATTGCCTCTGCTTTCTCAAATTCAACATTCCCCATTGTCAGCACCGGATGCGGAGAGATGAGTTCAACGATCGTTGTTTTTCTGGTAGAGGAGATATCCATTACCACCAGCAACCGCTCTGTAGCTCGTGTCGAGTATCGACTGCAATTGCCTGAATTCATCTGTTGTATTCTCCCCGAACACCCAGGGCTTGTCCCGATCCGTTATCTGTATGATGAATCGCGGGCGGGACCGGAGAAGATCCGTGATGAATTTCTTCCGCAGCCCGCGGATGTATGAATTGGAAGTATCGTGGTAGAAATAGAAGTCGTACGGAAAGGGCGTCGCAAGACGTGCCTTTGCAATGAGCATGGCATTGACCGCACCGCCGGTCCAGTCGAGCGGCTGAACGGTATCATCCGGTTGAAGATGCTGCACGAGGAATGATGCGATTGCGTCAACGCGCCCGCTCTTCACCGGCGACACACCTCTCCCCATAATTGCACCCAGCACTTCCTCATTTGGCCGAAACCAAAACAGAATGAAGATCAGAAAAATCACTTCCGGCCTGAGGTTTTCATTCTGACCCGTACGAGGCACGATTCCCAGAATGCACAGGGCGCTCAGCTGACCCGCGAAATAAAAGAAGATGAGATAGTGGTAATCCCAGAACTGCCCGGAGATTGTCGGATAGACCGCATAGCAGATTGCCAGGACAATGAGCAGCTTTACGCGGCGGCGCTGGGATTCGGATATTGCCGACTTGCGCAAGGCAACATAGACACCGATCGCAGCGGGAATCAGCCAGATGAGAAAGCCGCCCAGCAGGAGTGTTTCCCATGAGAGATATTTTATCCAGGCGAGACCGGAAAGGGCTTCGTGATTGCCTGTAAGATGAACGTACAGCGGGAGATAGTTCCACACCATATCGAAGAACTGGGCGAGCCCGCCTCTTGCATAAAGATAAAGAAGAGCCGACGAGGCCGGAACTACAAATCCAACGATCGCGGGCATGATGGCATGCCTGAGAAATCGCATCTTCCCGGCGTTCCGGAATTGGAAAAATACCACAAACGGAAACGCGAGTATCGCCGGTGGTTTCAACAGAAATGCAATGCCGAAGAGAAGACCGATCGCAAAAGATTTCAGGAGTGTCCTTTTTTGACGTTCACTGTCGGCAATCAGAATCGAACCGAGAACGGCAAGAAGGATGAGATATTCTCTTTGAAGCGAGGAACTTGGTCCGAGCGACAGGTAGGTCAGCCCCCAGAGAACAGATCCGCAGAGCGCAATTTTCCAGCCGAATTTTTTCATCCATTGGAAGCTCATGAAAAGGATGGCTGCCAGGAGCACGATATCCACAAGCCTCACCCCTAAATCTGTATAACCGGAAATCTTTCCTATCAGGAAGTAGAAGAGATAGGTGCCGGGCAGGTTGATATCAAAAATATCACGATACGGAACGGATCCGAAATGATCCATCATCCATGTTATATAGAGAAGGATTGATGAATCATGCTGAATCCTCCACTGAAGTGAAGCGATGAGGTTCAGGATGAAGAGTCCGGCAACAGCTGCAAGTATGACCCGCACGACGATCTTATGCATGCGAAACCTGCGGCTCCGGACACGAAGCGGATAGAAAGGAGATCAGCTTACAACCTGCTCAAGAAGTTTACGAAGATGACTTGACGATCCTGATGCTTCCACAATTCAGGATTCATTTACTACCCACAAATATACTTCACCGGACTCCGAATTTCAAATTCACTCCGCCGCGTGTTGACACTGTTCGGGATTCTTGATACATTTGCCCGACCACTCAGGAATCTCCACATGAAATCCTCCTTTAGAAATTTGCTTTTCCTCACATTCCTCATCATATCATTCAATCTCCCTGCTCATGCAACCGGACCGGTAAGAGAGAAACTCCTTCTCGACTTTGGCTGGCGATTTCACCTCGGCGATGCCGGAACAGCTGAAGGTGATTTCGGATTCGGTGCAGATGAATCGTTTGCAAAAGCGGGTGAAGCCGGAGGTCCGGCAGTGCCTGAGTTCAATGACAGCACATGGCGCATCGTCAATTTTCCCCACGACTGGGCGGTCGAGCTCGGGTTCATCAATATGAAGAACGACGCGGTGCGGGATCATGGCTACAAGCCCGTCGGGCGGCTATTTCCGAAATCTTCGGTCGGCTGGTACCGGCGCTCGTTTTCAATCCCGGCATCAGATAAGGGGAGGAGAATTACTGTAAAATTCGACGGTGTGTTCCGCGACTGTATGGTCTGGCTGAACGGACATCTCCTTGGACGCAACCTGAGCGGTTACAGCGAGTTCGATTTTGATATAACGGATTATCTCAACTATGGGGGGAAAAATGTGCTCGTCGTTCGCGCGGATGCGAGTCAGTACGAGGGGTGGTTCTACGAAGGCGCCGGCATCTACCGGCATGTCTGGCTGCTGAAATATCACCCCCTCCACATTCCGCTCTATGGCGTTTTCGTCTCCACCACCGGCTCAGCTTCTTCAGCCAGAGTACACATTGCAACAAACATCCGGAATGAAGAAGACGTGCCCGGTCCATATACGCTGACCTCCACCATCATGGATCACGATGGAAGATCGGTTACAGCCGCATCTTCAAAACTCAACACGCTTTCTCCCTTCAAACAGGACACAATCGATAACGATCTCGACATTTCAAATCCAAACCTCTGGGATTTGGAATCACCGTACCTCTATACTCTGGTCTCTGTGGTGACCAGCGGGAAGGATACACTCGACCGGGTGGACACTCCGTTCGGCATCCGTTCCGTCCGATTCGACAAAGACAGCGGGTTCTTCTTGAATGATAAGAGAGTGGAAATCAAGGGCGTCTGCTGTCACCAAGATCATGCGGGTGTCGGATCTGCGCTTCCCGACAGGATGCAGTATTACAGAATTGAAAAGCTCAAGGAAATGGGTGTCAACGCATACCGGACAAGCCACAATCCGCCGACATCTGAATTGCTCGATGCATGCGACCGGCTCGGCATGCTCGTGATGGATGAAAACCGGTACATGGGAGAGACACCCGAATTCCGGAAACAATTCGAAAAACTCATACTCCGGGACAGGAATCATCCTTCTGTCATCATCTGGTCGCTTGGAAATGAGGAATGGGAGATTCAAAACAAAGATATTGGAAAAGGAATTGCACAGTCGTTGAAACGGATACAGCAGAAGCTCGATCCGACGCGCCTCTGCACATATGCCGGCAACAACGGCAACAACTATGACGGGATCAACAGCGTGGTGGATGTACGCGGCGTGAATTATGTCAACATCGGAGATATCGAGAAATACCATAAGGATCATCCCGAACAACCGATCTGGGGAAGCGAGGAGGCGAGCACGTTCTGCACGCGCGGCATCTATGCCAATGACACGCTCCGGGGATATGTGAGTGATTATGATGTGAATAAGCCGGGTTACGGAGCTCTCGCGGAGGAGTGGTGGAAATGGTACAGCGCGCGGCCCTGGGCAACAGGCGCCTTTGTCTGGACGGGCTTTGATTATCGCGGGGAGCCCTCACCCTACGATTGGCCGTGCATCAGCTCCCACTTCGGCATTATGGATGTGTGCGGCTTCCCGAAGAATAACTACTATTATTATCAGTCGTGGTGGACGGACAAGGACGTGCTGCATCTGGCACCGCACTGGAACTGGAAACAACATCAACAGGTGAATGTGTGGTGTCAGAGTAACTGCGACAGTGTCGAGTTTTTCCTCAATAAGAAGAGCCTGGGGAGAAAAACCATGCCGGTGAATTCACATCTGGAGTGGAACGTTGCATTCGAGCCGGGAACGCTTGAAGCGAAAGGATGGAGAAAAGGAAAGCTGATCACAACGAGTGTTGAAACGACCGGCAAACCGGTGAGCATCCGGCTCTCACCCGACCGGCAGACGATTCATGCAAACAGAGAAGATGTTTGTGTTGTAGATGTTTCCGTGCTTGATGAGAAAGGCCGGGAGGTGCCAACTGCGAACAATCTCATTCATTTTGAAGTCAACGACAAGGGGCAGATTCTCGGTGTTGGAAATGGAAACCCGAGCAGTCACGAGCCGGATAAATGTCTTGACGGCGGATGGAAGCGCGAACTTTTCAACGGAAGGTGCCAGATCATCGTTCAGGGAACGCGCAGCCCGGGAACGATTACGCTGCGAGCAACCTCGGACGGATTACAGGCGGCGACTCAAAGCATTCACGCTCAGGAGTCGGACCCGCGGCCGTATGTTGCGGAATAAATTAGCGGAAACGGAATCCCGGGTGTAATTTTTCACTGTCCGTCCTCTGGAGGAAATGCGAATAACGGGGGAGTTGCACAGGTTCCATTTTCTTATTAATTTAAGTATATCAGACTCAGCAATTCGTTCATCCCGCTCATGACATTGAGGCGTTCATTCCTGGGACACAATCATGGTCTCGGAACACCTGTTCATTCAGAAAATATTCCCGACCCCGCACTCCCGGCTCTGGTCGCACTCTGAACCGGCCGGATCTCTGATCCGTCTTCATCCAAGTGTTATCACCCCCTGCCCTTATTCGAAGAACTTCACTCCGGAATTTCATTTCACATTCTACCATCACCGCAATCAAGGAGGAATCAGATGAGTACTCTGATCCGAATTCCCAGGTTCTCTCATTGCCATCCGGTCAACAGTGTGTCGCCCCGCAACACTTGGCGGAAGTTACGGTGTCTTCCGATGTTCGTTCTCATCCTCGTATTTCTGCAGACCGGCAAAGGTCAGTTTCAGGAGAACCAGCGAATCAATTCACTCACGATCCAGACGACGACGGATACGTTTGCCACTCAAAATCACCTCTTCGCAGCGGCATTTACATCGACTGCGGTGTCGCAAATGCAATCCGCCCTGAACACCCGCATTATGTCAGGTGAATCGTCCCTCATCCTGGAAATGCCCGGGCTGACGGACCTGACCGGAACGAACCAACTATCGCTGCAGATCGGCACTGTGGACGGTCTTCCAGTGCTTGATGCAGGTAATCCCTCGACGTACTCGGGCGCGTCGGACCTTGACTGGTGGTACACTCCGAACGCTAATGAACTTGATGCGAACGATCTGCCGAGCGATCAGATCCCCGCGTCCATCAGCGGAAGTGTCCTCAACGGGGGGCCGGCTTATATGCTCCTCCCTCCGGATGTTTTGTTAGGTACAGGCGGCCCCTTGATGATGTCGAACGCAAGGTTCACTGCGAATGTCGGGAGTTCATCGAAACCGCTGGAGTCCGTAAATGGATTTCCCCCGGGGCACTTGCCCAGTGAAGACATTGACACCACACAAATGAGCTTCGCCTCCATGAGCGGTGGCAAGTTGAAAGGCAACATTTCAGCCGCCTCGCTCGCAAACATACCGTTGCCCGCCACATTACAGGGAAACAACACGGATCAGAACTTCGGACCGTCTAATAGTATACTCGATTTGATAATCACCGGTGCAAAAGGCTATTTGGGACTGCCTCTGGTTATCCCAACACAGCCGGATGAGTCGGATCCGAATGCGCCGCTCGCAGGAGCAGGACCGCCGTACAAATTTGCGGTCAATGGCTCAAAAGTAGTCACTGCCGCATTTGACAAGGACAATACCTCCGTCGACCTGCAAACTGCCATGAATAGCGCGGCGTACTCCGCGTACTTCACATTCACAACTGACCGTGTCATTGTGCCGATCACGAAAACTCTCTCGCTCGGGATTACCTCATCATGGAATCTCGTCTCCGTCCCTCTCGGCGTCAAGAATCTGGCTGCACATGTACTCTTCCCGACCGCCATATCAAAGGCATTTGCCTACAACACCACGTATCTGCAAGTAGATACTTTGAAAAACGGAGCCGGCTATTGGCTGAAGTTTCCCGGTGCAGTTGACGACAGCATCAGCGGCCAACCTCTCAGGACGGACACGATCCCAGTCATTGCGGGATGGAATCTTATTGGGTCGATCAGCTCACGGGTCGCCGTGGCATCCGTCCAGTCGATACCTCCGGGGATGATCACCTCTCACTTCTTCGGCTATCTGGGGCAATATGCTGTTGCCGATACGATTCAGCCGGGGAAAGGATATTGGGTGAAGGTGACCGGAAGCGGATCGCTCGTCCTCAATGCAGCGGGTTCTTCGGCAGAGTTGCGCCCCGGAGTTTCCGGACGGATCCGGATCGTTCCGACAACCGAGTTACCTCCACCTCCCCCGGATGAGTTATCAACCCGTCCACAGCTGCCAAAGTCATTTGCTCTTGAGCAGAACTACCCCAACCCCTTCAATCCGATCACGAGAATTCAATACAGTCTGCCCCAAAGAACATTTGTCAGATTGGTTATCAGTGATGTCCTGGGGCGGGAGATCACCACTCTGATAAATGAGTATGAAGATGCGGAAAATAAATCTGTTAATTTCAATGCGAGCGCACTCCCGAGCGGTCTCTATTTCTTTCACATTCAGGCAGGTGAATTTTCTGCGGTCAGGAAGATGGTTCTTCTGAAGTAATACAATTTGCGTTTCAGTGCTAAAACCAAACCCCGGCCGCATAGCGCCGGGGTTTTTAATTTGTGAAAGGATTTGAGCTCTCTTTCGTTGGTGGCTTCCCTCCGCTCAGATGAGCACGCCAATCAGTATTCCGAACACCACCGATTGTCCCAACAAGAGCAGCCCGAGATTCCGGAAATTCACTCTTGCGTTCAGCCTTCCAATTCCGAAAAGAGTATGGACCGTTATCGGCACGAACGCAAGAATGCCAATTGCGGGCATCAACGATGTAGAAGACATCGCCACAGCACCAACAATCATGACCGCGAGCGAAAGCAAGGTCCATCGGCCGAGGTACAAACGCTCGCCAGGGCTCAGGTCATTTCGTTTCAACCGCAGGGTCTCAATTTTCATATGAACATAGAATATTGTCCCAGCGAAGAATAGCGCGACCTGAAGCCACAGGATCACCGCCGTGCGATCCACCGCTCCGCGCAGAACGTAATACATGCTCGGGCATGCCATGGAAAGTCCCGCAATGCCGCTGAGATCTCTCAGAAGCGACCCCCGCGCCTTTCGCGTCAGGATAAAATGCACCAGAAAGAGCCCTGCCGCCACCGCTGCAAAGATTACCAGGAGAGTATAGCCTTCCCGCAGAAGAACGAGGAACAGTGCAGCCGCAATCATAAGATAGATGGATGCCCATGCTTTTGCCTGATGGAGCTTTTCGGCGCTCAGTCCTCTCTGCTCAACACCTATGAGGAGCCGGTTCAGAGGATCATAGCTGAGATACGCCGACAGGGCAGCTGCGGTGAGCAACACTGCTTGCCAGCTGATGCCCCGCACGGCAGCAAACACTGCAATCATGGGGGTAATCACAACCGCCCAGCCGCCATGCTCGCGCGGGATTACCGGTGATCCAATGGTCATAGCCCTGCGCTCCCTCTGTCTACGCTGACGGCCGAAGGTTATCGTTCAAGCCGCTGTGTACATTTGCACTGATTCGTATCGCCGCCCACATTTACCATCCGATAGGAGTGCTGATAGCGACCGTACCATGTAAATGCGGAAATGAGTAACGCGACGAGCACAATCAGACTCAGGACAAGCTTCGATTTCATTTTCGGACCCTTCCATATTCGTCACAGCGCTGGCTTACGGCAATGACACCCGCTTTATAATCTGCAAGATGAAGGACCGGACGAACATCGGGAGAAAGCGACAGAACATAGCTGACGAGCGCCCACTGATCTTTCTGATCCGGAAACGCCTCGAGATATGACGGCATCGGCGTACCGTTGAGTCCGCCGAACATCGTGCGATAGACATCTTCGGCCTTGTAGCCGTTCTTGAACTGCCACTTGTACGTCAGGTCGGCAGGCACAATCGGTTGTTCCCAGCTATCCTGCAGAGTCGCTGTCGCGGGACCATCGCCCCGGCCTGCATCTCCGTGACATTTCGCGCACTGCGCCCGGTCGAAGATCGCCTTGCCCTGAGCGGCAAGCGAGGAAAGATCCTGCGGAACCGGAGGAACATCCAGTTTTTCCGGCGACTTCTGTTCCTTCCATGCTTGCGCGAACTGGTCAGAGAAGGTGATGAGATAGCGCGACACATCGCTGACCTGCTGATCAGTCAGGAATTGTCCCCAGGCCGGCATCGTTGTCCCGGAAACTCCGACCCGTACCGTGTGCTCGATATCTTCGATCGAGGGAAACTCGCCGGTCTTCGTCGTCCGGAATTTATACATGCCCTCTGTGAAATCCCTCGGCTTGACATCAAAGCCCGCAGCAAGAAATCCCTTGCCGTCCCCTTGGATGCCATGGCAGGGGGCGCACTGCTGCTTGTAGACCATTTGTCCACGATGAACGGCATCAAGATCCGGAATACCATCCGGAATCGCAGGCGAGGGAATGTTCGGATTATAGCGAACACTCTTTGCAACGCCGGGTTTTGTCGACCATTTGCTCGTGTCATCGGTCATGTAAATACCCCGTATCTGAGCCGAGAGCTTGTTCTTTGCCCAGCCGCCGAGCGATGCAAATCCCGGCCCGAGCTGATCGTACATCTGGAAGAACTGAAATGCCTTTGCATCGGTGAGAACTTCGCGCACCTCGTGATAATAACGCTCGAAGGTGTATTCGAACCCAACGCCCTGCCCGCCGATAAGATAGATTCTGTCCCGGATCGGATCCACGATGGCCTCCTGATGAAAGAGGTAGCGATAATAGGGACTCGATGGTCCGCCGCAGTAATCCAGAAATGCAACCCACGGCGCCGCCGATTTGGGGTCGATCTCCTCGAGCCGGTCCTTGATATTGACGCCGTAGACACCGCCGTACTTTTCGAAGAAATCCGGAAACTGTGTGTCCATCCACTTGTGCTCACCGATCGTATGTCCGATGGTAAAGCCGAAGCTGGCAAGTGTGTGTGTTTCCCAGCGGGAACCGGGAGCCCAGTGGAAGATGACGCCCCCGGTCGGCCCGTCCCATTCCGTACCGCCGTACGCCTCCACCTGGTGTTCCGCAAGCTTATTGTTGAAGCACCAGAAGACAAAATCGAGCCAGCGCGGATCGCCCGGCGTCAGGGTGAGCTGTGTTGCATCGAGATCATGATCGGGATTATAGCTGGTCCGGATGCCTTTTGTTTTCTCCGCCCATTCCGCGGCATCCCAGGCAAACCCGCTGATGTGGTGATATTTCTTCTCACCGGACGATTTGCCGGCGAAGAAAGCGACAATGATTCCCGCGATGAGGACAACGATGAGGCCCGGGATGAATCGTCGGGAAGGCGGCGGTGTTTCTATGGCATGCATGGTGTGGTTTCCTTTCTGAGTTGATCAATCAGATGCGGGGTTATGGAGCATAGTCGTCATCATCTCCCTCAGTCGGTTGTCTGCTTCACGGTATCATGCGTGCAGCAGCAGCTGAACCGTTCATCAGGAAGCTGTTTCATTGTCGAGAAGACGGAGCCACGCTCTGCATCACTGACGGCGTGATCGATCGCCGGGTAAAGCACGGATTCCTCTTTATGATTATGGAGGGAAAGAGCGTTCAGGAGGAGCTGTTCCTCTTCATCGCTCTCGGGATTCCGGACTTTCACCTTCTCGTGAACCGCTTCGAGGTATTTCCCGATCATGCGATGTTCGGCTCTCATGACATGTGTCGAGCCCTGGTCGATCAGACCGGTTTTCCGTTCAAACAGGGGAAACAATATTTCCTCTTCCCAGATGATATGGCGCTGCAGGCCCGACTTGAACTCTTTAAAATACTCCTTTGCTTTGGCGTAATCGGTATACTTGAGCTCCTGGAATTTATTGAAGAGCTCATCGAGGCGGTCGTGATCGGTTTCGTAGTACTGCGTGATGGTTTCGTGGTTCATGGAATGTTTCTCCTTCGGTAATAGTTGATACAGGAATGGATGGTCGTGACCGGTGACTGAAACGATCCGGATTTCAACCTATAGATAATTAGACCCATATATCCAAATATACGCAAAAAAGAATTTACCTCCCCTTCCTCTTCATGGTACGGGAGAGTTTCCTGTCGAACTCCTTGCCCAGTTCCCCGAGCGTCTTCTCATGCAGCATGGTGGAGATGATCGCCTTCGCTTCTTTCCACGTGTGATGAGCCGGGCACGGATGCTCGCTGTCGCACTCGGGAAAGCCCAGCACGCACTCGGTCATGAGCGCATCCCCGTCGACCGCTTCGACGATGTCGGCGAGCATAATCGTATTGAGCGGCTGGGCAAGTGCGAATCCCCCGTTGGCGCCTTTCTGGGAGACGACGATGCCGTGGCGGCTGAGGAGCTGCAGAACCTTGCTGAGAAAATGGTGCGGAATGCCGAGCGAGTCGGAGATCTCCCTGAGAAGAACAGTTCGGTTCCCCCCTTTCCGGGCGAGATAGAGCACGGACTGGATGGCATATTCGCAGGAGCGTGAAAAAATCACCGACATCGGGGACAGCTCATAATACGATAATTAGACCCATTTGTCCTAATATAGGACTTTTAGACGAACTTGTCAAGTCCTGGTTGCGGAGGTACCACAGACTTTCCTCGGATTCGGCGGATGCTGGCTTTCTGATAAGAGCTGCGGATGAACACGAAAAAACGAAGAAAAGGCACGGAAGGAGGAAATAAAAAAGCCGCAGTCGGTGGTCACTGCGGCTTAGGGTCAAGAAACGATCTACCGGTTACCAGCCGGTATACACCAGGGAGGTGCTACCCGTTGAATCGCATGTGCACACCGCAGTCCAGGCGCCGTTGATCGCGGACGCGCCGGTAAACGTCGCCGTCCCGCCGCTTGCACTCGTCAGCGTGTACGTCCCGTTGTTATCCGTTGCCATCTTGGAAGGGATAACGTAATTATCGTATGCGCCACCGCCTCCGCCCATCGTTGTCGGGCGGATCTTGTACTGATAGGCGTTTGCAGCAATATTGACAAGGCTCGATGTCACACCGTCCTTGTTCGCCTGTGTGCTGTGCGCGCTGAACTGGGAAATACCAACCGCTATGGCGATACCCACAACGATCACACCCAGAATTATTAGCAAAAGCTGCTGCTGTCCCATAGAGCTACTTCCGTCGGTTATTGTGTATTTGAGTTATTGACTTCACTTCTTTTCATGGTCCATTTCATGGTCATCTCTATGCTCAACGGCCGTGCCAAAGTCGCAGAACTTCATCACATCTGTAAAGAGGAGAATTAATCCCACTTCTCATCTATCGTTGGACATTTGGTCTGATGGTATATTGCACGTCGGAAATATTTGCACACTGAGGGAAGGATTTTCCGGCTGCGACCGGTTGGGCGATGTGACGGAGGCGACATTTTCCCGATGGGGAGCCAAAAAGCCAGAGGATTTTATCATTTACTGATTTTGTCATTTATTCATTCCTCAGGAATTGCGTTAATGATTCAATTCAACACTAGGTCATTGCGGGCTAATGACTGAATGCCGAAATGAGTCATTAATGCCTTTTCAGAGCAATGGCAAAATGACAAGATCATTTAATGAAAAAATAAACCTCGCCTTGTCCACCAAAGAAAAAAAACCCCGACCTCATCGATCGGGGCATTTCGGAAATTTGAAACCGGTGTGAGCGGTTACTTTACGAGCATCATTCTCTTCACCTGAGAGAACGTTTTCCCGGGATCATCGACGCTGGTTGCTTCAAGCCGATAGAAATATACTCCGCTTGAAAACTCCGTGGCGTTCCACTGTGCGGTCTGCAAACCAGCTTCCTGAGTGCCTTCAGAGAGCGTAGCAACCACCTGTCCGAGGAGATTGTACACTTTGAGTGTCACTCTGCTCGTTGTGGGCAGATTATAGGTGATCGTGGAGGTTGGATTGAACGGATTAGGATAATTTTGTTCAAGCGAGTACTGACCGGGAACATCATCCGTAAGTGCGAAGCGATCGCGTGGCGGAGCAACCGGTACTGCCGCCGGATTGGGATGCAGGAACGCCGGAAGCGGGTTGACACCAGCAAGGACAAAGGGGGAGAACGATACCGCAACATACGGCCCGTCGAACGCCGCGTTCACCCGGCTGATGCATGCATCGATGTCGGTGCGCAGTGACGAATCGAGGGGACAATACGAAAGGGCTGAATCGGCAAGATACGCGATCGCCCGAAGTGTCATCCCGTTGCATGAGTCCGGATTCACGAGGTCGTTGAAGATCAGGTCACCCAAACGCGTGGCAGTCGTATCCGGCTGAGTAACACCCGAATCATTTGCTATGATGGCCAGCTTCAGGGCATGCAGCTCGCCAATGAGATGATCGTTATCTTTCTCGACGTGCGGATTTCTCAGCTCCTGCCTCCTGAACGAGAAGCAGGCAACGGGTCCCGTGTGCTGGAAATACTTCCTGTCCGCCTTCATGTAACGGATCCAGTGGGGACTTGGAGGTCCTTCGATACCGACCACCAGTCCTGCAGGCCGGTTGATCACCTTCTTATAGAGGAACTCGAGCACATTGCCCCCGTTGGGCTGTACCCGGATCGGGATATACGATGATGCCGTCAAGGGACCGAATTTCTTTCCAACCCGGACGCCGTTGGTGTCCCACCACCAATAGCTGCCGTGCGTTCCGGGGGATTTCTTATTGAACGTTGCAGAGAACACAATGGAATCGCCGGGAAGAACCGTTCGTCCCGATGCGATGAGGAGTTTCCCCTTTTTGTCCATGAGAAAACTCGTGAACCCGCCGGAATCCTGTATGGAAATGACCGATGAGTTGAAACGGACGTACAATCCGTTGACCGCAAAGCCGAGGCTGTCGTTCCTGAAGACAAACGCTGAGATCGTTTGAAGCACTTTGCCGGCATTCGTCTTCTTCTGGGCAAGATCATTTTGAGAGAATGTCCGGTATCGGGGTTGTGCGAACACGCTGCCCGCAGCCAGAAAAAGAACAAGAATGAGGATGGAAATGAATCGTCTCTCTTGGCGCACAGTATCCATAAGTTTGCTCCTTTCTGAACAGTGGCGAAAAGGTCCGACTTGAACGTCGATGGTGAGAAGAACTCCTGCTTCATAAAGCTACCGCGGTCCGGAGAGAGAAGCAAGTGAATTATTTTTCATAAACCCCTCTGTTTACACGATTTGGTAATAGGCCGAAAAGTCCATACCTTTTCGGTTGCCAAATCACAACCCGCTAGTCCATTAGGTATTTAGACATTTAGGCATTTTGTCATCGGTTCATTAGGCAGTGGCTCAGTGATTGAATGATCGGATCATCGCACGCCATGAGGCAATAATGAATCACTCTTCAAATGAATTAATAACGCCACTCCTGAGCAATGAAATAATGCCTAAGTGTATTAATGAGTCAATTCGCCCATGATTGGTCAAACACTCTCCCAATACAAAGTCATTGAGAAGCTCGGCGAGGGAGGAATGGGAGTCGTCT
>DATIXJ010000091.1:0-13648 GCA_035518715.1 Bacteroidota bacterium | reverse complement strand
TGAAAATCGGAACGATCGCCGCGCTGGTCATCGGCGTCATTGTCGTCAACCCAAAACTCCAGATGCCGGCGGTAACCGAGTTCGTGAACGGGGGCGGCCCGATCATACCCGGCAAGCTCTTTCCCTTCGTCTTTGTAACGATTGCGTGCGGAGCGATCTCCGGCTTCCATGCGCTCGTCTCTTCCGGCACGACTCCCAAGATGCTCAACCGTGAGACTGATGCACGCATGATCGGATATGGGGCAATGCTGATGGAAGGGATTGTCGGCATTGTTGCGCTGATCGCTGCCTGCTCGCTCCACCCGGCTGATTATTTTGCGATCAATCTTTCCCCCGACAAATTTGCAGCACTAGGTGTCAGTCCGGTTAATCTCCAGGAGCTCTCCCGGGAAGTGGGCGAAACGGTCGCGGGCAGACCCGGAGGTGCTGTCTCTCTTGCCGTCGGATTTGCACAGATCTTCTCCGCGCTCCCCGGCATGCGTACACTGATGTCATACTGGTACCATTTCGCCATCATGTTTGAGGCGCTCTTCATCCTCACGACGATCGATGCTGGGACGAGAATCGGCCGATTTCTTGTTCAGGAGTTCGGGGGGCGCATCTGGAAGCCGTTTGACAGAACCAACTGGTTGCCGGCATCGCTGGTTGCGACGGCTCTTGTAGTCTTTGCGTGGGGGTATTTTCTCTGGACGGGGAACATCAGTACCATCTGGCCGATGTTCGGAACTGCGAATCAGCTGCTCGCCGCAGTAGCACTCACCGTTGCGACAACAGCAATTATCAACGCGGGAAAAGTCCGGTATGTCTGGGTTACGCTTCTTCCGCTGGTATTCGTTGCGGTGACAACGCTCAGCGCGTGCTGGCTGAATATCACCGACAACTTCTGGCCTATGACACGTGTATCATCGACGGAGGTCCAGGGATATATTAACTCCCTCCTCACACTGGTGATCATGCTCTGCGCGGTCATTATCCTCGTCGAGGCGTTTCGCCGCTGGTATCAGGTTCTTGTGAAAAAAGAGTTCGTGGTAGGCGGCGAAATCATGTATGCCGCGGATGGTAAATTTTCTCCTCCCGATTTTGGCTGCTGCTGATTTTCCGGGTGGCGGTCATCCCCCGTTCGAGGGCAGTTTGAAGTGGGGGTTCTGGATGATCCCGAAAACATTTCCGAAGGGATCACGCACGGTGCCGACGATAATTCCCTCACCAACATCCGTAATATTTTCTTCCTCTTTCGCTCCCAGCTGAAGAAGCCGATTGTACTCCTCCCTGGCATCCTTCACTCCCCAATATGCGACGACATTACTTCCCTCTACTACACCTTTCATATTGGGATCCAGGCCTAATTCATATCCCCCCACATTGAATCCAACATAAAAAGGCTGATCAAAATACGGGGGAAATCCGAGAATTCTGGTGTACCATTCCTTCGCTTTTTCAATGTTATTCACGTGATAAATGACCGTGCGAAGTCCCTGTAGTGCGCTCATGCTTCTTTCCTGTCTGATTTGGGGTTGCTGGATGTGAACTGTCTGCGAGACGCTTGAATCCATACTACCAAAATCCCGGATTTCATGCAAACGTTTCTGAAACAACGGGGTGAAAGGAAATCCGTATCCGGGCTCTCCCATGCCGCGGATACGGATGTTTGAAAGGTTCAGAGATAACCACCCACACCGACACCGAATGTCAGATAATTGAATCCCGTGCGTTCGGTTGCATTATTGGGATTAAGCGTGATCGCAAGATACTGAGCTGAAAGGGAAACCAGAAAATGATCCACGACCGGTATCTTGAAACCGGCTTTTCCGCCAAAGCTGAAACCCGACTGGCTCTCGTTGCCGCTCGATATACTGGTATAGCCGAGATCCATTTCGATGAAGGGTGTTGCGTTATTGTCCTTCAGGAGAAAGTTGTACGCGGGCGAGAAGAAAAGCTGAACGACCGTCGTTGCATCCCCCTCCGGCGGAGTAATCACGGATAACCCGGGCAGAAGTGTAATGCCGGTCGAGACGCCCACTTCAAACCCGTCCTCCACAAAGTAGCCGACCTGCGGCCCAATGCTGAAGAGCGTGATGGCATCACCCGTCTTTCCGTTGCTCACCGGTGTGATGCTGCTGAATGCAACCGATCCGGAGAGCTCAGTGATTCCTTTCTCCGCGAAGCGGTGCTGCTGGGCGTACGTGCCGCTGATGCAGAGGAGAATGGAGAGTGTGGTCACCACCGTCCGCATCCTGAAGAAATGGCAAAACATATCATGCCTCCTCTGTTGTGATAGTGCGTGAATCATGGTGTGTTATTTTGCCAGTATCATTTTTCGGGTCTCGACCGACGATCCCGCAATAAGATGATAGAAATAGATTCCACTCGCCGCATTTCCGGCATTCCACCTGATTTCATGCGTGCCGGCGCGCTCGTCGTCGTTGACGAGCGTTGCCACCATTTGACCGAGCGTGTTATAAATGGACAACGACACGTGAGTACTTGCCGGGAGAATGCAGCTGATGGTTGTGGACGGGTTGAATGGATTGGGATAATTGTGTGAGCATTCGCCGTGGTTTCCGAACGCCAGATCATGATTGCAGTGCTCGTGGACGCTCTTGTCCCGGATTCGTCCCTCTGCGCGGTAATCGACGACCCCGAGTCTGCCGATGTAATCCTTCACGACCTCGAATTCAAAGGAGGGAAGCTCTTTGATATCAGTAATCGTTACACCCATCATTCCCAGCATGAGCGGAAGGCCGGAATTCGACGTGACGGAGTAGGTGTGGTGCCTGATGAGCGGGCGGCAGTCGATCTTCACCGAACCGTCCACAACCCTGTGACCAACGGCCTTCGCTGCATCGTACTCGAATGTCATGCCGGAAACCTGCGGACAGAGATCATCGCCGACTTCCAGCTGTGAGAGACTCAGCTCGAGACCGCGGAGGAAGTCGGATCCAAGGATATTAAAAGTCGCCATCTTGAAGCCGAACCCGGTAGCCGGATCGTACCCATAACTCATTGCGCGAAAGACGTCTGCTCCGACAATTGGACCGGCGTAGATCTTCTCTGAGATGAGGCCGTTGGCGGTGAAGCCGATATCCGTGTGCCCTTCCCGGCGGAAGGCATCAGCAACGAGATTGCCCAGTGGAGTGTCGCGCAGCTGAGTCGTGGTGTCAAATCGTTTCTCCAGATCATGCGCAGCCCTGCCCACGACGGTATGATAGAGATCGCCGAATTGTGCAGTAATTCCTTCCTTCAGGTAATCGATAACTCCCTGAATTGATGGTTCCTGGGGGACCGAAGCGTCGAGCGCAAGCATCGTGTAATCGTTCATTGCAACGGTCCCATTGTTGACCGTGAAATGAAGCTTGCCGATATGCTCGTAAAATTGTCCTGCCTGGAAAAGCAGCGTCTGCTTCCCGGAGGGATTCGTCAGCGCAATCGGCTGATTGAACAAATAATGATCGTGTGCTCCGATGATGAAATCAATCCCTGTAACGCTGGTGCCGACGATCCTGTCAAGGTAACTTCCGAGATGAGAGAGAAAAATAACGACGGCGACTCCCGAATCGCGCAGTGCGGCCGCCTGCAGTTGCGCAATCTCAACCACATTCTCTCTGATCACGACCGGCGCTGCCATCTCCATCGGGTCTCCCGGCACCGTCATCCCGAAAATACCGATTTTCACACCGCCGATTGTCTTAATGACCGAGGGTTGAATCCACTGTGTGAGCAGGGGATAGTCGGTCATGTCGACATTTGCCGACAGAAGCGGGAACGGAGATCCCGACGGAAAAGCCGTGCTCAATACGCCGAGGAGTGCATCCGGTCCATAACCGAATTCATGGTTCCCGACCGCCATCGCGTCAAATCCCAGCTGACCCATGATCTGGAGCTCCGGTACGCCGAAATACTTGTTGAAAAACGGGTCGCCCTGGAAAAGGTCGCCCCCGTGGAGTAAGAGAACATTTGGCTCCGTCGCCTTCACCGTGCCGATGATTGTCGCGGCACGGGCGATGCCTCCAAGCGTCCCATTGAGATTCTGATCCTTCGGTCCGAATCCGTCGATGTGCGAATGTGTATCGTTGACGTGAAGAAGTGTGATGGTTGTGCCCTGTGGAAAGACGAGTGTCGTCAGGGCGAGGAATAACACTATGGAAAAGAGAACATGACGTGATTGCAAGATGTACTTCATGGTTGATCCTCCTGTTTGTTGGAAAGAACTTTGGGTGCAGATTGTGCCTCCAGGCGGCATCACAGATCTGTCCGCCACCTCCGCCTCGCCGCCTGCTGGGAAATTTCAATCCTAATGTCAGAATCCGGCGGCTTGAATGTGTCACGAAAATGTCAAGGAAGGGTCACAAATCACGCGAAAAAGGACGTGTTTCCTGTTACCTGTGTCTTGTGCAGCGGGCAAGCCGCGGGAAAAGTAACGGGAGATCCGGTTAATCGTGGCCGGTTCAGAGAAATACTTGTCCACAAATGTGGGGACATGGTGGAATGGATGAAGCAGGGCGTGCCTGGAATGAACTACGACCGCGCCAGGCAGCGGTTATTCTTATTGTTGAATTTTTTCAGGAGGGTACAATAGACTGCGAGCTCTTTGCGGCAATCACCGGTGAAATCTTTCGGTGCAAAATCCGAGTGCGGGCAGGTGTAGTCACAAAATTGCGGAAGGGTCGATCGGTCGGAGAGGCGTTTGCCGGCAGATCCTTTTCTTACAGACTTCTTTTGGTGATTTGTTCTTTTCATGCGAGGAGAGAATCCTACCAAAGTCCCTCGATGATCGTGGCAATTCCCTGTCCAACGCCGATGCACATTGTTGCAAGACCATACCGGGATTTTTGTCTCCGCATTTCATGGACGAGTGTTGTCAGGATTCTCGCGCCGCTGCAGCCGAGCGGATGGCCGAGTGCAATTGCGCCGCCGTTCGGATTCACATTCCGGGGATCGATCGAAAGATCGCGTGCTACAGCCAGAACCTGCGATGCAAACGCCTCGTTTAGTTCGATGGTGCTGAGGTGCTGGACAGAAATCCCCGCTTTCTGTAATGCCTGTCGTGTTGCCGGCACCGGTCCGATTCCCATATACCGCGGGTCAACACCCGCCACGCCTGTTGATACGATCCTGGCCATCGGGGTGAGCTTGAGTTCCTTCGCCTTCGATGCACTCATGAGAAGTATTGCAGCGGCCCCGTCGTTGAGTGAGGATGAATTTCCTGCCGTCACGGTACCATTCTTCCGAAAAGCCGGCTGAAGTGAAGCGAGCTTCTCCAGGGATGTGTCGATACGAGGTCCTTCATCCAGGGAGACGACCGTTGGGGATCCTTTCTTCGACGGAATCTCTACAGAAACAAGTTCATCGCGGAATTTTCCGGCAGTTTGCGCCTGCACGGCTTTCCGGTGACTTTCCAGTGCGAACGCATCCTGGTCTTCCCGGCGGATCTTGTACTTCTCGGCCACATTTTCTGCCGTCTCGCCCATGGATTCAAGTGGGAAGAGTTTCTCGAGGGCGGGGTTCGGATACCTCCACCCCAACGCGGTATCGTATGCTGTGATATTTCCGTATGTTCCGGACTGGTTCTTGGGGACCGAGTACGGTGCCCGGCTCATGCTTTCCACACCTCCGGCAATGATAATTTCCAGATCGCCCGACCAGATTGCCCGGGCTGCGAGATTCACGGCTTCGAGTCCCGAACCACAGAGGCGGTTGATCGTCGCAGCAGGGATGGCGTTGGGGAGGCCCGCAAGAAGTGAGGTCATCCTCGCCACGTTACGGTTGTCTTCGCCTGCCTGATTCGCACATCCCCAATAAATATCCTGAACATGGGAGGGATCAATCCCCGTTCGACCGATGAGCGCTTTGAGAACCCCGGCGCCGAGATCATCCGGCCGCACATCGCGCAACGCCCCCCCGTATTTGCCAATCGGCGTACGGAGCGCACCAATGATCACTGCCTCGGGTCTCGATGTCATGGAATTTTCAGATGACTAAGGATGGGATTTTTCCCGGACGTATGCCTTGAAGCGGATGTCGAGCGACGGCTGGAGGGGGTGGTCGGTGGTGAACCCGATATCGCCTGAAATCATGCCGGAGTGTTTTGGGGTGAACGTTGCCTCGATGACCGCATCCTCGCCTTCTCCGACTTTATCACGTGAGAGCCTGACACGTACTAGAGAGTCGGACGAGCGAAGTGTGAGGATCCTGACTTCCGTTGTTCCTAAATTGGAGATCGTGATCGGAACCGTGGTGGTCGAATCAACAGAAGTCGTGACAAAGACGTATTCGGGATCGATGTCGAGTGCCTTCACCACATTGGCGGTAAAGTTAATCGTCACGGTTCTTCTGGCAGGGTCGTTTGTTGCGAGTTGTACCGTTTTGGTTACATTCCCGGTAAACTCTCTCTGATCGAAGGTGATTTCCAGTTGTGCTGAATCGTTCGGGGGAATGTGATCCCCCGAGAGAAGAGTGCCGGTGCATCCGCAAATGGCATAGACGTGCTGGATGACGAGAGTGTCGGTTCCGGTGTTCCTGATGATGAGAACCTTCGCATGCGACGGCCCGAAGTTCGGAATCTCGCCGAAGGTGAATTCGGTTCCTCCTTCAACCGTCAGAACGGGCTGAGAATAAAGAAGGCAGGGGAGAAGCCCTGCCATCAGGAAACAAACGAAGACGAACTTCTTGTAAGCGGAGGTTACTTTCTGTTGACCCATGAGTTATACTTGAGATCGAATTTCGGCATGAGCGGATGATCCGTGGAGAGCTCGATCGATCCGCTGAACGTCCCCGCCTTGTCCGAACGGAACGTGACCTGGAGCTGTGTCTGTTCTCCCGGCATCAATTCGTTCTTGAAGAGAGATGTCTTGATCTGATCCGACTTCACATCGAGAGAGAGAATCTTGATTGACTGCGTCTTCGACGGGTTCGTGATCGTGATCAGCCGCGTGTAGGTCGAATCGACTTTGCACTGGTCGAAAGATACGAAATCGGGTGTGAACGTGAGAACTTTCATCACATTCGCAGTGAACTGGATCGTCGTCTTGGGTGAGGAAGCATCGTTTGAGGTGATGTACACCTGCTTGGTTACCTTTCCATCATACGCGTGCGTGTCGAACGTGATGGAGAGCGTACCTTCCTTTCCCGGGCCGAGGATCTTATCGGTCATCATCGTTGCGGTGCAACCGCATTGTGCGCGGACGTCGGAGATGCGAAGCGTATCCGTTCCGACATTCTTGACGGAGAGCTTCTTCTCGGCGCGTTGTCCCTGGTAATAGTCCCCGATGTCAAAAATCGCTTCAGGGAGCACTTTCAGTTTGGGCTGGGCAAAACCTGCCGTTACGAGAAGGAAGAGAAGACAAAAAGGAAGAATCTTGCGTGACATACTTTCGACTCCGGATAATTAAACGTGATTAAAAAATATAGAAAATTGTTATCGCAATTTCAAGCTTTGAATTCAGCAACCCAGCCGGCATTTGTCCAATGCACGGTGAATTAATGGGAATTTTTCAGCCCCTGGAGCCCCGGGCAAAGGCGAGCTGGCGAAGGAGAGGTGCCGTGCGATACCGGTCTTCCCCGTATTCCCGCACAAGCCCCTCGAGTACTGCTACCACCTCCCGGATGCCTATGCGTTCTGCCCATTCAACAGGCCCCGCGGGATATCCGGTTCCAAGCTTCATTGCACGGTCGATGTCGGGTGGTGATGCAATTCCTTCCGTAAGCGCGAAAAACGCCTCGTTGATGATCTGGCACAGAACCCTCGGCATGACCATTCCTGCCCGATCCTGAATAACAGTCATTTTCTTCCCCATCTTCAGAAGGAACTCTTGCGCAGTGGTCAAAAGTTCCCGGCGTGTCGCAGGAGCGAGCGATCCCTCGATCATGTGGTTCCGGAGAAGTGTGGGGAAGGCACTGATCCCCACGAGTCGGTCGGGGTGTTTCATCCAGGAGGATTGCTCTGCCGCAGAGATGGTACAGCACGAACTGAGGATCAATGTTTTTGCCGGGAGGGACCGGTCAAGCATTCTGAGATTGCTCCGTTTCTGTTCGGTCTCGACGATCGTCAGCTCGGCGGCAAAGGCACTTGACGGCTCCGGTTTCGGGCGTCGGCGAATGCCGGAGGGTAACCGAGAACGGTCATTTGTCTTCGCTGCAACCTGGAATCCTCCGGTACGGCAGCATTCGGCAAACTCTCTCAGGATTCCCGCGTCGCCCGTGAGATAGACCGTCAATGCCTGGCCCTTCATGGGTGATCCTTGACCGCCAGTTTGAAAACTGTATTTTCCGGATCGATCGCGATGGAGTCCGGAGCGGAGTCGACAATGAGCTGGAACGACTGTTCGGGCAGCGAGTCGACGACGGAGAATCCGGAAGTTCCGGATTTTTCGTGCACCTCTATGGGAAGCTTGAGTGTGTACACCGGATGCGGCGTGTTTTCCTGTTTGATTGTCAAGGTGAGTCCCACGCCGTTAGTCGACGGCGCGGTTTTCCATCGGTAGCGGAGAACAGGTCGATCAAGAGAATCCACGGAGGTGTATACCCACTGTTGAAAGAATCCATGCAGATTTTTTCTCGAAACCGACTCACAAACTTTCTCGAAATCTCCTGTGCCGGCGTTGCCGTAACGGAATCGCGGATCGTTTACATAGCTCCGCAGCGAGGCGAAGAAATCGGAATCGCCCAGAACCTGCCGGAGCATGTGGAGGACGATCGCTCCCTTAAAATATACGGATGCGCCGAACGAATCCCAGAAGGCGGTATCGCTCTGCCCGACGACCGAGCGCCGGTAAAATCCGAGCGGCACATTCATCATTCGGTTTATCCGTTTCTGGTACGCTTCCTTGCCGCCGGTATGCTCGGCATAAAGGGCTTCCATGTATGTGGCAAATCCCTCGTTCAGCCAGGTGTGATGCCAGTTGACCGTTGTGATGAGATCGCCGAACCAATGATGTGCCGTTTCATGAAATACCGTCAGGTCCCTGTCGTTTCCGGAAGAGATGATGGTATTCTGAATGCTGCAGATCGTCTGGTTCTCCATCGTCAGATCGCCTTCCACCTCCGCGTATCCGAATTTTTCATCAACAAAAGGATATTCGCAGAACGTGTGACTCATGAACGAGAGGTAATCCGGAGCATCCTTGAATGTCGAGAGTGCCTTTGCAGAATCTTCCGGGTACACATAATACACCATCTGCATCGGCTTGCCGTTCAGCGCGTGGTATGTGTCGTGGAGTTCGACGTAGTGTGCCGCAGCAACTGAAACAAGGTACGTCGATATTGGATATTTCGTGTTCCAGTTATACGTTGCGAGCCCGTTGTGGCGATCAACCGACTGCAGAAGTCCGTTTGATGCAACGGTGATGGAGTCGGGAACGGTGAAGTGTGACGAAACGGTTGCCTTGTCCGATGGGATATCTTTGCACGGCCACCACCGCCGGGCAAACTGTGGCTCCCCGCTCGAGGCAATGTGCCCCGATCGGGTGAAATATATTCCTCCGTCGTCGTATTGTCCGGAGAACTTTGAGGCGGCGTGGTAGAAGACCTTGAGGGAAAATTGCCTTCCCGACAGAATGGTGGATGCCATCCGGATTGCCACGCTCCCGGAATCGGTGGAGAATGATAACCGGCTGGTCTGTCCAAACACCGAATCTACCGTCAGTGTCTTTTTATCTGCAGAGAGAACGCACACGTCCAATGGCGTGATTGCCCTGGCAGTCATCTCCACGCAACCGGAGAGTGATTCTTCTCCAAGATTAAATGTGACTGCGAGATCGTAATGCTGCACATCGTACTTGTCCATACGCGGGTCATTGCCCTCGCCTGCAGTCACTATGGTAGTGGCGAGTATGGAGCAAAGTACCGTCGAATAGCAGAGAATCTTCATCGGTCGTAGTTGTAAAAACCCTTCCCGGTCTTTTTCCCCAGTTTTACCGCATTGACCATTGCCTGCTGGATGGCATGAGGGCGGTATCGCGGTTCACCGAACGTCTGTTCGTACATGGATTTCGTCACCGCGAAATTGATATCGATTCCGATGAGATCCATGAGCTCGAACGGACCCATTTTAAATCCGCCCTCCTCTTTCACAATCATGTCGATGTCCTCGATGGTGGCGATCCCCTCGCCGAGCAGGCGCAGGGCTTCACCGTAGAAAGGACGGGCGACGCGATTCACAATAAATCCGGGTGTGTCCTTAACGAGCACGGGGCTCTTTCCGAGAAGCCGTGCAAGTTCAAGCGTCCGGCTGAGTGTTTCTTCGGAACTCTGGCTTCCGCCGATTACTTCGACGAGCTTCATGCGATGAGCGGGATTAAAAAAGTGCATGCCAACGACCCGTGATGGATATCGCAGTCCAGATGCCAGAGCAGTAATCGACAGGGAAGATGTGTTCGAGGCAAAGATGGTGGAATCGGAACAGATCTCTTCTAATCGACTGAACAGATCTTTCTTGACGGCAAGCTCCTCGACGACCGCCTCCACAACGATGTCGCTCTCGCGGAGTGATTCGAGCGATGTGCTCGCAGTGATGCGTGCGAGTGCATCCAAGCTCTCTTGTTGGGAAAGGATGCTCTTGCCGACTGCTTTCCCGAGATCGTCGGACATGAGACGGTGCGCCCGCCGGAGGATTTCTTCCGAGATGTCGCACAGGATGACGTGCATTCCGGCGAGAGCAGCCGACTGTGCGATGCCGGCACCCATCGTTCCCGCGCCAACGACTCCGAACTTTTTCATTTGTCGGGGGAAATAATACGCCGGAAGGAAATCTTCAACACTGCCAAGGATCTATCCGGGGATGACGGAATCTTCGGGCACACGCTGCCAGTCGGGAATCCACTGTGGCATGGTGAGACCCCAGGACTCGGCTTTCTCACGAACCTCTTTTGCAAAGGTCTGGCGCACATCATCGTTATCCCGTTTCTTGATCCGGAGTTCGCAGTACCGCTTGTTTTTCCGGGAGCCGGGACGCCCGAAGATCGCCATAACCCGAGGCCACCACCGCTCGAGGGCGGCCTGAATTTCCGGTTTGGTCTTTGGATCGAGCGCAAGCCGCTTCACCCAATAATCGCCGTGCGCGATGTGCGTGAGTTCCTCCTTGAAGATCCGGTCGATCTCTCTTCTCCACGGACCGAAGCTGCTCACCTTCACATCCTCAAGCTGGTGACCTGCCCCGCGGTCCATAAGAAAATTGAACATTACAAAATCCGCCCAGGAATCGATCGGATAGTAGAAAATATTCACGCGCTTATCGCTGGCGGCGCGTTTGCTTCCCAGATCCTGTGAATCTTCCACACGGAAGGTGAAATCCATCTTATCCACCCAGTCATCCACGCCGAACTGGATATCTTCCAAGAGCCGGTACATGGCGCGTCCATGACGCACTTCGTCCCGCACAATGTTCGAGACGATCAGCATTTCTTCCGTGGTTGGCGCCTTCATGATCCATGGAACATATCCGAATCCTCCGGCAAGCTCGGAGTCTGCCTGCTGCAGCATGAGATTGGTGAGATGATCATAATACTCATCGCTCATCTCGTCGAATGATTCGATCGATTCGCCCTTCGACAGTTTTGCCGTCATCAGGCGTTCGCGTTCCTGGTTGGTCAGCTTGGAGGGATTACTGGGCATAGAACATCTCCTGAAAAATCTTCCGTCTGATTTTGGATTTCACCCGCATGATCTGCACGTGAATGGAAACATCCTGCATCTCCCGAACCTTCAAAAGGCACTCGATTCCGCAGATATTCCTAAAATCAACATAACGAAAATCATACTGACTTGCAATGAACAGGATGACGGATTTGTCCGCCGGCTGATGGACAGCCCGGATGAAAATCACTTCACGATTTCGTCGCCGTCGGAACCGTAGAGCAGTTTCAGGTATACTTCATATTTCACCGCTCCGTTCTCGAACAGCTTCTCGGCCCGGTCGATGCCGCGGCGGGGATACACATTGTCGATCGATGCACGTACGTTGGGAGGGAGATCGACAGGCAAAATCGGTTCCCGGCTCATGAGCACCGTACCAAGAGTATCGTACGTAACGGTCCTTGCCGTGGTTCCTTCCACGCTCTCGATCTTCACGGCAATCTTTCCCTGCAGGCGTTCCATTTCAAATTTGTTGATAGATGCGTTCGGATAGGTTTTCTTGAATGCCTCGAGGGCTTTCGTCGGAATCCCTTTCTCTTTGCTTGTTTCCTGTTGCGAGAATACAACAGCGGAGAGAGCGATTAGCAGAGTAATGGCCAACAACAGTGAATGCTTCATGAATATCCTTTCGGTTAAGTGTAAGCTTTCTACGTAAGGAAAACGAGGAAACGAGAGGAACCCGTTCCCACTGCGAAATTACTTCCCCTTGAACGTTGCAGATCTCTTTTCCGCAAACGCGGCAAGTCCTTCCCGATGATCCTCGGTTTCAGAAGCAATCTGCTGCAGTACCGCCTCATAGTCGAGTATCGCGTCAAGATCTGCGGAGAGCGATTTGTTGAGCGTCCGCTTGATGAGCCCGATGGCTTTCGTCGGTCCCGCGGCAAGCCGTGTTGCAAGCGTCATCACTTCCTCTTCCAGTTTCTCCGGGGGAACGACCTTATTGGCCAGGCCCGCACGTTCCGCTTCTTCAGCGGAGATGTCTCTCCCGGTGGCTGCGTACTCGAATGCACGCCCCATCCCTGTGAGCCGCGTCAGCAACCAGTGAGATCCCGAATCCGGTATCAATCCTATCCGGATGAACACTTCGATGAGCTTGGCATTCGACGACATGACCCTCATGTCGCAGGCAAGTGCAAGACTGCAGCCAGCCCCGGCGGCAACTCCGTTGATCATCCCGATCACCGGTTTTTCCATTGTCCGTATTCTCCGGATCATCGGATTGTAGCTTTTTTCCAGGGATTCTTTCAGTGAACGTTTTGAACCGGCGTGCTCTTTCAGATCCTGGCCTGAGCAAAATGCCTTGTCTCCCGCGCCGCGAATGACCACGCAACGGGCGGTTTGATTCTGTTCGGCCTCTTTGAGCGCATCGTTCATATCCTTCTTCATCTGCTCGTTGAACGCATTATACACCTCCGGTCGGTTCAGTGTCAGAACGCAAACGCCGGATTTGGTTTCCGAAAGGACTGTCTGGAATGATGTGCTCATGGCCGCAATACGAGATGATGGGGCTTAGCTTGAGTGCTGGCGGAAGTAGATCACCAAATCTGTATCGATCGGCTTGACACCAAGCTGGCGCAGCATCGTTACCACCTGCCCGCGATGATACGTCGAATGATTGACAAGGTGCGTCATCAGCTGATCGAGCGGCTGACGGTGTTCGTTTCCCTTGAGATCTTTGTACGTCACGATGCGGCGGATGTCATCATCATTCCGCAGTGACTTGCAGAACGCGGAAAGGTCGGCGGTGGTTCTGCTCCATCGGGACTGGAGTTCCCTGAAGGTGGCGACTTCCGTCGGTTTCAGAAACCCCGTGATCACGTCCGCTTTCCATCGTTTGAGCCATATTTCTTCCGCTCCGAGTGCGTGTGCCAGAGTGCCGTGCACTCCGCCGTGACTCGATCCGAGATCCTTGGTAAATTGTTCGGGCGTCAATCCTTCAACCACCGAGAGTATTCGTTCCTTTGCCCAGCCGTTGTAATCGTAGAGTGTTGTAATATCCTGAACCTGCATGAGTGTCCTT
>DATIXJ010000090.1:0-26412 GCA_035518715.1 Bacteroidota bacterium | reverse complement strand
CTCCCCCGCTCTCTCCCAGTTTTTTTACTTCGGAAGAAACAAGGTGGAATACACCAATTTCGACTGGCACGTTCTCAAGACAGCGCACTTCGACATCTATTATTATCCGGAGATGAAAGAACTTGCCGGGGAAGGGGCGTTCATTGCGGAAGAAAGTTATACGGCACTCGAGCAGAAATTCAATTTCACGGTCACCAACCGCGTCCCGCTGATTCTCTACAGCTCGCACCTGCACTTCCAGCAAACAAATACGACTCCCGATTTTGTCTCCGAGGGTGTTGGGGGATTTTTCGAATTCCTGAAGGGGCGCGTTGTCATTCCCTACAGCGGCTCGATGGCAGAATTCCACCACGTCATCCGCCACGAGCTCGTGCACGTCTTCATGAATGCAAAGATCAACCGCGTGCTGCTGGATCACCGAATGGCGCTCGACCGCCTCCCTCCGCTCTGGTTCGTCGAGGGTCTTGCGGAATACTGGTCAACAGATTGGGATGTTCAGGCGGAAATGGTTCTGCGTGACGCGGTAACGAATGATTATCTTGCACCGCTCGGCAACATCGAAGATATCTTCGGATCATTCCTGATGTATAAGGAAGGGCAAGCCATTCTCCAGTACGTTAACGAACGGTTTGGAGATGAGAAGGTTCTCCTCCTGATGGAAAACTTCTGGAAATCAGAATCGTTCGAAGAGGATTTCAAATTGACGACAGGAAAATCCTTCAGGGAATTCGATGAAGAATGGGTCTATGCGCTGAAGAAAAAATATCTCCCCTTGCTCGCCACACTCGATGAACCGAGCGCCGTAACACAGCCGGTCGCAACGGAGGGATTTAATTCCAAGCCGGTGTTCTATCGGGACGGCAACCGCGGCACCATCTATTATGTCGGAAACCATCGCGGGTATACCAGCATCTATCGGACACCATTTCCGAATCACCGAGACCGGTCGGAACTGGTCATCGAAGGAGAAAAGACAAGTGATCTCGAGGCCTTTCATCTTCTTCAGGGAAATATTTCCATTTCACGGGACGGCATTCTCGCCTTTGTGACAAAGAGCGGCGAGAACGACGCCCTTCATCTGTTCGATACCAGACAGCACCGGATCACGAATACCTATCGCTTCAACGATGTGGTTGGAATTTCTTCTCCCTCATGGTCGCCGGATGGAAAGGAAATCGTTTTCTCCGCGGTCGATAAATCCGGCTCACAGGATCTTTATATCTGGAACACGCAGGATGAACAATTGACCCGGCTGACCAACGATATTTATGCAGACCGGGATCCGGTGTGGTCGCCGGGAGGAAATGATATTGTCTTCAGTTCCGATCGCACTCCCTATGGTGTGCATGGATCGTACAATCTCTTCGTGTATGATATGCAGACCCATGATATCCGTTATCTCACGTATGGGGATGAGAGTTACACATCTCCCCAGTTCTCGGCAGACGGCAAATCCCTCCTTTTCTTGTGCGACATCGGCAACACCCAGAACGTCTGGATGGCGAAGTTCGATTCGCTTTCGGGGATGCACGAAATGCGGAAGATCACCCGCTTTATTACCGCGGCGTTCGATCCGGCATGGGCGGACACGAGTCTCGTCTTTGTGGCATTCGAAAAATCTTCGTTCCAGATCCGGTCGATCGGCAACGTCTTCACGGCGTACGATTCCTCAGCCGAGACAAGGTTGGTACATATTCCGTTCACCCAGGCAACATGGCTTCCACATTCCATCGAAGGAACCGTGGAGGAGAAGTCGCTGCGGTATACCGGGGAATACGGTCTGGACGTTGCACAGAGTGAGATATCGACTGATCCGGTCTTCGGAACTCAGGGAGGCGCGTTCGTGGCGCTCAGCGATTTGCTCGGCAACGAAGAGTATGATTTTCTTCTGTTCAACACCGCGCAAACATCGAGTGAATTTCTCTCGAGCTTCAATGTGGCAATTTCGCGGACGTCGCTCGGCCAGCGAACGAACTATGCCTACGGCGTCTACCGGTTCAGCGGACCACGCTATGATCTCACCGATCCCGACGAGTACTTTTTTGAAAAAGTCTTCGGCGGATATTTCACGTTGAGCTACCCTCTCTCAAAATTCGAACGCGTTGGACTCTTGACAAGTCTCAGTAATTCTGAAAAGGAGGCAACAACATCATTTGCCGTCGGCAACCCCGATGAGAACAATATCGATCAGTCACGTCACGCGCTGTTTCTCTCAAATTCACTTTCGTTCACGCACGATAATTCGCTTTGGGGTCCCAGCGGTCCGATCGACGGAAGCAGATTCAACATTACGCTGGCATATACATCCGACGTCCAGTATTCCAATGCAAACTACTACAGTGTGATTTTCGATTACCGGCAGTACTTTCGCATTGCCGATCGCTCGGCGTATGCCGTCCGATTCTGGCTCTTCTACAATGAGGGAACCGAAGCGCGTCTGTTCTTTATGGGCGGAAGCTGGGACCTGCGGGGTTACGACCGCTGGTCGCTGCGGGGAGAGAAACTCTGGCTGGTCAGCAATGAACTGCGCTTCCCGCTGATCGATCTTTTCGGCTTGAAGTTTCCTTTCGGCGGCATTGCCTTTGCCGGCATCCGGGGTGCCCTCTTCTTTGATGCCGGAAATGCATGGAATGAAAGTTATACGGAAACACTTGGAAGCATCGGGGCGGGCGCACGTCTCAATCTCGGCGGATTTCTGGTACTGCGGTATGATGTCGGAAAACGCATCGAGAATAATTTTCACACACTTCAAACCGGATTGTTCAACCAATTCTTCTTTGGATGGGACTTCTGAGAATTCCATACGGGATAACTGTGCTCACAGCAGCATTTTTCCTCGCCTCCGGCTGTGGAGGACTGCAGCTGTCGCAACACCTCACCCCCGCCGAAACCGACTGGAGAATGTCCGGAGGAAATATCGGCAGGACGAATACTGCTCCTGAGAGCATCGACCCGCCGTTGTCCGTTGTCTGGAAGGATGATGCAGGCGCCGGATTCGGCTTTTCCCCCGGAATTTCCACCGATAATGTTCTGTTCGCCGGCAACCTCCACGGAGACGTGCATGCAATCCGTATTCAGGATGGAAAAGACCTTGGAAGCAAACGCTTCGGAAGCGCGCTGATGGGTACTCCGGCCGCCGGCGCAGATACGCTCTTCCTTGCTCTTGCACATGACGACCCGAGTCTCCTGGCGTACAACGTGTATACCGGAGCAGTTCTTTGGAAAGCCGCTGTGGGTGATGTGGAGACGTCTCCGTTGATTCTCGACAGGCATATCTTTGTCACGACATTGACTGGGAAGCTCCAGTGCATTGCGACGGCGAATGGCTCGATCGAGTGGACGTATGCTCTTCCCGAACGATCCCGGTCGCTTCTTATTCATTCTTCGCCCGTTTCGGATGGAAACCTCATCGTGTTCGGCACCGATAACAGTGAACTTTGCGCGGTCAACTCCTTGACTGGTCATCTGGAATGGAAAACATCTGCACGGGCAGCCATTTTTGCAACTCCATCGATTAACCATGGCAAGGTCTTTGTGGGGTCGCTCGACAGCATGATGTATGCATTCGAGGTCACCACCGGTAAAGTAGTTTGGTCGACATCTCTCGGATCGAAGATTTACGGAGGGCAGGCAGTCGACAACCAGTCGGTGTATGTCGGAACAGTCGGGGGAACATTCTACTGTCTCAATGCCGTCACGGGGGCAGTCGTATGGAGGAGCCCTCTCGGCGGGGTGCTGAATTCAGCTCCGCTGTTGTCCGGCTCCGTGGTCTATGTCGGATCTCTGGACAAGAACCTCTACGCGCTGGATCGTGCAACAGGGTCGATCCTCTGGAAGTACACTGCCGAAGGCAGAATCAAATCCGCCCCGATCATCGCGGATAGTACGCTGATTATTTTTGCCGAAGATCGTTCGGTGATCGCGTTACGGCACGAAGTCACGCCATGAAAAAGTCTGAAGCAATCCTTGTGTTCGTTCTTTCAGCGCTTATACTCGGGCCGAATGCCCGCTCCCAGACTTCATCTCCCCCGACCGATACTTCGAAATCAATTCTTATCGTTGAATCGACACTCCCAGCCATCGTCGTGATCATCGACAGCACGGAGGTTGGAGCGACACCGCTTAAACCGATCGCGGTTGACCCGGGAAATCACATCCTGCGTTTTGTCAGCCGTGACTCTACCAGCTGGTTCCACCCGGCAACCGAGGAATCGCTCGTGATAGCACCCCATGCGTATCTCCACCGGACCGTTCGGTTTCACCGTGTCCTGCACATTACCACCGACCCGTACGGAGCAGCTGTGCAATCCCATGACTCGCTGCTGGGAACGACGCCGCTTTACATCGAAGATGATCGTATCGGCCCGACCGTCGAATTGTCGCGCGATGGCTTTGCGCCGGTCACGGTACCAGTTCCGGAGGATTCCCGGGAAATTCACGCAGTGTTGTCGCCCCTTATCCCACCGGCGGAATTGCATTCGCTGTATCTGACAGAAGATGCCTCCGGCGCTTCCCTTCCTGTTCTCCTGACCGGCGGAGCAACCGTGCTTACCGGTGCGGTTGCCGCGTATTTCAAGATCAAGTCTGACAGTTATTACAGCGATTATCGCCTGTCGGGAGATCAAGGCACCCTGCAGACGGTTCATCGATATGATCTGATTTCCGGGATCTCCTTTGCGGCGACCCAGGCAGGTCTGATGGCGCTTACCTATTTACTTTTCAAGCGTTAGCGCAATTTTGAGCGTCACCGGGTCACTTGACTTTCAGTCACATCACACGTATATTAATTGAAAATTTAGCCGTTTCGACGGCTCAGACGTGTTTCCCTGACAACTTATCGGACTCGTGTATGAATCTTCCTAGCGATTCCCCAAAGCCACTTTCATCGGACCTCGGTGAAGCGATGGAGTTTATTCGCAATGTTCCGTTTTTCACAGACATTGAGGCGACGGAACTTGCGAAGATTGTTCGTGTCGGGGTGAGGAAGAAATACAAGAAGGGGAGCATCATCCTCCTCGAAGAAGAGACCGGTGCAGCACTTTTCGTGATTATTTCGGGAAAAGTGAAGATCGTACGCACCGATGATGACGGCCGTGAGGTCATCCTTTCGATCCTTGGCGAGAACGACTTTTTCGGAGAGATGTCCATTCTCGACGGGCTTGCCCGGTCGGCGAGTGTTGTGGCAATCACCAAGGCGGAGTTGTTCATGATCCATCGCCGGGATTTCCTCAAGCTTATGGAGGATGTGCCAACGGTTGCAATATCGCTCCTGAAAGAGCTGACGATGCGGCTCCGGAAGGCGGATGCGCAGATCAAGAGCCTTTCGCTGAAAGATGCCGCCGGTCGTGTTGCCAATGTGATTCTTCAGCTCGCCGATGACATCGGGACAATCCGGAAAGGGCGTGTCGAAATAGACGAGCTTCCCCTTCAGCAGGATTTGGCAAATATGGCAGGGACGTCACGTGAAACGATTTCGCGGGTCGTCCATACTTTCATCAAGAAAGGCCATCTGGAACTCCGCGGGAACAAACTGATCATCAACGACTACGAGAAGTTCAAGAGTCTGTTTGTCTGAGCGGTCCCAGAATTCGCTGTTCTTCAAAACTTTACGACCCGGGAGGGTTGAGTGGACGGAAAAGCAGATCTTCACATGCATACAACATACTCGGATGGCGCTTGTTCCCCCGTCGAGTTGTTGGAGAGAGTCAAGGAAGCAGGATTACAGGTCGTCAGTATCACTGATCACGACAGTGTGAGCGCGTTGGAAGATGCCATTGCGATTGGCAGGCAATGGGACATCGAAGTGATACCGGGAATGGAACTCAGCACAACCCTCGATGACAGAGAGATCCACGTTCTGGGATACTTCATGGATCACCGGAACAAGGTTCTTCTTGATGCTCTTGCAGAATTTCGTGAAGAACGACTGCGGCGGGCCGAGCGCATCGTCAATAAATTGAACCGGATGAACATTCCGCTGAGCATGGAATCGGTGCTTGCCAACGTGAGCGGAGATTCGGTGGGCAGACCGCATATTGCCAACGCTCTTGTTAATGAGGGACACGCGGAAGATTATCAGCAGGCGTTTCGGAAGTACATCGGCGACGGCAAACCCGCGTATGAACGGAAGACATCGTTCACTCCCGAAGCGACCGTCCGACTGATTTCCGAAGCCGGCGGGCTTTCGTTTCTCGCTCATCCGGGAAAGTCGATCCCTGAAGAATTGTTACTCCAACTCATCAAAGCCGGCTTGGACGGCATCGAAGTTGTTCACCCGGCACACTCGCCGGAACTGGTGCGGTATTACCGCGGAATCGTCAGCGAATATTGCCTGCTGGAGAGCGGCGGATCCGATTTTCACGGCGGTCCCAAAAACGACGAGGGCCTGCTCGGACAATTCTGCATTCCCATCGCCACGGTTGACGTGATGCGCCACCGATTGTTCTCTAATTAGAATTCTTCTCCCCACGTTATTGTAGGTTGTTGTATGGTGATCGAGGGAAGCTTCACGGCCTCACCGTATCGCTTCGGTGTGGTGGTCAGTCGCTTCAACGAGTTTATTACACGAAGATTGCTCGACGCGGCAGTCGATTGCCTCCGGAAACACGGAGCGCGCGACAAAGCCATCGACATTGTCTATTGCCCCGGTGCATTTGAAATCCCGCAGACCGCCCAACGCCTCGCGCAGCAGAAGCGGCATGATGCTATCATTTGCCTCGGATGCATCATCCGCGGTGAGACTCCGCATTTTGAGTATATCGCGAATGCCGTGAGCATCGGTGTCGGCCGCGTCGCACTGGAATTCCACATGCCTGTCGTCTTCGGAGTCCTCACCACGGATTCCCTCGAGCAGGCAATAGACCGCGCAGGTGCAAAAGGCGGAAATAAAGGATGGGATGCAGCCCTCGCGGCAATTGAGCTGTCCGACCTCCAGAAGAAACTCTCCAGGAGAAAAAAAGAATAGTATCGGGATGAGATCGGCGTGCGGCGCGTAACATTATCGGTTATCCTCGTATCCCTCCTGTTGATCCCTCCGACGGTACTCGGAGGCCAATGGAAATCCTATACCTCAAAGCGGGAAGTCAGAAGCGTCGCCGTAGGCCCTTCCGGCGTCTGGGCTGCAACCAGCGGCGGGCTCTTCTCCTTTCAGCAGTACAGCAATTCATTACATCAATCCCAAATAACATTCAGTCAGTATACCACTTCCGAGGGACTCAAGACGATAGATCTTACGGCCGTCTCGACTGATTCCGCCGGAAATGTCTGGATCGGTGCCTCGAACGGATTTCTCCACCGCCTGAGCCCTTCTACTTCTTCTTGGACCTATATCAGCGATCTTGCCAACCGCCCGGATCCGCAGAAAAGCATCCATCGCCTTGAGGTTTCCGGCGACACGCTCTTCATCCTTTCCGACATCGGCATATCCGTCTTCTCAGTCTCCCGATTGGAATTCATTTCCACATTTTCACGATTCGGCTCTGGACCCAACCAGATCGTCGGCGGCGCGTTTGCCCTCATCATGTGGAACGGAAGAATGTGGGTCGCAACCCAATCCGGCATTGCCTCAACCCCGGCGTCCAACCCAAATCCCCTCTCCCCGGATTCCTGGCAGAGTTATCAGAGCTACTCCGCTTCACCCACCATACAGCTGGCACTGGCGGGAGTGACCGGGTTCGCGGTATTCAATGATACGCTGTATGCCGGGTTTGCAAGCGGACTTGTCTATTTCGACGGAACCGGCTGGACACTCGCACCGAACTCATCCGGGACGCAGGTCGTGGATCTTCTTTCCTCCGGTTCGTCATCCGGCATCACCGGAATTTCACCGAATCAGCTCTGGACGTATCTCAACGGACAATTTACACAGGTTCCTATCACCGGTGTCACGACAAGCACGTTCACTTCCATCGGGAGCGAATCGGTCCTCGGGACACTGGCAAGCGGCATTCTCGTCAGAGTGAACACCCAGTGGATCTCCGCCGTACCGCCCGGTCCCGCGACAAATACGTTCGTAGGACTTGCGGTCGATAACCGCGGCGTCGTCTGGTCAGGCACTGGACCAGCGACCGGCAACGGCTTCATGAGCTTCAATGGGCACTCATGGCGATCCTATACGGTTCAACAGTATCCCGAGCTGGGTTTAGATAACTATTACTTCGTCAGCATCGGGAGAGGCAATTCGAAATGGATCAGCAGCTGGGGAAGAGGCGTCGCTCTCCTCGATGATACGGGAAGGATCGTGCGCGTCTTCAACCATGCGAGCGGAATTCCTCTTACCATTGATCCCACGTCTCCAACATCCGACTCGCAGTTCGTGGTTGTCGGCGGGGTTGGTGTGGACAGCAACGGGGTGACATGGATTACCAACCGGACCGCACGCGATAGTACCGCCGCAGTGCTCTTCTATCCGGATTCTTCACTCAAATTTACCGTTAAGCTGCAGATGCGGAATCCGAACAGGATCTTCACCAATGTGGTTGTCGACCAAAACGGAACGAAGTGGTTTCCCAATTTTTCGCCGTTTGAAACAGAGACCGCATACGGCATCAATTTTTACAATGAGACGTATGCGTTACCGGGAACAATCAATGGCTGGGGCATACTCTCGCAATCGAACGGCCTGACAAGCAACAGTGTCTACTCGATCGCCATCGACCATGACGGACAGATCTGGGCCGGGACGAACCAAGGCGTCAATATTATTTTTGATCCGGGAAATCCTGCGGCCAGCATTGCCGCATATTATCCTCTGCAGGATCAGATCATTCAGGCAATTCTCGTTGACCCCATCAATAACAAATGGGTCGGCACAAAGTCCGGAGTGTATCTCATGTCTTCTGACGGCACATCCATTCTCAATCAGTATACGTTTGAAAATACCGGAGGTCAGCTCCTCGACGACAACATCCTGTCGATTGCGATGGACCAGAATTCCGGAACGGTGTATTTCGGAACGGAAAAAGGGCTGTCGAGTCTCACAACGGACGCTGTTGCGCCGAACCAAACATACGACAACCTGTCGTTTGCACCGAACCCGTATTATCTGCCGGCCGCGGCACCGCTTCGGATTGACGGTTTGATGGAGGGGTCATCGATCAAGATCCTGTCGATCGACGGATCTCTCGTCCGCCAGCTGACAACACCCGGCGGAAGAGTGGGATCCTGGGACGGAAGGAACGACCGCGGCGATCTCGTTGCAAGCGGGATTTATCTTGTCGTCGCCTACACACCCAACGGCGCAACTGTAGCGACCGGAAAGCTCGCGGTCATACGAAAATGAAGAATGTGAACAATCAACGAACTCTGTTTGGAAAGAGATAATTTCGAATAAACAAGTACTCACGATTAGTAAAGGAAGTTCAATCATGGAAACGACCGATACATCCCAGCATAATCTCTTCTCGAGGCGCATTCGCGCAGGAAAGCGAACGTATTTCTTCGACGTCAAGGCGACAAAATCGGCGAAGGACTTCTACATCGTCATCACCGAAAGCCGGCGGATGGAAGGTGAGGCCTATGAGAAACACAAGCTGTTTCTTTACAAAGAGGATTTTGAAAAATTCTCTTCAGCGCTTTCCGAGACGATAACCTACGTGGAACATGAACTGCTTGAGAAGCTTGAAAAACCCGTAGAGGCGTAGAGCACCAACGTGCATTTTGAAGACCGGGACACGAGAGCATGGACGGCTTTCCCGTAACGACGGTTATTGTCAACTATAATACGCCGGAGCTCACCGAGCGGGCAGTCAGCTCATTCCGCAGATTTTATTCCAGCGTCCACATCCTGCTCATCGATAACGGCTCCGATGAAGCGTGCGTGAACGAGCTGCGAAGGATCCGGAGGATCAGCCCGTATTATACCGATCTCAAAACCAATCCTTCCAATATGCATCATGGTCCAGCCATGGATCTCGCGCTCCGATCTCTGCAAAATCCCTTCGTCCTGTTCCTCGATTCGGACTGCGAAGTGCTGAAAGGAGGATTCATCGAGCCCATGCTCTCACAACTCGAAACCGCGCCTCTCCATTACGCGATCGGCAAGAAAATTTTTCTTGATAAGCGGGGTTTTGATGTCCCGGATGAGAACAGGGGGGTACCGTACATACGCCCGCTCTGCATGATGGTAAAGAGAAAGCTGTATTTTCTCTTTCCCCCGTTTCATCGGCACGGATCGCCATGCCTCTCCAACATGATGCAGGCAGTGAAACAGGGGTACCAGCTCCTGGATTATCCGGTCGAGGAGTTTATTCGCCATGAAGGGCGCGGCACAGCGGGTCCGCACGGTTATCAGCTTGGTCTTGCAGGAAGATGGAATTATTTTCTCCACAAGCTCGGCCTATGAAACCTCATCTCCGGTTCCAGCGATTCATGGATACCCGCCGGCACGATTATTCTCAATTGAATTCATTATCTTGAATTTCATCATGGCAAAGAAACGACTCCCCCACGAATTGCACGTCTCCGAACTCCGATGGCGGTGTGACCCGAAGAAACTCAACGTTGCAACGACCAACGACGTCCCTCTGCGCAAGGAGATTATCGGCCAGGAACGTGCTCTCGGTGCACTTCGCCTTGGACTCGAGATGAAGCACCCCGGATACAATGTCTTCGTGACCGGCTTTTCGGGGACAGGCCGCATGACCACCATCAAGAAGCTCCTCGCTGAATTCCAGAATAAACCAGTCAGCTGCAAAGACCGCTGCTATGTCCATAATTTCCGGAATAATGATCAGCCGATTCTTGTCACCCTGCCGGTCGGGCAGGGAAACATGTTCAGTGAGGATATGGATGGCTGCATTGAAGAGCTTCTGAAGAATATTCCGGCGACGTTTGAAAGCAAACGGTTCAAGGACGCACGAAAGCGGCAGCTGGAACTTTTCCAGGAACGGCAGCGGAGCGTGCTGAAAGACTTTGAAGGAAAGGTGAAAGAGCGCGGGTTCGAGGTTGTCCAGGTTCAGGTTGGAAGCTCGATGCATCCGGATATAAGTCCCGTGGTAGAGGGTCAGCCCGTCAGTTTCGAACAGATCGATCAGCTGGTCAAGGACGGAAAGATCACCAAGGATCAGGTCGAGAAACTTGCAAGCGACCGGCAGGTTCTTGAAGGGCAGATGGAGCTCGTCATGCGGGAGCTGCGCAACATCGAGCGAAGGGCAAAGGACTCTTTCAATGAACTGTCCGAGCATTTTGTCCTCCCCGTCGTCAAGAGTTCCATCGATGATATCCGTGAGAAATACGACAACGAGAAGATTCGTCACTATCTCGACGAAGTTCAGGAAAATATTATGGGAGATCTGAACAGGTTCCGTCCGCAGGAAGAATCGCCGCCTTCTCTGCCGGGACTTCCCCCTCTCCAGACGCCCGAGGTAGATGCCTTCCTGGAATTCAAGGTGAATGTCGTTCTGGATAACTCCGAATCGAAATCCGTCCCGATTGTCATCGAAACAAATCCGCGGTACAAGAACATTTTCGGTACGATTGAGCGGGAAGTCGACCGTAACGGCATCTGGCGGACAGATTTCACCATGATCAAGGCAGGATCTCTCCTCCGGGCAGACGGCGGCTATCTTGTCCTGAACGCACTCGACACAATCATTGAGCCCGGCGTCTGGCAAACGCTGAAACGGACGCTCCGCAACGGACTCCTGGAGATTCAGGCAGTCGAATCGGGAGTCTTCGGCGCCGCATCGGCATTCAAACCGGAACCGATCGAAATCGATGTGAAAGTCGTGATGCTCGGCGATGCGGACATTTATGCACTCCTCTATGACCAGGATGACGACTTCAAGAAAATTTTCAAGGTCCGTGCCGACTTCGACACGGAAATGCCCAAAGGATCGAAGCAGATCGACCGCTATATTCATTTTGTCAAGATGATCTGCGAGGACGAGAAGCTTCAGCCCTTCGACAATACCGCCCTTGCTGCGGTTGTCGAGTACGGTGTTCGCCTTTCGGGCCAGCAGAACAAACTTTCCACCCGGTTCAATCTTATCGCGGACCTTGTCCGTGAGTCGAACTTCTGGGCTCTCAAGAATAAGAAGAAGGTCGTCTCGGAAGATTCCGTCCTTCAGGCGATTACGCACCGGATCGACCGGATCAACCTCATCGAATCCAAGCTGAAGGAGATGATCGCCGAAGGAAAGATCATGATCGATACCGCCGGCTCGGTCGTCGGACAGGTCAACGGCCTCTCGGTACTGGATACACACGAACATATGTTCGGGATCCCATCACGCATCACGGCAAAGACGTCGATCGGGAAAGAGGGGATCATCAACATCGAACGGGAATCCGGACTCAGCGGCCCCACGCACAGCAAGGGGGTGCTCATCATCGGCGGATATTTTCACGGGACGTATGCGCAGAACAAACCGCTCGCCATGCAGGCAAGCATCACCTTCGAACAGAATTACGGCGGTGTGGACGGCGACAGTGCATCGTCAACCGAAATCTATGCGATTCTTTCGTCGCTCTCCGGCATACCTATCCGCCAGGATATTGCCGTCACCGGCTCGGTGAATCAGAACGGCGAGATTCAGCCGATCGGCGGTGTGAATCAGAAAATCGAGGGATTTTTCGACATTTGTACAATCAACGGACTCACCGGCAATCAGGGCGTCATCATCCCGATGCAGAATCAGAGCGATCTGATGCTCCGGCATGATGTGCTGAAAGCGGTGAATCAGGGAAAATTTCACATATACGCAATCACGACTATTGATCAGGGAATAGAACTTCTCACGGGGACAACTGCGGGAAAACGTTTGAAGGATGGGACTTTCGAACATGGTTCAATTCATGCAATGGTTGATCAAACACTCATTACCTATGCGAGGCACTGGAGAGAACTTCAAATATGACATTGATACGATCGAACCGATGGAAACGAACCGTACGAACTTCGGGGCTGTTTCTCGTACTCATCCTGGTCACCGTTGTGATGGTCTATGCGTGGGGGGCGACGGGCCACCGCATCATCAATCTCAAAGCCGTCATGCATCTGCCGTCGGCGATGAGCGCACTCAAAGCAGACAGCATCTTCCTGGAGACGCATGCGAGTGATGCCGACAACAGGAAGGTCTCCGGAGACACCTCCTTTTACGCGGAATCACCGCGGCATTTTCTCGACATTGACGCCTACCCGAATTATCTTTCCATGCCGCGGGATCTGAATACGCTTATCTCGCTCTATGGATGGCAAACAGTCAAACAAAGCGGAACACTTCCCTGGACAACGGTCTGGTATGTCGATTCTCTTGGCCAGCAGTTGGCACGCGGCGACAGTGCTACCGCACTCCAGACCATGGCCGATCTCGGTCATTACGTCGCCGACGCCCACCAGCCGCTTCACTGTACGGAAAACTATGACGGCCAGTTTACCGGAAACAACGGCGTGCATTCGCGGTACGAAACGACGATGATCAACGCGTACCAGGCGCTCCTCACCGTGCACCCTGATTCCATTCATTACGTCAGCGACGTGCTCGATTTTGTCTTCGACTACATCTATGTTTCCAACAGTTATGTTGATTCGATTCTGGCAGGAGATACGTATGCCAAGGTCACATCCGGCTGGAATGGCAGCGGAAGCATACCGAGCGCATACACCGCGGCGCTCTGGTCAAAGACCGGCGTGCTCACGCAACAGATTTTTCAGAAAGCCACTGTCGACCTTGCATGCCTCTGGTACACCTCGTGGGTAAATTCCCAGTCGATCGCGGGTGTCGGGAATCATCCGGGGTGGACCCTTCCGCGCGCCATGAGACTTGAGCAGAATTATCCGAACCCGTTCAATCCCGCCACGACGATCCGGTTCTCACTCGATCAGTCGGCAACGGTTACACTGCGGGTCTACGATTCGAGGGGAGAAGAACTTGCCACGCTGATGAATGGCCGATTGCCGGCCGGATCACATGAAGTTGTCTGGGATGGATCCCGGTGCGCAAGCGGAGTCTATTTCGTGCGGCTGAGCGCGGGTGTATTCTCTCAGACGGAGAAAGTTGTTTTGTTGAAGTAACCCTGTAACGGGCTTTGCATCTCCTTCAAATTTTCTTAGATTAGAGGTGCATTTCCCAGTCCTCTCACTTGACCTGTTCTTCACCGATGATTTTATCGGACAGACAAATTCTCGCCGAGATGAAACGGAAGACGATCATTATCAAACCGTTTCAACGGAAATATCTGGGATCGAATTCCTACGATGTCCACCTCGGCAAGTGGCTTGCGCTCTACGACGACGAAATTCTGGACGCAAAGCAGCATAATCGCGTCCATTACTTCCGGATTCCCAAGGACGGGCTCATTCTCGTCCCGAGCAAGCTTTATCTGGGAGTGACACAGGAATACACCGAAACGCACAAGCATGTTCCCTTTCTGGAAGGGAAGAGCAGTATCGGCCGGCTGGGCATCGATATCCACGCCACCGCCGGCAAGGGAGACATTGGGTTCTGCAACACCTGGACACTGGAAATCTCCGTCCGACAGCCGGTGCGGATCTATACCGGGATGCCCATCGGACAGCTGATCTATTTTGCGGTCGAAGGCGAGGTAGATGTCCCCTATACGAAGAAAAAGGGAGCGAAATATAACAAGCGTACGATTCTGCCGGTGGAATCGATGATGTGGAAGAATTTTTCATAGGCATGAAGATCCTTTTTATCGCGTCGATGTTCCGATGAACTTTCTCCAGCGGCTCCGTCATATTCAACGGAAGAACAATTCTCTTCTCTGCATCGGCCTGGATACCGTCCCGACGAAAGTCCCGGAATCACTGTACCGCTGGGAAAACCCCCAGTACGAGTTCAACCGCCGGATCATCGATGCGACAAAGGATCTGGTGTGCGCCTACAAACTCAACATTGCTTTTTATGAATCGGTCGGCGAGCACGGCTGGTATACAGTCCACCAGACACTCGCCCGGATTCCGGAAGAAATCATCACGATCGGCGACGGGAAGCGCGGGGATATTTCGAGCTCGGCGGAACACCAGGCGCACTCGCTCTGCTACGATTGGGAGTTTTCTGCGACAACCGTAAGCCCCTACATGGGAAAAGACTCGATCGAGCCGTTCATTCGGCGGAAAGATCAGTGCGCATTTGTTGTCGCACTCACTTCCAATCCGGGTGCGAAGGATTTCCAGTACCTGACCGTGAAGGGTAAACCCCTCTATGCCCGGGTGGTCGAAACCGCCAGGAAATGGAATACCCGCGGTAATATCGGTTTGGTGGTTGGAGCAACCAGGCCGAAGGAACTGCAGCACATCAGGAAGCTGGCGCCCGCGATGCCGATCCTGATCCCCGGCATCGGCGCCCAGAAAGGCAACCTGGAGGCATCCGTTCGGTATGGCTGTGACGCTCGGGGAGAACTCGCCATCATCAATATCGGACGGGGAATCATCTACAGCTCCACGGGAGATGATTTTGCAGAGAAGGCGCGGGTACTCGCGATGAACTATCGCGATCAGATCAACACATACAGGGAGAAGCACTATCGGTAATTCGTAGTACTATCACATCCAAGGGAGGATTTCATGTCACACCAGTCTCGCACACACGTGCCGGAACGGCTGCTCCGGCAGCTCTGGAAAGATCAGCATTTTTCCGCTGCAAATCTCCGCACAACAGACGGAAGAGAGGTAGACGTTCTTTCACCGGGGATTTCCAATCACAACGGCGGACCCGATTTCACCGACGCACAGATTCGGATCGGAGGCCATCTCTATCGCGGCTGTATCGAGATTCACAGATCCGAAGAAGAATGGAAACTCCACCGTCATCATCAGGATACAAAGTATAATCGGGTCATTCTCCATGTCGTCCTTCATGCCGGACACGGGGGATCGTACTCCTCCACCGAGAGCACCCGCTCCGTACCCGTGCTTGCACTTGATGAGTATCTCTCGCCATCGTGGGGAACGACGCAAGATCAACATGCGCCCGATCGAACGGATGATCACGGCGGAACTATCAGATGCTTCGGGGTCAACGTTCATGCCGACAGCTCGCTCATTGAGACCTGGATCGAAAAACTCGCCGTCGAGCGATTTGAGCTGAAAGTCCGGAAGTTCGACGAGCGTCTCCGGGAGATCCTGAGACACAACGAACTGCAGCTGTACGAACCGCCATCTCATTATGATGAAGTTCCGTTCGGCCTTCATCCCGAAGAACTGCCTCTGCCGTCAACATCCCTTTCAGCACGAGAAGTCTGCACCCCGGCTCTCTGGGATCAGATTCTGTACGAAGGAGTGATGGAGGCACTCGGATATTCCAAGAACCAGCATGGGTTCTTTCCCTTTTTGCCAAGTGACCCTCAGAGCCAAATTGAGTTGTTTTGGATCGCCTGTGCAAGCATGGGAACGTTTCGGCGACCTTGTTAGGGCGAAACGTCTGGATTCCAAACTCACTCTAAAAGAGGCTGCACTTCAAATGGGGGTATCTCAGAGAAGTGTGTATGAGTGGGAACATTATAGGGCCCAGCCAGCAATATCGAACGTACCGAACATTCTCTCATTTCTCGGATACTGTATCAGTCTTAGTGAGGGTGGTACCCGGGGGGAACAGATAAGGATGAGACGGTATCGCTTAGGGCTGGGGCGGAGAAAGCTTGCCCAAATATTGGGTATCCATGATACAGTGCTCGCATTATGGGAGAACAATCATACTGAACCTCCAATAGGGATTGAGAGCCGCCTCGATCAGATCGAACGCAGTCCTACGGCGAGGTAAGATTGACATCTGGCCGAGTTCGCGCTCAACACCTCGGTTTGAAAGCAGAGCCTGCCAACAATGGAATGCAACCGGAAAGAAGGAATCACGAAGCCCCACCAGAGCGATATGGTGGGGCTCCGACATATGTCTACGCATAAATTGTTTCTGATAGTGGTTCGGATGTTCAGGGAGTAGATGGATGCAGGTTCAAATCACCGTAACGCATTGTACTGTCGAGCGCGAGAGCAAAAATCTCCATCCGATTATATTGCAACACGCGGTGGGGTATATGTCAATATTGACATGGTTCTAAAAAGAAATCAAACTCATCATTATCTCCAGGGAGGGGCTATTACATCCAGCCTGCACCTCATTGGGAAGTCCGCAAGAACAATTCGAATGATGATCGTTCCCTTGAAATCTACCGCTCAAGACCTGATGGTACAAGCTCCGGCCATCTGGGACTGGAGGAAAAAACTCTCGAGCATAGCAATACAACCATTACAAACCCAACCACAACACAAAAAGGAACCGCAATGAGAACACCAACCATAGCTAGTTGTTACGAAAAGACGACGGCCAAAACCATCATCCGTAAAGGTCCGCTGTTCTTCATCCCGTTCTTGTCTTGGGAGGAAATATGGTGTCTTGCACTGTCCCGAAGCGAATTTCCCCGAGCAGTCTTCGAGGAAACAGCCCTAGGTGGAAAACAGATCTATAACACAAGGTACTATATAATAGGCCGATTCCTCAGCCTTTACACGGGTATTGAAAACGAGCTGTATCGTGCCAATGCCATGCGCCTGATCGTGGAGGGAGAAATCAAAGCTGGCAACTCCAAAATCGTTAGCTTCTGCAAGCCACACCTTGTTGACTACGATGATCAATATTTTGCAAAGCAGGTTTCCCCCAACAATTCCTCCGGGCGTCACCCTTCCAGCTACTAGTGGGTACAATTCACCTACGCCTTCCAGAACCCCTAGACAGACAATCTGGGGGTTTTTATTGGAATGCCACATCTTCCACTCTTTTTTCACGCCGAATCTATCCCAAGTAGTTTCGCATGTAGTCCTTATAGCTACTGTATCCAGCTTCAGAGAAATCCCCTCGAGTTGGCTTCTTCCATGAATGGCATCCTAATCGGAGAGCGATGGCCTCCGCGGTTTTGAGAGCACCTTCAATCCATCCCTGCTCATCCGAAAATGCCTCACCACAAATGTGCAATGGAACTTGCTGAGGCGTCTTTGCTTCTCGCTTTGAAGGGTGCGAAAGCACGAAGTGAGAAGAATTAAGGGGCTGCAACATCTCCCGAACAGCCGGTGAAATCGGCACATGTGGCAACCAAGTATGCCATGCACCGGTTTCACTCCAGTCCTTCCACACGGCGGCAAGAGGTGCTGGCACATTGTATCGGTGCAATTCCTTTAGTTGTTTCGTTATCTTATCAACCAGACGCCATTCAGCAAGATGTTCATGGGTGATGTTTTTGGAGTCAGGGTTGTTCATTCGATGGAAACAGTGTGCGCAGTCTTCGCTCAGTTCTTCTGGTATCCAATAGCTATTCCGAGCTCTTTCCGAAAAGGGACGCCAGAATCCTGTGAACCGGGAATCATTATAGGCCATGAGAAGGGCCTGACCATTCGGATTGTAATTCGCTTCCCGTAACCAGTTCGTTCCAAAATAGTACAGTTGCCTTTCTGGGATGTCTGAAAACACCCTACCCGTTTCTCCTCCTGGAATCGGAGTATATTTCCACCAAGCCTCATCGTAGAGTAGTATTACCTTCACCATCCTGTGAGGCCACGAGTTGTTCAATAGGCGTTTCTTCTTTTCCCTTCCACTCTGCGATAAATTGGTGAATTCAATCTCCCTCAGTGCTCTCACAGGTAAAGCAAGAACGAGCGAATCGCATGTCCATTTCTCGTCGTTGGCAAATGTTAGAGCAAACATATTTTTTTGTAGCGTCCTATTATAATCATAACTCACGTAACGAAGTTCGCACCCCGACCTTCGTTGACGTTCCTTAATTTCTTCTTCAAGAGCTTTCACTATCCCGCTCATTCCCAGATGGCCTGCCTTGTACTTCACTGTGTAGAATTTCTGGCTTGGGCCATAGTCTTCCAAACACCATCTTATAGCCTCTCCAGCGTTCCAGTTTGCAATCACTGATGCGAAGCCGTAACCATCATTTACTAAATTGAATCCCTCATCGCTTAAGTAATGTTTTAGCAAGTTCCAGAACCCAATGTGGGTCAGATGCAGGTAATCCTTCTCATCCGGTGGTAGAATCCGGCCAGTGGGCGATTCCTTGGAATGGGCTGTGATAGGAATACAAGCCATATCCTTGAACCCGTCCCATTCTTGGGGGGATAACTCGTCGCGTCTTGGGTACCATTGCCCTGCAAGTGTTTTCTCCAAGAGCCTTACCAGCTTCGATTTTGTTGCTTCGAACTTCTCGACTATGGATCTGTTCGCCTCCCTTGGCAGCATAGAATCGTTGGCAGCATTCCAAACTGCGTATGCCACCAATTCTTGAGGAGTTCGCCCCCTTTCAGCAGGGGCCAAAAGATATGGGAATTTTTCCGGCTCAATCGCATTTGCACGAAAGTCCCTCTCGTGGAGAATCCGACCTCTCAAATAGTAGCACGTATGATAATCACATTCAATTTCCTGAAAGGACAATTGACTGAAACCTTTGAAGGCCTTGCCTGCCTTGATCAGATTCCGGAATAAGACGTGTCGGTCGGTGAACCGCATCGCGCCCAGTTCCGCGGGGAGTGGGTTCGTTTCATCCTGCGATAACGGTAAAGTCAAAATGCGACCCCCAAATTTATCTTCCTTCTCGAAAATTATGAACTCGTCTTTGTCAAAGGATTTCCGAAGCCGCCATGCCAAATAAAGACCAGCAATACCGCCGCCGACGATTGCAATCTTTGTATGCCTTTGGTTGTTCATTTGTTCTCCTGTTCGTCAGTTCAATTCGAGGTGCTATAAATTCTCCCGGTTTGACCAGCCCCCTCCAGTAGTGCCGATGCTGTGTTCCTGCAGAATCGTTCAGAAGTTACTCGATTTCGGGTAAAGCAGGGTAGAGTGCTGTTGATCTCGTCCGGGCCTTCTATACGCTTGTAACATCATACCTTTTTCCGGACATACATTGAGTCAAAGCATGCAAATCAGGATCTGGTCATCAAGCAATGATCTTCCCGCATCCATCTGATCGCTCGTACTCTCTCGGCATTCCCCCTGCATGCTCATCGCCTGAGGAGTGTCGCAGGAGCTTCAGTTTTTTGAGCATTCTTCTGAGACTTTTGATCGGTCTCTCCCTACTTCGCTAGGGGGCTCGCAAATTTTCGTCGGAGTGTGGAGTCCTGGCCGGAGGGCGTTTAATAGCAAATCTATGGTTTCGAAACTAGCTCCACAATGTCCGTGGGCCGTTTTGCATCTGCAAACCAGCTATTAAGCTGATCCCAGAGCACGGGTTCATCGGCAATGCTCGGTTCTTGGATCTTCAACACATTGATAAGACTCAAACGAAAAAGATCTACCGCGCTATTGATCATCATCCCATAGGAGCCAGCGCTCGAGATGGATGAACGATAGAAAAGCACTGCTGCAACGCAGGCAGCGAGAGAAGGCGTAAGGCAAAATACGGCCGGAAGAAGATTATCAAGAAATGCATTCTTGAAGAGGCCACAAATCTGATAGATCCCGTAAGGGAAGAGTATGAACGTGGCCAGAGACAGCAGAAACGACATCGCCACAGAGAAGTCGAAAAACATCTTCCGTTCCGCAATCAGATCGGCATATTCCTTCTCTATCACCTTGGTCAGACGCGGCAACAAGTACTCAATCTCGACCCCATACCGCTTGTAGGTATACCGGCTCATCCATGCCAAAGCGTTACCAAATGCCGTAGGTTCGGTGTACTCGGCCGGAGGATGGCGCGACAAGGGAGCAAGAGCAGCATTGACACTCTGGTACGAATCCTGCTGCAACCGTCGACACCATGACTTCACCGTACCCGATGGATTATCCAAGCCCTTCAACTTGGGAAGATAGATGCTGACAAACATCTCTTCATCAGCCGCGGCCAGTCTATGCGCTGCCAACAAAAGCAATGAAAACAGCGCTTCTAGACGGGGGTTTAGTGTCGACGGAAATCCACTGTCCACAGACAGCCGCTGAATCTCAGGAAGGAAATGGTCCAGCGAATTGCGGAATTGTCTCGCGCTTGACCAAGGTGGAAGGTAGACTTTTGCAGGCAACGGGAGATTGAAACCGATTTCCGCCCAGGCGCTCGCCTGCAGAGTGGCCATGATCTCATCGGTCCGCGCCTCATCTGAGCGCCGTCTGTTGATAAATCTTCTCCGACGGAGTTCCTTGAGACGGGGAAACACCCAAAAATGGCCACGCCGGAAAAAGTCGATGAGTTGCTCTCTTAATCCATATATGACATACGCCGCGATGTACTCTCCAACCAACACTAGAGCCGCTTTCGAGAGCTGAATCCCAGTCTTATCACGAGTCCAAGTCGTCAATGCCTCGCTGAAATCTGAAGGAGAGATCGAGTACCACACCCATGCGAAGACAAATAGGCATGGTATGAAAGATGAAACGATAAAAGCTTTCCCAAAGACTTCCGAAGCCTTTGAGAAGAGAGAGCCGAACATATCAATTCCTTTGCGTTGTTAGCGTACTTCTTCCAAACGACGGCCGTGAATTGGACAAACCGAGACGTCTTCGACAACGTAGTGCCCTTCAGGACATCTACGCAACCGAGCAGACATCGATTGATCGGCTACGAACTGGATGTGAATAATCCCGCAGCCCGTCCGCCGAATCTCAAAATTTTGCTCTCGTACTCCGCCTGCGATTATTACGGCACTCGCACTGGGTTGCTGATTCGCCTCTGGGAGAATCTGTATCGCCAGACGCTTTCCAACAAGGTCTCTCCCGGGTCCCAGAGTGAGTACTTCGATTGATCCCGATGCAAGCATCGCATCGTCAAGATATACATTTAGCTTCGGCAAGATACCCCCCCCTGTCTTCAACCTCAAGGTAAGAGGTTGATCTCGGACTGGGTATATCATCTCTTCGTCATTAACGGCCATGAATTTCTGCTCCTGTTTGTGCTAGTATACTGATCACCTACTTGCGGGAGTGTCACCTCATGGATACGGGTCGGTTGGTATGTCATGGTCTGGACAGGGATCATCGCTGGTAAAGTGCCCCCTTGGACACTTCCGGACGCTCGCGCAGATATATGCGCGTACCGCCGACAGAGCACGATTCTCGGCCCAAAAAGCACGAAACTCGTCTCGAGAACACCTGACACCGATTCGGCCAATCTTAACGGACACTTCATTTGTGAATGCCTCCCACGAAGATTCAATGACGAACACATCTCGAATCCTCCGCGCGAGTGTGGCCTCGTCGGATCGGTCTAAATAACCGGTTAAGACATTATCGAAGATTTCGTCGGGCGAGTATGGCATAATTCATGACCTGGAGACTACGGATCGATCAAAAGCATTTGGTGGCGGCCCCTCGTCAAGCCTCCACCGATGTTGACGGCGGCCGTGAACATGACCTCGCCTCCATACAACATACCTGGGTCGAATGGAATCATGTGCCTCAATTCTATCAACTGTAAAAGTCTCAAATGTTATTCTCTCGTGCCAGGGGTAATATCCACCATTCGAGATGAACAACGAATTGTTCTTTCTGGTTAGATCAAGAACGAGGTTCGAAATTCGAGGGATTCATGAGGCAACCAAATTGAGTACGATTCCCACCAAAGCACAAATGGATGGTTCGCGCCCCCAATCCGGAAAACCCCCTCAGTGTGCAACTGACTGATTCATTAGCTCCAACCCAAATCCAAGAAGGAGCTGCCTATCAAACTGGTAAGTCACGAGCTGGTTACCTTGCTTGTATTCGGCCGCAACATGAATCTCTCCATTGATGAGATAACCGAGCGACAGATCGTACTGATAAGTGACTTGGTGGTTTATTGTGGTGTAGTCACCTGAAGCGCTTGACTGGAGATAGTAGTCCTTCGCGATTGGAATGTCATAACGCAAACCCACAATAGCATCGACACTACGCTTCAACGAATCCGGTAGGTCGGTTCTAGCCCACCCGTAGTTCCATTGAATTGATGCGTTGATGATGGGATTCAGACGACCACGAGGAATTCCGAATGTGAAGTCAATCAGATTAAAGGGCAGTCTGTACTCTGCTTGCGCGACCAGTGTCCCGCGCGCTTCCGAGGAGAAGCCCAAGTAACCAGTTTCAACCCCAAGGGCCGCGTTAAGCTTCAGGATTGGGTCGTTGTGAAGTAACACGAGTGGATAAAACTGGGCGAAATTGAGTTTATCCGCATGATCTGTGCTCCAGCGACCCTTAAGCCCCCAGATTCCTTGCCAATCCCCCGCATGTATGTACGCCTGCGAGTGGGTCAACTCAATATAATATCCAGTGTTCATCGAGTCTTGCACGCCGAGCGTTGTACCAATATTGAATGTGGGAGGATACAAGTAGTATCCTGCGTAGGCATCCAGGACGAACTTATTCCACGCTTCCTCATCAATTTTGGAAATACCTCCCGTCGTAATTGATCTAAGGGTATCAGTACCGATTGACGATCCATTATTAAACAGAATGGGAACGTCATTCGATAAGAAGTATCCGCTTGAGTCAGAAACGAGTTTCTCGATAATTGCAACATTTCCAGGCGTGATGTAAAAATTAAAGAGTAGGATTGTTCCCGTCGGATTCACGAAAACCTCTGAACAAATTACCTTTTCTCCTTGGGCATCTCCAAGCCAGAATTTGGAGCTATCCAGAGGCGACATGACAGGGGCATTAGACGTAGCCAAGATGGTCAGTTGTTTGTGGCCTCCCACGTTGCCAACACTAGATGAAACTATTTTCAGGGAGGCAGCAGCATAGGATGCGAAGACGACCGCCAAGCACAATGCAATCAGCCCCAGTAACGCATGTTGGAAGCTAGAAGAGAAATGGTTTGTCATAAGCACCCGCACACTTGAGCCACAAAGGCGAGTAGATCGCCCCACGTCTTCCGTTCGTTATAGAAGGGATCCAACATTCCCTGAACGATAGGACAGTTCAAAACTTCCTTAAGTTTCGCGCAAATGGCCGTGTTCACCGCGTCCCAATCGCTGATGTTCAGGGGCGTATCCTGGATGACTAACTGCTCAAATGGATCTGGCAGTTGAATAATCCCCTGAATCGCTTGTGAAATAAGATCTCTACATTTTGGTGTCATATTTTCCTTCTTCCCCCTTCAGTATGTGAAGGCAAAGTACATATTCGGTTCGATTCTAACGAATACATCTTATTCCTGTTCGATCCTGCATAGATCACTACCTGATTCGAGCGTAACTCTTCCACGAGGACCGACCGTGATTGTCTTATCATTGGGGATGAACACGTTCTTGGATAAATTCGGTTCGGTACTCGGTACTTTGTTGATCTCTCCGAAATTAAAGATGACTTTCTCAGTCTGATTGTCAATTTTCCGTAGTCGTCCCCGTTCGCTACTGAGGTAACGGCCAGATTCATTTAAGTGTACGAGAGATTCGGGTCCCCAATCTCAAGGTATAAGCATACTTTCTTCCTTGACTCGTCGTGTATTCGAAAGTCCGGAACCTGTCGGGGGATTTTTTGAATACTATTCTACCATTACTAACACTTCTTTCGCTTGAGTTTTGTGCTCAACTCGAAAAACCTATTTACTTAGAAGGAAACATCCAAATCGAAATGCATTACTGATGTTCGATTGCAACGGACACAAATCATTGGCTTGCCTTCTAGGATTTCTGGATTATCTGAGGCTTACTCGGCTCGAATTGAAAGAGTCGGACTTTCACTCTTGTTGGAGACGACGGATTTACCATTACGATCCTTGACCAGTATTTGAATCAACACTCCAGTGTCTCCTTTTGTCATTGCAGGAATTCTAATCATCTGACGAATGCCGCCATCAATAGAAAGAACATTCTTTACTCCGGGAAGGATACCTGGATCGAAGGTGATGGAATAGGTGTATGGAGAGCTTCCACCTGAAACATATGAACTGATCAACAAGCTATCCCCCTTTCTGAGTTGGCTATTAGAAATAAAGGGGCGAGCAATTTGCATGGCCTCCGTCACTGGTTGGTTGGTCGTTGCCGCGCCGAAATAAAACCCAACGATGGTCCCGAGAACTCCAATCAAAATCGTCAACACTTCCTTACCAAGCATGAATCGGTCTTTGGCCTCTGAATCCGTAGTCGTGATTGCATAGAGCGAAAGAATAACGGCAATTAAGACTGTAACAATGGCAACCAAGAATGTGATCAGACCGCGCGCCCTCTCCGTTCGCTCTAGGGGGGCTAGCCCATCGGGATTAATGATTGCGTAAAAAATAAGAGCGGCAATCCCCAATACAAATAGCCCGATTAACGCTGCACCGATCACTGGAATTGTGACGGGGAGTTTTTGGCGAAGGGCTGCCAGGAATGTCATTTGAGACTTGGGCACTGGCTGGGTAAGATTCTCAGTCTGTGGTCCTGCCATATTCTTACTTCCCTCGTAATCGCAGTGCTGTGGTATGTTCACTCATAGCGTGCGCTTGATATTGATGGTATCGGAACGCAATTCCAGATTCTCGAGCCAGTTTACCTTGTCGAAGGTGATCCCCTGCCCTTCTGCTCTCCTCTATCCAGGGCCGATCTTCATAGAGCTCAGATCAGTTCACCCTGAGAGGGTCAAGTTGTCATTCCAGCGATGATCCCCCAACACGCGAAGACACTGTTGAAGGTGGTACAGTACTGATATACTCCGTATATAGGACCCGCTAGTCCTTTGAGGGTATCGATAACCTTGCTAGGGCTTGTAGCAGCTGGAAATGGAGGTGCTACAACTTGCGGTTCGGAGGCGTTTCGTATGGATAGCCACTTGGGTCGTTTGCTCGCTGGTAGCGAATTCATAGCGTAAGCAGCGAAAGCGTCATCGGTATCGTTCATGATCCCCAATGCCTGCAGCCCTTCAGAATTGTATTCATGGTCAACTGTAAGATAGTCGGCCGAAACGATATCCATCGGCTGGGATCCGGGGACGCTATTAACACCTTTCACATAGAGCATCGGCACCGAAGTGTTTTTCTTCAAAAAGGAATATCCTGCGCGGCCCGTCAATTTCTGAAAACATTCATACAGGCCTGGCAAAGAGAGTCTCGTGAAGTTTGCTGCTGCATAGTTTACATACTTGTTGTTGAATGCTGCACCGCTTTTTAATTCCACATTTTGACTACTTAGTTCATAGATCGCAGGATAGTCTGAGTATTGACTCTTGCAATGGAGGCGCGCCGTGTCTGTGATAACAACATCTCCACAGTTCAAATTCTTCCCCACTCCTCCGGCAGTTCCCGTAGTGATGACCAATTCCGGCTTAACCTCCATCACAAGCTGTTGAACAAGTTTTATGAAGGGAAGGTGCGGGCCGTTATTCTTGGGATGTAGTTCCGTCTTGAAGAGCATCACCCTCTTGGTTGCGATTTCAACCGGCAGAAGATACCCCAGTAGCCCCTCCTCAAGAGCATTTGTCCACCCGCGCTCTATCTCCGCTTTGAAGCCCGAAAATCCATGTGCGTAGGGATACCAGTTTTTCTTGGATTCGTCCCAAGAATTGCTCCCGGTGAAGA
>DATIXJ010000089.1:0-16712 GCA_035518715.1 Bacteroidota bacterium | reverse complement strand
TGTGCGGCTCCCTCCAGCTGTCTCCTGAAGACCGGCAATCGCGCGAGAAGCTTCACAGTTGTGATGCCGACGACCAGTGCGACCGCCGTTGCCACGAGAACCGGTCCGAGTATTTCAGCGGGATTTGCCGAACCGCTTGCGGCGCGAAGCGCAATGACCGTTGCGGGTATCAGCTGGACATTGCTCGTGTTGATTACAAGAAACGTACACATCGCATCCGTCGCAGTCCCCAACTTCCTGTTGAGCGAATTCAATTCCTCCATCGCTTTCAACCCGAGAGGTGTCGCAGCGTTTGCCAGACCGAGCATGTTGGCGGAAATATTCATGATCATCGCACCCATGGCGGGATGATCCGCGGGAACATCCGGGAATACTCTCGTTGTGACGGGTTTCAGGATCCTGGCAAGCACGGCAACAAGCCCCGCCTTCTCGGCGATCCTCATCAGCCCGAGCCAGAGAGCCATGATGCCAATGAGACCGATGGCCAGCTCGACTGCAGTCTTCGCATTGCCGATGATGCCGTCGTTGGTAACCGATTTCAGGTACAGAAATTTTATCGGATCGAATGTTACTGCGGCATGCTCAAGAGCTGCACCCTTCGTGTCATTCCAGCCGACCTGTCCGACAATGAAGTTCTGATTCTTCTGAGCCGAAAGCCGATCCTTCCAAACAGACGGCGCATCTTCTGTCACGAATATTTTGAGTGATCCCGAGTTCCTGCCTGTCACCGTGAGTTCGCCGCTTTGGGGAGAGCTTGCAGCCATACTTTCGGTAGTCCCGGCAAGGTGATTCGCACCTGTAAGCGTAATCCGGCAGGGGTAGGTAACGTTCACCCGGATCTCGGCACTATTGAGATTCTCCAGCTGGATGGAGACGAAATCTTCTTCTCCGTTGTGGTATCGATCACTCGAGAGATCGTGCCAGTCGTTCCCGACCGCCACGAGAATTCCTGCAATGATCAGTATGAGCCAGATGTAATTCAGCATGATTCAGCGATCACTGTCCGCATCGTGTGACACGGACAAGATCAAATTTTCCTGACGCAATATAGAGGATTCCGCGAGAATATCAATACGGATGTTGATGGTGCCGGAATTTGGAAAGCCCGCAGGAAAATCGTAATTTGTGCATGGAATCAGGAAATGCCTGCCTCCGCAATTTTCCACAACGAAAGGATTTTTCATGAAATATGTATGGTTGGGAGTCCTCGCGATTGTATTTGCCGCCTGCCAGGGAAATACACAGGAGAAAGTCCAGCTGAAGACTCAGAAAGACAGCGTCAGCTACAGCATTGGGCTCGATGTCGGAAGAAACCTCAAGCAGCAGATGATTGATATCGACCCCGTACTCCTTGGAAGAGGAATCCGGGATATTATCGACAGTGTACCACCGGCATTGACGGAGGAACAGGTACAGGCATGCATGACAAATTTCCAGCAACAAGTAATGGCAAAACACCAGGACGCTATGAAAACACAATCCGATAAGAACAAGAAAGAGGGAGAAGCATTTCTTGCATCCAATAAGACCAAGGATGGTGTTGTGACACTTCCCGACGGTCTCCAGTATAAAATTCTGAAAGCGGGAACGGGAAAGAAGCCTTCCGCCACGCAGACAGTGAGTGTGAATTACCGCGGGACACTCCTTGACGGAACAGAATTCGACAATTCCTACAAGAGAGGCCAGCCGGCTGAATTTCCGCTGAACGGCGTTATCAAGGGATGGACCGAAGCCCTCCAGCTGATGCCTGTCGGATCAAAATGGCAGCTCTTCCTTCCGCCCGAGCTCGCGTATGGCGAACGGGGAGCAGGCGGACTCATTGGACCAAATGCCACGCTCGTATTCGAAGTCGAGTTACTCGAAATCAAATAGAACACACCCTTAGCTTGAATGCATCTCGTCTCGTCCGGCCCTTCTCTACAGAAAGGGACGGACGGGATGGTGCAGGCGAAGATCGATCTTCATGTTCAAAGTCATTCTCTCGTTCGTCTTCCCTCTCACAGCAATCCTGATACTTGCATTCGCCGTGAAGGCATTTGCCAAAGACCATCCCCGTGCTGGGGGATCAGCGACGAACCTTCCTCCGGCTCGTCAAAGCGCAGATTGGGTCCGTGATGCGGTAATCTACTCTGCCTATCTCCGCTCCGCTTCACCGGAAGGCACATTTGCGGGATTCCAGAAACGTATTCCCGAATTGAAAGCGATGGGCATAACCGTTGTCTGGTTTCTTCCCATTCACCCCGTCGGAGTGAAACTGAAGAAGGGAACACTCGGCAGTCCGTATGCTGTGCGTGATTATTATGATGTCAATCCGGAATTCGGGACACTCGCTGACTTTCGGACGCTCGTCAAGACCATCCATGATAACGGTCTTCACGTCATCATCGATCTCGTTCTCGATCATACGGCCTGGGATAACGCGTTGATCGAAACTCATCCGGATTGGTACAAACATGATGCAGCGGGAAAGATCATCTCTCCCAATACAAACTGGACCGATGTTGCCGCTCTGGATTTTTCGAAACCGGCCCTGCGTTCCTATCTGAAGGAGATGATGTGCTGGTGGGTTCGTGATGTGGGTATCGACGGATTCCGGTGTGATGTTGCGGAGCTCGTACCGCTTGATTTTTGGGTTGATGCGAGAAAAGAACTCGACAGCATCAAACCCGTTCTCATGCTTTCCGAAGGATCGAAACCGGAACATCACGTCTCTGCCTTCGACATAACCTACTCCTGGAACCTGTACGATATGCTTTCGCCATTACTGAAGGGAGATCGATCCGCAGCGGCACTTGACTCTCTGGTGAATGACGATGAGCAGCGCTATCCGGAGGGATCTCTGCGCCTGCGATTCAACACGAACCATGATAAGAATGCGTGGGATTCTCCCGCGGTGCTCAAGTTCGGACCCGATAGACTAAAGCTTACTGCCGTCCTGATCAATACACTTCCCGGCGTGCCGTTGTTGTACACCGGCGAAGAAGTTGCCAACGACAGGAAACTCGGACTTTTCGAAAAAGTGAGCGTCGACTGGAACCGTTCCCATGAAATGGGAAAACTTTACACCTCTCTCTTCGCACTTCGGAAGGAACATCGGGCAATTTCGCGCGGGGCATATCTTCACGTACCCACCTTGAACGATCGTCAGGTTTTCGCATTTTGGAGGAAGCTCGACACTGATCAGGTTTTAACGGTAGTCAACCTCTCACATGCAGAGGTTTCGACAACACTCAACGTTTCCGATTCGGCGGTATTTTCTCACGGGAACGGACTTCGCCTCACCGAACTATTTTCCGGAACTGAATCAGATATGGAACCCGCATCTCCCTTCCCGGTCACCCTCCCGGCCTTCGGCTTCAGGATCTTCGTAACACGGTAGATCCTGTCCCTTCATCCGGCAAGTTGCACCTTGTGCGGGAGTTCATTACTTTTTCATCTCAATCTCTCATGTCCCACTGATCCGCGCAGACGCATGAAAAAACTCACGATCCTTAGGATTATTCTGGGATGCATCCTCATCTCCGGCATTCAGCCCGGCTGCACGAATTCCTCCGACAATTTCGACCTCGGCGCCTATAAGAAAGAAATGGAAAGCTGGAAGGCGACCCGGCTCCAGCGTCTGACAAGTGAGAATGGGTGGCTCACCCTGGTGGGACTTTACTGGCTGAAAGAAGGAAAGAACTCATTCGGTTCCGACACGACGAACACTGTCATCCTGCCTGCAGGTGCAACTCCGCCTGTTGCCGGAATTCTCACACTCAACCATGGTGTCATTCATCTGGATGCGAATCCCGGCGCGCAAGTGAAGATCAAAGATTCCTCGGTAACCTCCGCGGTTCTCCAGGACGACGGAGAAGGTGCGAACGACCCGACGATCGTCCGTATCGGAACGGTGAGCTTTTATATTATCAAGCGAGCGGGACAACTGGGAGTTCGGGTGAAGGATTCCCAGAGCCCGACGCGGTTGAATTTCAAGGGTTTGGATTACTATCCGGTGAACGCCGATTACCTTTACGAGGCGCGATTCGAACCCTACACCCCCGCGAAGAAGATCAGGATCGCCACTATGATCAAAACGGTTGAAGAGGATTCGTGCCCCGGTGCTCTGGTCTTCACACAAGACGGCAAGACCCAGCGGCTGGACGTTGTCATGGAAACCGGATCCGATAATGAATTCTTCATCATGTTCAGCGATGAAACAAGCGGGAAGGAAACCTACGGCATGGGAAGACAGGTCTATACTTCGCTGCCCGACGCAAACGGGAAGGTGATTCTGGACTTCAACAAGGCGTACAACTGGCCGTGTGTCTTCACGGAATTTGCAACCTGCCCGATCCCCCCCGCCCAAAATCATCTGCCGTTCCGCGTGGAGGCGGGAGAGAAAATGTACGCCGGCCACAAGGATTAGATCCGCACCTCATCATGGCGGTTACACCACTACAAGACGACATCAACCGTGATCTGGGACTCGGATCACGGGTAGCCGAGAAGAGCCGCGTTCGCTTCCTGAACCGGGACGGCTCCTTCAATGTGATTCGGAGGGGACTTTCGTTTTTCCGGTCTCAGAATACCTACCACGCACTCATCACTATGTCGTGGAGCAAGTTCTTTTTCCTCATTGTGGCGGGATACTTTGCAACCAACGCGTTTTTTGCCCTCTGTTATCTCCTGTGCGGCGCGGACGCACTCCAGGGATTCCAGACCCTTTCGCCGGAAAACCGATTGCTCGAGGATTTTTTCTTTAGCATTCAGACTATTGCCACCATCGGCTATGGCGGAGTATCTCCCGCAACCGTTTCAGCAAATCTGGTCGTTTCTGTTGAATCGCTCGTCGGGCTTCTCGGATTTGCGCTGGTCACCGGACTCCTGTTCGCACGATTCTCCCGCCCCAGCGCGCAGATCATTTACAGTCAGCATGCGATCGTCGCTCCGTATCGCGGCGCAACTGCATTCGAATTTCGCATTGCAAACGAACGATCGAACGAACTGATCGAGCTTGCCTGCACGGTGACGATGAGCCGTATTGAACAAGATCGTCAGGGAAACCCGATCCGGAAGTTCTACCCTCTTACCCTTGAACGTGACCGCGTAGTATTTTTCCCTCTTCACTGGGTTGTAGTCCATCCCATCGACGGCAACAGCCCGTTGAACAACGAGACCGAGGACTCCCTCCGCGAATCGGATGCAGAGTTCCTCATTCTGGTTACCGGAACCGACGAGACGTTTTCGCAGACCGTGCATTCGCGCTCCTCGTACAAGTATCATGAAGTCCGATGGGGCTGGAAATTTTCCGACATGTTCCTTTCTTCCGACAATCAGAAAGTCGGGATCGACCTTCGTAAAATCCACGACATCGAGAAAACCTGATCCGCAGGCCCACGGCGAGACGATCCGATCGTTCGTCTGACGTCCCCCTTCTATTCCATCCCCGAATTTCGCGCAGATGGTATTTTTTCCTATATTTAACTATATCCCTAAATCAACAAGCCGAAGACATTACTTTATTGCCCCTGCAAGTGCCGTCCACTCGTTTTCTTACGGGAATTATTCTCCTTTTCCTTTTCGTCCCCGCTTCCGGTCAGCAGCATCCAAACAGCCCAGTCCTGCGAAGCTATGTACCGACGGATTCCCGTTCGTTGGTGCTCCCGGGAAATCTCTCATATGATTTGTGGGAAGGGTTCATGCTCGTACGGAAAGCGAACGACGGCGATCCGATTGCACAGCATGAATTGGGGATACGGTATATTTCCGGAAAAGGATTTGCCCCAGACACGGAGAAAGCCGCATTCTGGATTGCGAAAGCCGCCGCCCAGGGGCTTCCGTCAGCCTGTTTCAATCTTGGGATCCTCCAGGATAACGGCTGGGGAATTCCGTGGAATCCCTTTGAAGCATTCCGTAATTTTCAGTTTGCCGCAGCGCATGAAATGCCCGATGCAGAGTATGCCGTCGGCATCATGTACCTCGACAATCTCGTGGTGCCCCGGGATGAACGGGAGGCCTATTGCGACGTTCTGGCAGCGGCGGACTCGGGATATAGCCCGGCATTCGAGGCGCTTGCACGCTTTGCACAACGGGGAATCGGGAAGGAAAGTTCGGATCGGACAAAGAGCGACTCAACGCGAGGGGCTCCCACCGCACCCACCCGCCTGATCTATCTTGATTTTAACAGGGACACATCCTCACATGTCAGCGATACGACTCTCGTCGATGATGTGGTGCGGAACGGCTCGACGGATCTCGAGTCCGAGCGGAAGAGCCTGGAACGCGACACGCTGTCGTCGGATACGGCGATCGTTCGTCTCGTCAGAATTGCCGCCAATGCCGGAAGCCCCGAAGCACTCACCATCCTTGGCCGATGGTATGAGACCGGCACTCATGTTCCGCTCAATATTATCGAGGCCTCGGTGAATTATGTCCGGGCTACGCATTTTGACTCACCGCGCGCACCCGAGCTCTTGTGGAATCTTGTCCACGAACATCAGTACTTCGAGAAGCTCAAATTGTCCGTCGAAAAGAACGACCCCGACGCACAATTCGTCTGGTCGGCGCTCATCGGGCTGCACTTCGATTATCAGCTCACGGAGGCGCAGGCACTCACAATGCTGGAATCGGCAGCGCGGAAGAAAAACCCGCACGCCCTCATCGAGCTCGGACTCTGGTACGCCCAGGGAACAGGAGTCGAGAAGAACCGCGGCGAGGCAATCCGACTATGGAGCGAGGCGGCGAATCTCGGCAGCCGGGAAGGCCAGATACGTGCCGCCGTGTCACGCCTGATGTCCTCGCGTTCTCCGGAATCCGGAGAGGCTTCACTGCGCCTGCTGCAGGAAGCGGATCATGACGGATCGGTTCTGGCTCAGGTCGCACTCGGTTTCTGCTATGAAAAAGGGATCGGGGTCCCGCAAAATACCGGAATCGCCGCACGTTTTTACCGCACCTCCGCCCAGCGTGGCAGCTCGATCGGATATGAGGCGCTCCGGAATCTCTATAATTCCATCCGCCCCGCCGACGGGGAATTTCATGTCACCGATTTCTAATAGCCCCAGGAACTATGCCGGATAATAAGATCATCTTTTCCATGATCGGCGTGGGCAAAGTATACAAGTCGAATCGGCAAGTTCTCAAGGATATTTATCTTTCGTTCTTTTACGGCGCAAAGATCGGCGTCCTCGGACTCAACGGTGCCGGCAAGTCCACGCTGTTGCGCATCATCGCCGGAGTCGACAAGGATTACCTCGGCCAGATCAACACGCAGAAAGGGATTACCTTCGGCTACCTGCCACAGGAGCCGGAGCTGGACCCTGCCAAGACGGTCAGGGAGATTGTCGAAGAAGGCGCACGGGAAACTGTGGGGCTGTTGAGAAAATACGAATCTATCAGCGCGAAATTTTCTGAACCCGATGCCGACTTCGATGCACTTTTGGCCGAGCAGGCAAAGCTTCAGGAGAAGATCGATCATCTCAATGCATGGGACATCGACAGCAAGCTCGAACAGGCGATGGATTCCCTCCGGTGTCCTCCTCCGGAGACGCCTGTCTCAGTCATATCCGGCGGTGAACGGCGCAGGGTTGCGCTCTGCCGCCTTCTTTTGCAGGAACCCGACGTTCTTCTTCTCGATGAGCCGACGAATCATCTGGATGCGGAGTCGGTCGAATGGCTCGAACATCATCTCGGCCAGTACAAGGGAACGGTTATTGCCGTGACGCACGACCGGTATTTCCTCGACAACGTCGCAGGATGGATACTTGAGCTCGACCGGGGAGAAGGAATTCCGTTTGAAGGAAACTATTCTTCCTGGCTGGAACAGAAACGGGCGCGTCTGGCCACGGAGGAGAAACAGGAGTCGAAGAGACAGAAAGTTCTTCAGCGTGAACTCGAATGGATCCGGACAAACCCGAAGGGAAGATTTGCAAAGAGCAAGGCCAGGATCACGGCATACGAGGAGATGTTAGGTCAGGAATTTGAGAAGCGCAATGAGGACCTTGAGATCTATATTCCCCCGGGACCGCGCCTCGGCAACGTTGTCATCCGCGCCGAGCATTTGTCCAAATCCTTCGGCGAGAACCTGATTTTCGATGATCTGAATTTCGATCTTCCTCCCGGAGGTATCGTCGGCGTTATCGGCCCGAACGGCGCGGGAAAGACCACCCTGTTCAAAATCATCATCGGTGCGGAAACAGCGGATGCAGGTAAGATTTCGCTCGGCGAAACCGTCAAAGTTGCCTACGTCGATCAGAACCGCCCGCTCGATCCAAACAAGACGCTATGGGACGAGATATCCGGCGGCGAAGAACTCATCAAGCTTGGCACCCGCGAGGTGAACTCGCGTGCGTATGTGGCCCGTTTCAATTTCAGTGGTCCCGATCAGCAGAAGCTCACCACGGCGCTGTCCGGAGGAGAACGCAACCGCGTGCATCTCGCGAAGGTCCTCCGCGAGGGGGCAAATGTCCTGCTGCTCGACGAACCGACGAATGATCTGGATGTCAACACACTTCGGGCGCTCGAAGAAGCCCTCCTCAGTTTTGCCGGCTGCGCAGTGGTGGTCTCGCACGATCGATGGTTTCTCGACAGGGTCGCGACGCACATCCTCGCCTTCGAAGGTGAGAGCAGTGCTGCCTGGTTTGAAGGAAATTATTCGGAGTATGAGGAACACCGCCGCAAGCAGCTGGGCATCGAGGCGGAGCGCCCACACCGGATCAGGTACAAGAAACTCCTGCGTACCTGACCTGCCCGGTCCGACTTACCGCCGGGAGAACCGGCAAGGAGGAACCAGTTGAAGAGTTCATATCCCCGGTATCGTCGCACGATGAAGGAACGAACCACAACGTGATGCCGAACTTCGTCCGAACCCGCTGGACTGTCGTACTTGCAATAGCGATTTTCCTCGGTGTCGCCGGGATTGTCCTGGAATCCAACTTCCGGCAAACCGATGGTCATCTGATCTACGCGGTCGACGACGCCTACATCCACATGGCGATGGCGAAGAATCTTGCCGGGCACGGTGTCTACGGCGTGACGGCGGACGAATTTTCGTCATCGTCGTCTTCACCTCTCTGGACGATTCTTCTCGCGTGTGCCTTCAAAATTTTCGGGGTTCACGATGCGATTCCGTTTATCGTCAATCTCGTTCTTGCCTGTCTCATTCTGATCGTTGCGTACAGATTTCTTCTTCAATCCGGATTAAAAAGCTGGGCGATTTTTTCTTCGCTCCTCGCTGTTATGTTTCTCACACCGATGTGGGCTGTTGTGTTTTCGGGCATGGAACACGCACTCCACATCCTCCTTGTGATTGTATTCATCCAATATCTGAAACCGGTCATTCAGGCGGAGGATCTGCACATCCCGGGCGCACAATATTGGAAAGGCGTTCTTCTTACTGCCGCGCTCGTGCTCGCGAGATATGAGAGTTACGCTCTCGTCGGGCTCGCAGTGGTATTTCTCGCTGTGCGTCGGCGAAGATTACTCGCGGGCGCGCTCGTGCTCTCGGCTGTTGTGCCTCTCGTCCTGTATCAGGCAATCTCTGTCGCCCATGGCTGGTTCTGGCTCCCGAACTCGATCTTCATCAGGGCAGGCGGAAATTTCGTACCTGGCATGACAAGCTCAACGCCGACCAATCCTCTCCCGTCCATCGTTCATTCTCTCGAACACGTTCTCCAAATATTCTGGAAGAATATCACCGATGGACCTCATCTCGCATGTCTCGTGCTCTCCGCCATTCTGGTTCTGGCCATGTTGCTGATGCGCGGGAGAAGCTTTTGGAAATCAGCGGGCAGTCTGTTGTCGCTTTACGTCTTGATGGCGGTCGCACATCTGGTATTCGGAAGGATCGGATATTTCTTCAGGTATGAAGCATACCTCGTGGCATCGGGCAGTATCCTGTTGGCTTCCTCACTCCTCGAACTCCGGACATTTTCCAACCGTGCAGAAACAACTCGCGCACAAAGGAACCTCGCCACCTTCATGGTCGTTCTCTGCATTCTCCTCCCTGCTTTTCCGCTTGGCGCGCGGAGCCGGGATGCTTTTTCCACTACTCCCACCGCCAGCAGGAACATTTACGAGCAGCAATATCAGATGGGGACCTTTCTTCGACAGAATTATCCGGGAGCGGCGGTGGCTGTCAACGATATCGGTGCAGTCTCGTATCTCGGAACTATTCATCTGGTGGATCTGGTCGGATTGGGCAGCATCGACATACTTCGCCTGCAGCGGGCCGGAAACTACACGACGGAGAGCATCGGAAAGATCTGCGAGGAGCACGGCGTGAGTGTGGCACTCCTCTATGATTCATGGTTCGAGCGAGGCAACATGCATGGAGTGCCTTCCTCCTGGATACGGGCCGGGCAATGGAAGATTCTTGATAATGTCATCTGCGGAGACGATATCGTTTCGATCTATGCTGTCCAGCCGTCGCAGCTCAGGGAACTCGTGCAGAACCTCCGGCGATTTTCTTCGGCTTTACCCGCCCGCGTCGTGCAATCCGGAATGTATCTGAGTGAGAATACTGCGGCACCTGCACGATAGTTGACGATCCAAATCCGCCTCAGGAAGAGCCCGATTCTCCTCTTGAGCCATCAAAAAAGTTGTCAGACTCCATTCATCTATCAGGAAGGAAAGGTATTCATGACCAGGGAAGAAATCCAGGCCGCCATCAAGGATCTCAGTGTTGCTGACCGCAGGAAGGTCGCATTGTTCATCCTGGAACTGGAAAAGGAACACGCGAAACGAACGATCGGACCGCAGATTGCCGAAGACGTTGCGGGTGTAACAAAGGTTCTGGAGGAATCGATCGAAAAACTGAAGAAGTTTGTGCAGAAATTCTAGACCCCGGAGAATTCCTTCTTCAAGAGTTGCATGTTGTCGAATTCACATCCGATTTGTACCTTGGATGGAATATTGCAGATAATCCCCAAAGTACGAATCGGGGAAAATACGGTATCTGGATCCGCCCGGCAGAACATGCATATCAGCCGGTTCGAAGCAATGCGAGTCCAATCATTCATCAAATCAGAAACAGTATGCTCGGCAACAGAAATACTAGGAACCGATCTCTGATACGGGAAATAGCACAAATCGCTCTTTCCGTTGTCATCGTGCTCCTTGCGGGTTTCGACATCCTGGGAACTCCCCTGCGAACGGTCAATATACTCATCCTCGTCTTTGGTGGGATAAGTGCGGGAATTCCTCTTGGCCGACTGATAGAGCGCAAGAGAACGCAGAAATCGATAAGGACGGAATCGCAGGAGATCATCGAATGAAATCGCGCAAGGATGCAATACGGGAATACAAGGAACGAAAAAAGCCGGCCGGGATTTTTCAGATCCGGAATATTGCAAACGGCAAAATCTATCTCGGCAGCAGCCTGAATCTCGAAGGTCCGCTCAACAGCCATAAGTTCATGCTCACCATCGGCCGGCACCGGAACGCCGCGCTCCAGGGTGATTGGAACTTGTACGGAGCCGACAAATTCGTTTTTGAAGTCCTTGAGGTCGTCAAGGTGAAAGACGATCCGAATTTCAACCTTGAGGATGAACTGACGCTTCTGGAACAGATCTGGATTGAAAAGCTTAAGCCCGTCGGAGGAGGAGGGTACAACACGGATGCCCGGATTCGGCAAGCATAAGGGGTCGTGAGCTTCAGAGGGTGTTTTCATGACACTGGATGTGCATCTGTACACTGAACGACTGATTCTCCACCGTCCGCGTGCGGAGGATGCGGAGGAAATTTTTCGCGGATATGCATCTGATCCCGATGTCACGCGTTACGTCTGTTTTCCCACCCACAAAACGCATGATGACGCGAAAGCATTTCTTACGAAGAGCGACGCAGCATGGAATGAATGGCCCGCGGGCCCCTTCCTCATACGCATCAAGACAACAAACCAGCTCATCGGCGGTACCGGCCTGTCGTTTGAAACATCCGGTCGGGCGATGACCGGCTATATCCTTGCAAGGGATGCATGGGGAAAGGGATATGCAACCGAATCCCTGCATGCAATGGTCAAGCTTGCCTCCCGGTTGAATGTGAAACAGCTGTACGCTCTCTGCCACACCGATCACCGTGCATCATGGCACGTTCTGGAAAAATGCGGATTCCTGAGGGAAGGGATATTGCGCAGCTATGAACGGTTTCCAAACCTTGGGTCGGTAGGGCTCAGCGACGTGTATTGTTATGCGATCATTCTCTGAGCGATTTCTGCTCTTTCCTGATATCAGCCTCCGCCGATTTGTGTTTTCAGAAATTTGTAACGACTTTTTCGGAGAATTGCATCAGTAAACATCAGGACACGGGAATGCGCTATGGCAAATTTTGTCTACAAATTGAACGGCAAGGTAACGAAACCCGGCGACGTGACCGATGTGAATCTCCGGAAAAGTTTCGACCAGTTGAAAGCGAAAATCTCCAATGCCCTCGGACCGCTGCAATGTTCGGAACATGAGCTTGAGCCGATCATTTTTCTTGAATCCGACGGCTCCGGCACACGCTTGGGCGGTTTTACCTCCTGCTGTGAGGCATCGGCAACGGAAGCAAAGAAGCGCCTCGAAAAGGTGACCGAGCTTGCCGGGGCGGAATTCACGGTGAGGACCATGGTTCGCCCGAAAGGTTAGTCGCCCTACTGAACTTCCCCGAACGTCTGATTCTGAACATTCAAGAAATTCCATGATCAGAAATAAGAAGACCCTTGTCGTCCTCCCCGCCTACAATGCCGAAAAGACTCTTGAGACGACTTACCGCGAAATCCCTTTCGACATCGTGGACGAGGTGATCCTCGTCGATGACGCCAGCACCGACCGGACGGCTGCAATCGCAAAACGGCTCGGCATCTTCACGGTAACACATGCTACAAATTCGGGCTACGGCAGCAATCAGAAATCATGCTACCGTTACGCACTCGAGCATGGAGCGGACATTGTTGTGATGCTCCATCCCGATTATCAGTACACACCGAAGCTCATTTCAGCAATGGCATTTCTTCTCGAATCCGGCGAGTTCGACGTGGTACTCGGATCGCGCATTCTCGGAGGGAAAGCCCTGCAGGGAGGTATGCCTCTCTATAAATATGTCAGCAACCGTCTCCTTACCGCCATCCAGAATCTCTTTCTCAGCGCAAAGCTGTCGGAATATCATACCGGTTATCGTGCATTCACGAGGAAGGTCCTCAAGACGATTCCCATCGCCACGAATTCGGATGATTATGTCTTTGACAATGAGATGCTCTCGCAAATCCTGTTTGTAAATTTCCGCGTCGGAGAAATCACCTGTCCCGCAAAATATTTTCCCGAGGCATCATCAATCAACTTCACCCGAAGCGTACGATACGGATTGGGATGTATTTCAAATGCAATTCAGTTTCGCCTCGCACGATGGAAAATATATAATTCGAAGCTATTTCGGGGCCTCTCTCAATTCTGAGATTCATTTCACCGGAAGAAAATCCATGTGTGTGAGCATGGAGAGTGCTCGCTTCGATCGCCGCTGACGGATCGGGGAAATCACCACATCCGGGTCGCATTATTGAAAAGAGATTTGTATATTACACACAGATGTTTGGTTTTTCCGCGTATCCCGAACTTTCACAGGGGTCTCTATGAAGAAGATCTGGTCGAGCCGTGTGCATGGGTTGGGTGATGCAATCGAGTGGACAGCAAAGATCACGAGCATCGTGAGCATCGTCATTCTCCTGATGATGGTTTTTGGGGAAGGATCTCCATCGGGAAAGGCAACCAGCATGGCGGTGAGGGATATTATCGGATTGATGTTCTTCCCGGCCGGAATCGTCATCGGCATGGTTCTCGCATGGAAATGGGAACGGCTCGGCGGACGCGTGACGATCATCTCTCTCGGCCTCTTCTACGTAGCGCTCTTTGTATTTGATGGGAAATTCCCCGGCGGGCTCTGGTTCATCGGATTCTCAGCCCCGGGCTTTCTTTTTCTTCTTGCAGGAATACTCCACGATCTTTACCGGCGTCAGATTCACCAACAGCTTCGACTCTGATTCGGCTGCAAGATCTTTCGCGGGCACATCGTTTCCGATCACTCCTTCGGTGGGCTGATTTCATTCTCCTGATCTGCTTCCGAACGACCCACTTCCCTCAATTCTCTCCTCCGGAATTCGTATATTCTCATCAAGTTGCGGAACGGGTCCGACTCTTGGTCTCATGGGTGAGTTTTGTTTCGCTAATTTTTCTTTTTGATTTTTCATTCTGGCATCGATCTCTTGCTTTCCCTTAAGAACATCTCCGTACAGTTTGCCGGAAACACACTCTTCCGGGATCTCTCGCTGACCATCGGCACTCACGACAGAATCGGACTGGTTGGTTCAAACGGTGCGGGAAAATCCACGCTTCTGAAAATCATCGCAGGACTCGCGGAACCGGAAACCGGCATTGTCGAGAAGGCAAGCTACGTCACCGTCGGTTATCTTCCACAGGATGGGATCGTCGGAACGACTCTCACGTTATATCAGGAAGCAGAGACCGCGTTCGACGATATTCTCCTCGTCCGGAACGGACTGCTTGAAGCTCACCGCCGTTTTTCCGAAATGGATCATACGAGTGACGAATACGCGGAAGTGCTGGAAACGTACGGAAACCTTCAGCACCGGCTCGAGGACCTGGACGCGTTCCGGATGAAATCGAAGATCGAGAAAGTCCTGATGGGGCTGGGATTTCGGACCACGGACTTTACCCGTCCAACGACCGAATTCAGCGGGGGCTGGCAAATGCGTATCGTGCTTGCCAAACTTCTCCTGCGGGAACCCTCCCTCCTTCTTCTCGACGAGCCGACGAATCATCTGGATATCGAGTCACTGCAATGGCTCGAAGAATACTTGCAGAATTACGGAGGGGGAATAATTCTTGTTTCCCACGACAGGGCATTTCTCGATAATCTCTCCCGAAAGACCTTGGCGCTCGTCAACCGGAAGATGGAGATTTATGCCGGCAACTATACGTTCTATGAGCAGGAACGAATGCTCCGCAGGGAGCAGCAGTTGAACGCGTACAGGAACCAGCAGAAACAGCTGAAGCACACACAGGAATTTATCGACCGGTTCCGGTACAAGGCGACTAAGGCACGCCAGGTTCAGAGCCGCATCAAGGCGCTCGACAAGATCGAGAGAATTGAGGTCGAAGGAGAAGAAGAAGAGGTTTCCTTCACGTTTCCGGAACCCCGGCCAAGCGGACTCGTCGTGATGGAAGTGCGGGACGTGTACAAGTCGTATGGGGAACAAAAAGTGTTCGAACGTCTCGCATGCCGCATCGAACGGGGCGACCGGATTGCGGTTGTGGGCATCAACGGCGCAGGCAAGTCCACTTTTGCGCGGATCCTTGCAGGAACCGAGACGATTGATGCGGGGATGAGAACTGAAGGTCAGAATGTTATCCTTTCCTATTTTGCACAGCACCAGGCGGAAGAGCTCGACCCCTCCAAAGAAGCACTGGAGGTTGTCGATGATGCCGCGACCGGTGAAATCCGGAAGCATCTGCGGACGCTCCTTGGATCATTCCTCTTCCACGGCGACGATGTTTTCAAGAAAGTGGCAGTTCTTTCCGGCGGTGAAAAGAGTCGCCTGGCTCTTGCCAAGATGCTTCTTCGGCCCGCAAATTTTCTGATTATGGACGAGCCGACGAACCATCTCGACATGCGTTCCAAGCGAATTCTCCAGGAAGCCCTCCGGAAGTATACCGGGACATTTGTAATCGTTTCGCATGACCGGTCATTTCTTGATCCTCTCGTCAATAAAGTGCTGGAGATCAGCACCGGTAGGATTCGATTCTATCCGGGGAACGTATCAGAATATGTTCAGAAAAAAAAGGCAGAATTCCAGTCGGGGGAATATATTCGTCCTGATCAGCAATCAGGATCATCTCATGATGCGAGGAAGTCCGGCAAGGAAGTGAAGCGCGCGGAGGCGGAAGAGCGTCAGCGCCGCTATCGTCGACTGAGGCCGTACAAGAGCTCTCTGGAAAAGCTCGAATCGGAAATTTCGCACATGGAATCCCGCAAGAAGGAAATTGAAGAGACCATGGCGCGTCCGGATTTTTATAAGGACGGAAATGCGGCGAAATCGACGACACAGGAGTATGCCCAGATCAGGATTCGGATGGATCGGGCATACGCCGAATGGAATGAATTAATGAAAACGATCGGAGATCTGGAACAGGGGGAAATGGATGAGCATTCAAAATCCTGAGAGGAAGGTGAAACTTACCTACCATCCTCTCGAACCCAAACGCTGGAGGGATTTTGAGACGCTCTTCGGCGAGCGGGGTGCATGCGGGGGATGCTGGTGCATGTCGTGGCGAATTTCCCGAAAGGAGTTTGAGGCACAAAAGGGGTCCGGCAACAAACGCGCAATGCACCGTCTCGTGAAGAACCGCGAGCAGACCGGCATTCTGGTGTATGCAGACGGCAGGCCGATGGGTTGGTGTGCAGTTGCTCCACGCGAATCATTTACCCGCCTGGAACACAGCCGCGTCCTGAAGCCCATCGACAACAAACAGGTCTGGTCGATCGTCTGCTTCTTCCTTGCAAGGGAATACCGGCGAAAGGGGTACTCGTCGGATATCCTCAAAGGCGTTGCAGCGCACTGTAAGAAATACGGAGCGAAGATTCTCGAGGCCTATCCCGTCATCCCCTACTCAACAAACATGCCCGCGGCTTTTGCGTGGACGGGATTCCTCTCGGCATTTCTCAGAGCGGGATTCGTCAGAGAA
>DATIXJ010000088.1:0-33580 GCA_035518715.1 Bacteroidota bacterium | reverse complement strand
TATTTACTTGGGGTTGTAAGTTGATACTCCGCAACTTACACTAATGTCAGGGGATAGCCCGATCCGTGAAAGGGTCGGGCTCGATTTTTTATAGCCCCTGCTTATTTGCAACATTCCCCTCCTCCTTTTTCGTCCGCAGCGCCTCGTTCAGTTTTTCCTCGAGTTCGAGTTTCTCACGTGAAACTGAGCCGCTTGGTACTACGACCGGAACCTTCGATGCGCTCTTAAAAAATCTGATGAATGCCAGCAGAAATCCTGCCACAATCGAACCTGCGCTGATGATGAATCCTAAATAATAGACAATGTCCGCAATATCGTCGGCCATCGGTACTGCATGCCACGAAGAGAGCAGGTTGAACCAGTCATGTCCTGAAGAGTCTCCGCCAAGCAGGGGGAGGGCGCGGTATGCGGCATCGCGGATATACAGACTGACATCCATCATATTCTCTCCCATCCAGAAGAGAGCGAACGGTGCCACTTCGGATCTCTGCCGGAGGGCAATGAGGAACCAGAGGAACGGGAACATGATCTGCCAGAACGATCCTCCCAGAATGTAAAGCGTTCTCCCGAAGAACATGAAGAGAAAATGCCCGCCCTCATGAAGAGGAAGGAAGATCAGGGATCGGAGTACTGCGAGAAATCCGGGCCAGTACTGACCGGGATGATACTGGATGAATGTCGTTTCTGCCTGGTAGAACACAAGCGTGAGGAGAACGTAGACGGCAATCTTGAAGAGCAGCGGCACATACCGTTCCAGCGGATCGAGCGCCTGCGCCGAACTGTCCTGATTGGTCACTGGTTTCATAACGATATCTTTTCAAAGGGGATATCGAGCACACGATATCGTCTCCACTCCCGATAACTGAAATGCCACCATTCATTCTTGTCGACCCGAAATCCCTCGCGCTCCATGGCGTGGCGGAGAAGATCGCGCATTGCCCGCTGATTTTTTGTTCCTCCGGAGAAATTTGGGGAGGCGTTGATTGTGAAGTCATCAAAAGGACTCGGCATGATGATCTCCTTGCCCGAGGTTCTATCATAGAGCGAAAGGTCAACGGCACATCCGCGGTTGTGAACTGATCCTTTCTTCGGGTCTGCAACGAAGTTGTGCTGGTTGGTAGGTGTTTCGTCCCAGAACTGTTTTGTGACCGACCAGGGGCGGTATGCATCAAACACCAGCAAGCCCAGACCGTGTTTATGGACGGCCCGGCTGACGCGCACAAGAGCTTCGGCTGCAGGCCGCTGAAGAAATGCCGCCGCTCGCTGATACATTGGACGGTGCATGAAGTTCGCAGACGTTGCATATCGGATGTCCAGCCGGATGGTGGAATCCAGCGAGGTAAGAGCGACGAGGTCATTCGGGAGAAAATGACTGCCCTTCTCGGATGGTGGTTGCGGAAACGCTGAAGTGGCGAGCGTCAGAAGGAGAAGCGCAGCCCGAAGTGCTCCGCCCGGGAGAAAAAATCGGCCCGTCAACCTTGCACTCATCATTGTACGTTACTTCGTGACCGGGGGCGGACTCGCATTTCCGATATCGAGGATGAACTTCCACCTGCCATCCGGCTGCCTTTTCCACACGGTCACATACTTTCCATAATGAACCGCCGGGTTCTTGTCCTTGTCCAGGTATCGGTATTCCGAAGTGCCGCGGGTATATCCAAGATCCGATGAGACCGAGACATCTGCTGATACCGGCATCCAAGTCAGTGTCGCACCTTCTGAACCTTCGGAGAGATGCTTCCGGATGTTGTCTCTTCCGGAAACCGGTTCGGATCCTGCCGGAAACAACATCGCGTCGTCGGCCATGAATTCCAGAAATGCCTCGACAAACCCTTTTTCTGCTGCGACATTGTTGAACTCGCGATCAACGTTCAGAAGTGAATCCCGCGCAGTCACCGCAGCCAATCCCTGGCGGTAACCCGGTTTGCCCGGAAGAATGGTGTGGCTCAACCCGATCAGCAGGAAGAGTGCAGCAACTGAGATTCTGCTCGGCACAATATGCCTCCTATGCTCTTTTATGAATGAGCTCCCGTAACCCACGTTTCGTCGATCAGCCGATCTCTTTGGTCAGCGCCAGGCGCCGGCAAATGCATCGCGCTTGACGAACTGTCCCCGTCCGGCCTTTCCCAGCCACTGGCCTTTGTCAACAATCACCTCACCCCGTGAGAGAACGGTCTCAGCGTTCCCCTTAATCCTGAATCCCTCGAACATCGAATAATCGACGCGCATATGATGCGTCTTGGCAGAAATCAAATAATCGGCATTCGGGTTCCAGAGGACAAGGTCGGCATCGCTGCCGATGGAAATCGTTCCTTTCCTCGGGTACATGCCGAACATTTTTGCCGGAGTCGTCGAGGTGATTTCGACCCATCGGTTGAGGGAGATGCGTTTCTGATTCACACCACCTTCATAGAGCAGCTGGAGGCGGTTTTCAATTCCAGGTCCGCCATTCGGTATCTTCGTGAAATCATCCTTCCCCATTTCCTTCTGCTCCTTGAAGCAGAACGGGCAGTGATCGGTCGACACAATCTGCAGGGTGTTGGTTCGCAGGCCATCCCAGAGTTTTTCCTGATGCCATTTTTCCCGCAGCGGCGGCGTGAATACAAATTTTGCTCCCTCGAAGTTGGGCCGGTCCAGATCTTCGACGGAGAGGAACAGATACTGCGGACAGGTCTCTGCATATGCCAGGACACCCTTGTCGCGCGCTTCGGCCACACGCAGCAGGGCATCGTTGCTGGAAAGATGGACAATATAGACGGGCGTACCGGCAATTTCCGCAAGGGCGATCGCCCGGTTCACTGCCTCCGCCTCTGCCGTTGTCGGGCGTGTCAGTGCATGATAGATCGGTGTTCTCTTTCCATCGGCAATTGCTTTCTTGACGATCACATCGATGGCACTGCCGTTCTCGGCATGCATGCAGACGAGCGCACCGTTCTCCGCGGTTTTCCGCATCGCCTTGAAAATCGTGGCATCGTCGACCATCAATACTCCCGGATACGCCATGAAGAGTTTGAAGCTGGAAAGCCCTTCCCGTACCATTTCGTTCATGTCCTCGAGATGGGCATCGGGAAGATCGGTAATGATCATGTGAAGTCCGTAATCCGTACACGCCTTTCCTTCCGCCTTCTTCCACCAGATATCGAGGGCTTCGCGCATTTTCATTCCCTTCGACTGGATGGCAAAATCGACAATCGTTGTGGTGCCACCGAATGCCGCGGCGCGGGTTCCTGTTTCGAAATCATCGCTCGAGGTGGTTCCGCCGAACGGCATTTCGAGATGTGTGTGAACATCGATGCCGCCGGGTATCACATATTTCCCTTTTGCATCGATGGTTGTGTCGGATGTCATCGGAAGACCGGTTCCGATTGCACGAATCTTCTCTTTCTCGATGTAGATATCCGCAGTGTAATTCTGTTCAGCGGTTATGATGTGGGCATTCTTGATCAGCGTGGACATGGATTCTCCTTTGCCAAAGTGTTGGTGGAATGTAACAAAATTCCAAAAGATTGTCACATGGCGAATGGATCGTAGAACGGAGGCGGCTACTCACCTGAAGCAAAAAACCCCGGATCCGAAATCAACGAACCGGGGTTTTCTTAACCGTATGGCCTGACAGGCCGGCTACATCCAGGGCTCGTCGCCCGATGGACCGTAGATCGACGGTACTCTGCCTTCTGCCATGCGCAGGTAGATGGAAAACTGACCGCGGTGATGAATGGTATCCATCATCATCATCCAAAGCGTATCGCCGCTGCGGACATCGCCCGGCGTCTTCGGCGCGACCATGAACTTGACCATCTTGTTGAAGTCGTTATCGCTCATCTTCCTGATTTTTCCGACATTCTCCTGATGGTTCCGTTCGTACGTGGCAACAATCTCGTTCAATGTCGCCGGCGGCTTCGGCATATTCATGAAATCGAAGTTGCCGGTTAATGCACCATTGACGAATACCTTTTCCTCTGAAACCATGCGCCAGGCCAGGTCCTTTGCCGTCGGACACTTTCCGTGCGGCTGAAGATCCGCTTTCTGAGCGGGGTAGGACTTCAAGACCTTCAGTGTGGTCTGGAATTCCCTCTCCCAGTTTTGTATGAATTGCTCCCGTTCGAACATTGCCATAAAGAACACTCCTTTCTGATAGATGTTTGATGTAATGAAGAAAAATGTCCCGGGTATCACGTCCGGGCGATTAGTGGATTTCGATACGATGCTTTTTTTGAAATTGCTGAAGTGCTTCCCACGTCACCGGCTGGGGGAGCTGTTTCATCAGCTCGTTCCAGGTCATTGTCTCCTTGCCCTCATCGATCCTGACCATCGAGATGCACTTGTCTACCGGGCAGACGAGGTAGCACAGAGCACATCCCACACAATCCTCTTCCCTCACGCGCGGCTGTGTCCGCTCGCCCTGGACGCTCATGTCGATGCACTGGTGGGCACTCTCGTCACAGGCGATGAAGCAGAGATTGCAGTGAATACATTTTGCCTCATCGATGCGCGCCACAGTCCGGCAGAGAAGGTTAAGATTCCCAAAATCCGAGAGGTGTCGTAGAGACTTTCCCCGGAACTCCTCGATCGTGGAAAAGCCCTTCTCTTCCATCCAGTTTGAGAGCCCTTCGGTAAGATCGTTGATAATCCGGAAACCGTAATGCATGACAGCCGTGCAGACCTGAACGCTCGAAGCTCCGACGAGAATGAATTCCGCCGCATCCTGCCATGTGGAGACGCCGCCGATTCCGGAAATCGGAAGCCGGACCTCCGGATCCGATGCGACCTGTGAAACCATGTTCAGGGCAATCGGTTTAACCGCAGGCCCCGCCAGACCGCCGTGACTTCCTTTTCCATCTACCGAAGGTGAGAATTCCAGAGTATCGAGATCAACCTTCATAATGCTGTTGATCGTATTAATGAGGGAAATCCCGTGTGCGCCCCCTTTCTTTGCCGCCCGCGCGGGAAAACGGATGTCCCCGACGTTCGGTGTCAGCTTGACGAGGACAGGAATGGTGGAGACCTCGGCGACCCATTCGGTAATCATCGAACAATACTCCGGCACCTGCCCGACCGCGGCTCCCATGCCGCGCTCGCTCATCCCGTGAGGACAACCATAGTTCAGCTCGATGCCATCACACCCGGTGTCAATCGTTCGTTTGACAATATCGTGCCATGTCTCGCGTTTCGACTCCACCATGAGCGACACGATGACCGCCCGATCCGGCCAGAGCCGCTTGGTCTCGGCGACCTCTTTCAGATTTGTTTCGATTGGTCTGTCGCTGATAAGCTCGATATTGTTGAGAGCGAGTATTTTTTGTCCGTTATAGTCTATCCCTCCATAACGGTTGAAAACGTTCATGACGGGCTCACCGATCGTTTTCCAGACTGCCCCGCCCCAACCCTGTTCAAATGCCTTGCATACCTGGTAGGCGGAGTTCGTTGGCGGCGCAGAGGCGAGCCAGAACGGATTCGGGGACTTGATGCCGCCGCAGTTTATCGAAAGGTCAACCATGCTCGATACTTTCTAGATATTGTTCTTTTCCGCATTGCGTTTTGCCGATGCCGGAGTTGCGGGCATCAGGAGGCCTGATGATTCTGTAACAGCAATAACCCATCGCTTGTTCTGCTTCTTCCAGACCCGCAGGAACCTTCCCGACATTTCCACAAGGGAGCCGTTTCTCGGCAGGTAGGAAAAGTCGAATTTTCCCCATTCATATGCCAGGTCCCCGCTTTCCGCGGGCTCTACATGCGACTCCGTTATTCCGAAATGCTTAACCTCCCCCTTTGCAAACAGATCCCACCAAAGCTGTTTTACGTCGTCCGAGCCGGCATACGTAGTGTCCGGAAACATCGCAACGAGTTCCGGACCATTCCAGTACACCGACATCAGTTCGGCAATATTCTGCCTGTTGAAACCGTCGACGAGAAATTTTCCCTGATCCCCGATGTCCTTCCGGATGGTTTCAGGATCTGATCCGGACCGGCATCCCCCGAGAAGAATAAAAACGCACAACACTACCGCATGAGATCGGTACGAGAGAGCTCTCATTGTTTCAGTCAACGAGGAAAAAGTACTTTGTGAATGCCATGCGCGGCCTTCTTCCCATCCGCAGCTGCGTTGACGACCTCTTTGCCGCCGTTGATACAATCTCCCCCGGCAAAATATTTGGGATTTGACGTCTGGAGCGTTTCCTGATCAACGGCGATTTTCCCGCCATGAATCTTCAGATTTGTGATCTGTGAGAAAAGGTGGTCGGCAGGACGCTGGCCGATCGCCTTGATGACCATATCGACCGGGATCGTGAACTCGGAATTGGGGATGGGAATCGGCGCGGGCTTGCCTTTCGCGTCTGGCGGACCGAGTTTCATGCGGACGCATTCAAGGCCTTCGACCTGCTTCGCGCCGAGAATGCGTTTCGGTGCAGTCAGAAAGTGAAACTCGACGCCATCGATCTTCGCAAGCTCGAACTCAAAGTCGTATGCCGACATTTCTTCTCGGCTGCGACGATAGATCATGAGAACCCGTTCGGCGCCGAGCCGTATTGCTTCCGTAGCCGCATCGATTGCCGTATTCCCGCCGCCGACGACGGCAACCGTCTGACCGACATCGACGGACTTCCATTCGCGGCTCGTCACCCGCTCGATGAATTCCAGTGCATCGCAGACTCCGGACAGATTCTCACCCGGAATGGAAAGATCGGGCGAAAGACCGAGCCCTATTCCGATAAAGATGGCGTTATGACGCTGCTCAAGATCCCGGATCGGGATGGTCTTTCCGATCGTCGCGTTTGTCCGGATCACTACGCCGAGACCTTCCACGAGTTTTACTTCGTTGAGACTGTCTGCAGTTGTTGTCTTGTACGGCGCGATGCCGTGCGAATCAAGACCGCCGGCAGCATTGCGACCCTCGTACATCGTAACAGCATACCCGAGGAGTGCAAGCTCAGCTCCGCATGCCAGGCCCGCAGGTCCGCTGCCGATGATTCCCACGGATTTCCCGTTCGGTGCGGCCGGCGTAAACAACTGCGGCATCCCCTTCCCGAAATACCAGTCCATCGTATACCGCTGCAACCGGCCAATCTCGATCGGCCGCTCACCGCGGGCGTTGTACACGCATGCGCCTTCGCAGAGGACTTCGACAGGACATGCTTTGGCGCAGGTCAGCGCAATCCAGTTCGATTCGAGAATCGTCTTTGCGGAACCTTTCACATTTCCGGATGCGATCTTCTTGATGAACGTGGAGATGTCGATGTGCGTCGGACAGGCCTTCATGCAGGGAGAATCGTAGCAGAAGAGACAGCGGTTGGCTTCGGCAACAGCCTGGTTTTTCGTTAGCGCAGTATGGAGTTCGGAAAAATTCTTCTCGTACTGATCGGCCGTGAGTTTTGCAGCAGTATGCATACGATCGTTCGTTTCCTGTGGTGGATTCGGGAGTTATTCAGAGACGCCGGACCGAGGCGGATTGCCGCGATCGGAGATGATGACGGCAGACGACGGCGGAATCTAGCTCATCCAGTTGACTTTCGATTCCGGATTCCATTTTATCGTCGTTTTCTTCGGCCTCGTGAAAAATTCGATCGAGCTCTTTCCGGTGATATCGCAGGCGCCGAACTTTGATTCGTTCCAGCCGCCGAACGAGAACGGTTCCCGCGGCACGGGAACGCCGATATTAATACCAATCATCCCGGCACTCGCCCGCTCGGAGACGTACCGTGCCATGCCACCGCTCTGTGTGAATACCGATGCCGCATTGCCGTACGGATTAGCATTTTCGATCTTCAACGCTTCATCAACCGTCTGTGCGCGCATGATCGCCAGTACCGGACCAAAGACTTCTTCCTGTGCGATTTTCATATCCGGTCTCACGAAATCGATTACGGTCGGACCGACCCAGAACCCCTTCTCTTTTCCCTTCACCACGGCGCCCCTGCCGTCGACCAGGACCTTTGCCCCGTCGCGTTCCGCTTCCGTGATATAACGCTCGATGCGCTCTTTCGCCTGTTTCGAAATAACCGCTCCCAGATTCTGTCCCGGCACAATCTTGCGCACTTCTTCACAGAGCTTGCCGATAATATGATCCACGGTTCCGACGGCAACCATTGCCGATGCTGCCATACACCGTTGACCCGCGCAGCCGGTCATGGAGGCCGCCACATTCGATGCCGTCATCGCTTCGTGAGCATCCGGTAGAACGATCAGATGGTTCTTCGCTCCTCCAAGGCATAATGCCCTCTTGTGATGCGACGTGGCGCGAGCGTAGACCAGCTTCGCAACCCTTGTCGAACCGACGAATGTCAGCGCATCAATGCCGGGATCGTCGCAAAGTGCTTCGACGACGGCCTGTCCACCGTGAACGACATTGAATACCCCGTCGGGCAGCCCGGCCTTCTTGAGCAGTTCCGCGATGCGCAGTGCGCTCAGGGGAACAACCTCCGACGGTTTCAGGACCATCGTATTGCCGAGCACGAGCGCGTTCGGAATCGTCCAGTTGGGTACCATCGCCGGAAAATTAAACGGCGTTATGCAGGCAACGACCCCCACCGGGAAACGATCGATCCGGCACTCTACTCCATGACTTACTTCCAGAACCTCTCCGCCGATCAACTGCGGGATCGAGCAGGCAAACTCGGTGACCTCGATCGACTTTTCGATCTCTGCCATCGCTTCACTCATGATCTTCCCATTCTCCCGATGAACGAGCGCAGCGAGTTCGTTGGCATGATCTTCCAATAATCTCTTGTAGCGGTAAAAAACCTGTGCCCGCTCTTTCACCGGCATTGCCGACCATTTCGGGTAGGCAGCACGTGCAGCCGCAACCGCAGTCTTTACGTCCGACGCTTCCGAAAGAGGAACAGTTGCGATCTCTTCTCCGGTAGAGGGATTTAAAACAGGAAGTGTGGAGTGCCCGTGTGGCTGGACAGTGGTGCCGTTGACGTAGTTGTTCAGTGTCTCCACCTGAGAGGAGGGAAATTCATGCCTCGTCAGTGTTTCAGTTTCTGGTTGCATGTCGTGACCCCTTGGAAGTGTTCTATAATAAGACGCCGGGGTTCGGAAACTTCTGTCCCCGAACCCCGGAACTAAGGTACTACTCTTTCTTTACTTTATCAACAGCATCTTTCGGACCGAAGTGTACGATCCGGCCTTCAGCTCATAGAAATAGACGCCCGCAGGAAGATTGAGGGGATTAAACGTCACCCGATAGTTCCCGGGATCCTGCTGCCGGTCGACAAGCCGGGAGACTTCCTGCCCGAGAAGAGAAAAGACAGTCAGATGCACATATTCTGCCTTGGGCAAATCGTAAGTGATTTGTGTCGATGGGTTGAACGGGTTCGGATAATTCTGCCCGAGACCAAACTGTTTCGGGATTCCCGGGAGACGGTCTACAACTCCATCGGTAATATTGATCACGACACCCGTGTCTCCTGGATTGGCATACACGATTGGTATAAAACCACCGGGTGGAAGAAGGTAATTACCTATGCCCATCAGGTAATGGGAGAGTTTATTGGATACGCCAACCGTGAACGATCCTGTTGCGGAATCCGAGAGCACATACGCTGTTGCGGAATCGGTCTGAGCACTGACGCCAATCCTTCCCGGAAAAGGAAATCCTGTGACCTGGACGTATCCCTTGATGAACGAATTCACATTGTACACTACCAGGTTACGATAGAGGCTGTCGCCGTAGTTGATAACCGGAAGAGAGAACCGCGCAAGTAACGCTGTCGTGGTGAACTGCTGCGGTGACGTGGACGAAACAGTCCAGGTTTGTCCGTTGAGCTCACCGCTTGGGAGCCCCACCTGAAAGAAACCGGCAACATTTGTCCGGCTTGTGTACATGCTGAAATCCGTATTGCCATTAAGTTCTACGTCGACATCCGAAATGGGATTTCCGAGCTCATCCTTCAACGTTCCAGCAACCTGCGCCGCCGCAGAGATAAATGTGAAATTGAGCCCCGACAGATTCTGATTGATCACGATATTCGTGTCTGTCGGTGTCAGGATACTGGGAGCAAATTGAGTTGCCACGCGGAGATTCCACGGATTTCCGGCGGTGTCAGCAGTCAAATAAATGGTATAGTTGCCCGAAGCGTCGGTAAGTGCCTGCCAGAAATTCGGGTTAAAGTGATGCCGGTCGATCTCCACGAGAACATATTGGGCACTCTTGCCCGATGGGGGAGTGATGTGCCCCGATACGCTGAAAGCCGGTGATGAGAGTGGATTGATGGTGCCTGCGCAGATCACGCTCAAACCGTTGTTCGTGAGCTTCATGACAAAATGCCCGGGGGCTAATCCTACCGGCTGAGCGAAGATCACGTGACCGTTCGCAGAACCGTCGAGATCGGGCGGACCGTTGCCTGCCGTGTCGCCGTCGGTTTGCGAGAATGTCTGTACCAGCTGGTCGACTCCGGGATCGATGGTGCCATTGGCGTTGACGTCGAACCAGAGGTCGAAGACCGTTGTCGATCCGACCGGACAATTGAATGTCCAGCCGATGGTGTCACCCGTTGTCATCGTGAAATTGGTGGGGACTCCATTGACAAGGAGGCCGGTTACCTGAGTGCGAGCTGTGCTGGAAAGGATTGCGATCGCGAAGAGAGATCCCACTATGTAGCGTAGTTTCATTCGTTCTTCCTTCTGATGTGAATAATGTCCCACGGCACGCATGGTTTGCGTGCCGCTTATTCATGAAAGAACAATTACACTACTGCTTGATCCGCAATAGTCAGAGATGCATCAAACGCTTTGACTCCCAAATCAATCTCCTCTTTCGACACGATCAGAGGAGGTGCGACGACAAAATGACTGACCCACGCCTGAATATACACGCCGTTCTTCATCATTTCCGCTGCGACTTTGTCGACCAGCAGAGGCACGCCGTTCACTTTATCGCTGTAGGTATTGAACGGTTCTTTGGTCTTCTGATTCTTCACCAGGTCCACTGCCCAGAAGAGGCCGATGCCGCGGACATCCCCGATCGAGCGGTGTTTGGATTTCAGGGCATTCAATTGTTTGCCGAGATATTCGCCCATCTCGTTGGATCTGCGGAGAAGGTCGAGTCGCTTGTACTCGCCGATGGCTGCAATAGCCGGCGCGAGCGTGAGCGGATGAGCTTCATACGTATGCCCGTGAGAAAAATAGTGATCGTCGAAGAAGTCGCCGATCTTTTTTGTTGTCGCACAGAGGCCCAAAGGCATGTATGCCGTCGTGATTCCTTTCGCGGTCGTCAGAATATCCGGCAGGACACTCCAGTGGTCAACGGCAAACCAGGTTCCTGTTCTTCCCCATCCTGTCATGACCTCGTCGGCGATAAGGAGGACGCCGTGGCGGTCGCAGATCTGGCGCAGCCGCGGCATATATTCCTTCGGCGGAATCAGAACACCGTTCGTTCCGACGACCGGCTCGACGAGCACAGCCGCCACATCGCTTTCGTTTTCAATCATGTGGTCGATATACTCGACGCAGGCGACTTCACATTCCGGATAGTGATGATGAATCGGGCAGCGGTAGCAATGCACTTCCGGTGCAAAGATAACGCCGGGAATTTTTCCCGCGGGCTCCATTGCCCAGCGCCGGGGGTCGCTCGTTGCCGCAATCGATCCCATGGTCGAACCGTGGTAGGAATGGTAGCGGGCAATGATCTTTGTTCTGCCAGTGTACATCCGTGCGATCTTGAATGCCGCTTCGTTCGCTTCGGTCCCCGATGTTGCGAAGAAGAACTTCTCCAGTCCCTTCGGAAGCACGGTGAGGAGCTGCCTGCTGAGTTCTGCGCGGACATCCGTCGCAAATCCCGGACCGATGAAGGGGAGTTTACGCGCCTGATCTTCAATCGCTTTCGTGACAGCCTGGTTCTTGTATCCCAGGTGAACACACATGAGCTGTGAGGAGAAATCGAGATAACGTTTCCCGGCATTATCGATGAAGAAACACCCTTCGGCATCGACGACATGGACCGGCTTCCAGTTTTTCTGGAACCGCCAGGTGCCGTAGGTCAGTGCAGCTGTTGTTTCGGATGCCGAGAGATTTTTGATCGCATTGATATCCATTTCCGTTTCCGCTCTTTTCCTGTTTGATGTGATGAAGGTTGACCGCCGACGTTGCTCCTGTCGTCACTTTTCCACTGCACTGATCGCGCCATATTCTTCGGGCCGCCGATCGCGGTAGAACTGCCAGATTTCCCGCACTTCGCGGATCTCGTCAAGATTCAAATCTGCCGTTACAAGAAAATCCTTGTCGCGCGGCGCTTCCGCAAGGATCTTTCCGCGGGGAGAGCAAAAATAGCTCTGCCCGTAAAACTCTCCGATATTCCACGGGGCTTCTGTCCCGACCCGGTTGATCGCTCCGATGAAATATCCATTGGCGACAGCATGTGCGGGTTGTTCAAGCTTCCAAAGATACTCCGACAGTCCTGCTACCGTTGCCGAAGGGTTGAAGACAATCTCGGCGCCGTTCAGTCCGAGGATTCTCGCCCCTTCCGGAAAATGCCGGTCATAGCAGATATACACACCGACGTCGGCATAGGCGGTTTTGAATACCGGAAATCCCAAATTACCCGGTTTGAAATAAAATTTTTCCCAGAATCCCGGCGCCACGTGCGGTATATGATGCTTCCTGTACTTTCCGAGGTATTTTCCGTCTGCGTCGATGACTGCAGCGGTATTATAATAGATGCCCGTGATCTCCATCTCGTAAATAGGGATGATCAGCACCATCGATAGTTTTCTGGCGAGCTCCTGCATGAGCTTCACCGTCGGACCGTCGGGGACTTTTTCCACGAGGGCGTACCATTTTGGATGCTGCTCGGCGCAAAAATACGGACCGTAGAATAATTCCTGGAGGCAAAGAATCTGCACACCCTTCTTTGATGCTTCTTCCATCATGTGCACGTGCTTATCGATCATCGCCTTCTTGATCACTTCCATCGGTTGTTCTGAGGATGTCGCGAGCGTTGCTTGAATCAATCCTCCCCGAACCGTGCGTGTCATTGTCGTATTCCTTGTTGTGGATAAGCGTTCATATCGTGTGGTTTCCAATTAAGAAATTTTTGCGTCCATTGTCAAGAAACTTGGCTGCGAACATCTCTTCATCGCATTCAGAACATGTCCGACATCATCTCGTCGTCGTCCTGCTTCCTGTAATTTGCCGGAATTCCGAATTTTTCATTTCTGCGAGACGGCTTTCAATGATGATAAACTTCGTGCTGAGAATTGACAATCTTGAATATCCTTTGTACCATATTGGTGAGCCCTGGAGTCGCTCATCTATCACCTATACATAAGGAGCGGAATATGAAACGTTCCGTCTTGTTGTTCTTTCTCCTGCTGTGCGTCCCACTCTCCGGAAATGCCGTCACGCACACGATTAACAACTCCGGATACACGTTTACACCTGCCTCAGTTACCATAAATCTCGGAGATACTGTCTCATTTGTTCTCGCGAGCATCCACTTTGCAGTTGAAGTCGACCAGACGACATGGAATGCGGACGGCAACACATCGAACGGGGGTTTTACGACAGATGTCGGGGGAGGAATGGTTGTGCTCAGTCAGGTTGGGACATATTATTATGTCTGCGGCTATCATTATAGCCTGGGAATGAAGGGAATGATCAGCGTTGTCGAGCCGACAGGAGTGAACGATCCGGGCCATCCGCTTCCGCAGCGGTACGAGCTCGCGCAGAATTACCCGAATCCTTTCAACCCGTCGACCGTGATCAGCTTTGATCTGCCGGCGGAGAGCCAGGTGAAACTCACGGTGGTCAATACGCAGGGCAGCGTTGTAGCGACTCTTGTTGACGGTGAGATGCCCGGCGGCTCGCATTCGATCAGATGGAGCGCGGCGAATTTTGCCAGCGGTCTCTATTTTTACACGATGGAAGCAACGAGCCGGGTTGATTCCCGGCTCGTCTTCAGGCAAGTACGTAAAATGCTCGTGATAAAATAACCGGAAGGAACATCTCCGGTGCTGTACGGGTGGTTTCCGACCCGGATGATCTATGGAGCGACGGCGAGGTCCGCGTTCGGCTTGCTCGTGATGATCACGAGATACTTTTGCTTCCAGAACTCATCCGGGTTGGAAATGGTCAGCAGCGATTGGCTGCCATCGGCCACTTCGGACTGCTGATAGAATTGCTGATTCCGCCGCGGCAGAATCTCCTCGATGCTTCCCTTGACCTGAATAGTATTGTCGACCAGCCGGTTGAGGGGTGTGAAACTCCTCTCGTCGATGCTGTCGGCCAGGATGGTTGTGGATCCCAGCAGGCCCCAAAGGAATCCCCCCTCGCGTGTAATGACTCCCATCTTCTCCAACTGACTCTTGGTGCCCATCATGTAATATGCAGTCGTCAGCTGTTTGTACTGCGAGCCGATGACGGAGTCCTTGCTTGTCAGCATGATGTTCTGCTGGTCAACCTGTCCCTGGAGATTCTGAACTCTCCTGCCGAGGTCCGCGATCGACGAGTCTCTTTCCTGGATCGTCGCCTTCAGGTTTTCGACGAGCTTTTCAAGCCCCGCGTACTTTTTATTTGTCGAGTTGAGCCGTGACCTCAGGTCGCCGAGCCGCTTCTGGTCCTCGGCCAATGCCGAACGGATAGCGCCGACTTTCTCGACGAGGTTTGCACGGGGATCATTCTTCGTGAGGTTCTTCTCGGATTCGAGTTTGGTCGTCTCATGAAGAAGTGATTTTTCCTGAGCCCGGAGATTCTCGACGTTCACATAGAGATCGTTCAACGAGGTTGCAACAGTATCGATGAACCGATCCCGCGAGGCGATATCGTTTGCCAGCTGCTGATTCGCCTGCTGCAGCGAACTGAATCGCTCCTGGGATTCTCTATCGGCATTGCTGCACTCGTATGCGAAGAGTGCAAGGAATGCGAGAAGAATGAGGATCGTTGAGTTTTTCATGACGTATCTCCTGTTGTGGAAATGAATTCACTCGATTGAAGCCGCAGGCGGCGGCACGACACCTGCGCGGTGGAAAATACTTGCCCGGACGGCTACCCACCAATCTAACCGATTCGATCATGAAGTCAAGTGAATTTTTTTTAAACTGACGCAGAATGCGCGCGCTCTTGTTGAGCAGGATGCGCGACGAAGATGCGGAATGAAAAAATTTTAACACGCGCACAGGAATAAAACTCTTTTAACTTGACTTTCCTGGAGAGCCGCGCGTACATTGCAGGTGAAACGTTTGACCAAACAGCAACTCATGGAAGGAGGGAAATTCTATGAACCATCTGCGTTCCTTCTGTATTCTCGTTCTTCTTGTTGCCGGAAGTGCCGGCACTCTTCTCGCAAGCGGCAAACTCGGTCTCGGAGTTGTCGTCGGGCAGCCGACCGGTTTGGCGTGGAATTACGCTCTGGACACGCGGAATGCCATCGACGGGGGAATAGGGTTCTCCCCGAACGGTGATTCGCGGCTCTATGCCGATTATTTGTGGAAGAGTTATCCGTTCAATTCTGTGGGATGGTCTCTCCACTACGGTCCCGGTCTGGTGTTTGGTTGGGAATCGGATCGCGGCGAGGCCGATGAGAACGATGCCTTCTTGTTCCCTGATGATGACCTGCGGTTTGCCATTCGCGGGATCATCGGTGTCTCGTATAACATTCAGCGGTCACCCGTTGACCTGTTTCTTGATGCCGGTCCGCTCTTCATCATCTCCCCGGCTGCCTCGACTGATTTTGACCTGGGCTTCGGCGTCCGCGTCTATCCCTGAATCCGTGATTCAGGCGAAGGGCGTGCCCGGTTTCCTCGTATAGTTTCAAGGGAGGCCTTCCCCCCCTCCAGGATCAGTTTTCCCGCCGAAGACGTCCTCTGGGTGACTTGCATATTTCACAAAAAATTAGAATATTTGCACGTCAATCGCCAAAAATCCAGCAAGAAATTCAGCAATACCGAGCTCAGATGTCCATTTCCGTTCGAAATCTCTCAAAGGCCTACGGCGACGCCAAGGCGGTAGACGACATTTCATTCGAGGTGCATTCGGGAGAAATTCTGGGATTTCTGGGGCCGAACGGTGCCGGAAAAACCACTTCGATGCGTGTCATCACCTGCTATTTGTCGCCAACCGCAGGGACTGTAAAGGTCGAGGGACGCGACGTTCATACCGAGTCGCTCGAAGTCCGAAAGCTTGTTGGATATCTCCCGGAACAGAACCCGCTTTACCTCGATATGAATGTTCTCGATTATCTCGAGTATGCGGCACAGCTCCAGGGACTCGCCCCATCACGCATCCCTTACCGCCTCCGCGAGATGGTGGAGGTTTGCGGCCTGGGAGAGATGAAACACAAGGATATCGGTCAGCTTTCCAAGGGGTACCGCCAGCGTGTTGGACTTGCCGCCGCATTGATTCACGATCCGCGCGTGTTGATACTTGATGAACCCACAAGCGGTCTTGATCCAAACCAGATCGTTGAAATCCGCAGTCTGATTCAGAATATCGGGAGACAGAAGACCGTCGTTCTTTCGACACACATTCTGCCCGAGGTTCAGGCCACCTGCACACGGGTGATCATTATTAATAGAGGAAAGATTGTCGCGGACGGACCGATTGCCGATCTGCAGCGGAATCTCCACGGGGGTGAGAAGATCCTTCTGGAAGTTGAGATCCCGGACGGCCAGTCCTTCGAGTCAATCGCAGTCCAGGTCAAGAGTATTCCCGCAGTCGAATCGGTTTCACTGATTTCGGAAACCAACCGGCTGAAGCGGTTTACCGTCGACAGCATGCAGTCACGCGATATCCGCCGGGAATTGTTCCTTTTGTGTGTTCAGAAAGGGTGGGGGCTGATGGAACTTCACCGCGAGCAAACCAGCCTGGAAGATATCTTCCGGGAACTTACATCCGATTCTGCGCGATGAACTACAGGAACATCAAATATATTTTCTTCAAGGAACTGAAATCGTTTTTCAATTCGCCGGTGGCGTATATCGTCATTGTCGTCTTCCTCGTCATCCTCGGATATTTCTTCACCAGCAATCTTTTTATCGCCAATATCTCGTCGCTCCGGACGGTGTTCGAGATGACACCGTTTCTTCTCCTCTTCTTTGCGCCGGCGATCACGATGCGCCTGATTTCGGAAGAGAAGAAGTCGGGGACGCTCGAACTTCTCATTACCAAGCCCGTCACGGAATCCGAAATTATCGTCGGAAAGTTTCTTGCGGCCTGGATGCTCTATTTTTTCACCCTCGTTCCGACGCTGTGCTACTACATTACCATCTCGTTTATCGGCAGTCTTGATCTTGGACCCGTTATTGGCGGTTATCTCGGGCTCCTTTTCGTGGGCGCGGTGTTTCTCGCCATCAGCGTATTCGGATCGTCCATCACCGAGAATCAGGTGGTGGCGTTTATCGTCAGCTTTCTGATCGTGTTCGGGCTCTTCATGCTCGACAAAGTGCTCTTTTATCTCCCCAGCTCGCTGGCGACGCCCCTCGAATATCTCAGTGTGGATTACCATTTTTCCAATATTGCACGCGGTGTGATCGATTCGAGAGACATCATCTATTATCTCTCCGCGATCGGATTCTCGCTTCTCCTCGGCAGCGTCGTGCTTCAAAGACGGCGCTGGTCATGACAGGACATCAACAATGAACCGCACTCAGTCTTTTCTCCGTATCGTTGTAATTCTGGGTATCCTGGTCTTTCTCAACATGCTCGGGATGCGGTTCTTCGAGCGCATCGATCTCACGAAGGAGAGAATTTACACGCTCTCGGAAGCGAGCAAGAATCTTGTCCGGTCTCTCGACGACAAATTTCTGGTGAAAGCATATTTCACCTCGGACCTCCCGTCTCCCTACAACAACAACAAGAGGGAGGTACAGGATCAGCTCGATGAATATCGTGCGTATGCCGGAGGGAACTTCCAGTATGAATTCATCGACCCGTCGAAGAAGGAGGATCTGGAACAGGAAGCACAGCGGTACGGCATCCCACCCGTACAGGTCCAGGTTCTTAAAGAGGACAAGCTGCAGATTGAAAAAGCGTACATGGGACTCGTTCTTCTCTACGGGGATAAACAGGAACATGTTCCCGTCGTGCAGTCGACCGCTAACCTGGAATATGAAATCAGTTCGGCAATCAAGAAAATGACGTCCAAGGAGCTCAAAAAGGTCGGCGTACTCGCGGGACAGGGAGAGCCGACGCTCCAGCAGATGAACGAAGTTCAGCAGATGCTCGAGAAACAGTACCAGGTTGTATCCGTTGATCTCACCGGAGGGAAAGCCGTTCCGTCCGATATCGCCGTTCTCCTGGTCGTCGCTCCGGCCCAGCCATTCAAGAACTGGGAAAAATATCTTCTCGACCAGTATGTGATGAAGGGCGGGCGCATCGCGTTCTTCGTCAACAAAGTGAACATGAATCTTCAGAATCAGATCGGCCAGCCGCTCAACCTCAATCTCGACGACATGTTTGAGACCTACGGCGTCCGGGTGAATACCGATCTCGTCCGTGATGTGAGCTGTGCGTATGTGACGGTCAGCCAGCAGGCGGGATTCATGGTGATCCAGAACCAGATTCCGTTTTATTATCTCCCGCGGGTGAGTACGTTCAGTAAAACAAGCCCGGTTGTGAAGGATCTCGGCTCGGTCGTCTTTTATTTTGTCAGCTCGATCGATACAAGTCTGGCTCGCCCTAAGGGAATTACCGCCAGTGTGCTTGCCCAGACATCGACGAAAAGCGGGAGGCAGGAAAATTATTTCATGATCAACCCGACGGTTGCGGTCACGCAGGATATGTTTAAGGAATCGGGCATTCCTCTCGTGGTGACGCTTGAGGGGGCGTTCACAAGCGTCTTTGCAAGCAAACCGGTCGGAATTGAAGACAACATGAAATCGACGATTGATACTACGAAGAAGCTCGTCACTGGAGGTGCAAACAAGATGGTGGTTGTTGGCGACGGTGATTTTCTCCAGGATCAGCTCTCCGGAGGGAACAGGGATAATTTCCTGCTCGCGAGCAACCTGGTTGACTGGCTCGCGGATGACATTGGTCTGGCATCAATTCGCGCACGGGAGAGCAGTACGAAGCCCCTTGACGAGGTCGGCGAAAGTGCCCGGAACTGGGTGAAAGGCATCGACCTGGCTGCTCCGCCGCTGGTAGTGGTCCTTGTGGGAATGATCCGGTGGCGATGGAGAGTTGCATCCCGCAAGCGGTTGGAAACCCGCGGCATTTAACGTGGAGGATGAACTCCGATGAATCGATCGACAATCATTTTGATCGCGGTTCTGCTGGTGTTGGGCGGCATCGTTCTCATTTTCTACGGACCGTTTACCAGCGAAGAGCGCGAAGCCAGCTATCAGGCAGGCCAGCTTTCTCTTTCGATCGATTCGGCTTCCATTATCAGGATAGAACTCCGGCGGCCGGCAAAATCCATTATCATGGAAAATGTCGGGGGACGCTGGATGGTTACCACACCCGTGCACTACCCCGCCGATCCGGTCGAAGTCAATCGTCTCATCTCCGGCTTTGTACGTTTCAAGTCCGGCAGTCTCATCTCTTCGAATCCCGAGAAACAGCAGATCTTTGAGGTGGACAGCTCTTCCGGCACTCGTCTTACGATGACGGACCGGACCGGCAAGAGTGCGAGCCTGATCGTGGGCAAGATGGGACCCTCGTATTCTGAAATCTATTTCCGCGTTCCCAGCTCGAAAGATGTCTATCTCGGGGAAGGGCTGGAAAGCTGGACGGTGACGCGCGATGTGAAGGACTGGCGCGACAAGAACATTTTGCTTCTTCCGGCCGATTCGATCAGAGCAGTAACGTACACTGCCGGCGCGAAGGAGTATGCCTTCACGAAAGATACTTCAGGCTGGCATCTTGGTGGACAGAAGATTGAATCTGCAGGCATCGCCGCCTCGGTAAATTCGATTGCTGCGCTCCGTGCAGACGATTTCCTCGACAGCGCGACGACCATTCCATCCCATCCGGTGACCGTTACGGTGAAAGCTCCTCTGCCGGTCAGCGTCTCCATTGCCCCAATGCCTCCGGATACGTCGAAATACTATGTGCAGGTTTCTTCCTCGCCGCAGATATTCCTCGTCAGCAAGTGGACGGGTCAGCAGCTCCTGAAACCGATTGAGAAGCAGGTACCTCCTCCGACACAAAAAGCTGCCGCGCATCCTCCGGCGGTGGCGTCGAAGGCGGCACCTTCCCGTACACCGGTAACTGTTCCTCCCAAGACGGCAAAGCCATCTCCGCCGTCCGTTGCAAAAACTCAAACACAGGGCACAACAACTTTTCCCGTGCCTGTGCCTGCGAAAGGGGCACGCGTCGAACGAAAGCAAAAACCGAAAGTGACCCAGGAAGTTTCGCAGGATACTTCCGCTGCTCCCCCCGCTCCTCCTCCGGTTCAGAAGACGGAGCAGCCACCTGCCACCGAAACGAAGACTGTGCCGCCGCAATCGGCTCAGCAAAATTCTGCCCTACCTGAAGATGAGGGCGACCTGACCGTGTATACCGTGAAGAAAGGCGAGACGATGCAAACAATTGCAAAGAGATACAACGTCTCGGTCGAGCAGATCCTGAAATGGAATCTGCTCAAGAGCATCAGCGTGAAACCCGGGCAGGAGCTCTATATTTACATCAAGAAGTAAGCATCCCAAAACAGCATGTTCGTGGCTAACCGCGGTGGAACTATACGCGGTCGCGAGATGTTAAGAATGTGTCGCTGGTAGGTTCCAGTATTCAATCTTCAAAACAATACAATCAACATTCACACTACCGAGGAGAGTATCATGAAACATTCTGTTCGCGTTCTTGCAGTCTTGTTGCTGCTCGTGCCCCTTGCGGTGATGGGCGGGCAGGACAAAATGAAGTCTTCCAAGAAGGGTGGAAAATCCGCGGCAAAAGAGATGACGCTTCAGGGCGAGGTCGTTGATGTATCGTGCTATCTGGCTCACGGAGCGAAGGGTATGGGGAGCGATCACATGAGCTGTGCGGAAGCTTGCGCAAAAGCCGGAGGACCGCTTGGCATCCTTACCAAGGAAAAGAAGCTCTATGTTTCTGTGCTTCCTGATGATCACAGTGCCGGACCCAATGCAAAACTTATGGATCATATCGGACACCAGGTCACAGCAAAGGGCATCGTCCGCAGTCAGGGCGGGGTCAACGGAATTATGATCACCAGTGTTGAAATGGAAGAAGGCGAAGGAGCAAAGTAATCTCGCTCCGGCCGATGTATGATCCCGTCCCGCTTAACGCGTGGGCGGGATTTTTTTTATTTTTGGCCGGAAATCTCCCGGACGGTCCAGCCGTTACGCCCGATAGCTGCATCAACGGCAGGATGGGGGTGAAGATAGAGTGCGACGAACTTGTAGTGATCGTCCAGAGGGATCTCGATCACCCTGTAGGAAACAGAACGACCGGGGATCACCGCAGGGAGCATGGGGAGTTGTGTCGACGTTGTTTCCAGCGGGAGAACAAGCGGGTGGGATATGACGAGATTGACATTGCGCTCAAGGAGGTATTCCATCGGGGCAATTCGCTGGTGGCCCGGTACCGATGAAATGAGAACCCCATTCCGTGCAACCCATGTATCGTTCAGTCCGAGCATGTCTACCGCCCTCAGCGAGGAATAGTACGGTATTGCCCCTGCCGCGGTTGTTGCGATCGTGACGGACGGATCCTTCCCAAACGCCTCTCCCAAAGTCTGACCAATAGCTACCCAGTGCTGGTCGGGGTCATAAAGGTGCCCCTGTAAATCTGCAATCGGCTCGATCCGGTCGTCCAGTGTATACCGGAAGCTCTCCGCGTGATGGAACGATCCATAGAGAACGAAAAGAACTCCTGCCAGGCGAAGGAGACGAATTTGCAGTGTCGTGAACAGCAGCCATGTCAGAATAATAAAGAAGAACGGGAGTACCGGCACGAGGAAACGGAATTCCATGAAATCGCCTCCGACCTTCACGGTATATGCCATCCAGAGCAGAACGATCCAGGACATCAGGAGGATGGACCGGCGCCCCGCGCGAAGGATCTCTCGTCCACCATAAAAGAAGAGAAATGCAAAGGGCCAGAAGATATACGACTTGAAAAAAATGTAGAGAAAATTCAACCCGCGTCCGAGAGAAGTATCCGAAGAAGCTTTGATGAAATACGTGTTCGGCAGGATGTTGCCGTAGTACGCGAGTTTCCAGGTAAACCAGGTGCCGACAATCAGAAGGAGCGGCAGGATCAGCGCAACGGACTGAAGGACCTGCCGGTGTCTGGATTCCGATTCCTTCCTGATGAGCGTGGCGAGTGCAGCGGCAAAGAAGATGAAGCAGAAGATCGACGAGTCGAGCCGCGTTAACATCGCCACGGAGAGTACAACCGAGAGTAATGCCGTACTCCAGATCGGCATGCTGGCCCGCTCGGTGCGCATGGTCATGTATGCGGCAACCGCACAGAGCATCGCCTGGAGCTGTGTTTCCAGGCCTCCTGTGGCATAGCAGATGAAGGTATAGTTTGTGCCAAGGAGAACGATCGCCAGCAGGCTTTCGCTCCTTTTACCGAACAACCGGACGGCGATGCTGTACGTGGCAACAAGTGTGATGATGAAGCAGGACATTCCAAGGATTTCAGACCAGACCACCGGGTCCATGCCGAAATCCATTCCAGCGGCGATCAGGAGTGTCCAGAAAAAGTTCGTGTACCCCTCGACCCGCTCTCCCGCATTCCAGGTCAGTCCTTTTCCATCAATGAGATTTTTCGCGTAGCGAAAGGAAATGAACGCGTCGTCCTGCACGAACCGATGATGCCATGCGAGAATGACGAGGACAACGATAATGAGGAATGCAAGGAGTGAAGAATGGCGGGCAACGAAATAATCGATGGCTTCCCACGGATGAAATCCGCGCGGTTTTCGAAGGGTCGAAGGAGTACTCTCCGCGACGGTTTCCCCGGTATGTGAGTGCAATTCGTCCACGTTTGCCTCGGTTACTCGTGGTGTGATCGGAGCCCCGCTGACCGAACAGTCTAACAAATAAAATCCTGCCTGTCAAGAGCTTTTCGATAGGGGCGATTCGGACCTCGACAGGCCTCCTCCTGGCTGAAATTCTTGGAAATCTTGAAGGTTTTTGGTATCTTGCACGACTGAAAGCTCCGATCTTCTTGATTTTGAACCATTCGAGTCGAAATTGACACTGAGTCTTACGTTGATCACACCTGTTGGAATTGAATGAAGGCGGGAATTATCTCGGCCGGAGAGGGAAGTCGGCTTCGCAGCGAGGGTTTAACCACTCCGAAGCCGCTGATCGAGGTCGGAGGAGTGCCGCTGATTGGCCGTCTGATCCAGACTTTCCTTCGCCACGGAATCACCGAAATCGCCTGCATTGTCAATGAGTACTCCCTCCAGGTGAAGGAGTATGTCGAGTCGCTCCATCTGGAAATTCCGGTCCGGTTTGTGGTGAAAACAACGCCGAGCTCCATGCACAGCTTGTTTGCACTCGCACCATATCTCCAGGACGGGCAATTTCTCCTTTCGACGGTGGATCCTATTTTTGATGAAAAGGAATTCAGCGACTATCTCAACTATTGCCGGCTGCATCCGGCATCGGACGGGATTCTTGCGATTACGCGGTTCATTGACGATGAGCACCCGCTCTACGTTCAGCTGAACGAGCAGCATCAGATTGAGAGCTTCTCAAAATCCGGCCGGACGGAATGGATCACCGGGGGAATGTATGTTTTCTCACCGGTGATTTTTCGGGAAATGGAGGGAGCATTGCAGAACCGGATCGAACGTCTGAGGAATTTTCTGAATTTTCTTCTCTCGCAAGGATATTGCCTTGAAGGCTTTCCGTTTTCCAAGATTGTGGATGTCGATCATCGGCACGATATCGCGGTTGCTGAGAAACTTCTGAATCTGCATTGATCGTGGCGACGGCGAAAGCAGATATTGCCCCTATCCGGGTTATCAAGCGGATGCTCGCGCGCCTGCAGGAGTACTCGATTTTTGTCTTTGAAACGATCCGGGCCCTGCCCGCTGCTTGGCGTTACCGGAAAGATACAATCGAGCAGATGTATCTTATCGGGGCGCAGTCGTTTATTATTGCATTTCTCTCCGGCCTCTTTATGGGGATCATCATGGCGATCGAGACGGGACACCGGCTTGAGACCTTTGGTGCAAAACTTCTGGTGGGGCGCACGACATCGCTGGCCATGTTCAGGGAACTCGGACCGGTGATTACGGGGCTTCTCATGGCGGCGCGGTCGGGGGCAAAGAATGCCTCCGAGCTCGGATCCATGCAGGTGAGCGAGCAGATCGATGCGTTGAGGGCGTTCGGTACCAATCCGATCGAGAAACTTGCGGTGCCGCGGCTCGTTGCCTCACTCGTCATGTTCCTTCCGCTCACGTTGATCGCGGATCTTGTTGGTCTGGTCGGAGCGATGTTCGTTGCCGACATCTGGCTGAATGTGGATAAATCGTTTTTCTGGCAGTCGGCAATCAAGGATCTTAATATGAAAGATATGTTTGTCGGGCTCGGCAAACCGGTTGTCTTTTCGTTCTTCATTTCGACGATCAGCTGTTATTACGGCCTGACGACCACGGGGGGAACGATCGGCGTCGGACGAGCGGCAGTGAATGCCGTTGTGGTTGCCTCCGTCGTGGTGCTCTTTAACGATTTCATATTCACAAAGGTGGTCTGGACCATCATTCAGTAAATGATACGTCTCGAACATGTCAACGTCGAATTTGAGGGAAGAAAAATCCTCGACGACGTCTCCTTCCTGGTGAAGAATGGAGAAACGAAAGTTATCCTGGGTCCCAGCGGAGCGGGGAAGTCATCCCTGCTGAAAATCATTCTCGGCTTATGGCGGCCTGATTCGGGGCGCGTCTGGATCGACGAGACCGAAATCACGCAGCTCAGTGAACGCGAACAGATGCCGGTGCGCCGCAGGATGTCGATGATCTTTCAGGGAAATGCCCTTTTCGATTCGCTGACCGTTGCAGAAAATGTCGCGTTCTTCCTTGAAGAACACTCCGGCATGGGTCCGGGGCAGATTCAGGATCGCGTGCAGGAATGTCTCGACTTCGTCAACCTTCCGGATACGCAGGATCTGCTTCCGGAAGAAATCAGCGGGGGAATGAAGAAGCGTGTCGCCATTGCACGCGCGATCGCATTCCATCCTGAAATCATTTTGTACGATGAGCCCACGACCGGCCTTGACCCTATCAACGCGAAGACCGTGACAGAGCTCATCATGAAACTGAAACAAGAACGGCGGGCGACATCGGTCGTGGTGACGCATATCCTGCGGGATGCGTTCGCCGTCGGAGATTCCCTTGCACTGATGGACGAGGGGAAAATGGTCTTCGACGGCATGCCGGATGCCCTTGTGGCGTGTCCCGATCCGTTTGTCCAGAACTTCCTCTCCGAAATCCGGGACGAAGCCAAGCTGGTTTCACATAAAAATCCGTGATCGATTATGAATGCAACTCAAATGCGCTGGTACAGTTTACGTGTCGGGATCGTCGTGCTCATCGGCATCATCATCTTCGTTTTCGTCATCAGCGTCGTCGGCACAGAACAGAATATTTTTGCATCCAAGTACACGCTGAAGGTCTTCATTCCCAACGTCCAGGGGCTGGTCAACGGCGCCATGGTCACGCTCGGCGGATTGAAAATCGGGTATGTCACGGACATGCAGTTCCGCACACGAGACCGCGTGAATGGCGTGGAGGTGACCCTCGATCTCTTGTCAAAGTACCGGTCATCCATCACGACAAGCTCAGTCGGGCAAATCAAGACGATCGGGCTCCTCGGCGACAAGTATATTGATATCAGCATCGGAGCAGAACACGAAGAGGCAATGGCGGAGAATTCGTTTGTTCCGCTGAAGGAATCGTTTGATCTCGAATCGGCTGGGCCGCAGCTTAAATCCGCCCTGGCGGATTTTTCCGAGGTGATGGGAAATGCCAAGCGGATCACCGCTTCCATCGACAATGGCGAAGGTTCGGTCGGGCGTTTGATCAAGCATCCCACCGTCGCGACGGAAATGGAGAAATTTTTCCATTCGCTGAACGGTGTGATGGCGGCAGTCGAGCATAAAGAGGGAACCCTCGGCAAAATCGTGTACGATGAGAACATGTCGAAGAATTTCACCGACCTCTCGTCGAACCTGAAGGCCGTTACGGATCAGATCCGCCAGGGAAAAGGCACCATGGGGAAGCTCATTATGGATGATCAGCTGTACACGAACTTGTCGACATTCAGCCTGCGTGCGGATTCTATCATGGCGCGTGCCTCAAGCGACTCGAGCAATGTTTCGAAAATACTTACCGACAAGAATTTCTATAACCAGATTCTCTCATTGATGAACGATCTGAACCTTCTGCTGATCGATCTTCGCGAGCATCCTTCAAAATATGTTCACGTCTCTGTCTTCTGAGTGATGCGACCTTCCAGGACAGGCATAGGTTTTTTCATCTTCGGGGCCGCCGTTTTCGCCTATCTCATATACCGCTTCGGTGTTGATCAGATCGTCCGGAATGTTGAACGGGCCGGCTGGAGTCTCGTATATGTCTTCTGCGTCTGGTTTCTGATTTATATCGCAAATGCTCTTGCCTGGAAACTGCTTCTTGATTCCAACGGGAAGAAGATGTCGTTCGTGCGGCTGTTTATGGTCACGGTGTCGGGTTTTGTGATCAATTATATCACGCCGGTGATCGCGCTTGGCGGCGAGCCGTATAAGATCAATGCCTTGTCGGATTCACTGGGTACGAGCCGGTCGGTTTCTGCCGTCGTGCTCTATCGCATGGTGCATCTTCTCGGGCACATGTTTCTTCTCCTCACGGGAATCATTGCGGCGTTGATCTTCCTCGGTTTCCCCATCGCAGTGCAGATGATTCTGCTCGTGGCGGGAGTGTTGATTGCGGGCATCATCTTCCTCACGCTCGCGGGTCACCGGAACGGGGTCTTCCAGAACATCCATGGGTTCGTGAACCGCATGCCCCTGCTTCGCAAGGCGGCGCCGTCGCTCTCCAGGTACCGCGAAAATCTGGAGGAAATGGATGAAGTGATCACCGATGTGTACCATCATGCGCGAAGAAAATTGTATGCAGCAATCGGTTTGGAATACTTGAGCCGTGTGTTGATGGGTGTGGAAGTGTACCTGATCCTTCGCGGTATCGGGATCGATACAACAATCGTCTCGGCGCTCTTTCTCTACGTTTCGTATTCCATCGTGATTAACCTGCTGTTTTTTATTCCGCTCAACCTCGGTGCGAGAGAGGGAGGGCTGGCTCTCGGTTTAGGAACGCTCGCGCTTCCCCCGCTGCTCGGCGTCTATCTGGGTGTCGTTATGCGCGTGCGGGAGTTCTTCTGGATCGCGCTGGGATTGCTGTTCATTCTCTTTACCAACAAGCAGAAGCCGTCAGGTGTACCGCAGACGGTACACAACCACTGAGCATCGGGCACGTACACACACTCAAACCATGACGATTCTACCGCATCTTCTTCTGACTACTGTCGGTATCCAGGCACTCGGGCTCGAGGGAAAGGACATCGTTCTGGCGTATTCGTTCGGATACGGAATTGATCTTATCGATCATCCGATCAAGCTTCCATTGTATCTCCGGAAGAATGGAAAGAAAAATGAAAAGCATTATCACTGGAGGACTCCGCTCCAGGAGCCCGTGGCACTGATGTGGATCATTCCCCTCTCGTTTTATCTTGGGACGTATGTTCCGGCGCTTTTTTTCACTTCGCACTTCCTCCTCGACTATATGGTGAGCTATGAAAAGCGCCCGTTTTATCCTTTCAGCACGTATTCGACGGAAGGAATCCTGACGGCATACTCTGATACTGCCAAGGAGACCTGGACGTGCGCGATCTGCACGCTGCTGATCATTATCCTGACACTGACCCGGCACCGTTTTTTCTGAAACCATGAGCAAGAAATCGGATGGTATACTCGACGGATTGATCACGCTCTTCCATGAGCGCCTGGGCCTTTCACCCAATCAGATCTCGGCAATCGGATTTGTCATCGGGCTGGTTGCCGCACTCCTGGTCGGATTGCATTTTCTCCTCACCGGCCTGATCGTGATGGCACTATCTCAGATCGTCGATGGACTCGACGGAGGAGTGGCGCGCAAATATCACCTGCAGTCGGATCGTGGTCAGATGCTGGAAGTGGTCTTTGACCGGCTGAACGAGCTGACGATGTTTCTGGCTCTTGCCGTTACGGAATACGTGACCTATGGTATGGCAGCGCTTGCCTTCTCGGCAATACTTCTCGTGACGGTTGTCGAGCCAAAGTCAAAATTTGATCCGGGGTTCAAACGGTTTATGCTTTATTTCGGGTACCTTGTCACGCTGATCTTCCAGGTGAAGGGATTTCAGATCGCGATGCACGTGATCTTCTTTGCGAATCTGATCGGGTTTGCTGTCGGAACGATTCTGGTCGATTACCGGCTGCAGGCGGAGATCGACGCACAGGCAATCCTGCGCCGAGAGCGGGAAGTCGCACTCGGGATTCCACAGCCGCCCGATGATCCGCCTTCATTCTTATCGAAACTCTTTTCATGAACATGAAATTTGCGGGAATAACCCGAAAAACAGAATTTTCACCGAATCATGTCGTTAACGATCTTCTGATCATCAACCAGACGGCGGATGCCCTGCGGGATTTGGGGGCGGACGTTGTCATGTATGATGAAGGATTGATTACGCCGGATTCGGTAAGGGAAAAACTCGTCTTCTCGATGGCTCAGGGGCCGCTCGGATCGAAAACTCTTTTAAAGATTGAAGACCGCGGGGCATTCATCATTAATTCTCCCCGGGCAGTGATGAACTGTTACCGGATTAATATGGTGAAACTTCTTCCCGCAGCCGGCATTCCGTTTCCCAAAAGCGTTATCGTTTCGACGGATTCCGACACGAATGCGCGCGGGGCGGGATTCACGTCCACCAAAATCTGGATCAAGCGCGGAGACGTGCACGCGGTTCACAAGGAAGACGTGACCCTGGCAAATACCGACGACGAAGAGCTAAACCTGTTGAAAGAATTTCATCAGCGCGATATTAATGAGGCGATTCTCCAGGAGCATCTCGACGGCGACACGGTAAAATTCTACGCCGTGCGTGAAACGGATTTGTTTCACTGGTACTATCTGAACGGTGTCTACCATACGGCATTCGATGAGCGAAAATTACGCGACCTTGCTTCCGCTTCTGCCGAGGTCATGAAGCTCTTTGTCTACGGCGGCGACGCGATCATCGGGAAGGACGGAAGAGTGACGATTATCGATATTAACGACTGGCCCAGTTTCGCTCCTGTGCGCGAACAGGCAAGCAGGCATATTGCACAGCTTATCTTCAGAAAGGCAAAAGAACATGTTGGTCAATGAGACAGTCAGCAGGAAAGCTTCGGTGAAAACGGCAATTCCCGGACCGAAATCCAAGCAGATCTTCGATGAGGAACAGAAATTTATCTCTCCGGGAACGCAGACGATTGCGACACTCTCGCAGCTCGTCATGGAAAAAGGACAGGGATGTATCGTCGAGGATGTCGACGGAAACCGGTTCATTGATTTCTTTGCCGGCGTTGCCGTAGCAAGCCTGGGTTACAATCATCCCAAATACGTCAGGATGATGCAGGAACAGGTTGCCAAAATTCATGTCGGAAGTTTTACGACAAAAGTCCGCGCAGAACTTTCTCGCCTGCTGGCGGAGCATTGCGTCGGAGATCTCTATCGCACCCAGTATTACAGCGGCGGGGCCGAGGCGGTTGAGGCGGCGCTGCGTCTTGCAAAATCCTTCACCAAGAAGTCGGAAGTGCTCGGCTTCTGGGGCGGATTTCACGGTAAGACCCTCGGCGTGGTCGGGCTCATCGGCGATACGTTTAAACATCATCTCGGACCGCTTCCTCACGGCATTTACAACACGCCGTATGCAAATTGCCGTCGCTGTCCGCTCCATCTCACCTATCCTGACTGTCAATGGGCGTGCGTCGACTTTATTCGTGAGAAGGTGAAAGTCGAGACGACTGGCAATCTCGCCGCAATCATCGTGGAACCGATCCAGGGAACGAACGGGAACGTTGTTCCGCCGGACGGCTATCTGGTGGAACTGCGAAAGCTGGCGACCGAGCTCGGCGCTCTGCTCATCGTTGATGAAATGATCACCGGTTTCGGACGCACCGGAAAACTTTTTGGCTGCCAGCATGATGCAGTGACGCCGGATATTATTACCATCGGCAAGAGCTTCGGCGGAGGATATCCGATGACGGGCCTCATGTCGAGCGACAAGATTATTTTTTCCAAACCCTTTGCAAATCCCAGCGGGAGTTCCTCGAGCTACGGGGGAAACCCGCTCGCTTCGGCGGCGGCATACGTTACCGTAAAGACCATTCTGGAAGACGGCCTTGTCGAGAACTCCGCGCGTGTCGGGGCGTTGATGCTGAAGAGACTCATGGGGTTCAAAGAGAAATTCCCGTTCGTCGGAGAGGTGCGGGGAAAAGGACTTCTCATCGGCGTCGAACTGGTAAAAAACCTGCAAACGAAAGAGAAACTCGACAAAGAGACGTGCAAGCTGATATTCCACGAGTGTCTGAAACGCGGACTGATCACGATGGGGTACAACCCTGATATCCGCATCAATCCCCCGCTCATCATCGACGAAGCCACCGCGGAGGAAGGCATCGACATCATGGAAGAGGTGTTTACCCTTGTCGCAGATCGAATCAACGTATAAAGCGGTCGACGTCGAAGAGACGATCGACATCTATTTCTATAGGCCGCTGGGATACGGAATTGCCAGAGTCTGCCAGGCGCTCGGAATCACTCCGAATGCCGTAACCATCGTCAGCATATTCATCGGCGTCACCGGCGGCCATCTCCTCTACTACCGCGACATTGCCACAAATGTGTGGGGGATTGTTCTCTGGATTATTGCCGATACGCTTGATAGCGTTGATGGGCAGCTTGCCCGGATGACCAACCACAAGTCGAGGATCGGCAGGATTCTGGACGGCCTCGGCGGAAACATCATGTTCCTGAGCATCTATCTCCATCTGTTTGCTCGAATGGTGGTCTCCTATCCGGGAGTCGGCTGGCCATGGTTCCTTGCGGTCGTTCTGCTCGGCGGAATGAGCCACTCTGTCCAAAGTTCGCTTGCCGATTATTACCGCAACGCCTATCTGAAATTTGTCGTGGATCCGTCAAAGTCTGAACTCGAAGCCGCGGCCGATGTGAGGAAGGAATTTGAATCGTTCCGGTTCATCGATCATCCGCTCAAGAAAATCCTCCTGCGGATTTATTTGAACTACACGACACAGCAGGAGACATTTTCCCCGAGCTTTCAGGCGCTCCGGAAGCGGGTTTCCGCGGAGTTCGGACAAAACGTGCCGGAATGGTTCCGCAATGGGTACCGGACGATGAACAGACCGCTCATGAAGTATTACGCGATACTCACCACGAACACGCGCATGATCGTCATGTCGATTGCCGTCCTTGCCGATGTCGTACCGGTGTATTTCGGAGTGGAGATTCTGGTGATCAATCTCATCATGGTGCTCGTCACGATGCACCAGGAAAAACTGAGTGCCGTTCTCCTTTCTATGATCGATAATCAGAAGGTGACTGCCTGATGCTGCGCGGCGCCATCGTCGGGTTCGGGAATATCGCCGTTCGCGGACATGTGCCCGCATACAAGCATGATTTCGTTTGCCGGGACATGGAGATAACCGCAGTTCTGGATGTGGTCGAACAGAGCCATCCGAGAGTCGCCGAAGCCCTGCCGGGTGCGAGGTTTTATACCGACATCGATGCGCTCTTTTCACGGGAACAGCTTGACTTCGTTGATATCTGCACGCCGCCGCACACACACGCAGAATGTATCCGGGCTGCGGTCTCGAAGAACATTCATGTTCTCTGTGAGAAACCGCTCGCGGAGAAATTTGAAACGGCAAAGCAGATCGATGCGGCGATCCGGGGCGCGGGCATTACGTTTGTTCCGTGCCATCAGTATAAGTATTCACCGCTCTGGAGCACAATCGGAGAGTTGATACACAGTGGTGTTCTCGGCGCGGTGACGCTCGCACAGTTCAATGTGTACCGGATGCACGCGGATACCGGAACCGCCGGATGGAAACCTGAATGGCGCACAAACAAGACACACAGCGGGGGCGGCATTCTGGTTGATACTGGCGCCCATTATTATTATCTTGCCCAGTACTTCTTCGGCATGCCTCAGAAAATCTCGGCTCTGCTCCGTTCCATAAAACATCGTGAGTATGGCGTTGAAGATACCGCGGTCGTCACGCTGGAGTATCCTGCCCTGCTCATGCAGCTGACGCTGACATGGGCTGCAAGCAATCGTGCCAACAGCGTTTACATTGCGGGAACCAGCGGCTCTCTTTCCTATGACGGCAGCCGCCTTCTTCATACCACCGAACAGGGGACCCGCCAGATTCCCATGCCGGATGTTTCCGACAAGAATCAGTATATCGAATGGTACGCGAAGCTGTTTCAGGAATTTGCCCGGAGGGTAAACGGAAAGATCGTTACCACTGATCTTCTCGAGGAATCGGTCAACGTGATGAATATGCTCGAAGTGAGTTACCGGTCGTCAGATCGACAAACACTTCTTGGTGTGGAATGAAAGCAGTGCTCTTTGATTTCGGCGGCACCATCGACACCGACGGAGTACACTGGAGCGAAAAATTCTGGGAATACTACGAGCACTTCGGGGTGGAAGTCACGAAAACAGCGTTCGAGGAAGCTTTCGTCCAGTCGGAAAATATGATCGTGAAATACGCCGATCTTCCGAAGCTGACTTTCTACAAGACTCTGCACAAACAGTTTGCACTGCAGTTTGCCGCACTGAAAATGGAAAACGAGGGAGATCTTCTGAAATCCATGGCGGATGCCTGTTACCAGGATGTCTCGCGTATTATGCAGAAAGCCCAAAAGATCCTGGAAGAGCTTCATCAGCAGTTTCGTCTTGGTGTAGTCTCGAATTTTTACGGTAACTTGGAGGTTGTCTGCCGGGAATTCAAGCTCGAGATGTTTTTCCGGACGATAGTTGATTCGGCAGTCGTCGGGATTCGCAAGCCCGACAGTGCGATCTGGCAGCTTGCACTCGATAACCTCGCCGTCCGTCCCGCCGATGCCTGGGTTGTGGGGGATTCCTATGAACGGGATATCCTCCCGGCCAAGAAACTCGGCTGTTCGACGGTCTGGCTCCAGGGAAAAAGCTGGTCCAAACCGCCTTCGTCGGATGCGGCGGATCATGTTATTCATAAGTTTGAGGAATTGAAAAAGGTCGTTCTGTCCGGCCGCTAAGAAATACTATCGGCCCGATGGAATGTGAATGTTCGATTAGACTTCTCAGAGAAAGGAATCATCAATGCAATCAGGCATGAAAATCGAAAAACCCAAAGGAAAGCTCGGCGTTCTGGTGGTAGGACTCAATGGTGCGGTCTCCACGACGTTTCTGGCCGGCGTCATCGCGGTGCAGAAAGAGCTGGCGCGCCCGATCGGTTCACTCACACAGATGGGAACCATCCGCCTCGGAAAACGAACCGAGAAACGGTCGCCGTTGATCAGGAATTTTATTCCGCTCGCCAAGCTTCAGGATTTGGTCTTCGGCGGATGGGATATCCGGAACGAAAACTG
>DATIXJ010000087.1:0-13429 GCA_035518715.1 Bacteroidota bacterium | reverse complement strand
GCAAGAATCAGTATGTCGGTTATGTTCACGGTCAGGGTCCTAGAACTTGTTTAACAGTTTCCTGAATGAGCTTTCCATCGGCTTTTCCCCTAAGTTCCTTCATCACAAGCGGCATCACTTTTCCGAAATCCTTTGATGTGGCAACTCCAAGAGAAAGGACTATGCGTTTCACAACCTCTTCAATTTCCGCCGGGGAGAGCTGTTTGGGAAGGTACTCTTCGATAATTGCGAGTTCTTTCTCCTCCTGAGTCGCAAGGTCTTCTCTCTTATTCTCACGAAAGATGGTGATAGATTCCTTGCGTTTCTTCGATGATGAGATCAGAACTCCGATTTCATCCTCGGGTGTCATGCCGCCCTGGGGACGCTTTTCCACCTGTTTCTCGAGAAGCGCGGCACGCACCGTCCGCAAAGTCTCAAGCCGGAGCGTATCCCGGGATTTCATTGCCGCCTTGAGATCGTTCGAAATTTTGTCGAGCAGATTCATTGCTCCAGCTATGATAGTCCTCCAAACATTGGGATCGTAACGCCGCTGATTGCCCGGCCGTCGGGAGAGCAGAGATGGAGCATCATGTCTGCAACCGCTTCGGGGGTCACCCACTTGGAGGTGTCTTCCCCCGGCATCGAAGCCATATTTGCTTCCGTCCTCAGAATACTCGGTGCTATGGCGTTCGCCGTCACACCGGTGCCTTTCAGTTCTTCTCCGAGAATCTCTGTCAGCATGACTACTCCGCCTTTGGCGACAGCATAGGGTCCTCTTCCCCCGCTCGGTTTCAGTGCGGGCATCGCCGCCATCGAGATAATCCGGCCATACGACAAATCGCCGAGATTCTGGAGAAACTGCCGTGAGCAGAGAAACGTGGACTTCAGATTGATATTCATCATGTGGTCCCAGTCTTTCAGCTTCACGTCCCGAATCTGGCTTTTGGCAAGAAACCCGCCCACAAGATTGACAAGAATATCAACCTTGTTGAATTGTTTGGTTGCCTGCCGAAACAATGCCACAACATCCTCATCATTCGTGACATCCGCTCGAATAATGACGACGTTTTTCCGGAACTCTTCCTTGAGATGCTTCAGCTCGTCCTCAAATAGATACGACGTGGCGACGGAAGCGCCTTCTTTCAGAAAGCATTCCGCCACAACGTGCCCGAGCGCACCCGTGCCGCCTGTAATAAGAACAGATTTACCCTGCAACTTCATCTGATCACCCCAATGAACGAGAGCAATATATCATATTGGTGAATGATTGTCAAACAACTTTCCTCATTTCCCGATAAAAAATGAAGTTTTTGCCGGGCGCTACGGGAACGTCCGCATTTGCACATCAAACAGGATTTCTTTAGATTTTGCGGATGCAAATTCGCGTGTTCATACGGAAAGCTCTGTTCTTGTTGTTGGTTGTGAATTATGTCGGGGTATTCCTGGTCTTTTCCACGTACCATGGACATCCTCTACGGATCGTTCAATCCACACCCTCAATTGAGTTCTCTGCTGCAACAAAAGGCCCGGCCGATTCAGATCCCCAAAACTGCATCATCTGCGTTGTCCTGAGCTCGACACTTCCCTTCCTCTTTCAGTCGGATCAGAACCAGGCGGATATTCACGTTTCGACATTCCGTGCCGAGCCGCAACATTTTGCCTCGTTCACATACATTTGTCTCACGCAAAGCCGCTCTCCCCCAGCTCCCCGAACCGTGTAGTTCGTTTCTCCAACTTAAACAACAGGAATTCAGAATTTTGTGAAAGGTGGACCGATGAGGTTCTCGATCTTCTTTTGCTGTATTCTATTCCTGACGACTTCGGAGCAGCTGTTTGCACAGCATGAAAGTCCAGTCAGGGATACTGCGGCGGACTCGTTGCGTGAAGAATTGTATCAGCTTCGGCTTCAGCTTGACAGCCTCAAAGCACTTCGCGATAGCGATCTGTCGGACAGAGACAATGAGCTTGACCATCTTGAAGATGTGCTGGAAAAGCGGCTTACATCTCTTGAAAATAAAGTGGATGCGATATCACGGGCATCCGCACCAATTGTTCTTAATCCCCGGATGACGGCATTTATTAATTTTGCAGCAAGGGCCGATTCGAAAAGCGTCATGGATGCCTCGGGAAATTCCGAAATCAGCGATCGTCCATTCCTGAGGACCGTCGAGATGGAGCTCCTGAATGCCGTCGACCCGTACGCCGAGGCAAGAGCGATCATCTCGCTCGAAAATCAGGCCGGCGGTTCGTTCGATGTAGATGCCGAGGAGGCGTACGGCCTGATCAAGAAAATCCCCATCCTGGAAGATGCACCACTCGGTATGAAGGTGAAACTCGGGAAATTCCGTGCACCGTTCGGGGTGAACAACAAGATCCACATGCATGATCTTCCCTGGACAACCCGTCCCCTGGCGATCGCCAAGTATCTGGGTACGGAGCATGGAGAATTTTTTGAATCTGGATATAATCCCACGGGAATAGACGTGGATTTCTTTGTTCCGAACCCCATTCCCCAATCCACGCTGGAAATGAACCTGGATGTCGTGCGCTCAGGCGATATCGGACTTTCTCTGGGACAGACGGGGACACAGCCGTCGTATATCGGTCATCTGACATGGTCGGAAGACTGGTCCAATGAGCACCTCCTCCTTCTCGGGGTGAGTGCCTATGATGAAAGCGGCATGACACCCACGCAGCTGTTTGGCGCCGACCTTACGTACAAATGGGCCCCATCAGAGGACCGCGAGTCGCATTCTCTTGTGGCGGGTGGAGAGTTTTTCATCGGCAGGCATTCGTTTTTTGACAGCTCTGCACATTTCACCTCACAGTCTCCGTACGGGTGGTATACGTACATCCAATATCAGACATCCTATTGGGTGTATTTGGGATTACGGTACGACTGGGTGAAGGAACCCACAAACGACCAGCTGATAACGCGGGCTGTTGCGGGATATCTCAGCTACTACACGACCGAGTTTCTCCGTTTTCGCCTCGGTGTTGAACACCGGATGAGCGATATTCCGGCTCAGGATAATCTTACGACGGGGTTGTTTGAAGTGAATTTTGTTTTTGGCTCTCACCCTACAGAACCGTACTGGGTGAACCGCTAATCGAAAGGATGAACAACATGAAACGAACACTAATTTCCATCATCATCGGAATTCTGTCAGTTTTCGCAGTGAGTTCTGGATCCGCTCAGCCGAAGAAACTGAAAGTGGTGACAACGCTCAACTATCTCCGTGCTGTTGCGGAAGCGGTGGGCGGTGATCATGTCGAGGCCGTTGCGCTGGCGAACCCGAAACAGGATCCCCACTATGTCACGCCGACTCCGCGCATGAACGCACTTTGTACGAACGCGGACCTGTTCATTGAGAACGGGCTTTCGCTTGATCTCTGGGCTTCGAATGTCATCAGCGCATCGGGAAACCCGAATATCCAGACGGGAAGCCCGGGGCATTTGATCGCAACGATCAATGTCCCTGTGAAGGAACTGCCCACGGAAGTATCGCGGTCCTGGGGCGACATCCATCCGCAGGGAAACCCTCATATCTGGCTCGATCCGCTGAACATCCGAATCGTCGCAGCGAACATCGCCGAACGACTCGAACAGCTTGATCCGAGTAACACCGGGGACTATCAGACGAACCTGGAGAACTTCAAGCACCAGCTCGACGAAGCGATGTTCGGGAGCGACTTGCTGAAGGCAGTAGGCAAGTCAGGCGGCGACATCCTCACACGCAAGCTTCGGAATGGCGAATTGTCAGACTGGTTGAAATCACGGAAGCTGGATGGCAAGCTTGGCGGATGGCTGAAAGAAGCAGAACCGCTCAGGGGCATGAAGATCATGTCTTACCACAAAACGTACATCTATTTCGCCGACCGGTTTGGGCTCGATATCGCGGGAGAGCTTGAAGAGAAGCCGGGAATTCCTCCCCCGCCACAGCATCGCGACGAGGTCGTCGACCAGATCAACCGGGAACACATCAAAGTCATTCTCAACGACAACTTCTACTCGCGTGAAGCCGCAGATTATATTGCCAGCAAGACCGGGGCAAAAGTCGTGATTACGGCAATTGACGTCGGTGCACGAGAAGAACTGGACACATACCAAAAAGTCATATCGTATCTGCTTGAAGAAATATTGCAGGCATCGAAATAAGGGGGTACAGTATTATGACATTTGAACAGCTCTTTTATCTCCCTTCCACGATGATCTGGCCGCTTGCGGCCTGTCTCGTGCTCACGGGAATTCACGTTTACCTCGGCGTGCATGTCATCGCCAGGAAGGTGGTCTTCGTTGATCTTGCCCTTGCACAAATTGCCGCCCTCGGTACGGTGGTGGGAGTTCTTCTCGGCTATGAGGTCGGCAAGGATACCAACGCACTCTATCTCTACTCCCTGGCGTTTACGATCTTCGGAGCGTTTATTTTTTCTGCAACGAGGATGAAGGGCGAGAAGGTGCCCCATGAGGCAATCATTGGAATTGTCTATGCGGTGACATTTGCCGCCACCATTCTCGTACTTTCGAAGAGCGCTCTCGGGCCGCAGGAACTCGATCATATCATCAAAGGGGAACTGTTGTGGGTACAGAACCCAACGGTGATCAAGACCGCCATCATTTATTCCCTGGTGGGGCTCTTTCACTTCGCGTTCCGCAAACATTTCATGGCAATCTCATTTGACCCCGTGAAAGCGGATCAATCCGGAACGAATGTCAGATTCTGGGACTTTCTTTTCTATACCTCCTTCGGATTCGTAATCACGAGCTCGGTGGCCATTGCCGGTGTGTTTCTCGTCTTCAGCTATCTCGTTATTCCCTCGGTGGCCGCAATGCTCGTTGCTGACAAACTGAGCACTCGGCTCGCGTATGGTTGGATCGGGAGCTCGATCATCAGCTTCATCGGTGTGAAGCTCTCCTGGAATACGGGACTTCCGACAAGCCCGCTCATCGTGGTGCTTTTTGCGATTGCTCTGATCGGGACGGGCATTTACCGCTATCTCCGGCTTGCACCGCGAAAGGTCATTGCTCTCCGTAACCTCGTCGGCTCGTTCGCAGTCGTTGCATTATTCATCGGCGGGCTCTTTTTCTTCCGGAGAGCGGAAGAGGCGCCGCTGGCACGTGCGCTCAAGATGCTGGACAGCAACATTGGAACCGACCGCGAATCGGCGCTTATCGACCTTGGGTCATTTCCCGAACAGAAGTCGGAATGGGTTGGAAAAGTCATCGACCGCCTTCATGATCCTGAGGCCGAAGTTCGAAAGTCGGCAATTCAGCTTCTGACAAAGCTTCGGGAGCCATCGGCTCTTCAGGAATTCGTCAAGCTGCTGGACGACCCTTCGGATGATGTTCAGGGTGCCGCAATCGCATCAATCGATACAATGGGGAACAGCACCACTGCTGCTCTTCTCATTCAGAAATCCATATCCGTTGATGACCCGGAACTGAAAACCTCCCTTCTTCGCACAGCGCTCGATCTCGGAGATGCCGAGGCAATTCCCCCTCTGATTTCCATTCTAAAAGACGGGGGGATATTTGCCGGCGATGCATTTGATGCTCTGCACTCACATTTGAAAGCGGATATCGAGAAAGGGGATCCGGGCCGCCTGAGCCGCTGGTGGGATGCAAATAAGGGAAGACTCCGGTGGGATGGGTCGACAAAAACCTTTTCCCCCACCTGAAAAAAAGAATCCCGGACGACTTCGCCCGGGATTCTCAGCACTCTCGCAATATTACTACCAGATCCGTGCGCGCTCGTCGGGTTTACGCGCCATTGCCGCACCATCCGGCACATTGAATGCCTTCAGGAATTCGACCATGTTCGAGAGCGGACCGATGCATCGGAATCTTCCCGGAGAATGCGGATCGGTGAGAATTCGCAGGCGCTGCGCTTCCGGGCGGATGTTTTGTCTCCAGATTTGAGCAAATGACAGGAAAAAACGCTGCTCAGGAGTGAACCCGTCAATTTTATCACGTGATTTTCCTTCGAGCGCCTTCTCCATTGCCGCGTAGGCAACAGTGAGTCCTCCCAGATCGGCGATATTTTCGCCAAGGGTCAGTCTCCCATTCACGTGGATTGTATCGACCGCAACATAGCCATCAAATTGTTGCTGCACAAGTCTCGTTCGCGTGGCGTACTTCGCTGAATCCTCCTGGGTCCACCAATTCTTAAGATTTCCGTCGGCATCGAATCGTGACCCGGCATCATCAAATCCGTGCGTCATTTCATGACCGATCACTGCTCCAATACCTCCATAATTCACTCCATCATCTCCATTGGCATAGAAAAACGGCGGCTGCAGTATACCCGCCGGAAAGACTATCTCGTTCATCCGGGAATTGTAATAGGCATTGACCGTCGGGGGTGTCATCGTCCACTCCGTCCGATCGACCGGCTTCCCGAGCTTATCGGCAACTCGGCGGAATTCAAATTCATGCGAGCGCATGACATTCAGCACATACGAACCGCGATCGATCTTCAGGTAGGAGTAATCCCTCCATTTATCAGGATATCCGATTTTTACCATAAATGCGTCGAGCTTCTTCACCGCCTGTGCCTTTGTCTCAGCACTCATCCAGTCGAGATTCTGAATCCGTTCACGAAGTGCGGAGCGCAGATTTGCCACAAGCTCCACTGCGCGGGCTTTTGCCTGAGGGCTGAATGCCTTCTCGACATAGAGCTGCCCGAGTGCTTCTCCGATGCATTCGTCGACCACGGCAAGAGCGCGTTTCCAGCGCGGACGCTGCTCTTTCTGTCCGGTTAAGACCTTCCCGTAAAATTCGAACGAAGCATCTTCAAATGGAGAACTCAGAAAATTGGCATAAAAATGTACCAGGTGCCACTGAAGGTAGGCCTTCCAATCGGCCAGAGGAATGTCGCCTACCATGTGTGATGCATCCTTAAGAAAATCCGGCTGCCCGACGTTGACATAGCCCGCATTCCCTGCACCGATGGCATCGAGATAGTTATGCCATGAAATCGCCGGTGCAAGAGTGGCGAGTTCCTGAATAGACATTTTGTGATAGGTTTTGTTCGGGTCTCGCAGTTCCACTCGAGCCATCGCGGCTTTTGCAAGTCGCGTCTCGATCTTCATGACCGTTATGGCATCCGCAGATGCTCTGCCGGCATCCTCTCCAATCAGCGAGAATATGCGCGCGATGTGACCGACGTATTGGTCACGCGTCTCTTTCGAATGATCGTCCGACTTGAGGTAGTAGTCCCGATCGGGCAGTCCCAATCCCGCCTGGTATATTTGCGCCAGTTCTTCCTTGCTGTTCTTGGCATCCTGAGAGACGGTGAAATTGAAAGGCACCGCAATATCGAGCGCCTGGAGATGGGCAAGCTCCAACTGCAGGTCGGCGCCGTCTTTCATTGCCGAGATTCTCTCCAGCTCGGGCTCAAGGGGCTTGATCCCCTCCCCTTCGATTTGGGCCGAGTCCATGGCGCTGAAATAGAAGTCACCAACCTTCTGTGCAATACTCCCCGGCGAAGCGGAAGTGTTTGCAGCTGCGCTTTCGAGGAGCTCGTGTAAGATCACATAATTTCGTTCCTGAACTTCGTTAAAGCTCCCCCACCTGCTTTCATCCGGCGGAATGGGATTACGAGAGATCCATCCCCCGTTCGCATACTGGTAGAAATCATCGGCTGGTTTCACCGAGAGATCAAAGTTCTGCATGTCGATGGGTTTCGTTCCATCGTGATGTGCAAAATGTAAACCCGTGAAAACAATGAAGATACCTGCTATCATCAATGCAAATCCGGCACGCTTGAACATGTTCCCCGCTCCTTGCGTTCTTGTGGATGAAGTCATGGATTAGAATCTTGCCCTTGCTTAACATAATCAATTTCCCTTTACCGTGCTTATGGAGGAAATAGCCCCGGGTTTTTTCAGACGTCGCTCATCGTATTCTTCTTTCCCCACGAACAGTCCGGATGTCCGTTGACGGCATCTTCGTTCCGGCGTCATCCGAAGAGAACCGATAGCCGACGTTTCTTTCAGACTGGCCTCCGGCAACATGCACGGAATTTTTCGAAGCAATGGCATGTGAACTTTTCTTGTGAGAGTTTCCACGGAACCTCGTGAGTTTTTTCCTGTTCAGTTTCATCAGAATTATCTTCAATTCTCTCCGCAACGCGTACGTGTCGGGAGAAAAATTGCTAATGTTGACGTTCTTTTTTTCTCTCGGATGCTCTCGATAAATCGCAGAATTTTTCTCAAGAAAATCCTTGTATGTCAAATGATTTTGTTCTATTTTTGTGGCGACTTGATGAAAGCATCACGAAGAGATATTCTTGAATTACTGATGACATGATTGGGCGAATGGACTGTGTTGGAATCGGGATGTTTCCCGGAGGCGAGATCATACTGAATATCTTACCAGAGAAAATTCGAGAAAGGTGAAGTATCCTATGGAACTGGAATCCGTCCTCATCGGAGAAAGTTCGTTTATCAAACGTATGCGAAAAGAGATCCCTCTTCTCGCAAAGAGTCAGCGCCCGTTAATACTGAAGGGAGACACGGGGACGGGCAGGGGTTTGATCGCTCAACTCATCTACAGAGAGCTTGACCAGAAAGGAGAACTCGTCACGGTCACTTCGGGCCTGACAGACATAGAGGCGGCTCGATTCGTCGTGCCCAACTCGTCGTCCGCAGCAATGTATCTGATGCGTGAATTTCACGAGTTGACATATTTACAGCAGGCGTCCCTCGCACGTTTCCTTGATCAGCTTCCAAAGAAACCCGCGGTTCAGATCATTCTGACAACCACGAAAACACTTGCCGATGCATCGAAGGATAAGACGCTTCATCCAGACCTTTCTGCAGCCGTCAAGGGATATGAACTGATTGCAATCCCTCCCCTGCTGCAACGACCGGGCGACATTCCGCTTTTGGTGGAATATTTTCTGAAACTCGTAGCAGAGAGTCAGGGCATCCGCTCAAAAATCGTTGATACCAACACGATGGATTTCCTCGTGAGGCGCGAATGGAAGGAGAATGTACGCGAACTCAAGCGGGTCGTCGAACGTGCTGCCTTTTATTCCGGCTCGGATTATCTCGAGCTTCCGGAATCCCTGATCGACGAATATGCACAGCTCGACGGCATTATAGCGAACATTAAACTCCGTCAGGCCTTTTCCTTCGACCGCTCGCTCTTTAACCTCGAAAAGACGCTGATTGAACGCACTCTCGACCTTGTCGGATTCAACCAATCGAAGGCAGCCGCCGTTCTGAAGCTGTCCGAAGCAAATCTCCGGTACCGCCTTAAGAAATTTCACATTCCTACGTCAAAGGACCATCGCTGAAAGAGGATTCCGGAATTCTTGTGACAGAACTCCCTCGCCCTGACCCGGACGGGCCAAAGTAGACGTCAGAAAGAGTGATACCCCCTCTTTATTGCAGACTTGATTTTCATATCCGATATTGCTTTCTTATAGGGTCGATTCTAATACACTATCTCTCATTAAATGGTCCGGAGCCACATATGAAAGGTCGAATTCTTCTTGTTCTTCTCTCTCTGGCGATCGCTTCTCTGAGCTTTGCTGGAGATAAGGGTGATGGAAAAGCATCATGCTGCCAGGCAGGCACAAAAGCATCCCTCACATCAACCACGAAGGTGAAGGATTGCACCATGCCGTGCACCGAGGCAATGAAAGCCCAGTGCCCGTATATGAAGGGCACCAAGGCATCGGTAAGAAAGGCTTCCATGAAAATCGCAAGCAGATCCAAATCTGCGACAAAAGCGACGGAAGCAAAAGTTGTCAAGGAAAAGCAGGAATCTGCATCTGCTTCCGGCAAAGGAACAGACTGAGTTGCATCTTTTTGAGGAGCCGTCTCGTACATACGGGACGGCTTTTTGTTTTTTATGCGGACAAATGCCGGAGCGAGCTTGAGAATCTGTGAGAATTGCGGCCGCGAATTGCGGGAGTCATCACAATTCTGTCCCGTCTGCGGAACTGCCGTGCGAATTGCACCAGCGCCTGCAGAGAGCGGCCGGCAGAGGGAACACGTCCCATCTGCTTCACAAACCGTTCGAAAGCCGCTGTCGAAGCGCGCAAAACTCACGTATACCACTCTCGTAATCATCCTCTGTGTGGTATTCCTCGCAATCTTCGCGCAGCATCTTCCCGGCGGAGCAAATCCTGTCATTGCGAAGCAGCCCGACGTTGCAATGGCCTCGATGTTTACGGATGTACATCTTTCGGCGCAGCCGATCAGTGTGGACATCCGGAACGGATTTATCTCATTCCCATTTTCCATCCTGCAGGAAAAGAAGTATGTCCAATTTGAATATCACCTGCAGAACGGAACCGTTATTCCCCTTCTGGCGTATATCTCGCCAGAGGGAAAACTCGTCACCTCGGTACGACTCTGCGAACCGTGCAATTCGACATCATTTACTATTGACGGCACTGAACTGGTTTGCGGTACCTGCGGTACACGCTGGAAACTGAACAACCTCGATGGAATATCCGGAAATTGTCAGAAGTACCCTCCCGCTCCGATTCCAAGCACAATCGTCGGGAACGAGGTGCGCATCGACGAATCCCTCATCAAAGAATGGAAAATGAGAATATGAAAAAGACATACATCATCATTGCGGTATTTACACTCTTCGTACTGGCCGGATGCCAGTCGAATTCCAACCTTCATACAACCGTCATCAGGGCAAACTCCATGATATGCGGCTCCTGCGCGAAGAACGTCGAGAAGGCGATCACCGCGGTCGATGGCGTAGCGGGAGCACAGGTAGACCTGAAAACGAAAACTGTGGAAGTGAAATTCGATCCCGTAAAGACGAGCGTGGGCACGATTGAGGATGCTGTAACAAACGCGGGATATGATGCAAATGACAAGAAGCGGAATCCTGAAGCATACGATAAACTCGAGAAATGCTGCAAGATCGACGGCTGAACTGAGCTCCCGATCAGGTTGGCTACGACTCTTTCTCCCGGGCCTCCTGCACCCGTCGGATAATCGTCACGACAAATCCCACCACCAGCGTTATAGTTCCCATCCAGACAAGATTGATAAACGGCTTTATCGTTGCTTCGAGAACCAATGTCTCTACCGTCGGTTTTGAGGGCGACTTAAAGTCCGTTACGCCGATTTCGACTTTCGACTGAGCAGGATCCTCCCTATTTGGTTGAAGCCGTACGATTGTAAACTCTTTCGATCCGTCGGAAGTTCTGGCAGGTACGAACGACGGCCCCGAGGGTGTTCTCCGAAAGAGCGGCTTAACTTGCTGTGTTGTGCTCCCATCGGAGACATCCAGAATCACACCAATCGTTACGTCTGCGTTACCTGTCACCATCTTTGCCTTCTCTTCATTGCTGAAGTCGAAGTCAACAAACTTGACAGAAACTCCGTCAACCTTCTTTAATTCTCCCTTACTAAAGGTGAATGTTTCCTGGGAGTTATCTGTCGGAGACTCAACCGAAAGCGGGGAGACGTAGAAATCCTGAGTGTACATGTTCAGAATGTCAGGATGCCGCATCATACTGTTGTTCTCCGTGCTGTAGCGCATGACGGGCATGACAATGTACGTATCGTTTTGGTGCCGGACCTGAATCGTGAACCCATACCTTTCGTTGTCAATCTGCCTGCTCCCAAGATACGTAAGCTGATACCCTCCGAGTATGTCTTTGGTCTGACCCTCCGGCAGAGAAATTGTCTGCTTGTCATCGTACCTTGCACTTGCGACAAATCCGAGGAAAAGCAATGCCAGCCCGATGTGAGCGATCGCACCACCTGCAAATTTCGGATTCCCGACAAATATCTTGTATCCGACGATGACATTGACAAATAACGCAAAGGCAGATGCCAGGGAAAAAATAAGCACTGGAATATCCCGGACTCCAACAAACCACAATCCGACTGCAAAGAGCACAGAGGCAATCCCAGGAACAAATGCTCCCTTTCCTAAGCTCTCGGCATTGGAACTTCTCCACCAGAGCAATTGTCCCAATCCGGTGAGAAAGGCAATCACAATTCCCAGCGGAAGGACCGTCTTTACGTAGTAGGATGTGTCGACCGCTGCCGCGTGCCCTTTGAGAATATTGGTGATGATCGGTGACGAGGTGCCGATGGTGATGAAGACAGCCGCGAAACAGATCGTAAATGCCCCAAGAAATAACGCGAACTCCCTCGAATAAATGCTGTGTTCGACGGGAATTACCGGCATCTCTTTCAAGCGACGAATTAAAAGTCCAAATCCGAACACTCCAAACAGTATTATCACTCCGAGGAGGAGCCAATATGCCCACATCCCCGGATCGACGAACGAATGAACTGACGTTTCGCCCAGTACACCGCTTCGTGTCAGAAATGTGCTGTAGAGAACCATAATGAAGCAGAGGATGCTCAGGACAAAATTGGTCCGAACGAAAACGCCCGAGCGGCGCTGCGACATCATGGTGTGAATGGATGCGACACAGACCAGCCAGGGAATGAGCGATGAATTCTCAACCGGATCCCATCCCCAATAACCACCCCATCCGAGTGTTTCGTACGCCCAATAACCGCCCAGGATGATACCGGTACCGAGCACGGATGCTCCGAAAACGGTCCACGGCTTAGCGACTTTCACCCAGCTCTGGTAATCCCTTCGAAGAAGCCCAGCAACCGCAAACGTGTACGGAACCGCCATGGAAGAAAATCCGGTGAACAGAATTTGAGGATGAATCACCATCCAGTAGTTCTGGAGAAGGGGGTTCAAGCCCTTTCCTTTCACGGGAATTTCCGCCCATACTCCTTTCGCCTGGTCCAGCCACACGAAATTTGTCAGTCCTGCAGGTACCAGCCCTGTATGCACGAGATCATTCGGAAACGAGTCCCAAATGTGCATGAAGGGGTTCTTCACGATCAGCATGAGAAGAAGGAACGAGAGGATCATCGACCAGACGGCCATAACTTCCGCTTCATACTCCTTGCGGGAGGTGTATTGCATCAAGATAATGCCGATGATCGTCGTGAAGAGCGCCCAGAGGGAAAAGCTTCCCTCCTGGCCGGCATAGAAGGTGGAGACAAGAAGCGGGGTTGGAAGATCAGCAGAGCTGTAATTCCAAACGTAAGTATACTGGAATTGATGGGTAAGGATATTGTAGAGAAACAGCGAGCAGAAGGTGAGAACGAGCAACGCGGTAGCATGATACGCATACCTGCCGATGTTGAGAAGCTGGATCGACCCGCGCCTGGAGGCATAAAAGTACGATACCGACGATGTCAGAATCGTCACGAAGGCAATCCGTATCAGAGTACTGCCAATCATTCGTTCAGTTCTTTAAGGAACACATTTCCCCCATGATCGACCGGGGGTCGAACAGTAGATCACAGTGCTTTCTTCACACTCTCGGAATCTGCTTCATACTTCGAAGGGCACTTCGTCAGAATTTCGGACGCATGGAAATATCCTTCCTGATATCTTCCCTTCACAACCACGGCGTTGGCAAGC
>DATIXJ010000086.1:0-5848 GCA_035518715.1 Bacteroidota bacterium | reverse complement strand
GTCGGCTACACGACCGACAGTCTCATCAACTGGAAAGGAATGGGTCAGCTGGTCACGTTTGATACGACGGTGTATACTGATCCGCCAACATACTGGAAGACCGATTCGCTGCCGACGGCATCATGGGTGACTCTGCAGTACAATCACAGCGCGTATGTGGCGCTTGCACGCGCTACCGGTACGATCGATAACACGCTCGACTTCACGCTTGTCGGTGTGAACGACAGGGCTGAACTCCCCTCCGGATTTGCGCTCTCCCAGAATTATCCGAATCCGTTCAACCCGACGACCACCATCAGATACACGGTGCCGAAAGCGAGTCATGTGGTGATCGAGCTCTTCAATCTCCTCGGTCAATCGGTGGCGCATCTGGTGGATGTCAATATGCACCCGGGCACGTATTCGGTGCGCGTTGATGGTGCGGGACTGTCATCGGGAATATATTTCTACCGTCTGACGGCGGGATCCACAGTCCTTACTCACCAAATGGTTGTTACGAAATGATCGGTTGATAATCGTGGTAATCAGGAAAGACGGATCGAACATGCAGATGGTCGGAATCATGGCGAAAGCATGCATCCTCCTACAAGGGCTCGGCATGAATATCTCCGGTTCGCCGGAGGAGAATTCAGCATCGCATCAGGTTCGACCTTTCACGAAGGCAACGATTGCTCTGTGGATCGTTGCCTTCTCCGTTTTTCCGGCAGTTCTCCTCTCACAACCGGTGGCTTTTCCCGGAGCAGAAGGAGCGGGGCGTTTCGCCTCGGGCGGCAGAGGAGGAAGAGTGTACGAGGTTACCAACCTCGACGACAGCGGTCCGGGGAGTCTGCGCGATGCAGTTCAGGCAACGGGACCACGGACGGTGGTCTTCCGGGTTTCGGGCACGATCAAGCTTCTCTCCGCACTCGTCATCCGGCACGATAGTATCACGATCGCAGGCCAGACCGCTCCCGGCGATGGTATCTGCCTGAGGAACTTCACCTTCCGCGTCTCGGCGAGCAATGTCATTATCCGCTATATCCGGTCCCGGCTCGGCGATTCAACGCGCGATGCCGACGATGCATTTTCCGGGAACGGGCTTCCCATCTATCGGAACATCATCGTCGACCACTGTTCCAGCAGCTGGGCGATAGATGAGAATTCCAGCTTCTACGATCTCGGGCAGTTCACCATGCAGTGGTGCTTCATCACGGAGAGTCTCTATCATTCATACCATCCAAAAGGGAACCACGGGTATGGTGGAATGTGGGGCGGATGGCATGCATCGTTCCACCACAACATCCTCGCACACAATTCCAGCAGGAACCCGAGATTCAACGGGAGCCGGTATACCGGTCAGCCCGACAGCGAGGTGGTCGACTTCCGCAATAATGTGATCTACAACTGGGGATTCAACAGCGGGTACGGCGGCGAGGCGGGAAATCAGAACATCATCTCAAATTATTACAAGTACGGCCCCGGGACGTACGGAAGTGTGCGGAACAGAATTGTAGAGCCGTATGATACTGCGGGCAACTGGTATATCTCCGGGAATTTTATTTACGGTGACACTGCGGTGACGTCCAACAATGCGCTTGGGATCCAGGGGACGTATGCTCTAGCCCAGCGTGCAAAGCTCCGTCCGGTCCCGTTCAGTGCGGATTCGGTCACGACGCAATCACCTCAGGATGCGTACGATTCGGTGCTTGTGGGCGGCGGTGCAAATCTGCCGCGACGCGATGCGGTTGATACCAGAATTGTGAATGAGGTAAGGACGGGGACCGCAACGTACGGCGGTTTGTGGGGTGTGGGGAAGGGTATTATTGATACGCAGGATAGTCTGGGCGGATGGCCGCAGCTCAACGCGCTTCCGCCTCCGGTCGACAGCGACCACGACGGCATCCCGGATGAATGGGAAAGCGCAAACGGTCTCGATCCGAATGATTCCACCGATGCCGCTTTGATCACCGGAGACGGCTATTCGAATCTTGAACATTATCTGAATGCTCTCGTGGTGACGCTCCTTACCGGCGTGAAGGATTATCCCCCGACCATCGCAGAGAAATTCGATTTGAAAGCAAACTATCCGAACCCGTTCAATCCAGCGACGACGATTACGTACGCTCTCCCGGTGAGAACGCATGTTCGTGTGGAAATTTTCACGATTCTCGGTGCGCGAGTGGCAACGCTCGTCGACAGGGTGGAAGGTCCGGGATCGTACCGTGTTGTTTTTGATGGTTCTGGAATGAGCTCCGGTGTCTATTTCTGCCGGATGCACACAGATCGGTATTCGCAGATTCGCAAGATGGTTCTTCTCAAATAACTCCAACTGAACATAACCTTATTCCGGAGTGTCAATGTCGGCGGTTTCGAAGACAGGTTTCAGGAAAAAATGGCTGGCCGTGCTCATGATCGTTTCCGCGTCGCTTCTATGCGGACCGGGAGCATCGGCACAGATGAAGAGCAGGATCGTCGGTACGGTGACGGATGCCAAAACGGGAGAGGCACTCGTCGGGGTCAATGTCTTTCTCATGGACACGTATCTCGGCGCGACGAGCGATGTCAACGGCAAGTATTTTATCATCGGCGTGCCGGTCGGTACATACCGTCTGCAGGCCTCCATGTTAGGGTATACGAAGAAGATCATCACCGATGTCGAAGTATCTTCGGACCGCGTTTCAACGGTCGATATCACCCTCGAATCGGGTGAGATTCAGATGGAAGCCGTAACGATCGAGGCAAAGCGCGATGAACTGCACAAGGAAGTGACGAACACGCAGCTTGTCGTGAATGCCAAGGAAGTGACGCAGGGTCCGGCGATCCGGGAAATCAACGAGTTTCTCGCAAATCAGCCGGGTGTTTCGGAAACGAACGGCTATCTCACGATCCGCGGCGGTTCAGCCGATCAAACGGGAACGCTTGTCAACGGAATCTCCTTCAACAATGCCGCGGTCGGTAATGCCGAAACCTCAATTCCTCTCAGTGCCATCGATCAGATCTCAGTACTTTCGGGCGGATTCAATGCAGAGTATGGAAATTTCCGTTCGGGACTGATCAACGTTACCACCAAGACCGGCACGAAGGACGGGTTTCACGGAACGCTGACGTTCACGTACGACGGCGATCACATGAAGCGTTTCGGTCCAAACCTCAATGATCCGTCGGCACCGCTGCTCGCGCCGTATCTGAATCCGAGCGTTGCGTTTGTGGGCACCGATTCTGCGTGGAAGAATGATCCGTACACACGCCAGCAGTCACTGTCGTTTATCGGATGGAACAAAGCTGCACAGCAGTTCAACATCGGAAAATCTCCCGCTCAGCAGGCGACTCCGCTCGATATGTACCTTCTCTATTCCTGGATGTTCATGGCGGTTCCAGATTACCAGGGGCTTGCAAAGCTTGGATATACGGTCTCGGACGAGCAGAAGGCGCTCTTTGCATCGCATGCGAGAAAGGAAGGAGGGAGCGATTATGATTTCGACGGCGGATTTGGGGGCCCAATCCCGTTCCTGAGCGACCTCGGTGCGACATTCTATCTCTCCAATAACACAACGCGGCAGACATACACGATGCCTGTTTCCCGCGACGCGGAACAGAAATATGTCACGCTCGCTACGATACATTTGGAGCCCTCGAAGAGCACTTCGGTGACCCTGAACGGCTTGTGGAAATTTCAGGAAGGTGTCAGCGGTGTGCGTCCGGCGTTCGGCGATGTGCCGGATGCGAACGGCTACGGCGGATTCATGCCTATCGACAATGTGAAGGACTTTGTGCGGAATACCAATTCGAGCGAATACCGCATGTACTGGTTTGATCCGCCATTCTTCCCGCTGCTCAATCAGACATCCCTTCTCGGAGGAATTACCGTCAATCATATTTTCAGCCAGTCCACGTTCGCCGAATTTGCCATGAATTATCTCTCTATCCTTGATGAGAATCCCGAGCATGGCGACAACCGCGACACGGCAGATATCCTCACCTGGTTCGGACCGTTCCCGGTCGATGAGATGCCATACGGCAAATGGCAGTTCGCCGGAAACCACAAGCTTGCGGGATATACCTACCCGAGCTATGACGATGCCGCAGGACTCGGCGTATTCCGGTTCCGGAGCAAGGAAGGGGACCTCTACGATAATACAAACATCAAGCAGTGGCGCTTCAAAGCGGATGTGAATTCACAGCTCAACGAAGCCAATTACGCGAAAGCGGGCATCGAGTACAATCTCATTGACATCAACCATAATTACTGGGAGGACTGGAACAGAAACGCGTACAACATCTACGAATTCAATTATCACCGGATTCCTTCTCAGACCGGGGTCTATCTTCAGGACCAGATCACGTCGCGATGGATGCTCGCGAATCTCGGCGTCCGCGTCGATTATTACTACGGCGGCGGCGGGCTCTGGCCATCGGGCGATCCGTTCGCTGCTGCGGCATTTACCCCGCGTCCGTACGGGAAAGACTCCGCTCTCGTGCAGTATCTCCAGGCGGGGAACTCGTATATCTGGAATCTCTGGGATACGTACAACCAGACTCACCCCGGCTTCCTGCAGCCCGTGAAAAACTATGTCGCTATCAGTCCTCGACTTGGGATATCATTCCCCATCTCCGATAATTCAAAATTCTATTTCAACTACGGGCATTTCCGTTCCAACCCGACGTACTCGAACATGTTTCTCATCCAGTACCGGTACACGAAGAACGGACTCTACATGATGTCGAATCCGAATCTCGAACCCCCGAGAACGATCTCGTATGAAATTGGTGTCGGCCAGGCGCTCAGCAATGCCTACCAGCTGAACGTCTCCGGGTATTACAAGGATGTGACCGGAGAAGCGGGTGATGTGACATACCAGAATGCCGCCGGTGATCTCAATTATGACAGCTGGAACAACAACACCTACGAAGATATCGAAGGTGTTGAGGTCACGCTGACGAAACAGGACCGGAGCTGGATCAACGGGCGCATCAATTTCAATTACAGTTTGAAGAAGACCGGACTGACGGGACAGCAGACATACACCGATTCGATCATCAACGATGCGCAGGCACTTCTGTATCAGGGGCAGGAATCGCGCGTCCTGCCGCAACCGTCGGTAAATGCCACTGTCACGTTCACGACTCCGGACGGAACCGGGAAAGGATTCATTGCCGAGCAGGTATTGGGAGGATGGGAGCTCACGTTGTTCGGAAAATGGCAGGCGGGGTCGTATTACACCTGGAATCCCCTGAACGATCCCTACCTGAACCAGAATCTCGAGTGGCCCGATTACTGGATGTTCGATCTGAAGCTCAACAAGGCGATCGGTATTGCAGGAAAAACCGGGACGTTCTATGTCGATGTGAAAAACGTCTTCAACATCAAGGTTAACGAGATGAACACGCTCTTCGCATTCGACCGGCTGAGCGGTGACGACTTCAACTATTTCGCATCGCTCCATCTCGCGATGTACAACAGTCCTGCATTCAACAATCTCCGCGCGCAATACGCGGCACAAGGGTACTTCGTCCCCGGCGACGACAAGATCGGTCAATTGCGGTCGGCGGATAAACCGTATATCAACGATCCGAACCTGCCGTACTTCATCTACGGCGAGCCGAGAGAAATCTGGGCCGGGATCAAGGTCGATTTTTAACAAACGGCAATTGTGATTTATGAACCTGAGAATGAACATTCAGTCGAAGATCAGAATCGCCGGGCTCCTGCTGCTTGCGCTCTGTTCGTTGCGTACGGCGGCGCAGGTGCCCGAGGACCAAACCGCATCCGTCCGGCTTGGCCGATTGTGGGTCGGCATTGTTGCCCATGGCGCGAAGACCTCTTTCAACTATCTCGCCGGATTTTTCCCGAACGATTACAACATCCTGG
>DATIXJ010000085.1:0-12990 GCA_035518715.1 Bacteroidota bacterium | reverse complement strand
ATTCTGTGAATATAGCAGAATTGAGGAAAATGTCAAGAATTTCCAATAATTGACGGAATGGAAGATGATTCTCCGATGCGCGTAAGCGAATTGTTCACTATATTGCATCCCAGCTCGGCTTATAACCCTCAATGGAAAGGAGACTTCCAGCTTTGACGACTCACATTCGGTTAACCTGTATGCTTGCTCTTTCCGTCCTTGTCGTCTCGGGTACATTTTCTCGGCCCGAACACAAAATCGGGAAAAAGAACGTGCCCGTTGCTGTTCTGAAGGCATTCGAGAAAACGTATCCCAAAGCGACTGCGCGGGGATATGCGAAAGAGACGGAAAACGGCAGGACGGAATTTGAAATTGAAAGCCGCGAGGGGTCAATTGCCCGCGATGTGTCCTTTGATGGAACCGGATCGATCATTTCTGTTGAAGAAACACTCCCTGCCGCCGATCTGCCGGAGCCGGTTCACGCCGCTCTGATGAAGGATTACCCGAAGGCAAAGATCCTGAAGTGCGAGAAAGTGACCGAGAATGGGGCGACAAATTTTGAAATCCGAATAGCATCGGGAAAGCGCAGGATGGAAGCGGTGTACACCGCTGAGGGGGCCGCAGTTGACAGGGGAAAGAAATAGTCTCCTGAGGGCTGACAGCAATTTGCAATGATCGCGCTTCCTCCGGATATCCTGTTGAAAGTGGACGCGATTTTTCGTACATTTTCTCGTTGTCAATCTGCAATTTCCGATTTACAGTGTTCAACTGACGTTGTATCAGGGGCTGTAGCTCAGCTGGGAGAGCGCGTGAATGGCATTCACGAGGTCGAGGGTTCGATCCCCTTCAGCTCCACGTTCCGAGGGAATTGATGGTTGTACTGCATCAATTCCTTCGCTTTTTTTGAAAAACACCTTTCGGTCATCCGATTGACAAGTTCTCACTTTCACCAGAGGAAATCCGATGCCCAGCCGCGTAAAAGAGTTTAACGCCTTCCGTACCAAAATGAACGAGCGTATTCTCGGCGCCGATAACCGTGCCATCAAACGATTCTTTGGAGTCGATACTCTTACGTACGAAGCGGGCAAGCTTGATGCGAAAACAAAGGAGATGCTCGGGCTCGTTGCCTCAATGGTTCTCCGCTGCGATGACTGCATCTCTTATCATATCCAGCAGTGTTACGAGGCGGGTGTAACGGAGGAAGAAATGTTCGAGGTATTCAGTGTTGCGCTCGTTGTGGGCGGCTCGATCGTCATACCACATCTCCGCCGGGCAGTTGCCTATCTGGACGAACTGAATCAGGAAAAGAATTGAATTTCCTTCCGGGATCGTTCACTTCACACAAATGCTCTGTGGAATACTCTCGACATTCGGGGTTTCGCGCTGGGAACGCATACTGTGAATTCTCATTACTCTCTGTCTTGATTCGTGCAAATTCATATATGGAGCCGGTATGAACATGAGCAGTTCACTTCTTCCTTCGTCCATTGGCTTGTTCTTGTTGGCGGTTATTTCGTATTTCGCGTCATGGAATAATGCGAATATCAATATTTCGCTGTCCGCTATCCTTTTCATTCTGGGGATCATCGTCTTTGTGCTGCGCTCAGCCCTCAGGGAATTGGATGGGCGTTTATCCCGGTTAGAAGACCGTCAGAAGTCATAAGAGAAGAAATTGCGGTGTGGAGTATTGCGCCGCCATTCGCTTCGTATCAATCCAATGTTCTCTCGGTGTGTCGCAAGGGCATGCTGTAGGGTGCATTGCATCTTTCCTCTCCTTTTCCTACATTGTTTTCCAAGTCTGTTTTTCTGCGGAATTATTCGATGAACTTCACTCATGGAAATCCTCTCGCGAATCTATCACTCATCTATCGGTAAAAAACTCACCATTGCGCTTACGGGTCTCTGCCTCTGTATCTACCTGATCGTCCATATCGGCGGTAATCTGCTCCTGTTCAAGAATGACGGCGGTGCCGCGTTCGACAAGTACGCCGAAATTCTCCCCACAATCCCGCTGATCCGGATCATCGAGGTGATCCTCTTTGCGATTTTCATCATTCATATTTCACTCGGGACGATTATCTGGTTCTGGAACAAGCGCGCCCGTCCGAAAAACTACCTTCTCAATGATCAGCAGGTCAACAGCACGTTTTTCTCCCGCTGGATGTTTGTTACGGGAAGTATTGTTTTTATTTTCCTGGTGATTCACGTGAGGACGTTCTGGTTCACGTCACGGTTTGAGGCGGGTGAGAATTTTTCCATGTATGCGCTGGTGAGGGAATCTTTTTCGAGCCCGGTCTATAGTTTCTTTTACGTTCTTGCAATGATTCTTCTTGCGTTTCACCTCCGGCACGGATTTCAATCGGCATTTCAGACCTTCGGGTTGAAATCCAAAAAGTATACTCCGCTGATTGAAGCGGTCGGTGTTATTTTCTGGCTCCTGATTCCTCTCGGATTTGCCATAATGCCGCTCTATTTCCTTCTGAATCTATGATGCGCTGAGACACCTCATGACACTCGATTCTAAAATTCCCGACGGTCCCATAGAAAAGAAGTGGGACAACCATCGTTTTGCGATGAAGCTGGTGAACCCCGCGAACAAACGGAAATATCATATCATCGTGGTGGGTACTGGTCTGGCCGGTGCATCCGCCGCCGCTTCGCTTGCCGAGCTGGGGTATCAGGTAACATCGCTCTGCTATCATGAATCGCCCCGGCGGGCTCACAGCATCGCGGCACAGGGCGGCATCAATGCACCGAAAAATTACAAGAACGACGGCGACAGCATCTGGAGATTGTTTTACGATACGGTCAAAGGCGGCGACTACCGGGCGCGGGAGGCAAACGTCTACCGGCTTGCTCAGGTGAGCAACAGCATCATCGACCAGTGTGTCGCTCAGGGCGTCCCATTTGCGCGGGAGTACGGCGGCTTGCTTGACAACCGATCATTCGGCGGTGCACAGGTTTCACGCACGTTTTATGCCCGCGGTCAGACGGGTCAGCAGCTCCTTCTCGGCGCATACCAGGCACTCTCCAAGGAAATTCACCGCGGCAGGGTGAAGTTCTATGCCCGCCGTGAGATGCTCGACCTCGTCGTGATTGATGGCAAGGCACGAGGCATTATTGCCCGCAATCTCCTTGATGGTTCGATCGAGTCGTACGTCGGAGACGCTGTTGTGCTTGCGACCGGCGGCTATGGCAACGTCTTCTATCTCACCACAAACGCGAAATACTGCAATGCAACCGCCATCTGGAGGGCCCACAAACGCGGTGCATATTTTGGAAACCCGTGCTTCACACAGATTCATCCCACCTGCATTCCGGTTGCCGGAGACATCCAATCGAAGCTGACGCTCATGAGTGAGAGTTTACGGAACGATGGAAGAATCTGGGTTCCAAAACAGAAAGGTGACAAGCGGGATCCCCGGCAAATTCCGGAGGAAGAGAGGGATTATTACCTTGAACGGATCTATCCGTCATTTGGCAACCTCGTTCCCCGCGATGTCGCCTCACGCCGGGCGAAGGAAATGTGCGACAAAGGACACGGGGTCGGCTCGACCGGACTCGCCGTCTATCTCGACTTCAGCGATACGATCAAGAGAAACGGCAAGGAGTGGGTCAAGGAGCAGTACGGGAATCTCTTCGATATCTACCATGAAATCACGAATGAGAATGCCTACGAAGTGCCGATGCGTATCTACCCCGCCGTGCATTATACGATGGGCGGACTCTGGGTTGATTATAATCTCATGAGCACCATTCCGGGGCTCTTCGTTCTGGGTGAAGCAAATTTCTCCGATCACGGTGCCAACCGGCTTGGTGCGAGCGCACTGATGCAGGGACTCGCCGACGGCTATTTCATTATTCCGTACACCATCGGTAACTATCTCGCCTCGACCAAATTCTCTCCGGTGAAGAACGAGGATCCTGCTGTTGCAGATGCAACGAAGAGCGTGAACGAGGTTGTTCAGAGATTGTTTGATGTTCGCGGCAAAACCCCGGTGGACGTATTCCATAAGCGGCTCGGAAAATCGATGTGGGATTTGTGCGGTATGGGACGAAATGCCCCCGGCCTGAAACAGGCACTCGAACTCATTCCTGCACTGCGTAAGGAATTCTGGAGCGACGTGAAAGTTCCGGGTTCTTTCGACAACTTCAATCCTGAGATTGAAAAGGCGGGCCGCGTTGCCGATTTTCTCGAGCTTGCGGAGCTGATAACGAGAGATGCGCTCCATCGAGAAGAATCATGCGGTGGTCATTTCCGTGAAGAGCATCAGACTGAAGAGGGTGAAGCGAAGCGGAATGATGAGCTCTTCTCATATGTCGCTGCCTGGGAATTCAAGGGCGTCGATCGGGTATCCGAGCTGCATAAAGAACCGCTGTCCTTCGAGTACGTGAAACCCTCCCAGCGCAGTTATAAATGAACCGTTGATTTCCGAATTTTACCGACCAATTGATCATGAACGTAACTCTGAAAGTCTGGCGCCAGGAACGACGCAACACATCGGGAAAGTTCTGCACCTACCAGGCAACGAACGTCTCACCCGACATGTCATTTCTTGAGATGATGGATACGGTTAATCTCGATCTCGCACGCAAAGGAGAAGACACGATTGCCTTCGATCACGACTGCCGGGAAGGAATCTGCGGCAGCTGCGGGATGTATATCAACGGGAGAGCACACGGACCGATGCGCGGGGTGGCAACCTGCCAGCTCTACATGAGATCGTTTCAGGATGGTGAGACGATCGTGATTGAGCCGTGGCGGGCAAAGGCATTTCCGGTCATCAAAGATCTGGTCGTGGATCGATCTGCATTCGACCGTATTATCCAGGCGGGCGGGTATGTCTCCGTCGATACCGGCGGGGTTCCAGACGCGAATGCCATTCCTATTCCCAAGATTATCGCCGAACAGGCGTTTGATGCCGCGGCTTGCATCGGTTGCGGTGCATGTGTTGCCGCATGCAAGAATTCTTCCGCGATGCTTTTTGTCAGCGCAAAAGTGTCCCAGCTTGCTCTTCTCCCTCAGGGTGAGGCGGAGCGAACTTCGCGGGTTATCGCAATGGTCGATCAGATGGACCAGGAGGGCTTTGGAAACTGCTCGAACACCTATGCGTGTGAAGCGGAATGCCCGAAGGAGATCTCTGTGACGAATATTGCCAGAATGAACAGGGAATTTCTCCGGGCCAATCTGAAGTCGTAGATCCTGGCGCTTCCGGGTGTCAATAAATCAAAAGGCGGGTTACGACCCGCCTTTTCCGTCTTCTGCCATTCGTAAAGCATTCAATGGAGAAGTGACTGCTGGAAGCTCTCATCATCGAGCGTTGCCGCCTGGCGCTCAATCCGGCGAAGAGCGTACTTGTCGTTGTGCAGGTTCAGATAATTATCGGTGAAGATATTGAGCGCAGAACGGACTGCCACGAACTCATCGGCGAGTATCGAGAGCACCGGCCGCACGCCGGATTCGTACTCTTCGGATCCGCTGGCGGCTGTCTCGTATTGTGCACGCCCGATTCGTTCGTAGTACGTCAGCGGCGGAGCGCCTTTCTGCTGACTCCGCTGAAAAATGAAATCCGGAAAGAAGCCCGTGAGAAAGAGCGAAACATTTCCGATATATCTTCGGAGATAATATTGCTCGGCCTTTCCCACTTCCGGCAGCATGTTCAACATATCCACCATCGTCATGATCTTCTCGCCGGCGGCTGACGCAAAACTCCACAGCTGATCACTCGAGCGGAACTCGACACAGACCCCCGCGACATAATCCACGACGTCGTCGTCCGCGAGGTTCTTCGAATCGAGTGCCCGGTAAATGAAGAGATAAAAATAGAGCTGCGGCGAAACTGTGAGAAAGAGGGGCGGCGTGGTGATCGACCGCTCGAACAGGCGCCGGTCGTGAAGCATTTCCGTGACGTTCTCCAGGTCATCCGGACTACGGAGTCCCGCGGTGGACCCGTCCGGCGCGCTGGTCTTCAGCGTTTCCGCGATAAACGCAAAATCTCCCTCCGTGAACTGCGACCGTGTTTTGAAGAACATATCCCCTCATCTCCTTCAATCTCTCAAAAAAGTTATGAGAAAATCGCCTGTTTGTCAATACCCTTCTGCGGCGGGACACATTCAACGGTCCCTGCGCACAGTATTGATTTCCTCCCGGGATTCACTACATTATCCGGCATATGGCCACTTACCTGAACATTATCGGACGGTCAGTTGCAGTCTATCTGGTTGTGCTGATCGGTTTGCGCCTGGCCGGAAAACGACACGTCGGTCAGCTGTCTATTTTCGATTTCGTCCTCATTCTCCTGATCAGCAATGCGGTCCAGAATGCCATGGTCGGAGAAGATACATCGCTCCTCGGCGGAATCGTGGCGGCAGTCTCTCTGATCATCGTCAATTATGTGCTCACCCTTATTCTCTTCAAGTACCGGAGTGCCGATACTGTGCTCGAAGGATCGCCGACGCTGCTGATCAACCGCGGGCATGTCATTTCTGTACATCTGGCCAGGGAGAAAATCACCGAGGAAGAGCTCGTGCGGGTTGTGCGGGAACACGGGATTGGGGGAGTGAACGAAGTGAAAATCGCCGTGATGGAACTGGATGGGACGATCAGCGTGATTCCCGAGAGCGGCGAGGAAAAAAAGATCGATTCATTCAAGCGCCGCAGATCGCGATTTGTCGGCAGGAAGTTCTGAGCACGGCATTGTGCCGTTCCGGACTAGTTCTTCCTGGCGCCCTGTTGAATCCAGTTCCGGAGGATGGAGAGTGTGTCTGAGGGAAAATCCCTCTTGAACCTGTATGGCATCGGGTCTCCGAACGGAGGGTGAGCGGAAATCTTCAGGACGAGGAGACTCGAATCGGGCTTCCCGGGGACCAGCGGGGTTCCGTGCTTGCCTCCCTGAACCATGTTTTCGTACGTATCGAGGTACAGCTGACTCGGATTCATCTCGTCTTCGGTGTGACACGGGAGGCAGTACTTTCCCAGGATGGGAACGATATCCTTCTGATAGGACACTTCCACCGAGTCCTTTCTGACCTGCTCATGCTTCGCCTTTTTTTGTGATTTCCTTCCGCCACCGAAACCGAGAACGAGAACTGTTATCACCATCATTCCGACAAGAAGAATTCGCATAGCCCCTTTCATCAGAGTTTTTCCGTACCAAAATTATAAGAATTCTTCAGTACGATTGCAACATTGTGAACGGATGATGGCGTACTGTGGCGGCGAAACAAGCGGAAGGAAGAAAAAACGTGGATGGAATTTCTTCCACCCACGTTTTGAATTCTGAGCAGGGAGCGCTTACTTGATCAGCATCATCTTGTGGACTTCGCTGAAGCTTCCCGCCTGAATCTTATAGAAGTATATCCCGGTGCCGAGGTTGTCGCCATTGAACCGGATCGCATGGCTTCCGGCTTCCAGCGTCTCGTTATTGAAGAGCGTTGCAACCTCCTGACCGAGAATATTGAAGACCTTCAACACTACTGTCGATGTGACAGGCAAATCAAATGATATTTGCGTCGAAGGATTGAACGGATTGGGATAGTTTTGATAGAGCGCAAAAGACTTCGGAATGCTGTGAGGCTGTGCGACAAGGATGAATTGTCCGCCAGCGGCAGAAATCTTTGTCGAGCCCTTGCCGTTCAGTGTGGCGAGAGTCTTACCCGATGGATCCGTGAGTTTGTAGGAGGCCGATGAGCCGGAGACCGTCCATCGTACTGTGACGGTGCCTTGCGCGGGCTGCACGAGAACCGGGAATGAGACCGGCGATTTCAGAATCGCGGGATGCATCTCCACGAGGTGTTGTGATGCAAATCGCGCGTCAAACGAACCCTGCGGAGCTCCGGGCGGAAGCTCGTAGAGCTCCGGCTGGATGTTGCTTCGCTGTGATCCGAAATAGAGGGTTTGACTGTTACCCGCTGCATCGGTGATGGTCAGGGAATTCATCTGTGTCAGAGCGTCCTGAGCAGTCACCTTCGGTGATGCAGACGAGCTCGTAATGGTCAGACTTCCTGCAGACGACGATTTCACCCAATATCCTTTTCCGGGATCGATCGAGCTGGTTATGCTGTAGCCGCTGCCATACGTGAAGAAGTATGACGTCAGGATCCCGGCAGGAGAGGTCGAAACCGCTGAAGTATTGACTGATCCGGAAGTGGATCCGATAAGATTCCACCCCTGATTGATTGAAACCGTTTCTGAAGCACGCGCCGCCCCGCTGATGATCAGCGAGCTTGCTGAAGGATAGTTAATCCAATATCCCTGACCGTAATTCAGCACGCTGGAAAGTTCATATCCGCTTCCATTGAAGGAGAACGCATCGGACGTGGCTGCGGGGAATAGCGTCGACCGGTGGAGGTCCGAAACCGTCACAGGAACGGAGACAAGGTTCCATCGGGACTGGATATTCATGACTGCGTACGGACCGCCGCCGGGAGCCGCACTTAGCTGCATGTCGAGATTGGTTGTCGTGGGGGTACTGTTGACATACGACAGCCCGACCGACGACGACGTGGTCATCATACCAGGTTTCTGGTAGTATGCCGAATAATTTCCCGGGGGTATGCCGGCGACAAGATAGCTTCCATCCTGATTGCTGAACGTTGCGCCCACAACCTGGTGTCCCGAATTTGTGACCGTGACGATGACGCCAGCAAGCGGTGAAGTTGTCTCGCTGGAATTACCGTTCCCGGCGAACATTCCATGAATGTGGCCGTGCAGGCACGTAAGCCCGCCGATCGTATCGGGGATAACATAGATATCGATACCGGAGACCGCAGATCCGCCGCTCACGACGACGCTCGTTGCGCTGTCAAGGAACGGCGTGCCGCCCGAGAGACTGTAGAATGTCGGAATGAAATCCTCACCGGTGAGCGCCAGGACGATGTAGGAACCGTCCGGGAGGTGACTCAGCGTGTAGCTTCCTGTGCTATCGGTTCGCGTGGAAATCAAAAATCCCGAATAATGTCCGCCACCATCCTTGTGGAATCCGACGACGTGGCTGTGAAGTACGGAACTGTCTTTGCTGCTGCGGATGACACCGCTGATAGAGCCGTTCGCGGGAAGTTTCGGCGACAGGTTAAAATCGATACCGGATGTATCGCTGGAGAGGACCAGCCGGTCTGCGCTGAGCGGGTCCGGTTCATGATTCCAGTACTGCGGGACATCGCCGCGTGCAAATGCACCGAGTATGTACGTCCCCGCATGCACCTTGACACTGTAGGCACCCGTCGAATCTGTTTCGACATTCCGAACGGGATCGTGATCATCCTGATGGTCATCATCAAACAAGCTGACGCTCGCAGAATCGTGATCGGTCCTAAACAGAAGCACCTGAGCCCCTCCGATGCCGTGGTTCGCAGAATCCAACACGAAACCGGAGATGGTAAACCTGTGATCTACTGTATCGCGCATATGGAGAGTGAAATTCACCGTGACGGACTGGCTATCACCCACGACAACTGGTGTCGCATCGGCGATCTCGCTCACACCATTATACCACTGCGGGAGGTACGGCAAACCATCGGGTTCAGCATGAACGTAGTACGATGACGGATTCACAAAAGGAAATACATAATGTCCGGTACTATCGCTGTGCGTGCTGCAGACAAATTCGCCGTGCGTCACGTCGAAGATTTTGATCTTGACACGCGGGATCCCGTTTCCGGAAGTGTCCTGGACTGTGCCAGAGAGAGAACCCGCAGGTCCTGACAGAACAATTACGAAAAATTCCTGTGCCGCGCCTTCATTATCCCCCCAGGCATTGGTGCAGATGCGGGCACGAAGAGAGACTTCAAAAATCCCCGCGTGTGATGGAGTCCATTGAACCAGTCCGGAGTCGCTCACGGTCATGCCGTCCGGTGAGTCTCGGAGGCTATAGCATACCGGAGCATCGGGGGGATTCGTAACCACGAGTGCCTGGTAAGAATAGAGCTGGCCGACTGCACCGGTATGGGGCGGGGTACTCACAAACTTTATGCTCACATGCGTGGTGTCATGTGTCGTGTCTGCACCCGTGTAAACGTGCACGAAATTTGAAGGAAAACTCTGTGACGTATCATAGAGCGCAGTCACAAAGTAAAAATAGAGTGTGTTCTGGGCAATCGAGCTGTCATTGAACGAGGTATCCGTCGTTGTCCCGATCTTTTGGGGCGGCGGCAATGCCACGATCGCCTGCGTCCGATACACATTGTAGGCAGTCGGAGGTGTAAGACTGTGCGGTGACTGCCAGTTTAGTCCAACATAACTCCCCTGAAATTCGCCTTCAAGCTCGCGGGGAGGTGGAAAGGGGTTGGTAGACATTTGGGCCAGTGAAACCGAGAACATACCTGCGGAGGCCAAGACAAAGAGGCAAAAGAACAATGCCAGTCGGTTCATGGAAAGAACTCCTTTCTGGGTGGATGTTGATAAGTGACAAGAGTGAATTTCCAGAAAATGACCCTCAGAGTCAAGGGATTTACAAAATTTAATCGACAGATAATAGACTCATGATCGCCAATTGGGCTTAATCACGTAAGGTACGGGAATGTTTGACTTTGTCGCAATTGTCGGCTATCTTATCACCGGTTTGAAAAACGAATGTGATTGAAAGCGGGTAAATCAACACTTTGACACCGGAACCTCGCAAACATCGTCCACGATTCCCGCTCTTCACAAAGATCATCGCGGGATTCGGTGCCGTTATTCTGATCATGGTCGGCTTGAGCATAACGACCATCGTTCAGGTTCAATCCCTCCTCTCTGCCAATCAGCAGGAATTCCGAATTGTTCCCCATATCGAAACAATGAAGGAGCTTTGGGAAATTGAATTCGAAGCAGCGGAAAAGTACTTCACTTCGGCGAAAACTTCCGACCTGCAAAAGCTGGAATTTGTTGCCGGACAATTCTCTTCCGCGGTCGATTCGCTTGTGGGGATGACCGATCCGCACGATCAGGAAGTGGAAAATGTGGTTGCCCTCCATAAGCGCTTCGACTCGTTTCTCAAGGATGAATTCACTCAATTTGGTCATGGAGGGGGGTCGGATGCAGTTGCAGCGCTGAGGTCAAGATCGGCAGACAAGGACTCGATGGTGCAGGCGCTTCGCCGCATCAGCGACGATAATCTCCCCCGATGGGTGAAAGGATGGAAGCTCTTCAATGAACGGATTCCCATCGTCATCACAACGGTCTATATTATAGTGCTCCTCGCTCTGGCAATCAGCGGGGTGGTTGCATTTTTCGTTGCCCGGACGGTGACTCGACCGATCGAGGCGCTCGAGGCGGGAACGCGGAAGATCAGCGAAGCGCAATACGAAACGATCCCCATCATTTCCAATGACGAAATCGCCGAGCTGACTGCAGCATTCAATTCGATGAGCAACAAGCTCAAGCAGCTGGATGAGATGCGCATGCAGCTCATGTCGGAGATCTCTCATGAAATGCGCACGCCGCTCCAAGTGATCAAGGCGGGATGTTACTCGATAATCCACACAAAAGATGGCCCGAGTCTCACGCAGCGCCAGCGCGATGCCGTCGGCATGATTCATCAGGCAACAAACCGCATCAACCAGTTCGTCAATTCCTTCCTCGATATTGCCAAGATGGAGGCGGGTCTGATGAAATTTAATTTTGAAAATCTCAACCTCATCGATCTGCTTACCCCGATTGTGCAGGAAGCCCAGTTGATCGCGCAGACCCGGCAGATCAGCGTGGGTTTTACTTCTGATCAGCTCCCGCTCATGATGATCGACAAGGAGCGGATGAGCCAGGTGTTCAGTAATCTCCTTTCCAATGCTCTGAAGTACACGCCGGACGGCGGAACGATCGGCATCAGCGTGGTGAAGACAGAAGAGTGCGGGACGGTTGGAAAAGCGGGACGGGGATGCGTTCGCATTGAGTTTACTGATTCCGGCGTTGGCATACCGGAAGCCGATCTTGCCAAACTCTTCAACAAATTTTACCAGGCGAAAAACGTTCCGCTCGTCAACGAAAAGGGTTCCGGTCTGGGTCTCGCACTCGTCAAGCATGTCACCGAAGCACACGGCGGACGCGTGAGCGTGAGAAGCAAAGTCGGTTCGGGATCCACCTTTACCGTGCTGATTCCCTGCTAATCCGATCTGCCCGCAAAATGACTACAAGTCCGGAAACGGAGTCCTTCTTGTCCGCGGTGGAACAGTATTCCCGCAAGAAGTTCCGTTACCGGAATGAAATTGGAGTTCTTATCGAAATTGCGGAACACTCCGGACGCCGCCCCCTCCTCGACGATCTCACTTTCTACTCGAAGTTCGCCACGCACGCCTCGCGAATTCTGAAGAGTGCCGGGCATGGCAGTACGGAGACTGTTAAGCTCTCGGCGGAATTTCAGGATGCCATCGAAAAAATTTCCACTATTCTCCGCGTGCTCGTGAAGGATGCGGATCCCGAAACGCGGGACCTTGTCATTCCCCGATTCGCATCTCTTTCGCCTGAGGGGCTCGGCCTTCTCCTCGCCCTGTGCGAAGAGCTCAGCTGGGTGAAGAACTACACTCTCGATGCCGGCCGCGCCCATAGATGATTTCCCCGTGATCACGCCCGATGCCGTCTTGCAACTGAATGAAATTTCGTGTAAGTTGACTCCGATTTGATGAAGATCAATCTCGAGAAAATCTCGCTTACTATCCTTCTTCTCGCCTCAATGCTCTGGCTCGGCGGCAGCGTCATCCGGGCGGTCATCGGCTTCGATCTCCTGCAGTTCGGAACCCTCGACTTCAAACCGAACATTCACCCCTATGTCGAGCGCACGGTCTACGCGCAGATTGCGCAGTCAACCCTCGTCGTTGATATTGCCTACATTGTCGTCTGGATTGCGGGAATTCTCTATCTGAAATCCACGCGTTTGCGGTTGAAGGATGAGGGATGGCTGGTCATGATCGCCATCTTCTTCTATATGTTTACGCCGATGGAGATTTATCTCATGGTTCTCGATACCAAGATCTGGCTGCTTGATCACATCGGGTCAAATGATCTCGTGGAATTCCGGATCCTCTTTATTCACCGTCTTG
>DATIXJ010000084.1:0-12637 GCA_035518715.1 Bacteroidota bacterium | reverse complement strand
CTTGTTCGAGAAGAACTTTCTGAAGAATTCCGAGAATGGACTCAGAACAATTTTGACGAAACCGATGTTTCCCACTCCGTCGCCCATCAATTTGTTATGGACTGCGAGCGAGGTATAGTCGTTCATTTTTGAGAGGTACCGATGAATTGAGGGATAGGTGTAATGCAGGAGCAGCCCTTCCAAAACCCCCCTTTCGCCCTTAACGGTAAACCCACCATGAACTTCGGCGGGCTCTGCAACATAGGCATCCTTGCGGAACAAGCGGAACGTGTAATCCGGAAACCATCCTCCATGTTCAGTCCATGTGCCGAAGATCCGGCTCTTGCGCAAAAATGCATATCCGGGTTTCGCACCCGGAGATCTGAGCACGTCCGTAATCTGATGGCGCAATTGATCGGTTACTTCCTCGTCGGCATCGATATACATCAGCCAGTCACCTGCTGCAGCCCGAAAACCGATCTCGCGCTGGGGAATATCTCCCTCATATCGATGCTGGATGACGTGCCGAGTGTAACGCCTCGCAATCTCCAGAGTCCGATCGGTGCTGAATGAATCCACAACGATGATTTCATCAACCCAGGAAATGCTCCGGAGGCATCGCTCCAAGTTTGTTTCCTCATTAAACGTTATGATGATTGCCGAGAGCGGCATTTCATTACTTCAGAACGATGCTCACGAGTTTATTTTTCACGATCACGAGCTTGACGACTTGTTTGCCATCGAGATACTTCTTGACGTTTTCATCCCTCAATGCAAGGTCCTTAAGGACCTCGTCTTCCGTATCCAGAGGGACTACAAATTTTGACCGCACTTTCCCATTGATTTGAACTACCATCTCGACTTCATCAACGACAATCTTCGTCTCTTCATACCGCGGCCATGAGGCGTACGAAAGCGACTCCGGATGACCGAGTTTCCGCCAAAGCTCCTCGGAGAGGTGCGGAGCAAACGGCGAAAGAAGAAGCACAAATGTTTCCATCACCGGTTTTGGTTTCGATTCTTTGTTCAGGAATTCGTTGACAAAAATCATGAGCTGGGAAATAGCGGTATTGAAGTTCAGCGACTCGATATCCTCCGTTACTTTCTTGATCGTCTGGTGAACGAGTCGTTCTTCATCCGATGAGAGCGATCCGTTGCCGACAGCAGGAAGAACCTCCCCCTCTTCGGTAAGAATCATGCGGTACACACGCTGGAGGAACCGCGAAACCCCTTCTACGCCACGCGTTGACCACGGCTTGGTATCCGTAAGGGGGCCCATGAACATCTCGAACAGCCGCATCGCATCTGCACCATATCTGTTGACGACATCATCGGGGTTCACCACGTTTCCGCGGGATTTCGACATCTTGCGCGAATCCTCGCCGAGAATGATCCCCTGGTGACGAAGCTTCATGAACGGCTCCTTCGTGCTCACGTAGCCAAGGTCATAGAGCACTTTATGCCAGAACCTTGCATACAGCAGGTGGAGCACCGCATGTTCGGCACCTCCGACGTAGAGATCCACCGGCATCCAGTATTTTTCCTTTTCGTGCGAGCACATCTGCTGGTCGTTCTGGGGATCAAGATACCGGAGATAGTACCAGCACGATCCTGCCCACTGCGGCATCGTATTCGTTTCGCGCCTTCCGCGTAATCCTGTTTTCGCATCAACAACATTCACCCAGCCGGATGCAAGCGCAAGCGGCGATTCCGTCGTGCCGCTCGGTTGAAATTTCTTGAGATCGGGGAGCAGTAGCGGGAGTTCGGATTCCGGAACGACGGTCATCGTTCCGTCCTCGAGATGCACAATCGGAATCGGTTCACCCCAGTACCGCTGACGTGAAAAGAGCCAATCGCGCAGCTTGTACTGGATCGTGGCTTTCCCGGTTCCCTGTTGAACCAGCCAGCCGATAATTTTTTCTTTCGCCTTGTCGATCTCAAGACCGTCGAGCGATATGCCGTTGCCCGAACTGTTGATCGCCGCTCCCTCACCCGTGTATGCTTTACCGCCCCATCCCGAAGGCGGCTGTACGGTTCTCACGATGGGGAGATGAAAGGTCTCCGCAAATTCCCAGTCCCGCTCATCCTGGCCGGGAACTGCCATGATGGCACCGGTACCGTATCCCATCAAGACATAATCTGCGATCCAAACGGGGATATTCTTATTCGTTGCCGGATTCACCACAAAGCTTCCGGTAAACGTACCGGTCTTGCTGGTTTCCGAGCCCCGCTCGAGCTCGCTCTTCCGGACCGTCTCAGCACGATAGGATTCGACGGATGCGCGCTGTGAGGGTGACGTGAGTTGTTCAACAAGTGGATGTTCCGGAGCAAGGACCATAAATGTCGCGCCAAAGATCGTATCCGGGCGCGTTGTGAATACGCGAAGCGAAAGTTCCTTACCGTCAACTTTGAAATCGATCATCGCACCTTCAGACCGGCCGATCCAGTTCCGCTGCTGTTCGAGGGTCGAGGCGGGCCAGTCGAGAGCAGTGCTGTCCTCGAGGAGCCGGTCGGCATACGCCGTAATGCGCATCATCCACTGGCGCATCGGCCGCCTCTCAACAACGTAGCCCTTCTCAGTCCACTCTCCAACCTCTTCGTTCGCCAGAACTGTACCCAGTTTTTCGCACCAGTTAACCGGGATTTCTGCAATGTATGCAAGCCGGAACTGCGCGAGCATATCGTGTTGTTCCTTCTTCCCCATCCCGCGCCATTCATCCGGGGTAAATTCACGGTCGGTTGGAAGCCCCGATGAACCGTGGCTTTCAAACTCTTTCACCAGCATCTCGATCGGGCGGGCCTTTCCCGCGTGCGGATCGAACCAGGAATCATACAATTTCAGGAAGATCCACTGTGTCCATTTGTAATACCGCGGATCGGTCGTATCAACTTCCCTCGTCCAGTCGTAGCTCAGCCCGAGCATTTTGATCTGCCGGCGGAACGTATTGATATTTTCGACGGTGGTAGTTCGCGGATGGATATTGGTTTGCATCGCATACCGCTCAGCTGGAAGTCCGAACGCATCCCATCCGATCGGATGGAGAACCTGAAATCCGTTCATCCGCTTGAAACGGGAATAGATATCGGTGGCGGTATATCCTTCAGGGTGTCCGACGTGAAGTCCCGCCCCTGAGGGATATGGATACATGTCGAGAATATACAGCTTAGGTTTGGACCGGTCCTCCGAGACGCGAAATGTCTGATGTTCCTCCCAGTATTTCTGCCATTTTTTTTCTATTTCTGAATGCGAATATCCCATCTGTTTGAAAGGAGCGTCGTAATTTTGAGAAAGTCATCTTAAAATACTGATTTCGGGAAGGAGAATCAAACCCGCCGATCGGAAGTGGGGAGCGCAAAGGGTTCCGACGCTATGCCCTGTCATCCTTGATTCGCGGTTGATGCTCCGAAGATGATGGATCATACAAAAACAAAAAGGGTTCCCGTAGAACGAGAACCCTTCCGATCAACTCTGAGGATCAATCAGGCCCTGGCTTTCTTTCCCTCCGGTATTGCGGGTGCCTCAATCCCCGGGCTCTCTTTTTTCTTCCGGCCTTCCTTCTTTTCTTTCTTTTTGGCGGAAGATTTCTCCGGTGCCTTTCCCGTGTTATAATCCACGAGCTCGAGAATTGCAACCTCTGCCCCGTCGCCGAAACGCTGTCCGAGTTTCACCACGCGCGTGTAACCGCCGGGACGGCTTGCCACCTTCTGCGCAATATCTCCAAACAACTCCTTCACGACCTCTTTGTCTTTGATGAAGCGCGCCACCATTCTGCGCGCGTGAACATCCTTCCCGTCCTTTTCGAGCGCCACAGCATTCTTTGCACGGGTAATGAGCTTCTCAACCTCCATGCGGGTTTCTCGTGCTTTGGCAAGGGTCGTCCGGATTTTTTTATTTCGCAGAAGCGCAGTCGAGAGTGCCGCCAGCGTCGCTTTCCGGTGACTGGCGGTACGTTTGAGCTTTCGTCCAGATTTTCTATGACGCATAAGAGTTTCCTAGTTCAAATTAATCGTTGCCATTCTGGAGGTACTTGTCGACATCCATCCCGAACGAGAGGCCGAACTGGTCGATAATTTCGGACAGTTCTGCAAGCGATTTACGCCCGAAGTTTCGGAATTTCAGGAGCTCGGGCTCGTCACGTCTGACGAGGTCGGCGATCGTTTTGATGTTTGCAGCCCGCAGGCAGTTATGTGAGCGCACGGAGAGTTCCAGCTCGTCGACGTTCATCTGGAGAATCTTGCGGATCCGTGCAAACTCGGAGTCCTTCTCCATCATTTCTTCATGCTGTTCGGTCTCGATGTCAAAGCTCAGGAAGAGATTGACATGATCGCGGAGAATATTTGCCGCCTGTGCCAGTGCATCATCCGGAGCAATTGACCCGTCTGTCTCCACCTCGAGGATAAGCTTCTCATAATCGGTTTGCTGACCGACGCGAGTTGTTTCGACGAAGTACCTGACATTCCGGATCGGCGTGAAAATTGAATCGATGCTGATCAGCCCCGTTGTGGTCTGATCGGCAAGCTTATTCTCCTCGGCGGGAACATAGCCCTTCCCGCGGCCGATGCGAAGCTCCATCTGGACCGCTGCGCCGGCGTTGAGCGTGCCGATGTACTGATCGGGATTCAGAATCTCGATTTCCGGATTGGCTTTCTGGATGTCGGCTGCCGTGACTTCCTTCGGCCCTTTCAGTTCGAGCAGGATGCGGTTCAGTTTTTTGTTGATGAGCTTCATCCTGACCGCCTTAAGGTTCAGGACAATCTCGGACACATCCTCCACCACGCCGGGGATCGTCGAGAATTCATGGAGAACCCCGTCGATATGGATCGCGGTGAAGGCAGTTCCCGGCAGTGACGAGAGCAGCACCCTGCGAAAGGCGTTGCCGATCGTCACACCAAATCCCTTTTCCAGTGGTTGAAGAATAAAGCGCCCAAAGGTGTTTGAATAGCTCGACTCGTCAAGCTGGACCTTTTCGGGCATCTGATAGTTTGTTGCTGACATAGTTTCCTTCTCCGAACGTAACTCTCGTGGGTTCTCTTGGTATGTTTCGAAAACGACGGTTCGTTATTTTGAATACAACTCAACGACAAGCTGCTCGTTGGCGTTCAGCGGAATGTCGGCCCGTTCGGGAACGTTCAGGAATGTTCCCGACATTGTCGCTTTATCGAGACTCAGCCATGGAAGCATGGCATTGTCCTTCATCCGTTTCATCGAGGAATGGATAACATCCAGCTTCTTGCTCGCTTCTCTGATGTGTATGACATCCCCCGCTCTCAGGAGAAAAGAGGGGATGGTAACTACCTTGTTATTCACCAGCAGATGACCGTGTGTGACGAGCTGGCGGCCTGCCTTCCGTGAAGGGGCAAAGCCGAGCCGGTAGACCACATTATCGAGCCGCCGTTCGAGCATTTTGACCAGCGTTTCGCCGGTACGGCCAGTCTGGCTGAGTGCTTTCTCGAAATAATTCCGGAACTGCGATTCCTGCAAACCATACATCCGGCGGATCTTCTGTTTTTCACGAAGCTGAACACCGTATTCCGAGATCTTCTGACGACGCGTCTGTCCGTGTTGTCCGGGCGGGTATGCACGCCGCTCGACCGGACATTTTTCCGTGAAGCACTTTGTACCTTTCAGAAAGAGTTTCTGTTTCTCTCTCCGGCACAGCCTGCAACTTGCTTCGATATATCTTCCCATATTCTCCTACGAATGAAAGTACAACGACATTAAACGCGGCGCCGCTTTGGCGGACGGCAGCCGTTGTGCGGAATCGGCGTGATATCCCGGATGCTCAATACCTCGAGACCGACAGTCTGGAGCGATCGGATGCCCGCTTCACGGCCGGACCCGGGACCCTTCACAAAGACATCCACCTTCCGGAGTCCAAGATCAAATGCTTCCTTCGCTGCCGCTTCGGCGCTGACCTGAGCCGCAAACGGTGTGTTTTTCCTGGATCCTTTGAATCCGTTCCGTCCCGCTGAAGACCAGCTGATGACGTTCCCGTAGACATCCGTGATCGTCACGATCACGTTGTTAAAGGTCGCTTTGATGAACGCCTTTCCGGTAACGTCGACCTGGATTTTCTTTTTCTTTTTTGCTGTTCCGGTCTGAGGAGCCGGTGTTGCTGATGCCTGTTTTCCCATAACATTTGCCCGGTTGTTGGATTACTTCTTAGCTGCGACTTTCTTCTTTCCTGCCACGGTCTTTCTCTTTCCTTTGCGTGTCCGGGCATTTGTTCGTGTGCGTTGTCCGCGGACGGGAAGCCCTTTGCGATGCCGCAGACCGCGGTAGCAGTTAATATCCATGAGACGCTTGATATTCATCTGCGTCTCGCTCCGCAACGCACCTTCCACTTTCACATCGGAGGTAATGATCGACCGGATCTTTGCGACTTCGTCATCGCTCAGCTCGCTGATGCGTTTACTGTGGTCGATACCTGCCTGGTCGAGGATTTTGTGTGCCGTCGTTCTTCCGATCCCGTAAATGTAAGTCAGACCAATTTCGGACCGTTTGTTTTTCGGCAGATCGATTCCTGCTATACGTGCCACTGAGTAATTATCCTTTCAATAATGACCGCGCGGAAGGGTTATCCCTGCCGCTGCTTATGCTTCGGGTTCTTACAGATAACCCGGACGACACCTTTTCTCCGGATGATCTTGCAATTTTCACAGAGTCTTTTTACTGATGATCGGACTTTCATCTTTTCTTCCTTTTATTTATACCGGTACGTGATGCGACCCTTCGACAGATCGTATGGCGACATTTCCACCGTCACTTTATCACCCACCAGGATCTTGATATAATGCATGCGCATTTTTCCTGAAATGATCGCGAGAATTTCATGACCGTTATCGAGTTTCACTCTGAACATGGCGTTCGGAAGTGTATCGGTAATCACGCCATCCATCGTAATCGGTCCTTGCTTGGCCATTCTCCTCGTCAGAGTGTGAGAATTTCAGGTTGATGTTCTGTTACCAGAACTGTATGTTCAAAATGTGCTGACGGCTCACCGTCGGCAGTCCGAACCGTCCATCCGTCCCGCTCCACATGCACACGATGTCCGCCTGCGTTTACCATGGGCTCGATCGCTATCGTCATCCCCTTCTGCAGAACCACGCCCGTACCTGCTTCGCCGTAATTCGGCACAGCAGGTTCTTCGTGGAGATTCCGGCCGACGCCGTGCCCGACAAGGTCACGAACGACCGAAAATCCCGCCTGCTCGACATGCGACTGAACTGCCGCAGAGATATCGTGGACATGGTTTCCCGCACGTGCCTGCTCAATTCCTTTGAGGAGCGATTCTTCGGTAATCTTCATCAACCGCTCTTTCTCATCGGAGATTTTTCCGACAGCAAATGTCCATGCGCCGTCGCCGTAAAATCCGTTCTTGCGAACCCCCACATCGACCGAGATGATATCTCCATCGGCAAGAGTACGGTTTCCCGGGATACCGTGCACCACTTCTTCATTGATCGACGTGCAGAGCGACGCCGGGAAGAGATTTCTCCGGTCGCTGCCATATCCCTTGAATGCGGGCTCACCGCCCTCTGAACGGATATATTCTTCTGCGATGGTATCCAATTCCTTTGTCGTCACGCCCGGACGAATATGAAGCTTCAGGAGCCGAAGAACCTCTGCAACGATGCGGCAGCTTTCTTTCATCAGCAAAACCTCCTGCTGCGATTTTATCGTTGCCTTTGCCATACGTTTTCCGAAGGCGATCGCTCGCCTGCAGGCAGTATTACCGGCGGCCTTTAATCTTGCCGCTCTTCATGAATCCGTCGTAGTGCCGCATCAGCAAATGCGACTCAATCTGTTGGAGCGTATCCAGCCCGACTCCCACGACGATCAGCAGGCTCGTGCCTCCGAAGAAGCTCGCAAAACTCGATGTGACGCCCATCCGGATCATGATCGCCGGAAGGATTGCCACGATTGCCAGGAATACCGATCCGGGCAGTGTAATTTTCGTCAGGATGTTATCAATGAAATCCGACGTATTCTTTCCGGGGCGAATGCCGGGAATAAATCCGCCCTGCTTCTGCATGGTCTCCGCAACATCTTTCGGATTGAACGCCACTGCCGTATAAAAGTAAGTGAAGAAGATGATCATCAACGCGTAGACCACCGAATAGGTCGCCGAGGTATAATTAAAATACTGTGCGAAGCCCTGCAGCGTTTCATTTTCCGGGAAGAACGTCAAAATCGTATTCGGGATAAACATGATGGCCTGGGCAAAAATAATCGGCATCACGCCGGCGGTATTGACGCGCATCGGAATATATTGTGTGACACCGCCGTACACTTTGCGTCCGACGACCCGTTTTGCATACTGTACCGGAATGCGCCGTGTGGCCTGTGTTACGAGCACGATGCCGGCAACAATGACCACCATCAGTGCCACGATAATGAGCTCCACGATAAGTCCGCGGCCGCCCTGGCTCACAATCTGATATTCATCCAAAATGGCGTTCGGGAACCGGGCAATAATTCCGATAAAAATGATCAGGGAGATACCGTTACCGATACCGCGTTCCGTGATCTGTTCGCCAAGCCACATCATGAATATCGTCCCTGCAGTCAACACGATCATGGTTGAGAGCTGGAATGTAAATCCCTGCACTTCCGGCGGAATGATCGGGGCACCCGCGGCCGACATGCTCGAGAGCTGAACGCTCACACCCCATGCCTGGAGGATGGAGATCAGAACCGTTCCATACCTCGTCAGCTGCGTGATTTTTTTCCTTCCCTCTTCTCCTTCCTTGGTGAGCTTCTGGAAGTACGGGATGACCGCGCCGAGGAGCTGGATAATGATCGAGGAGCTGATATACGGCATGATGCCGAGTGCAAAGATCGCGGCATTCCGGAACGCTCCGCCGACGAACAAATCGTACAAACCAAAGAGTGTGTTCGATGATTGCGTGCGGATCACTTCCGAGAGAACTTTGGCGTCGATGCCGGGAAGCGTAACGTGCGACCCGAACCGGACGACGATCAGGAGTGCGGCAGTATAAAAAATGCGCTGCCGGAGTTCCTGGATCTTGAAGATGTTCCGAAAACTTTCGCTGAACTTCGCCATGCTTATTTCTTGGTTGACTGACCGACCGTAAGAGCTTTGCCGCCCGCCTGTTCGATTTTCTTCACCGCCGACTTGCTGAACGCGTGGGCGGAGATTTCGAGCTTTGCTTTCAATTCCCCATCACCCAAAATTTTGACCGGAGCCGCCTTTTTTCGCACAAGACCGAGAGTGTAAAGGACTTCCGGCGTCACCTTTCCGCCCGCGATCTTTCCAGCCGCAGAATATTCTTCCAGGGTGGAAACATTCACGGTTTGAAATTCCACATGGAACGGATTATGAAATCCGAACTTGGGAATTCGGCGAATAAGCGGCATCTGGCCGCCTTCGAACCACGCCCGGTAGTGCGTGCCCGAGCGGGCGCCTTCACCCTTATGTCCCCGAGTAGCGGTTCCGCCGTGCCCGGAGCCCTGGCCGCGGCCGATACGTTTTACTTTTTTCCGCGATCCCTTTGCGTACCGTAAACTGCTGAGTATGGGCGCTGCCATGACGTTATTGTACCTCTTCCACTTTCACAAGATGTTTGACAACCGTGATCATACCCCGGATCTGGGGCGTGTCATTCTTGATTGTCGAATAATGCGGCCTGCCGAGACCCAGTGCCTTGATGGTCCGTTTCTGGACTTCCAGGCAATCGTTCTGGCTGACGAGCTGTGTAATCTTTAGTTGTTTTGCCATAAATCAATCCGTTAGTGTGCCGGAGTCCCGAAGAGTTCTGAGATTTGCAGACCGCGGCGTTCTGCCATTTCTTTAGCGTCGGTGAGGGTAAGAAGCGCCTTCATCGTCGCCTTCACAACATTATGAGGGTTTGATGAGCCGATGGATTTCGTCAGGATGTCCTTCACGCCGGCAGATTCGAGAACTGCGCGCACTCCGCCGCCGGCGATGAGACCGGTACCCGGTGATGCCGGTTTGAGCAATACCTTTGACGCTCCGTATTTCGCCTGAATCGGATGGGGAACAGTTCCCTTCACCAGAGACACTTTGACGACGTTTTTCTTAGCATCGTCGATGCCCTTGGAAATTGCATCCTGGACTTCATTCGCCTTCCCGAGTCCGAGCCCGACGTGTCCATTGCCGTCACCCACGACTACAATCGCGCTGAAACTAAACCTGCGACCGCCCTTGACGACTTTGGCGACCCTGTTGATAAACACCAACCGGTCTTTCAGCTCCAGTTCACCTGCTTTAATGCGTGCCAATCTTCGTACTCCATTCAATGATTAACATGTGTGCTGCCGGGGGAGGATTCGAACCTCCACTGACGCCTCCAAAGGGCGCTGTCCTGCCATTAGACGACCCGGCAAATGGTCTGTCGCACGGCGTCCGGCTGTCGGGTCAGAATTTCAACCCGGCTTCACGAGCTCCGTCTGCCATCGATTTGACGATGCCGTGGTATAAATATCCGTTTCGGTCGAAGACGACCGTTTTGACATTTTTCTCAAGAGCTTTCTTGGCAATCAATTGCCCGACCCGTTTTGCGACCTCTTTCATCCCCTTCACGCTCTTCAGATCGCCGCGAAGATCGGGTGAAAGTGATGATGCGGCAACCAGGGTCTTGTGTTCCCGGTCGTCCACAATCTGGGCGTAAACATGGTGGAGACTCCGGTAGACTGTCAGACGGGGTTGTTCGGTCGTTCCGCGGATTTTCTTCGCAATACGCGTCTTGATCTTCTGTCGTTTTTCACTTCGGGATTTCGTAATCATACTATCCTACCTTTGCTCCGGCGGCGGCAGCTGCTTTACCGGCTTTCCGACGGATATACTCGCCTTCGTACTTCACGCCTTTGCCCTTATAGGGTTCGGGGGGTCGGAACGACCGGAGTTTTGCCGCAACCTGTCCCACAAGCTGTTTATCGATACCTGAGATGACGATGTTGGTCGGCGCGGGAATATCGATCTTGATTCCCTGCGGCGGTGTAAACAGAATCGGGTGGGAATACCCGAGCGCGAGCTGGATCTTCTTCCCTTTCACTTCCGCTTTGTAACCCACTCCGACGATTTCCAGTTTCTTCTCGAATCCCTGGGAAACGCCCTTCATCATATTATTCACCAGCGCTCTCCAGGTTCCATGGAGTGCTTTGTATTTCTTTCCCTCCAGCGAGCGGGTAAGATAGACGGCGTTATCTTTGATTTCCAATCCGATCGAGTCGGGAATCCGGGCAGACAATTCGCCCTTCGGTCCCTGAATCTTCACAACACCGTCCTTCTTCTCGATCTTCACTCCCTTGATTTCAGGGATTGGTTTTCGTCCTATGCGTGACATGGTCTTCTCAGTTAAATGACATTACCAGACCTGGCAAAGCACTTCGCCGCCAATGTTCTGTGAGCGGGCATCTTTGTCGTTGAGAATTCCCTTCGACGTCGAAACGATTGCGACACCGAGGCCATTCATAACCCGCGGGAGTTCTTTTGCACCGGCATAGACACGGAGTCCCGGCCTGCTGACACGGCTGAGCCCGGAAATTGCGGGGACGCCGTCGGTATACCGCAGCGTGATGCGGAGAATTCCCTGCTTCTTGTCCTGGATCTCCGAAAATCCGCTCACAAATTTCTGCTGTGCGAGGATTTTCGTGATTTCCCGTTTAAGATTCGATGCGGGGATATCGACACGCTTGAATTTCGCGTGAATCGCGTTCCGGACGCGTGTCAGGTAATCTGCTATGGGGTCTGTTGTATTCATGGATCTTCTTCTTTCCTACCAGCTTGCTTTCAGGACGCCGGGAATTTTTCCTTCAAGCGCCATTTTGCGGAAACACATCCGGCAAATCCCGAACTTCCGGATAAAGGCACGCGGCCTGCCGCAGATACCGCACCGGTGATGTTTGCGCACGGCATACTTCGGCGCCCTTTTTGCCTTCACTACCATTGCTAATCGTGCCAACGGAATTCTCCTCGACTAATTATTTTGCTGATTTCTGTTCAAGCGGTTCCTGGCGCTTGACGAACGGCATGCCGAATTCCTTGAGAAGCGCGTACGCCTCCTGATCCGTCCTCGCCGTCGTCACAAAGGTAATATCCATGCCGAAAATTTTCGTCACCTTATCAACATCGATTTCCGGAAAAATGATGTGCTCCTTGACGCCGATCGTATAGTTCCCGCGCCCGTCGAAGGATTTGTCGGAGAAGCCGCGAAAATCACGGATACGCGGAACCGCAACATTGATGAACCTATCCATGAATTCGTACATCTGATGCTGGCGGAGCGTGACCCGTGCGCCAATCGGCAGGCCTTCACGCAGCTTGAAGTTCGATATCGCTTTCTTCGAACGCGTCGGAACAACTTTCTGCCCCACAATCGTTTCCAGATCCTTCACCACCGCATCAAGGAGCTTCGCATCCTGCGTGGCCTGACCGACACCGACATTGATGGAGATCTTCTCCAGCTTCGGAACCTGCATGACATTTTTGTACCTGAACTGTTTCATGAGATTCTCGATGATGCTTTTCCGGAACATTTCTCCGAGCCGGGGAGCAACGCCCTTTTCCTGTTCATGCGGACGGGCTGCCGCAGATTCCTTCCCAGGTGCCTTCTTTGGTTTTTCCTTTGCCATGGACTAACTTTCCGTTAAAACATTTCTTCGCAGTTGCGA
>DATIXJ010000083.1:0-3104 GCA_035518715.1 Bacteroidota bacterium | reverse complement strand
CCTGTTGACTTGTCATTGAATCAACAGAGGCACACATTCACAAACATTTATTTCCGTCCCTGTCGAAATGGTATGGCTACATCATTGCCGACTGATGAGTAATGAAGGAGCAATCCACTCCTGAATGAGGTGAATTATGGCAAAAGGCTACGTCAAAACCCAGGCTCCGGAAGAGCTACAGAACAAGGCGCTTGAAGCCCTTGAAGTTGCACGAGACACAGGGAAGATCAAGAAGGGCTCCAACGAGGCAACCAAAGCCATCGAACGGAGCATCGCGCAGCTTGTCCTTATCGGTGCAGATGTCGAACCCGAAGAGATCGTAATGCACCTTGCCCCGCTCTGCGACGAGAAGAAAGTCCCGTATATCTTCATCAATAAACAAAACGATATCGGCGCGGCAAGCGGCCTCGATGTCGGTTCTGCTGCAGCAGCAATCGTTAAGCCCGGCAAGGCAAAAGAGACAATTGACGACCTTGCAAAACAGCTCTCTGCTTTGAAGGCGTGAGGTTTTTCCTATGGCAGACGACGCAACGCCAGCAGAGGTTATCGAGGTTGTCGGCTCGACCGGTATGCACGGTGAGGCGATGCAGGTAAAGTGCCGAATCCTCGACGGCAATAACAAGGGACGGATCATCACCAGGAACACCGTGGGCCCGATCCGCGAGGGAGACATCATTATGCTTCTTGAAACCGAACGGGAAGCCAAGAAGATGTCGAGGCGATAACCATGGTAGAACAGCACAACTGCAGTTTCTGCGGTGGATTGATCGAACCTGGTACCGGGAAGATGTTCGTCAAGAGAGACGGTACCATTTTCTGGTTCTGCAGCACGAAGTGCCAGAACAACCAGAAACTCGGACGAGTCCCGCGCCGTGTCCTGTGGACAGCGGCGGCGAAGAAGGCAACCGGCAAAGAGTGATCTTCAGATGGACCGAACGTTTGTAATGGTCAAGCCGGACGGGGTTCAGCGCGGTCTTGTAGGCGGGATCGTTTCCCGATTCGAGACAAAGGGCTTAAAGCTTATCGCCGCAAGGTTCGAGAAACTTCCCGAAGCGCGCGTGACGGAGCAGTACAAAGAACATCTGGCAAAACCATTTTTCCCCGGCCTCAAGCAGTACATCATGGGCGGTCCCTGTTTTCTGATGGTCTGGGAAGGAAGGAATGTGGTGTCGATCGTACGCAATCTGATAGGAGCGACAAATCCTCAGGAAGCCATGCCAGGTACTATTCGCGGCGATTTCGGGATCGATATCGGGCGGAATGTAATTCACGCTTCGGACTCCGTTGTGAGTGCGGAACGGGAAATCGGAATCCACTTCAAACCTTCGGAGCTCTCGAGTTATACAAGGATTGATGAACCGGTCCTGTACGAGTATTAATCTTTTTAGTGAGATACGTAATCTCTTTAACTGAACAACGCCGCACTATCCTTAATGGCCGGCGACCTGCTCAGCTTTACCCTCCTCTCGCTCTCTTCAATCGTGATTATTGTCAACCCGCTCGGTGCGACGCTCATCTATGTCTCCTTGACCAGCGGCATGGACAGGCGGGCACAGGATATCATCGCGCGGGATGCGTGCCGGTCCGCGCTCATCATCCTGATCCTTGTGGCGCTCGCGGGCACCTGGATCCTGCAGGTCTTCGGGATCACGCTTGAAGCCTTCCGCATCGCCGGGGGGATCCTGCTCTTCGGAATCGGGATGGAGATGGTGTATGCAAAGACTTCAAGGACAAAGCTCACTGCTACGGAAAAATACGAATCACGGGATGCAGACGACATCGCAGTCATGCCGATAGCAATCCCGATGATAGCGGGACCCGGTGCAATCACAACCACAATCGTCCTCATGAATGAGGCAACTGCGATGACACCTGTTGCGATCGCAATAGTCCTCTCATCCATCATCCTCTCCATCGTGATAACGTATTATATGATGCGACATTCAGAATATATCATGAGAAAGATAGGGCAGCGGCAGTACCGGGCGATAAACCGTCTGATGGGAATGCTCCTCATCGCTATCGCTGTCCAGTTCGTCATCAATGGTATCAGGCTCGCATTTCCGCTGGCCGCAGGAGGATAGCATGGAGGACTGGGATCTCACGTCCGTCGGGATGGTGCTTATCGGAAGCAGTATCACCGCGGCCGGGACAATTATCGCGGCTCTCCTTCTTGGAATACGACTCGTGGCAGCACCTTTCCTCCTTCTTACAACCGCGGTTCTTATCGTCATGAGTGCAGCCCTCATCCTGTTCTGGAAGCCCGCCGATGCCCCTGCATAATCCTGTTTCCCGCAGGGAAACGGCTGTCATCCGGGTGTGCAGCGCCCAGATAGCCAGCACATGGGAAGACCCCGAAAAAACTCTTGATAGGGTGGAACAATTTGTCCGCCACGCAGCCTGCTGCGGAGCCGATATCATCTGTTTTCCAGAACAGTTTGCCACCGGTTGGGATCCTGAATCCCTCCGGCATGTCCAACAGCAAACGGGTCAAATCGTTACCGCGCTGAAGTCATTTGCGGCAGATTCCGGGATAGCGATTCTCGGATCGTTTCGCGAAGCATCGGCTCAGGGACCGCGCAACACTGCAGTGGTAATCGGAAAGGACGGCGCTATTCTGACGTTGTATTCCAAGATCCATCTTTTTTCCCCTGCTCACGAAAACGATTTTTTTCATCCCGGATCAGATCTCGCGATGTTTTCCTGCGGGTCACTATGCTGTGGTGTGGCGATTTGTTACGATCTCCGGTTTCCCGACCTGTTCCGAATCTACGCACAGAAAGGAGTTCACGTTGTTTTTGTTCCCGCCGCCTGGCCGGAAAACCGGAACCACCTCTGGGAGCTTTTTATCAGGGCAAGGGCTGCGGAGAACCAGATGTATATTGTCGGGGTAAATACAACGGGGAAGACTCCGGTCGATCAGTATTCCGGCGGCTCACTGACCGCTGATCCCTGGGGTACCATCATCCAGAAGGCCGGCGATGCCGAACAGCTTCTCTTCTCCGATATCGATCTTCGGATAATTGAAGATATCCGGATGTCATTTCCGATAGCCCGGGATCGGAAGGAAGCGGTATACCAGAGTCTCGCACGCGACATCAGCG
>DATIXJ010000082.1:0-6239 GCA_035518715.1 Bacteroidota bacterium | reverse complement strand
TCTTTGAAGGGAGCGGCGTCTGGGGACAGCCGATTTCGGTTGGCGACACGGTTGCCGGTTGGGCGGGTGCAAAAGTAGAGAATCTCTTCGTAACCCTGGACAGCACGTACGCATATTTCGGAGCCCGTGTCCGCGCGATTGGATGGATGTCGTGGGCATTCCTGATTAATACCAAGGCAGGCGGCGGTTCAAACGACAGCTGGTCACGAAGCATCGTCTACAACCATCCAAATCTCCCGGATTATGTTCTGCGCGGCACGTTTGGAAGCTACGCAGAATTCCACACATGGACCGGTAGCAGCTGGAGCGGTGTCGGGACAGCCCTCCCTCAATCGGAGTTTGCCGAAAGCATCACGCCCGACTCTCTCCAGGAAGGGTGGGTCGAAGCTAGGATCCCGCGGCCTTTCATCGGGAACCCGTCACTGATTGATGTTCAGTTCTTCATCACCGGAGACCAGAACGCCGAAGCGACATTTGATGCCTGCCCGAACGATCAGAACACGACGGCACTGACGGGAGTGACGACGCATCTCCACTATTATGCGGAACGCGGGGCCAAAACGCTGACACAATGGAATCTTCAGTTCCCGTCAACTGCTTCGATTGTTCACGGAAACCCGCTTACCGTTTACGCTCGAACCTTCGGCTTGGGCATCACCGATTCGGCAGGAGCCGGGAGCGGAATTCTTTCGTGGATCGGTTACGATAGTGTGAATTCCAACCCCTCAACATGGACGACGTGGATTCCCGCAACGTATAATGTCGACGTGAATGCATACGATGAGTACAAGGCGACAATCGGCTCGGCTCTGCCGCAGGGAGTGTACTCTTACGCCAGCAGATTCCAGTACGACAGCGGGGCGTTTCTCTACGGCGGATACAGTGCCGGCGGGGGTGGATTATGGGACAGTATCCACAATATTTCGGGAACATTGACCGTCTATGATGTGCCCGCAGTTCCGACTCTTGTTTCCCCTTCAAATAATGGACTGCATCAGCCGCTGGTTGCGCAATTTTCCTGGCTGCCGGTCGGGTTCGCGCAATCATACCGGCTTCAGATCGCTTTCGACAGTAATTTTACGATTCTCGTTTTGAACGATTCAACCATCACAGGATCTTCGCGAACGGCGGGTCCGCTTCTGAATGATACAACCTACTACTGGAGAGTTCGCTCAAAGAACATTGCAGGGACAAGCGGATGGTCAAGCGTCTGGAAATTCCAGGTTGAACAGATTACGCAGGAATATCCAATGCTGCAGTCGTGGAATATGGTTTCGCTCCCGATGAATGTGTATGACGGCCGCAGATCTATTCTCTTCCCGTCTTCAAGCTCGAAAGCGTTTTCCTACGATCCTTCCAGCGGATATCTTATTCGTGATACCCTCATGACCGGGATGGGCTACTGGATCAAATTTCCCTCGGCTGAAACAACAACCGTGTCGGGATATCCTCTGGTTTCCGATACGATTCCGGTCCAGCAGGGTTGGAACATGATCGGATCGATCACTGCACCGATTCCTACTTCCTCAATCATCCAGAATCCGGCCAATAGTATTGTCGGACGGATTTTCGGATATGCTGGATCATATCAACCCATGACGACGATTGATCCATCCAGGTCGTATTGGGTGAAATGTAACAATCCGGGGACTCTGATCCTTTCATCTGGTACGACTCTCAAGCCGCAGAATCAACCGACGACTTTCGATCCGTCGCAGGATATGAGCACGCTGACGATCATTGATGCAGAACAGAGGAGCCAGACGCTCTATCTCAACGAAACCGCCCGCGGCGCGCAGAAGGAAAATGCCTACGACCTTCCGCCTCTGCCTCCGGAAGGATCATTTGATATCCGTTTCGGATCGCAGAGTATGCTGGAATCCGTGGGGAAAAAAGAAAGCAAAGAAATCGATCTGCAGATGCGGGGAGTTCGATTTCCTGTGACGCTCAGCTACCATTCCATCGGACCGAAGCTGACGCTCGGGGAGAGTCGAATCGCACTCGGAGCACAAACATATGTCCTGAAGGATTCAATCGGCGTCGTCCGGCTTCATCTTTCCGGATCTCTGAGTATCCCGAAATCGTTTTCGCTCGAGCAAAACTATCCGAATCCGTTCAACCCTTCCACGACCATTCGGTATTCGTTGCCGGTGGAATCGCGTGTTCAGTTGACGATTTACAATCTCCTCGGCCAGAAAGTCGCAACAATCGTCAATGGAGTTCAGGATGTCGGATATCAGTCGGTGCTATGGAACGCGGGTGAATTCGCCAGCGGAGTGTACATGTATCGGATTGATGCGGTGAGCGCATCGAATCCGGAACAGGCGTATACGCAAATTCGAAAAATGCTCATTCTAAAATAAAATCGGTCTCCCTATCCACATCCACGCCACCATTCAAGGAGATTACCATGAAGACATCAATACCACTTATCGTTGCCGGCCTTATATTCTGTCTGATTCCTCCACTGATATTCGGTCAGCAGCCCTCATCAGCGAAAGGAACTGAGGGGATTTATGGACCAGAGGGGATGAACATCACTGGCGCCATGGTCAGTTGGACGGATCCACCGCCTGTCCCCGATCTTGCTGGAATTGAAACCGGCGGAAATTTCCTGCTGGATAGCACGAGTTTCTGGCGAAGATATCATACTATCATACACATTCCCAGTGATTTTGCTGCGGGCACATATGACTGGCTGTTTACGAGCGGGCCCAGCGGAGGATACTTCAACAACAAATGGAATCCGGTGACAGTCGCCATGGATAGCATCCAAACCTACAATTGGCAAGGAGGGGGTACGAACAATTCTGTCACCGTCGCAGGCGGTTACTACACAGTGAATTTCAGGGATAACGGTTATGCGGCGGCTCAGGCAATCTGGATCCAGACAGATGCCCAGCCGGTCGCGATTTCTACCGTGAGCCGCAGCCCGCTGACTCCCACTGCTTCAGTCGTGGACACCATCACCATGGTGACCTCGGCGGCAAAATCGAGCCAAGAAAATTTCTTCATCCGCTATTCGACGGATAACTTTGCCACGTCGACGGTTTTGCCGGTGACATTCGCTGCCGATTCGATGACCGCCACCGCGATCATTCCGGGTCAATCCGGCGGTACCACCGTCACCTATTACGCGTTCTCGTCTAAACTTGCAAACCCCTCATCCGATTTCGACCTGATCACGATACAGTTCAACAACAACGGGAATGCGAATTACTCGTACACGATACCCGCCGCGAATTATACGATCAACGCCAGCGGCGGCCCCCACGGACTTGTCGCACCGTCGGGTGCTGTTTCCGTGGTTCAGCACGGCAACCAGACCTTTACCTTCACGCCCGATGCAGGGTATTACGTCGATACGATACTCGTTGATAACACCTACGCCGGCGATTCATCTTCCTACACGTTCACCAATGTCACCTCGAATCATACGATCAGTGTGACGTTCGCGCACAACGTCAACGTGACGTTCCAGGTGGACATGGCCCTGATGATCCGTCTGGGAAAATTTGCGGTTGGAACAGATACCGTGAGTGTCAACGGCACTTTCAACGGATACGCCCCGAAAGTTGATCTGCTCACCGATCCGAATAATGACAGTGTTTATACTCTGACAAAATCGATTCGTGCCAATTCCCACATCGAATACAAATTCTGGAAAAGCCGCGGTCCGCTCAACTGGGAAGATGATATCAGCAACCGCACGTTCGATCTCGGCGATACCTCAGTCACCCTGGCTGTCGTATTCTTCGACAACCAGCTCTTTCCGGTCAACGTGACCTTCAGGGTGGATATGAGCATCCAGAAGGTACAGGGGAGTTTCCTGCCGGCTTCCGGAGACGCGGTTGTTCTTCGAGGATCGTTCGACGGATGGGCGGCTTCGACGGATACCTTGCATGCCACGGATGCGGGCGACAGCATCTACACGGTGACCGTTGGGATACCGGGTTTGTCAAGTAATCAGTACAAATTCTGGAAGACGCTGAGGAACGGAACGGATTACGAAGTTGTCGGCGGCAATCCTGTTATGAACAGGAACCTTACTGTCGGTCTCGGCGACAGTGTACTCCCGCTGGTATACTTCAGTGATGATAATTCTCAGCCCACATCCACGATCTCTCTGACGAAAGGGTGGAACATGGTCTCCGTACCGCGGATTATGGCTGACTACACGAAATCGGCGTTGTTCCCTGCTGCGGTCTCGAACGCGTTTGCGTACAATGGGGCAAGCTACATCATTCTGTCGACGCTCAAGAACGGACCCGGATACTGGGTAAAATTGGGCACGGATACGACCACCTCGTTTACGGGGGCTCCCCGGACAAATGCCACCGATACGCTGACTCCTGGATGGAATATGATTGGAACGCTGTCCGGCATGGCACTCACGTCATCGATCAGCGTGAGCCCGGGCGGTGCCGTCATCTCAAAATACTTCGGCTACGCCGGCGGTTACAAGATCTCTGATACGCTGAGACCCGGACAGGGATACTGGGTGAAGGTCGACACTGCGGCAACTCTGACGCTCAATGCCAATGGCCCGGCCGCGAAACGCGCGGCCCAGGCAGATCCGACTTCCGGATTCGATGCAGTTACGCTGACGGACGCCGCTGGCAGGAGCCAGACCCTCTACCTGAGCCATGATAAGTCATCGTTCAACGCATCGAATTACGAATTGCCGCCGTCTCCGTTTGCCGAGGCATTCGACATCCGGTTCGCCTCGAACCGTTACGCAGAGCTCACAACAGCCGGACATTCAGAGCACTTTACCGTTGCCGTTTCGGGTGCAACGCTTCCCGTGACGGTATCCTGGAACGTCCGGACCGCTTCGTCTCAACTCGATCTGAACGCAGGTAAGTCCGTCATTGCGATGAAAGGGCAGGGCTCCGTTCGGTTGAACGATCTGCAAGGGCTCGGGATCACGGTTGGGGCATCTGGTACGCTGCCGAAGGCGTACGCGCTGTCACAGAACTATCCCAATCCTTTCAATCCGACGACGAACATTGTCTATGATCTGCCGGAACGGTCTGTTGTTCAGATCGTAGTGTTCAACATTCTCGGCGAGCGTGTTGCGGAACTCGCGAGCGGCGTCCAGGATGCCGGCGAGCATGCGATCACCTGGAATGCTTCGGTTGCTTCGGGTGTCTACTTCTATTCGATCAAGGCCACGAGCACCATGCATGCGGAGAAGTCCTTCCAGTCGGTCCGGAAGATGCTGCTGATGCGCTGACCATATTCGCGGAATCTGATCCTCAGGCACCCCGATCATTGAGCTGGTCGGGGTGCTGATTTTATGGGGAATGAAGCGCGGGATCCCTGCTTCCTTTTTCCAATTTTCCTCGATTCTGTTTTGTTTTCCAGGTCAAAGTTTTTACATTATTCTTTCGTTTTTGAAGGCAACAAACTCTTACCATTGAAAGGAACATCTTGAAACGCCATTCGCCGAAGGACGCCGACGGGATCATCGCGAAACTGACCACCCTTGCGTATAATCTCTGGTGGACGTGGAATCCGTCCGCTCAAGCGATCTTTGAAGAGCTTTCTCCTCTCGTCTGGGAATCGTCAAACCACAATCCGGTTGCAGTTCTTGCACAATGTTCTCCGATGGAGCTGCGGGCATATCTCGGTGACGAAGAGTTTCTCGGCCGGGTTCTCGCCGTCCTCGACGATTTTGATTCCTATCTTCGCAACGTTCCGGACACATACCGGAGTGAGGGGAAACAGCGAGCAGTACGGCCCGTCGCGTATTTTTGTGCCGAATTCGGTATCCATGAGTGTCTGCCATTTTATTCGGGGGGATTAGGTGTTCTCGCAGGAGATCATGTAAAATCTGCAAGCGATCTCGGGCTTCCATTTGTCGGTATCGGATTATTTTACCGGCAGGGATATTTTCAGCAAAAGATTGATTATTCATCGGGACAGCAGGAAAATTATCCGACGACCGATCCTTCCACGGTTCCCGTTGAGTTGGTCCGGGATGCGGCGGGGAAACCGCTGCTGTGCACCGTCACCATCGGTACAAGCGTCGTTCATTTTCAGGGCTGGAAGATCAGTGTGGGGAGATGTGCGGTTTACCTTCTTGATACGGATGTGCCGGAGAATGCCGAGCATTTCCGAGGCCTGACGGCTCTGGCGTACGGCGGCGACATGAACACCCGCATTCGGCAGGAGATTGTCCTGGGAATCGGCGGGGTGAGATACCTGAGGGCTTTGGGAATTTCTCCTTCCGTCTT
>DATIXJ010000081.1:0-25913 GCA_035518715.1 Bacteroidota bacterium | reverse complement strand
ATGCATCGAACAGCAGGTTCATGCTGACGGGAAATGCAAAGTACTGGCCCACAAATGCTATGGGATCACTCTGGTCGCTCGACGATATCCTCAATAACAAGAACAACTGGCAAAATGATCTCTTCTGCTCGAACTGCCATGTGATGTATTCCGGAGGGACATGGACGAATAACGTTCACGCGGGAATCAATCACCAGGATCCGACCGTGAAGTGCATCACCTGTCACGTTACCGTTCCTCATGGATCAAAACGGTCGCGCCTCATCGGCTATGCCACGGATGTGCAGCCGTATAATTACTTAGGCATTGGAGTTTACGATAAACTCGTTATCACGGGATTTCAGAAAGCATCGGGTCCGAAGAACTATCTCGAGAATAACTGTTCCATGAATGGCGTCTGTCATGGAACGCAGGCCGGGCTCTATGAGCAGTAACCCGCTTCCGAGAGCTGGGAGCTCAACCCTCGATGTTGAATTCCGAAGTCCAGTTGCTGCAGCATTTCGTTCGCGCCGTTAGCCTTTCCTGGCAGGTGTATGCAAACAGGATGATTCCCATCATGGTGTGATTTCCTCGCATATTTTTTCCGTCGTACTGACCGCACAGATCGAGTAACTCACGGGCATAGCTCTACTCGCAGTGATCCATTTATCACTTGTGAAAGCATCGATTTCGTCGATTGTCACAACTGATAACCTGCCGGAAACAACAGCTGGAAGATGTCGATTTATCAATATTTTACAGCTGCCACAACTCGTCCTGATATTTATTCTGGCACGTGAGTTGATGAGTATGTGATGAGAGAACGAGATCGCCGCGGCCGTGCATGTCGGGAAGTACTTACCGCCGATCTTCGCATCATGATGAACCCCATTCCAGAACATATCACGGCGGATCCTGATCCGCTGGAAAATCTGATGCATGAGCATGGTTTGGAACTCAACTGGCTTCTGCACATGGAGAATGCGGCGCAGTCAATCGAGACGAATGGATTCTCGATGGAAGCGTTTCAGATGATTGCCGAGGCGGTCCGCACGATCGGCAAGACCATCTTCTCACACAGCGAGCGCGAGGAGCAATATCTTTTTCCTCTCATTGAAAAACACATCGACGGACCGACAGCTCTGATGCGGTTCGAGCACCGGAAGCTCTGGGAAGCATACGGCAATGTCATGAAGTCGGTGCAGGAAGTTGAAGAAGGACAGCTCTGTGATTTTTCGGTTCGAAGTCTCGTCCAGATGACGACGTTTCTCGTTGAGTATCTCACAGGTCACATTCAAAAAGAAAACACCATCATATACAAAATGGCCCGGCGCTTGTTGACGACGGATGAATATCAACAGCTTCGGACGGCAATCGTTCCACAAATTCATTAGCGATCACTTTCCATTCATCGTGTTCATCGAAAGGGAAATACAATGACTGCAACTCCGAAACCGCTTTCGGAAAACGACCCCGGCAAATACTATGTGACCGACTCCTGCAACGGGTGCGGTCTGTGTTTTTCGGTGGCTCTCCAAAATTTCATGTACAGCAATGATGCTTCATACTATTACATTCTCCAGCAGCCCGTCGATGAGCGCGAGGAAGCGGATATCCGTCGGGCGATTTCCGTCTGTCCGATGGACTGTATCAAAGATGACGGATTATCCCGACCTGCCGTAGCATGAATTACGAACTGAGCCGATCAGGAGGACATGTGCATACTATCATTGAAAAAGAAGTCCTTTCCCCGACTATTACCCGATACGTAATTGAAGCGCCGTTCGTTGCCCGAAAACGGCTTCCGGGAAATTTCGTCATCATACGGCTCGATGAGACCGGCGAGCGTATTCCGCTGACGATCGTCGATGGGGATAAGGAGCGCGGAACGATCACGCTGATTGTACAAGCCATCGGAAAAACAACGCGGGCGCTTTCCCTGAAGAATGTCGGTGATACCATTGCCGATGTCGCTGGCCCGTTGGGGAATCCCACGCCCATAGAATATCATGGCGCTGTTGCGTGCATCGGAGGTGGAGTCGGAACTGCAGAGCTCTTTCCCATAACGCAGGCACTCCAGAAGGCAGGAAACACGATCTATACGATTATCGGTGCCCGCTCAAAAGACCTTATCATCCTTGAAAAAGAAATGGGTGCGATTTCGCGTGACTTGTATGTCACGACGGACGATGGCAGCTACGGTCGCAAAGGAATCGTGACAGACCAGTTGAGGGACCTGCTTACCTCCTCTGCCGGAATCGGTGCGGTGTATGCGATCGGGCCTCTTCCGATGATGAAAGCGGTCTCGAACCTCACTCGCGAATTTGGTGTAAAGACACTCGTCAGTCTGAATGCGATCATGGTTGATGGCACCGGAATGTGCGGTGGGTGCCGGGTAACTGTTGACGGGAAAATGAAATTCGCCTGCGTCGACGGGCCTGAATTTGACGGTCACAGTGTTGATTTTGATGAGATCATTATGCGCAACCGGACATACGTCGATCTGGAACGAGTATCGAACGAGCGGTGCCAGTCTCACGCAGCCCTTCAGACGGAAGGAGGATCCACGCGATGAGTGTGACCAATACGATGAAACCCTCCGAGCGGATGAAGATTCCGCGGCAGAGTTCGATCGAGCAGGATCCCGTCGAACGATCACGAAATTTTCGGGAAGTCTCCCTGGGGTTGGATGAGGCGAGGGCAATGGTCGAATCGACCAGATGTCTGGAATGCAAGAACCCCGTTTGCATCGAGGGATGCCCGGTGAATATTGACATCCGGTCGTTCATCCAGCTTGTCATGGATCGCGATTACGCAGGTGCGGTTAGGAAAATCCGGGAAGCGAACTATCTGCCAGCCATCTGCGGCCGTGTCTGCCCGCAGGAGTCTCAATGCGAAGCGGTCTGTACGATGGGGAAGAAACATCCTTCCGTTGCGATCGGAAAGCTCGAACGGTTTGTTGCAGATTATGAGACGGAAAACAATCTCTTTACACCTCCGGTTGTGCCGGAACGGCGTGATGAGAAGGTTGCAATCGTCGGTTCCGGACCCGCTGGACTTACGTGTGCGGCGGAACTGGCCAAGATGGGGTACGGGGTGACCATGTTTGAAGCACTTCATGCCGTCGGCGGGGTCTTGCGGTATGGTATTCCGGAATTCCGTCTCCCGCGAACAATTCTGGACCAGGAAGTCGAGCGGATCAAAGCACTCGGGGTTGAAATTTATACGAACTTCCTGATCGGGCGCACCGCAACGATCGATGAGCTGTTTGATGATTGGGGATTCAGCGCAGTGTTCCTCGGTACAGGTGCCGGCACGCCGACGTTCATGGGAATTCCCGGAGAGAGTCTGAGCGGAGTGTATTCCGCTAATGAATTCCTCACACGTGTCAATCTCATGAAGGCATACAAATTCCCGGATTTTGATACACCGATCAAGGCCGGGAGGCGTGTGGCCGTCATCGGAGGCGGAAACACTGCAATGGATGCGGTCCGGACGTCTCGCCGTCTGGGCGCGGAAAAAGCGTACCTCGTCTACAGGCGGTCGAGAGAAGAAATGCCCGCACGTGTGGAGGAGGTACATCATGCGGAAGAGGAAGGCATTGAATTCCTCCTTCTCACGAATCCAACACGCATTCTTGCCACCGATACCAAGTGGGTCAAAGGTCTGGAATGTCAGAAGATGGAATTGGGTGAGCCGGATGAATCGGGCCGCCGCAGACCCGTTCCGATCAAGGGCTCGGAGTTCATTCTGGATGTGGAGACCGTCATCGAAGCAATCGGCCAGAAGCCGAACCCGATTATCCAGGCGACGACACCCGGGCTGGATGTCGGGAAACGCGGAACCGTCGTTACCAATGATGCTCTGGCTACAAGCAGGGAAGGGATATTCGCGGGAGGTGATCTTGCCCGTGGCGGTGCGACCGTGATCCTTGCCATGCGTGACGGGAAGGTAGCCGCTCAGTCGATTCACGAATACATTTCCGGGAAGCCCGTGAAGAAGGAGCAGGTGAGAGCCGAAGCAGTCTGAGATTGTCGGCCGTCTCAATCTGCAGCATTGATTCTCCGGGAGGGATTTCCTATCTTTTCACAGGGAGGAGTACGTCTCAACTACCATTCCGGAGGGTGAAATGAAAATCGGAATTCTTGGAACCGGTGAGGTTGGCAAAGCACTTGCACGGGGGTTTGTGCAGACCGGCCATACCGTCCACATGGGGACTCGTGACCCCAGGAATGCGAAAGCAGTCCAACTTGTTGCTCAATTAGGAAAAGACATTCCCGTCGTGAGCTTTGAGGAAGCGGCGATACTTGCAGAAGTGGCGGTGCTTGCGACACTCTGGTCGGGAACCGAGAATGCGCTCAAACTTGCCAATCCCAAAAATCTTGCCGGCAAGGTTGTCATTGATACGACAAATCCACTCGTCATTTCCCCCGGCAGTTTGCCCCGGCTCGCGGTCGGTCAAACCGATTCCGGCGGGGAGCAGGTTCAGCGCTGGCTTCCTCAATCCAAAGTTGTGAAAGCATTCAATATTGTGGGAAACCGCCATATGGTCAATCCCGATTTCCCGGGCGGACCTCCGGATATGTTTATCTGCGGAAATGATGCGGGTGCGAAGAAGGTTGTGACCGATATTCTGACTTCATTTCACTGGTCGACGATTGATATCGGCATGATCGAAGGAGCACGGCTCCTCGAACCGCTCTGTATCCTGTGGGTCCTTTACGGTGCGAAGACCAACAGCTGGAATCACGCCTTCAAACTTCTTCGGAAGAATGGATGAGAATCCGGGATGAATATCATCCCGGATCCATCATCAATCTGAATTGACTGAAATGTGATTAGCGCTGTTTTCGAAATGAGTGACCAGTTGCGAGCCCGAACACGAACAGGACGATAGCTAGCGCAGAAAACGCGAAGATCGTATCTCCGAACGCCCTCAGCCACTTGAACGTCTCAATCGTCGGAGAATAGAGAAACTCCGAACTTCTTGCATACCAGTACCCGTACTTTACCGATGCCCATGTTTGCAGAAGTCCGACGGGAAGGAGACTGATGCCCACCATTGCAAGCAATCCGATATTCAGCCCCCAGAAGGATATCCGGAGAAGAGTTTCCTTCCATTCCTTTTGAACCCACAACACCCGTAAACAAAAGAGCATCAATCCGATTCCCAGCATTCCGTACACGCCAAACAGGGCGGCGTGTCCGTGAACCGGGGTAGTGTTGAGTCCCTGCATGTAATACAATGCGATGGGAGGGTTGATCATGAATCCAAAAAGACCCGCGCCGACGAGGTTCCAGAAAGCAACCGCGATGAAGAATGCGATCGGCCATTTGTACTGTCGTGCCCAATCTGCTGTTTTGGAAAGGCGGATATTATCCCACGCCTCGATTCCTACGAGTGTCAACGGTACAACTTCCAGCGCACTGAACACCGCTCCCAGAGCAAGAACTGCAATCGGGGTTCCGGAAAAGTACAAGTGGTGCAATGTGCCGATGATTCCGCCCGAGAGAAATATCGTTGAGGAGAAGATGACCGACATGCCGGCAGTCTGCATCCGTATCAATTTGAGTTTGGCAAACATGAATGCGATTACCACTGTTGCAAAAACTTCGAAGAACCCCTCCACCCAGAGATGAACGACCCACCATCTCCAGTATTCGGCAATGGCAAGGTTTGAATGCTTGCCGATCATTAACCCCGCGGCGTAGAAGCCGCCGATGGCGATTGACGCGACAAGAAAGAGTATCAGAAGTGGTTTCTGTTCGTCATTTTGTTTGATGGCTGCGAAAATGCAGCGCCCCACCAGATAAACCCAGAGTGCAAGGCCGATAAGGAGAGCGATCTGCCATGCCCTGCCGAGATCAACATATTCGAATCCCTGGTGTCCGAAATAGAACCATGCATCACCGCTCAGCTTGTGGTATACGCTGAGCCATTCGCCGGTGAGAGATCCGACCACAACAAGAAGAAGCGCGGAGAAAAGAACGTTGACGCCAAGCCGTTGGCCTTTCGGGTCAACGCCGGTTACTGCCGGTGCAATATAGAGCCCTGCGGCGAGCCAGGCAGTTGCGATCCAGAAAATTCCGATCTGTGTGTGCCACGTCCGGCTGACGACATACGGAATCCATTTACTCACGGGAATTCCATAAAATCCTCCCCCTTCAACGCCATAATGTGCTGTGAGCACTCCCAAACCGACCTGTACGAGAATCAGCGCTGAAACCACCCAGAAATATTTTACCGTTGCCCGCTGTGATGGGGTGGGTTGGTGATCATGCATCGGATCCGTTTCGGGGACGCGGATCGCGATCAGTTCCTTCTGCTGTGAGGAGTGATACCAGACCATGCCCCCAATCCCGGCGAGGAGGACCATGATGCTCACGCCTGTCCAGATGATCGAATCGGGTGCCGGTCTGTTTCCGACAAGCTCTTCATGAGGCCAGTTGCTTGTATAGGTGATCTCGTCGTTGGGTCTGTCCGTTGAGGCTGCCCACGAGGTCCAGAAGAAAAATGCCGCGAGCTCTCGGAGTTTCACCGCCTCCGTGACAGTTCCCGGGGGAATCGCGTACGGGACGTTCCCCTGGCTGAAGATCTCGGAATAATGATTGAAGTTGGCTTCGAATGCATGCTTGCGCACAGGATCTATCGTCAACACACCGGTTGAAGGATCAAAGGTATTTTTGCGCATCATTTCGCGGAGGCGCGTATTCAGAACCGCCTGCTGTTCGGAAGATAGATCGGCATAGGGCTTGTTGTACTCGATCGAACTCCACTCATCCAGAATAAACACACATTCCCGGTGAAGCCAGTCCGCGGTCCAGTCGGGTGCCACATAACTTCCATGACCCCAGATCGAACCGACTTCCATTCCTCCCATTGCCTGCCAGACGTTCTGTCCCTTTTCGATATCACCTTCCGGAATAACGACCGATCCATCGGTGGTGACAACAGTCCGCGGAATCGGGGGGTGCTCCTGATAAATTCTTAATCCGGCCCAACCGAGAACTGCAAATGAGACGATAATGACTCCCCAAAAACCCATCCAAAGACGATTCATGGTAATTCCTCAAAATGTTTGATGCTCAGTGGACATCTGCATGCTTCTCGTGTCCGTGGCAGCATCGATCATAACGTTCCTCCGGGAGCTCGGCCATGGAGGTGAAAATGTTCGAGCGTTCTTCCACGTTCAGCATCTGGTCGATTGCAGGATAGAGTACGCGTTCTTCCTTCTGGTTATGAATTGAAAGGGCCTGAAGGAGAAGCTCCTCCTCAGAGTCACTCTCCGGGTTTCCTGCTCTCACTTTTTCATGGAGTGCTTCCAGGAGTTCGCCGATCCTGCGGTGTTCCAGCCGCATCACGAGTGTCGGGCCGGAATCTGCGAGCCCGGTTTTTTCTTCGAATGCCGGGAAGAGGAGTTCCTCCTCCCAGATAATATGGCGCTGCAGCCCCGACTTGAATTGTTTGAAGTACTGCTTTGCCTGTGCAAAATCCTTTCTCTTCAGTTGCTGGAATGCCGTGAAGAGCCCGTCAAGTCGATCGTGATCGGTTTCGTACGTTGTCGTGATTGTGGATTGCGTCATGGAAGAACTCCTGAAAATTGATAGTTGTAGTATAATGAATGTAAGGGAATAAAGCATTCCGTCGGTCGATGGCATTTCAGGCCCATCAGATAACCCTGTTTGACAGCTTCAATCATTTGGACCGTATTCCGGAACCTGCCCGTGATTGTGCTGATAGAGTGGAGAATCGAGCCGCTGGAACCGTATGAGATATTCTTCTTTCTGCATCTCAGTATTCCATCTTCCCAGGATGATGCCGAGACCGGTAACAGCGACAAACGTTCCGACGATCAGGGCGCCGAGAACCCATTCGGGAATCCGGCGGCTGCAGGATGCCGCACGAACTTCGAGAGTCTCTTTCACGGGGCACACGGCCACGCACGCAAGACAGTTGGTGCATTCATCACTCCAGATCCGACCCTTCTGGTGAATCTGGATATTGGCGGGGCACGCCCTGGTGCACAGCTCGCAATCGATGCAGGTGGTCTTGTTCCGTGTAATCTTCAACGGACTCAGCCAGCTTAACGCGCCGAGGAATGCACCGTAGGGGCAAAGGTATCTGCACCAGAAATTCTTGATGAAGAGCGAAAGCAGCATGAGGATGATTATGGTCCAGACGGCGAATGTCGAGATCTCCGAGAAGAAAAGATACATCTTGACGTCGGCCATCTTGTTGTAGGGGCTGTAAATGAATGCCCTCAGCGAAGGGATGTCGAGCTGAAGGATTGAGAAGAGGAAGAACGAAAAGAGGAGATACTTCAATGAGCGAAGCGGATAATCGAGCCAGCGGGGGAGTTGGATGTTTCGACCGAAGAGTCGCTTTCCAAGAAGGTGGAGAGATTCGCTTAATGTTCCAACCGGACACAACCAGCTGCAGAACGCCTTCTTGAGGAACAATCCGATGAGCGCAATAGCCACAAAAATGAAAAACCCGGCCGGGTGAACCCCGTTGACGATGCCTGTACGAATCCAGTAGACGAGCCCCATGAGAGAGCTGATCGGTAAGAATCCCTCGGCGCCGGGTGGACGCGGGACAAAATGTGTCTGCCCGCCGCTGGAGCCCCATCGAACAAAGAGCGCAAACTCAATTCCGATCCAGATGCAAAGGAGGACAAATGCAGCCTGAACCGTACTGCGAAGGAACTGGGAGTCGTTTTGCAGACGAATGAGAAGACGTCGGTACCAGGGGGTTTTCCCTTCGACCGCCGGTTTTCGCTTGCGGAGTTCCGGGGGAAGCTTCTTGACGATTTTTCTATTTTGGGGGGACTGAGAGAAAGGCCGATTCTGTCCCGATACTGTCGTTGTGACAGCAAGTTCTCCCGCTACTCTGAAAATCATTTCCTGGGTTTCCATTCTTATCGTACCGCGTTGTACTGTGGTTTCCTCGTCTTCCCGGCCATTTCGGCGATCGTCTGATTTGCGAGAAGGGATTTCGTCGATGTGCGGACCTTTTGCCACTCCTTATGGGCACCACAGGGATGATTCGATGTGCATTCGGCAAACCCGAGGAGACACGAATCAAGCGAGACGGTTCCGTCAACTGCGTCCACCACTTCAAGAAGTGTGATCTTCTCTGCCGGTGGTCCGAGCGTGAATCCGCCGGTCGGCCCCTTCAGCGATGCGACAAGTCCCTTACGTGTGAGGCGCTGCAGAATCTTGGCGACGAAATGATAGGGGAGTTTGAGCGCTCCCGTCAGATCCTTGATCGATGTCATCGTCCCGGGCGGCTTCAGGGCAAGATAGAGGAGCGCCTGAATCGCATAATCACATTGTTTGCTGAAGAGTGAACTCATAATGGCCTGACTGTTGTCAGTAATCATAATTGCAATAATCGGGCCATTACGTCAGTGCTAAATTTCAGACAAAATAGTCTGAAATTGACCTGTTGAGCAGAGGCGATTCTCAGCTGTGAGAGTCTTTGGGTTGAATGAGCTTCAGTTCTGAGAAAATTAACGGGTGGAAAAATATTTCATGGGTTTGAAATGAGAAGCAAGACCGGTCTGGGGCAGACCTCTTACCGGAAATGTGGAACTCTCTGACGGTGGTGGTTACTGCGCAGGCCGGGGCGGGGTCGGTTCCCGGTAGGTGTTGAGTGCCTTCATGTAATTGGCCCGTTCGAATGCGGATGGATCGGCAACGGAACGCTGGCTCATGCTTCCCTTCATCTGTTGGACAGAGAGATATTCGTGCTCCACCATCCAGGATTCCATGTTGCGTAAGACCTCCGCGATATGCTGAGGTCCGTGCTTCAGCAGCGCGGAACACATCATGGTCACGTCAGTACCCGCCATGAGCAATTTCAAGATATCCTCGTGTGTGTGGACGCCGCCGGTTGCAGCGAGACTTGTTCGGACCTTTCCGTAGAGGATAGCAATCCACCGCAGCGGAAGCCGCATTGCCTGAGGAGTACTCAGTATCACGTTGGGTTTGACCTCAAGTGTGTCGATATCGATATCGGGCTGATAGAACCTGTTGAAGAGTACCAGCCCGTCGGCCCCGGCATGCTCGAGCCGCACGGCCATGTGAGCCACGGCGCTGAAGAAGGGACTGAGTTTCACCGCGATGGGTATTGCCACCGTCCGCTTGACTGCGTTAACCACTTCGAGGTAACGATCCTCAACATCGCTGCCTGACAGGATCGGATCAGTAGGAATGTAGTAGATATTCAACTCGATCGCGTCGGCGCCGGCCTGCTCGATTTTTTTGGCATAATTGATCCATCCGCCGACGGAGATGCCATTGAGACTTCCAATGACGGGAATATCGAGCGCTTGTTTTGCACGGTGAAGCAGCTCGACATATTCCTCGGGGCCGAGATTGTACTGCTGGACATCGGGGAAATAGGTGAGCGCCTCGGCAAAGCTCTCTGTGCCGTATGACAGGTAGTGAAACAATTCGGAGGTCTCGTGAGCGATTTGCTCTTCAAACAACGAGTACATGACAATGGCTGCCGCCCCCGCGTCTTCCAGCTGCTTCATGCCGTCAAGTGTGCGGGAATAGGGTCCCGCCGACGGAACGATCGGATTCTTGAGCTTGAGGCCCAGATAACGCGTCGTAAGATCCATGTGATCCTTTGCTGTTAATTTCCTGATGCTGTGACCGGTTTTTCCGCGGATGGTGATTGCGCAAGATATTCATACAACTTCCAACGAACCTGAACATCCTCCTGCGCGAGTGCCCCGAGGAGCTTCGCACGTTCCGGATAGCTCTTTTCAAGCATCCTGAAACGCGTTTCAAGAGAGGTGAAATCCTTCAGCGGGAGCTTGGGTGCCTTTGAATCGAGTTTGAAGGGATTCTGGCCCGATTCCCGGAGCGTGGGATTATACCGGAATAATTGCCAGTAGCCCGTTTCGACGGCGATCTTTTGATTGTTCATTCCCTTTGCCATGTCGATCCCGTGCGCGATGCAGTGGCTGTACGCGATGATCAACGAAGGACCGTTGAATGCTTCTGCTTCAAGAAACGCACGGATCGTGTGCATATCGTTCGCCCCCATTGCAACTTTTGCAACATAGACGTTGCCATACGTCATTGCCAGCATGGCGAGATCCTTCTTCGAGGTCGGCTTGCCGGATGCTGCGAACTTGGCGATGGCGGACCGCGGTGTCGATTTCGACATCTGTCCGCCGGTATTGGAGTAAACCTCGGTATCCAGGACGAGGATGTTCACATTCCGTCCCGATGCGAGAACATGATCGAGACCACCGTATCCAATGTCGTATGCCCAGCCATCACCCCCCACGATCCACACACTCCTTTTCACGAGGGTATCGGCAAGGCTCATCAGATGTTTTGCCTCCGGCGTTTTAATCTCATGGAGACGATTCTTTAGCTGGGCGACCCTTTCGCGCTGTGCGTAAATCCCGGCCTCATCCGACTGGTTGGCATCAAGAATCTGCTGGGAAAGCTCCTGGCCGATACTCGAAGCAAGATCGCGGACGAGCTCTCTTGCCATTTCCGTATGTTTATCGATCGTGAGGCGCATGCCCAAACCGAACTCCGCGTTATCCTCAAAGAGAGAATTGGACCATGCAGGTCCGCGTCCTGCCTTGTCCTTTGTCCACGGCGTTGTAGGAAGATTTCCCCCATAAATGGACGAGCAGCCCGTGGCATTTGCAACCACCATCCGGTCGCCGAACAACTGCGTCGCGAGTTTGAGGTAAGGGGTTTCGCCGCATCCCGAACAGGCGCCGGAATATTCGAACAACGGCTGAAGAAGCTGAGAGCCCTTGACATTATCCATCTTCACTGTTCTCCGGTCAACTTCCGGAATGTTCAGGAAAAAGTCCCAGTTGAGGCGCTCAGTCTCGCGCAGCGGCTGCTGGGGTTTCATGTTGATGGCTTTTACTTTCGCTTCAGACTTGCTCTTTGCCGGGCAAATCTCAACGCACAAACCGCATCCGGTGCAGTCTTCCGGACCAACCTGTATCGAATATTTCATACCCTTGAACTCGGAACCTTTATAGTCCATTGACTTAAAGGTGGCTGGAACATTCACGAGTTCCTTCTGATCGAAGACTTTGATCCTGATCGTTGCGTGCGGGCAAACAAGCGCGCACTTGTTACACTGGATGCAGATCTCGGGTTCCCATTGTGGAATTTCGAGCGCGATGTTCCGCTTTTCCCACGCTGCTGTACCGGTCGGATACGTCCCGTCAACAGGGAATTTGCTGACCGGCAGTGCGTCTCCGCTGCCTGCCATAATCGGGGCTGTCACTTCTTTCACGAATTTCGGAGCTTTGTCGGAAACAATAGGCGGCATCTCGATCGTGCTCGTCACTGCCGGTGGAACTTTCACCTCGAAGAGGTTTGCAAGTGTCTGGTCGACCGCAGCAAAATTCTGCTTGACAATTTGATCACCCTTCTTTCCGTAGGTCTTCTTGATCGAACTCTTGATCGCTTCGATTGCCTGCTCGCGGGGTAGCACACCGGAAATGGCAAAGAAGCAGGTTTGCATAATGGTGTTTACTCTGGCACCCATTCCCGTTTGCTGAGCAACTTTGTAGCCGTCAATCACATAAAACTTGATCTTCTTGGCGATGATCTGTTCCTGTGTATGGCGCGGGAGCTTGTTCCAGACTTCATCGGGACCATAGAGACTGTTCAGCAGGAACGTTGCACCGGGAACGGCACTTTTCAGCACGTCGAATTTCTCAAGGAAAAACCACTGGTGACACGCAATGAAGTTTGCCCGGTCAATGAGGTAGGAAGAGTGGATGGGCCGGGGGCCGAATCGCAGGTGCGAGATTGTCGTCGATCCCGATTTTTTCGAATCGTAGACGAAATATCCCTGCGCGAAGAACGATGTGTCCTCGCCGATGATCTTGATGGAATTCTTGTTCGCTCCGACTGTTCCATCGGCTCCTAATCCATAGAAGAGCGCACGGACAACATCGGCTCCCTCTGTCGTGAACGAGGAATCGAGGTCGAGACTTGTATGCGAAACGTCGTCGTGAATGCCGACCGTAAAGTGATTTCGTGGTTCCGGCTTTTTCATATCCTCGAACACCGCCTGCACCATCGCAGGAGTGAACTCCTTCGACGATAAGCCATATCTGCCGCCGACAACCCTGGGGAGGGATTTCAAGGGCGAGTTTGGCGAAGTGTATGACTCCATGATTGCCGCAACAACATCCACATAGAGCGGCTCGCCTGTCGCCCCCGCCTCCTTGGTTCGGTCAAGGACTGCGATCGTTTTGACGGATGGAGGAAGAGCATTGACGAACATGGAGGAAGCAAAGGGTCGGAACAAGCGGACTTTCAGCAGGCCGACATTGCCACCTTTTGCATTTAAGAACTCGACGGTCTCCTGTGCGGCTTCAGCACCCGAGCCCATAATAACTACTACTCGGTCGGCGGTGGGTGAACCGACATACTCGTACAGTTTGTACTGACGTCCGACGATTGTCGCGAACTTATCCATTGCCCGCTGGACAATTCCCGGGCACCTCTGGTAGTAGGGATTGACGGTTTCGCGTGACTGGAAAAAGACGTCGGGGTTCTGCGCCGAACCGCGAAGAACCGGGTGTTCGGGAGAAAGGGCGCGCAGACGATGCGCAAAAACCAGCTCGTCGGGGATCATCGCCCGGAGATCATTATCCGACAGCTGCTCGATCTTCATCACTTCATGCGAAGTGCGGAAACCATCGAAGAAATGGAGAAATGGGACACGTGCTTCAAGCGTTGCTGCCTGCGCGATAAGTGCAAAATCCATGACTTCCTGCACAGAATTCGAAGCGAGCATTGCAAATCCTGTTCCCCGTACCGCCATCACATCGCTGTGATCTCCAAAAATAGAAAGTGCGTGCGTTGCAACGCTGCGCGCCGATACGTGGAAAACCGTCGACGTCAGCTCGCCGGCAATCTTGAACATATTGGGAATCATCAGGAGAAGACCCTGTGATGCGGTGAACGTGGTGGATAACGCCCCCGTCTGCAGCGCGCCGTGCACTGCACCCGCGGCCCCGCCCTCGCTCTGCATCTCCGTGACTGAGGGAATCGTTCCCCAGAGATTCTTTTGTCCGAGCGCCGACCATTCATCTGCCCATTCTCCCATGTTGGACGAGGGAGTGATCGGATAAATGGCGATGACCTCATTGAGCTTATGGGCTACATACGCTGCTGCCTCATTGCCGTCGATGGTAACTTTCTTTCGTTCCACTTTTTGACCGGTGGGAAAAGATCTTGATGCTTCGTCGAATTCACGCATTCGGGTAAACCTTTCAGATAAAAATCAGTAGTTGCTCCTCTGTGACAATGGTAGGGGTACAAGAATCATTCCATTTTCCAAAGCAGGTAATCTGCCGAACTCCTGTCAGTTGAGATGAAACTTCCCCCGAACTTATCAGAATTGGAAGCTTTCTGCCGGGTTTTCTCAGCGGTGAGAATGGTTGATTTCTGCCAGGTGGTGATTGAAAAGTCCGCGGCATTCCGTACAGAGGTCCATGCGCTTGACATCGATTTCCTCGACATACGTGGACGATCGCATGACACATTCGAATTGGCGGCAATGTTTTAGACCGAATGTATGCCCGGCTTCATGGATGATTTCCTTTGTCAGACGCTCACGTTTCAGGATGGCGTCCTCTTCAATGCCGTAGAATTGATTGGTGAGCCGGTGGATGGAAACGATTGCCGCCTGGCCGTCGAGTTGTGCTTCCCCGAAGACGAACGTCAGGATCGGGATGAACAGATCGACACCGACAAGGGCGATCACTTTCTCGTCGCCGTTGATTTCAAGGTCGAGAAGCTGTGTGAGAAGGGCTGTTGAGCTGAACTGATGCCGTCCGTTATCGAACGCGCGCTGGAGATCGATCGTCGAACTGGAAAGGCGCGCGGGAACTCCGAACGACTGTTCGAGGTGATGAAGTACACTTTCCCGATCCCGCGGTGATAACGGGATGGCGTCGATGATGTTGATGATCGGCGGCACTATGGTTTCTTGAGGCCAAATTTCTGGATCTTGTTGTACAGGGTGACCCGGTCGATTTGCAGGACTTCTGCGGAACGTGAAATGTTCCAGTTGTTTTGTTCGAGTATGCCCGCGATGTGGATCTTCTCGATGGAAGCCAGAGATCCCGTCGTGGGCATCGCATTCTTATCGGAGATCTGAAACGGAAGGTCCTGCGGACGAATCGCCGGCGCCTTCCCGATAACCATGGCCCGCTCGATGGCATTCTCCAATTCACGCACATTTCCGGGCCAGTTGTATTGTACCAGGACATCCATCGCTTCTGAGGAGATGGAATCAATGCATTTCCCCATTGCCTGTCCGTACTTCTTCACGAAATATTCTGCGAGCAACGGAATATCCGACTTGCGTTCCCGGAGCGGTGGTACATTGATGGAGAAGACATTCAGCCGGTAGTACAGGTCCTCACGGAACGATCCCGCCCGGACGGCGTCTTCGAGATCCTTGTTTGTAGCGCAGATAATGCGAAAATCGACAGTGATGATTTCGTTTCCTCCCACGCGGCTGAACTGCTTGGTCTCGATGACCCGGAGGAGATCCATCTGTGTCTTCATACCGATATTGCCGACCTCGTCGAGGAACAATGTGCCGCCGTCGGCAAGCTCGAGCTTTCCCTTGCGGCGATACTGTGCGCCGGTAAAAGCGCCGCGCTCATGACCGAAAAGCTCGCTCTCGAGAATGCCTTCCGGGAGTGCCCCGCAATTCAACGTAATGATCGGAAAATATCTGCGCCCGCTGTTGCTGTGTATCGCTCGGGCGATAAGCTCTTTTCCGGTTCCGCTTTCTCCCCGGATCATCACCGTTGTATCCGTTACCGCAACAGTATTGATCAGCTCAAAGACTTTCTTCATCTGAGGTGAGTCACCGACGATCTCATCCGCTTTTCCGAACTCTGCCACCTGCTCCTTGAGCTTGATATTTTCGTTCTGCAGTGTGCGTGCCTTGATAGCGTTGGTAATGAGATGCGAGAGATAATCGGGGTCGATCGGTTTTGTGACATAATCGAATGCTCCCGCCTTCAACGCCTGCACCGCGCTGTCAACGGACGCATGTGCCGTGATGAAGATGATAATGGCGGTTGGATCAACCTGCTTGATGCGCGGCTGGAGTTCTATCCCATCCATCCCCGGCATCTTGATATCGAGCAGGATGATCTGCCACTGACGCTCCTGCAATTTCCGGAGGGCGTCTGCAGCGTTTTCGGCACTCCCGACGATATACCCGTCTTCCTGGAACCATTTCGTGAGAGAATCCCTGACGACCCGTTCGTCGTCGATGATCAAGAGTGACGCTTGTTCATTCATACCATGCCTCTTACGTAACTTGTGAACCCGACTGTGATGTTCCGTGCGATATCGGCTGGTGGTGAGAAGGGAATGAGAGCGTAAACGTCGTTCCCTTACCCACCTCTGATGCCACCGCTATTGTTCCGCCGTGCCGTTCAACAATCCCATAGACGACGGAAAGTCCCAACCCAACCCCGTTCCCATTCTTCTTTTTCGTAAAGAACGGCTCATAAATGTGCAAGATATCATCGGGCGTGATCCCGATTCCCGTATCGCACACTTCGATGCGGATTCTGCCTGTGGCAGCATCACGTCCCGTATTCACGGAGAGCGTTCCGCCATCCGGCATAGCCTCGACTGCATTGACGAACAGTGCAACGAGCGCCTGCTGAATCTGTTGTTCATCGCCCATGACAATGACCGACTCATCCTCGTAGTTCGTCACAAACCGGATGTTGGAAATATGAAAATGGTGCTGCATGAGAAGAGCGGCGCGGTCCACAATCTGCTTGACAGGAACCAGGGCAAACTCGCCAACCTGCTTGCGGGAAAAGAGGAGGAGATTCTTGACGATGGTTCCGCACCGTGTCGTCTCGTTGATGATGAGATCCAGCTCCTCGAGGGTCGATGCCCATCGTTCGGGTGTGTCGCTGATCTTCCGGATCCGTTTTGCGATAAGCTTGGCGTATGTGAGAATTCCTTCGAGCGGATTGTTCAGTTCGTGCGCGACTGTTGCAGAGAGTTTTCCCAGCGATGCCATCTTCTCGATCTGCAGGATCTGCTCATGGATTCTGCTCAGCTCCTCCGTTTTTTCGCGTATCCGCTTTTCGAGCTCTTCGGACCACTGGAGGTTCTTCTGTTCTTCACTCTTGAGTGATGTTGCCATTGCGTTAAATGATGATGAGAGCTGACCGATCTCATCCCGTGATGCAATCGAAAGATGGTAAGCAAGGTTGCCGGATGATATTTCCCTGATCCCGCGCGTCAGAAGCTTGACCGGGCGGAGCACAACCTGGTAGAGAAACGCCAGCGATGCGAGACAGACCAGAATGACCGCGATGCTGGCATAGATGATAAACTGGATCTGCGCATCGTGCATCTGGCTGTCGACGCGGGCGAGAGACATGCGGACATCGAGGACACCCAGGACCGTCTGTTCGGGAGGGTGTGCATGACAATCGTTGTTGGCGCATGATGACTCATTGGGGATGGGATTAATCAGGCCGAGGATCCGGTGACCGTCTGGTCCATCGTATATGCGCTCGCGGTTTACCGTGGAAAGTGAGTGAAGGGGTTTGGATTGTTCGTGACAAACGGTGCATGCCTCCGCGTGCAGATCGACCACCGTACCCTGCTCCGACTTGTTTGTCGAGAACATGATCTCGCCGCGTTTGTTATATATGCGGATTCCCTCCACGCCCGGTTCCCTGGCAATCGTACTGATAATCTGATAAACGTCCTCTTTGCGGTTCAGCATCATACTGTACCGTGTCGAATTCTTGATGAGGTCGCTCACCCCGCTCGCATTCTCAATCACGTTCTTCATGATCTGGTCGTTGTGGAAACGAATCGCATAATACGCGAACAATGCGAAGAGAACGAAAAGCAGGATCAGTGATCCGCTGAGGACCCGAAAACTCAGTGTGTGGAGATATTTCCTCATATTCCTCATGGGGATTCGGTCAAATTGTATGCCACGAAGGGGGGAGAGAATGTTGAAATTATCGACACTTTTTCCTGAGAAATTTCAGAAATGAGAAATTGGGAGAACTGGATTCTCCCGAATGAGCAGGATGGGATAGAACGTCTTGTCTGGCGGGTGAGCGGTTCCTACTTGCTTTTCTTGACGATGAAATTCCTGAGTACGAAGAAATACTCCCTGCTGCCGAGTTTGTCGAGAACTGTCTGCAGGAGTTCTCCGCCGTCGGCAAGCGTCTTCCCCGACTCTGATCGTGAGGTACGTGTCGCGCGCGCCAGGAGTTCCTTCAATTCACCAAGGTCACTGGCATATTCTTGAGTCGCTCGCTCCTTGTTCCAGAATCCGCCGCTCCTGACCGTTAACGGCGCGACCTTTAGTCGAAAGAGCCAGCATTCATCCTGATGCTGATGAGAGAGGAGAACCGGGTTATCGACCACGCGGCGATTGACTTCGAGAACCATTCCATCCACAGGTGAAGAGAAGGGAAGTGCTCCGCCCTCGAGGACGATCCAGGAACAGGTTTCGTTTGACCGGAGGTGAGCGCCGGGAGAGGGGAGGATGACGGATTTCGGAAGATGGAACATCGCTGCGAGACCCGGCTCAATGCCGACTTCAATCCTCTCATCATCCACTTGCCTGATCCAGCAGTGGTTCTTGGTATAGAAGAGCCCGTCTGCCAGCGTCGCTGTTCGCAAGGCGGGACCGGCCTTCTTTTCCTGATGTCTCGGCTGCTGTTTCTTTATTCCCGCGTCGACGGGGCACCGGTCGCAATCAAACTCCCGATCGCACAGCTGGTAGGAGAGGACACCCGCGCTCATCCAGACGCAGCGGAGCTCCTCCGGCGGTACGATCGGGTATTGTTTATCTGATGGCGGTGATTTCATGATGGATGAATGACTCCATTCTTCCTATGCAGCACCTTCCTGAGAAACGACATCAAGATCCTCGATAAGCGGATACTGGTCCCTGATCGGAGCGGGATGCCCGGTCTCTTCCCCGAAGATCGGCAAATACTTCGCCGCCATGGAGAATGCAATAAAGCCGACCGTGACGATGCTCAGCGTAACGGCAATTTCCATCCAGCTCGGGAAGTAAGAAGTTCCGGTCCAGCGCTGCATTGCGGTGATGCTGATATTCATCCTGTTCATGATGAAGCCGAGAATGACGACGGTCGAACCGAAGAACAATCCCGATCGGCTCTCTCGAATCTTCCGGAAAGAAAAGAGTGCGATTGGCAGGATTATCCCCGTCGTGATTTCCAGCCAGTAGAGATAGGTTTCGGGTCTCGGGAGGAACAGGAGTGAAAATGCCGACCGATCGGCGAGATCCACAATTTTCATGGTCGCATAGACCGCGAGCATCACCATGCTGATCCGGCTGAGCTCGGAAAGGAGATGAGTCTCGAGCCCCCGGTTGAACGCGCGGCTGCTGAGGCAGGATTCGAAAATCACCATTGCGCATCCAACTGCAATCGCCGAGACGTAGAAGAACAACGGCATGTAGGACGAATACCAGAGACCGTAAAGTTTTTCCGGCACGATAAGGTAAAGTGATCCGAGTGACGATTGATGCAGTGTCGAGAGGAGCACTCCCACGATAATCAGCGGGATGCTGACCGTCCGAAGGATTTTCATTGCTCTCGTCATCTGGAAGCGTTCAAGGACGACCGGTGCAAATTCCAACGCGAGCACTGTTGTATAAAGCATGACGCACCAGGCAACCTCAAACATGACCGATTGATGGTTCCACATGATGATCGCATGCCAGATCTGCCAGGGTCGACCAAGGTCGAACATCAGTCCAACGATCACCAGCAGATATCCGAGAAATGCCGTGAGTATCGTTGGACGGACAACCGGCTCGAATCTCTTCACGTTGAAGACATAGACGATTGCCGCCAGGGTGAATCCTCCTGCGGCTAATCCCACGCCGCACAGGATGTCGAACCCGATCCAGAGCCCCCATGGGAATTGATCGGTGAGATGAGTCGATTCTCCGAGTCCCCGGGTGAATCGTTCAATTGTCGCCACCGCGCCGGCAGCGAGGATCAGCGTCGCGATAACCTTCCAAACCTTCAGTCCCGACACGATCCGCTTCATGATTGACTGCATTCGTGTTTTCATATTCGCTCCTCACCGTTGGAATGGTTCTTCAGTGCCGCCTGTTGTTTTTCGATCCGCTGGACTTCCGTGCGGCGGTTGGTGATCCACCAGATTCCAAAGAGCAGCATTCCGCCGACGCTTACCACCCCGGGGATCTTGGAAAGGGCGTTCCACGTCAGGGCCGGCATTGCACTCCGCTGGACTTCCGTCTTGAATCCGAGGCGCTCAAAGGGTACCCCGGTAACGTACAAGATGGATGTTCCGCCGACCTCTTCGACGCCGTACACATGGTCGACGTACTTTTCCGGTGCTGCTTTGATGCGGCCGTACGCTTCGCGTATAAGCTCATCCCGATCGCCGAACTTGGTCGCGCCGGTGGGGCACGCCTCAGCGCAGGCGGGCTGTAAGCCCTGCTTGATTCTCGAGGCGCAGAATTTGCACTTCTGAATACGGGGATTGATGCTCCCCCATTCGTACCGCGGTACCTGGAACGGGCATGCCTGCATACAGTATCGGCAGCCGATGCACTTCGATTCATCGTAGAGTACGGGTCCTTCCGGAGTCTTGGTGAACGCACCAACCGGGCAGACCGACGCACAGGTCGGAGTTACACAATGCTGACACATTCGTCTCACATACGTCCCGTCATACTCCTCAAGCGCCGTATATGCTGTAGCGGAAAGTGTCTTCTCCTCACCCTCGGCAAGCCCGTTTTCTTTTTTGCAGGCTTCCTGACACGAATTGCAGCCGATACAAACGGTCAGGTCAATTAACATAGCTTTCGAGGTATTCATCGTCGTGTCCTTTCGCACATTCACGGAGTGAGGAAATCTGATTCAAACTGCTTCCACACTTCATCCGTCATGGATTTCATCGCGTTGGCGACAGGAGGACCTCCGTCCTGCAGGAATGCAGGTGCCAGGCCGCTCCCTTGCGCTGCTGCGGCAAAGAAATCGCGCAGCCGGCCAAATTCGCGCTGCATCCAAACATGCGTTTCGGTACCGAGGAGGAGTTGCTTCAAATCGGTAAACCGCTGGGGCTTCAACGTGTATGCCCAACCCTGACTGAAGAGCATGTTCTTCATATATTCGGGATGGGCAGTAAGTTCGTGATTTGTATCGAGGATGTCCCCGTCAATCGGTGAACGAACCGTCAGTGTGTGCCCGTCTTCCTTGCATTGCAGAAGCGGGTCTCCCTTGTGAACGGTGTCCCCGGGTTGTTTGAGAAATACGATTTCCGGATTATCGAGCATCCGGGTAATAAAGTCGTCCATACCGAGCCGGACCTTTCCGGAAGGGAAGAGATTCAACCAGGTGTGACTCGGAGTAAAGAAAATTCCCTCGGGCGTTCTCGCACGTACCGGCATCGGTTTATGTGCCAGCGCGGCAGCAACTGCATGCGTCGCACGGGACCGCTGGGTGAACCAATCAATACCGAGGAAAATCAGGATTGTTGCTATTACGAAGATGACTGTCATGGCTGTTACTCCTTCTATTGTTTCCATTGTGCGAAGTGCTTAGAAGCGACTTCGTCCGTGATGGCACCCCGATCGCTTAGAAATTTCATGCCAGTCTCGCCAAGACAAGATCCAAAAATCGGAACCGCTAATTGTTTAAAAGGTAAGGAGTTATGAGCATGCTGTTGTAACACTCATCGATGTCCAATTTGAGCGTGTTGATTATTTCATCAATTCCAGACGGAATTTTGTGCTGACTTATGTAAGTCTTTTCGCAATGAGGGGTTGGAAGAACGCTGAATTACACAACAGTACATGTTGTATTTTTCAACGCGAATTTGGAAGGGAGAAGTTGGCGAGAGCTGGTCTGCACGTCTGGAGGGAGGAAAAAATGCAGTGCGGAAATTTACCCCACCGGGGTCTCTTCCGCGCGCAACTCGGTCACGCTGGTGTTTCAACCAGCGTACGAATGATGTGTGACGGAACCGGAAAGCGGGCTTACTCTTTATCCTACCGGAACGTGCCTTCGTGCGGATTTCTGCCGGGCAGCATGAAGATTCAGTCGCGAAATCGCAATGCCGGCATCAATCAAAATCTGATCCCCGATCCGTGCATTCATCAACAAGAGAAGAGGTACTTCGGTAAAGGAATCCTCAACCTGGACTTTAGCGGTGGTCGATCCTTCCTTCACAAAAATATCAACGATCTTTCCTGTTACGGCGTTCATGATACTCCTCGAGATGACTTTCCTGGTGTTTTGAATTGCACTTCAATTTCGTTCAAAAAGATCCGCTCAGCGATACTGTCTTGCTTGTCTCAGACTCAGTCTTCAACTCTCACAAATACTCTCAGTTATTCTCCTCATATCTCGATCGAATCCCGCCTTATCCAACGTTCAGCACGTTACTAAGGAAATACTTCGGCGCTCATTCAGTTGTATGAAAAAGCAAAAATGAGGAGGAGAATTCCAATCGGTATGAAGAGCAGAAAATGGAATTTCGTGACATTAACGAAGAGACGGAGTTTCATGCAATGACCTTTCCTGATGCCTGAGTACAATCCAGTTCTTCGGGGGAAAGGACAAAAAGTATTCCAGACCTCTTGAGGGCTGAGAAGACTCAAAACCGGAGGATTCCGTGGAGAATTTGCGGGGGCCTTCTCATTCCTGAAGAAACAGGGAGGGGATGTTTTCAGTTCGGAAAAAGCTCTCTGGTCAGTACCCTTCGGAAACCGGGGTTTCCGGCGTGCTTTTTCCCCGGAATGTCCGATAAACAAATGAAAAGTACCCCAGGGCAAGAACGATCCCGATAATCCACCAGACAAGCCCGATATTCAGGCCGTAGGTTCCCGCAGCGGCCCGGGAGACGGTTATGGCAGGTGACGAATCAATGGATGAAGGAAGGAGATTCGGATACAATCCAAATGCAGTTGTGGATAACATCGCACCAATAAACACCGACGATGAAATGAATGCCGCTGCATCCCTTCGCTTCCTGCCGAACACCCAGATTCCACAGAGCCCGCAGAGTGCGAGAGCAGGGAATATATACCCCCAGCCGTACGTGGAAAAATTTCCCCAGATTTGCGGCCGGATGGCGGATGTAGCAATCAGACCGAGTGCCGATGTGCCTGCAACACTCCACCATGCGGCGGAGGCAATCGAGCGGGATCGCTCCTGTATTGTTCCCGTGGTTTTCATAGCAAGATAGAGAGCGCCGTGCGAAGTGAGCGTACAGCCGGCGATCACTCCCATCAGGATCGTAAACCAGTCAAGAATGCCCGCATCCGGGACAACCGTAAATGTTGTCCAGAGCGGTTCGAAAAAATATCCCTCCTCGTTCAGCGGCACGCCTCGCACGACATTTCCCAGCGCAGCACCGAAGAAGATTGCGAGCAGTATGCTGGATACGGAAAAGAGCGTATCCCAGAATGAGATCCAGAGAGGGTGGTGGATTTGATGGCGGAACTCTATGCCGCCTCCGCGAAGCATGAGGAGCCAGAGAACGATCATCAGCGGAAGGTAAAACCCGCTGAAACTCGAAGCATAGAGGAGCGGGAATGCAAAATAGAGCGTCCCGCCTGCCGCGAGCAGCCAAACTTCATTTCCGTCCCAGTACGGAGCAATGGCAGCGAGGACTTGTTTCCGCTCCTCAGCATTCCTTCCCACGAGAAGGTGGACGATTCCCACGCCGAGATCGAATCCGTCGAGAATGACGTACGCAGCAAGCATGAATGCGACAAGACAGAACCAGAGTGTTTCCATGATATTCCTTCGCTCCTCTGTTATCCGGAGGTATGAGATGATTGGAGGTCGATCGGCTCCTCGGGACCTTTATTGATTTTCCTGATGATCATGAAAATAAAGAGAACCCCTAAAACAAAATACATTCCCAGAAAACCGAGAAGTGTGAATAACCCGTTCCCGGCGGATACGGTTGTGGAAGTGCCTTGGACAGTGCGGAAGATCCCATAGACAATCCACGGTTGTCTTCCCAGTTCGGCCGTCAGCCATCCTGCACTGTTCGCGATGTAGGGAAAGGGGAAGCTGAGGAGGAGGATCCAGAGCATCCATCGCGAGTGGAAGAGCCGGCTCTTCCGCAGGAGGAATACCGAAACGAGGAGAATCGCGATAAAGATCGTGCCCAGCCCGACCATGATATGGTAGGAGTAATAGAGGAGAGGAATGTTGTCGGGCCATTGTTCGCGCGGAAATGCGTCGAGACCCTTCACTTCCGCTTCCCAGCGGTAGTACGTCAGAAAGCTGAGCATATTGGGAATATGCGCGGGGTTGTCCATTTTCATTTTATCCATATCGGGCTGACCGACGATCGTCAGCGGGGCCCCCTGCTGAGTTGTGAAGGCACCTTCCATTGCTGCAAGCGTGACGGGTTGCTGGTGTGCAAGGTTCTTTCCCTGCTGGTCGCCGGTAGGAAAAAGAACGAGGATCGATGCAATCAATCCAACGGTGACCCCGACACGAATGAATAACTCACCATATTGGTGTGAGCGGTCTGCGAGGAGATAGTATGCCCCGACGGCTCCCACCACGAAGCATGCCGTGATGACTGCCCCGAGCATTGTGTGTGCGTACTGCCAGAGTGCCCAGGGATTGAGGAGCAGCGCACCGAAATCCCTGAGCTGCACGATCCCGTCGGATCCGATCAGATATCCGACAGGCGACTGCATCCACGCATCCGTTGCCACGATGAGGTAGCCGGAAAGCCAGGAGCCCAGGAAGACGAGCACTGCGGTGGCAAAATGTGCTTTCCGGCCAAGCCGCTTCTCCCCGAAGAGAAAAAGCCCGAGGAATGTCGATTCCAGGAAAAATGAAAAGACCCCTTCCATGGCAAGTGTCTGGCCGATGACTCCTCCGGCAAACCGCGAGAAGCGTGCCCAGTTGGTTCCGAACTGGAATTCCATCGGGATGCCCGTAATGACCCCGAGGGCAAAATTGACTGCAAAAATTCCGGCCCAGAATTTGGCCGCACGATGGTAGCGTTCATCGTTCTTCTTCAACCCGATCCATTTCAGAAGCACGATGAGAAGCGCCAATCCCATGGTCAGCTGGGGGAAGAGATAATGGTAGGTTACCGTAAACGCGAACTGGAGCCGGTCGATGAGCAGCGCGTCATTCATTCGAGGGATCCTTTCATCTGTCGTTCGAAATTCGTTCTGCGCGCGTAGTGGGCGGATGCCGCTGGCACACAGCGGGCGGTCCACCGTTGCACGCACATAGTAATGAATCGTCAGGAGAGTATCAAATCCTCCGTCCGCAAGACGTATGAGCCAGCCGGCTTACCGGTCTGATCTCAGAATATGAATTCAGGCGAGCTGTTTTTCCGGGACTGCCGATTGAGCGGTCGGGAGGATGAGGTAGGAGTGCGTGAGTTTGACGACCCCCGAGAGCATAGCCGAGACGGCGCAATATTTTGAAACGGAGAGATCGATCGCGCTTTCAATGGCACTCGTATCGAGATCGTCTCCGTAGAAGATGTACTCGATGTGGAGGTCGGTAAAAATCCGGGGATGCTCATCGCGGACATTCCCGATGACGCGGATCTCGAGCTTCTCAACGGGTATCCGTTTTTTCCTCAGGATCGGGATGACATCGTTTGCCGTGCATCCTCCGAGGGCAAACATCAGGAGTTCCTTCGGACTTGAGCCGGCGCTGCTTCCGCCATACGTCTCTGATCCGTCCATGACAACCCAGTGTCGTGATTCCGAATGCGCAACGAGCGTTGTTCCCTGGACCTGTTTAATGACGGCTTCCTTGGTTGCCATGTCAAACTCCAAAATAATTGAATTTCTGTCACCGAAGACCGAACTTCTTCAGACCTCCAAACTTCGAATTCACCTC
>DATIXJ010000080.1:0-8401 GCA_035518715.1 Bacteroidota bacterium | reverse complement strand
AGAAGCTGGAATCTGTCCTTGCCGACAAGAAGATGAAATACACCACGCTGATCGAGCTGGAGTAACCGTATTGATGTCAGCTCGTTCTCACGCCGCAGATCCGATTGCGGAGTTGATGCAGGAACATAATGACGCACTTCTTCAGCTCAAGAGATTGAACAAAGCGGTGCAGGCGGTTCGCGAAAACGGATACACCTCCCGCTCCTACCGGCAAATCCAGCAGGCACTTCGTTTCATCCGTGAAGAGGTAAGCGTTCACAACCGGAAAGAGGAAACCGCGCTCTTTCCCGTGCTGGAGCGGTATGTCGTCGGTCCCACAAAAGTTATGCGCGATGATCACAAGAAGCTCAAAAAGGGATTCGTGAAGCTCCACGGGGCTGTTGCAAAGCTCTCCCGGAAGCATGACAGCTTTGGCGCAATCCGCGAGCTCTCCGCCGTCTCGAAGGATGTCGTACAGCTTTTTGTAAATCATATCCACAAGGAAAATTATATCCTCTTTCCCCTTGTTCGCCAGTTTTTGGAAAAAGACGAACTCCGTGAAATTGCCCGGCGGATGTTATAATCCATCAGCCACTTCTCCACTAAACCCGAAAGATACGTTCAGATGAAATCGCAGATTCTGCTCGTTGAGGATGAAGATCAGCAGCGCACGGTGTTGACGATGCTGTTCGAGTCGGAGGGGTATGTTACGAAGAGCTATGCATCCGCAGAGGAGGCGCTTCAGCATCTTCAGGAAACTGATCCGCATCTGGTGGTCACCGATGTGAAATTGACGGGGATGGATGGATTTGCATTTTATCATGCCATCCGCGCCGTGGAACGATTCCGGAAGATCCCGTTTGTATTCATCACAGCGTACAACGATCCCAACGTCATCAAATCGGTCACGAGCGAGGATGCGGTGGCGTATGTGACCAAGCCGTATAATCTTGAGGACCTCCTCAAGACTGTCAAATCCATCGCCGCTGGCAATCCCTGAAGAAGAACCGGGCTGCCTACTTTCTCTCCTCCAGAGTCGCCTTCAGATTTACGTTTTCCGTTCCGCGTTTTACCACGATGTCCACCTGATCTCCCGGTTTGTACTGACCGAGGAGATACATGAAGTCATAAATGTTTGTGACGTCTTTCCCGCCAAATTTGATGATGGTGTCATTGCCTTTAAGGCCGGCTTTTTCAGCAGCGCTTCCCGGCCGCGTGCCGCTGATCTTCACACCGGATTCCGTTTCCGCAAAATCGGGGATAACACCCAGGGCCACGCGTACTCCGGGCCTGTCGCCTGAGCCCGTTGCCATCGGATTACTGACAACCGCCTTGGTGAATGCCGGCCTGCTTTCTGCATTCACCACATCTTCGGTCACACGGACGACATACCGCACGACTTTCTGCTCACCCGTATAATTGATTTTATCCCAGGTATCGGACGGGCGATGATAATCGGAGTGGAGGTTCGTGAAGAAGAACATCACGGGTATGTCTTTTGCATAGAACGATGCGTGATCGCTCGGGCCAAATCCATCCGGCTTCAGTTTGATATCGAGTGAATCCTGATTCTCTTTCCGGACGATCGGCTCCCATTCGGGAGAGGTGCCCATCCCTTCAACGACGAGCACGCTGTCCTTCATCCTGCCGATCATATCCATGTTCAGCATACCTATGGTGTGGTCGGTGGGGAGGAGGGGATGTTTGACGTAGTAATCGGACCCGAGCAGCCCGAGCTCTTCACCAGAGAACGAAATAAAGAGGATGCTTCTCTTCAACCTGCCGCGCTCGGCGGAGAGATATTGTGCGGCTTCCAGTAAGCCGGCTGTTCCCGATGCATTATCATCCGCACCGTGGTGGATCGCAACAGTATCGGGGGCAAGGGAACCTTGGCCGCCCATGCCCAGGTGGTCCATATGAGCGCCAATGATAAACACGTCACCCTTAAGGGTGGGATCACTCCCTTCGAGATATCCGATGATATTTGCCGAGGTGGAATACTCTTTATGGAAGTCGCTGCGAAGAGTCGCAGTTGTGGCGGAGAACTCGAAGGATGCTGGAGACCTCGTTGCATCGAGTTGCGATTGAAGAGTTGCAAGGTCTTTCCCATTTTCTCGAAAGAGCGAATCGAGCGATTGCCACGAAAATGCACACGCAGCGATGCGGAAAGCAGCCTCGGGTGCATAAATTGTCTTGAGGGCGTCTCCGTTCTTTCCGGGCGGAGCAGTGACAAATATAATCCCCGCCGCTCCATGGTCCCTTGCTGTCAAAGTCTTCGCTACGACAGACATCCTGTCCCCAAAATGACTTGATTCCGAGCCCTCGGGAGAATACCGCAGCACCACCACGATCTTTCCACGAGCGTCGATAGATGCGTAGTCATCGTATTTCAGCGAATCTGCGGAGAGTGAGATTCCGTACCCGGCAAAGACCAGCGGAGCAGAGAGTGTCGTATCGCCTGACATCGGAAGGGGAAGAAATTGTGCAGCGCGTGTGTACGCATGATGGTGGGCGCCGGACTGAACTTCAAAGGAGTTGTTCGGACCTTCTTTCACTTCCTTGAGGAATGGAAATTGTTGGAAGTACGATCCGTTATCTCCGATCGGCGCAAGGCCGTACGAGCGGAACAGATCAGCAATATATTGTGCTGCGAGCCGGTTTCCCTCTTCGCCGGTCCTCCTTCCGCGCAGCTCATCCGAAGAGAGGTACTGGATGTGCTGACGGAGTTCTCTCGCGGTAACCTCCACCGCGGAATATTTGGGCGGTTCTGACGAACATCCGAACAACAGAAGGACTACAAAGATGCTGGAAAAGATTTTCTTTTTCATGATGATCCCTTACTGTGGTGTTTGAACTTCGAGTATATCGAGAACTTCTACGACTTTGCCGGACATGCAGAATGTCCTGACATTCGCGGTATCGGACACAGCCAAGACGACCCGCATGCCATCGTTCCGCAGGTCAGCGGTCTTCTCACCGAGCGGCTCATATGACGCACTGTCGGCCGTGAGCAGGAACCAGCATCCTCCTTCGAGTGATTTGTCAACGTGCATGGTCCCTCGCAGTTCGTACGCCCCCTTGCCATAACGTTCGGTAATTGAGGTATGACTGCAGGAAAGGAACAACAAAACCAGAACAGTGACGATGCACAGACCGGGAAGATGCATTTACTCCGCCCACTCCGCAATGAAAATGTTCGTTTCGTAGGGTGTCGTCCCGTTTCGGCTTGACGCAAAAACGAGATATTTCCCGTCCGGACTGAACATCGGAAACCCGTCGAACGCACTGCTGTAGGTGATCCGCTCCATCCCGGTACCGTCCATATTCATCATATAGAGATCGAAATTCATCGGCACTGCGGATGTATCTGCCATATTGGATGCGAAAATGATATGCTTGTTGTCGGGGTGGATGAAAGGACCGAAATTCGCAGATCGGTTATGGGTGAGCTGTCGCTTGTTCGTGCCATCCGCATTCATAATCCAGATCTGGAGACTGATTGGCCGGATCTTCTGTTGGGCAAGAAGTTCTTTGTAATCTGCCGTATCTTTCGGGGTTTCCGGATGGTAGGCGCGGTACACGATCTGTTTCCCATCGGGTGAAAAAAATGGCCCGCCGTCATAGCCGAGTTCATGCGTCAACTGTCGCACATCACTTCCATCCAGGTTCATCGTGTAGATGTCGAGATCACCGTTGCGGATTGAGGTGAATGCGATCTTGTCGCCCACGGGAGAAACCACGGCTTCGGCATCATACCCCGGGGTCTCGGTAAGCCGGCTGGTGATAGTTCCCGCAGTATCCGCAACGAAAATATCATAGGCGGGATAGAGTGACCAGACATACCCCTTCCTCCTGTCCGGGACCGGGGGGCATTCATCCCCGCCGAGGTGCGTTGATGCGTAAAGAATGTGGGTGCCGTCAGGAAGATAGTACGAACAGGTTGTTCTTCCCTTGCCCGTTGAAATGAGCTTCACATCCGATCCGTCAATGTTCATCGTGAAGATCTGATCACAATGGTAAATTCCTCGTTGGGATTGAAACACGAGCTTCTTGCCGTCGAACGAGAAATACGCCTCGGCATTCTCTCCTCCTGCGGTCAGCTGCCGGAGCGACTTGAAGTGTTTTTCACCGGGAACGATCAGTGAATTCTGTGCAGAGCAGGAGAGGGTGAGTATGGCAACATGGAGCGACAGCTGCAGGACAAGAAATGAGACAAATTTCATTTCGGGGAGACCGTATGTGGGAGTTGACGTTTAGTGAAGGTCTTCTAGCGCCTTCTTGAGCTTATTGAACGAATCGAGCGTGAATACACTGTAGCTGAGATCGGCATAAGCAATGTTACCGTTCTTGTCGATCACAAATACCGTGCGTTTGTTGTATCCGGTAGATTCGTTATAGCTGGCATAGCTGCGAGCAACCTCATGGTTGTGGTCGGATGCAAGCATGAACGGGAGATTGTTGGATTTCGCCCATTCGTGGTGAGAATATTCGTAATCGCCGCTGATGCCGATAATCTGCGCATTCAGATCCGACAGGGCGGAAAAATTATCGCGCATCGTGCACACCTCTTTGGTGCAACCGCCGCTCCAGTCGGCAGGATAAAATGCCAGAACGATGTTTTTCGGGCCTACAAGATTTGACAGTTTTACGGTTCCACCAACCGAGTCCTTGGTGGCATAGGGAAGCGAAAAATCAGGAGCGGCCTGGCCCACTTTGGGGACTTGTGGCTGCTGTCCGATCAGCACGGATGTGACTGCTACTATCAATCCAAGAACAAGTACCGATACTTTCATACCAGATTCTCCTCATGGTCAGTTGAAGAAAGTTCTGAACTGTTCCGCGAAGCTCTCGAAACCGAGGGGGGACACAGAGTGCCTTAAGATAATAAATGTATCCCAAATACACAATGCCGTGCGCTCCTTGCTCTTTCCGCAAAAAATACCAGGATCTCTGCAACTGGACCCTATATCCGATCAGATCTCTTTTGTCCCAAAGGGCCTGAGCGTGCCCTTTTTTAGTGCGTGTTCCTTCATGAGTGAGAAAATTATGGGGGTGACAAAGAGTACGTGAATTGCCGAAGTCACGATACCGCCGACCATGGGAGCCGCGAGCGGTTTCATCACATCCGATCCGGTTCCTGTGCTGAACATGATCGGAAGGAGACCAAGCAGGTTTGTTGCGACGGTCATGACCTTCGGGCGGAGTCGGAGTACGGCGCCCTCAACCGTTGAAGCGGTAATGTCCCGTTCGGTGACCGACCCTTTCGACAGACGTCTGTCGAGCGCTTCATGCAGATAGATTACCATGACGATCCCGGTTTCGACGGCGATGCCATAGAGGGCAATGAATCCCACCCAAACCGCAACGCTGAAATTATATCCGAGGAAGTAGATAAGACATACGCCTCCGATAAGCGCGAAGGGAACAGAAAGCATAACCATCGCCGCTTCAACCGCAGATCTGAGTGTGAAATAGAGCATGATGAAGATGATCACGAAGACAATGGGAAGAACAATCTCCAGCCGGCTTTTCGCCCGCATCTGATTTTCGTACTGTCCGCTCCATGCAACATAATATCCCGGTGGCAGAGGGAGTTTCTTCGTTAACAGGTCTTTGGCCTCATCGACAAAACTCCCCATGTCCCGTCCGCGGACATTGAGAAATACTGCAGATCGAAGGAGGCCGTTCTCGCTGTTCAGCATGGAAGGGCCCGGTGTTTGTCGGATGTCGGCAAGCTGACCAAGAGGAATATAGGCATGGCCTGATGACGTGCTGGGCATCCCCAGGTCCATTCCTGAGCCGGCGATCATGCTTCCGCTTCCAGTACTAGTAGTCGCGGGTTGGATGCCGCCCGCAATGAGGGGTACCGGAATTAACAGCCGCCGGAGGGCATCTACATTATCACGATCGTCCTTCGCGAACCGTACGCGGATCGGAAATCGCTGCCGGCCCTCAATGATGGTCGAAATATTCTCCCCGCCAATCCCCGATTCAACTGCATTGAGCACGTCTCCCGCATTGATGCCGTATCGAGCCACAGCATCAGTATTTACATCAATATCGATGAATTCACCCTGCGTTACCCGATCGGCGTAAACATCCGCTGCCCCCGGGATTGATTTCAGGACACCTTCTGCATCGATGGCCAGATGCTCCAGCGTATCGATATCTCCGCCAAGGATCTTCACACCCAGATCTGTCCGGACACCCGTCGAGAGCATGTTGATCCGGTTAATGATCGGCTGTGTCCAGCCGTTCCGGACACCGGGAATCTGCAGCCGCTGATCAAGCTGGCTGACAATGTCGTTCGTCGTGATCCCATGGCGCCACTCTGATCTTGGCTTGAGCAGGATGATCGATTCCGTCATGCTGATGGGAGCCGGGTCTGTCGAGGTTTCCGCTCTGCCGACTTTTCCCAGCACCTGCTGGACTTCCGGAAAGTCACTGATGATTTTGTCCTGAACCTGAAGAATGCGCTTCGCTTCCTCAATCGAAACATTCGGGAGGGTCACGGGCATGAACAGAAGACTGCCCTCATCGAGTGCGGGCATGAATTCGGAACCGATGTGCAGGATCATCGGTATCGTGATCAGCAGGGCAAGAACATTAATCGCCAGCGTTGTCTTTCTGTACTTCAGCGCTTTTGTGAGAAGAGAGGAATAGGCGGCAGAAAGGACTCGCGAGACCGGGTTTTTTTCTTCTGGTCTGAATTTGCCCCGCATGAGCATCGTCATCAGCATCGGGACGAGTGTAATTGAAATGATCGCCGAAGATGCGAGGGCGAAGGTCTTCGTCCAGGCAAGCGGATGAAAGAGCCTGCCTTCCTGCCCTTCAAGAAGGAACACGGGAAGGAAGGAAACAATGATGATCAAGAGGGAGAAAAATATTGCTCTGCCGACTTGCTGTGCGGAGCGAATGGAAATTGCCGTATAGTCGATGGGCCCGCCGGATTCCTGCGCATGAGCGATCGCACGATAGCAATTTTCCACCAGGACGATGGACGAATCGACGAGCACGCCGATGGCAATGGCGATTCCGCCAAGACTCATGATATTGGAGGTGATCCCGAATTGTTTCATCAGGATGAACGCCATGAGAACGGATACCGGAATTTCAATGATGATCCGGAGAGCGCTTCGGAGATGAAGAATGAAGATCATCACCACGAGACTCACCACAATCCCTTCTTCTGCCAACGCGTGCGTTAACGTATCGATCGATCGCTCTATGAGATCGGACCGGTCGTACGCGGGGAGAATTGTCACCCCCGGCGGAAGCCCCTTCTCAATTTCCGCTATCTTTTCTTTGACCCGGCTGATGACATCCTTTGCATTTTCGCCAAAGCGCATTACCACAATTCCGCCCGCAACTTCACCCGTCCCGTTCTTGTCGAGTAAGCCAAGGCGGAGATCATTCCCCATTTGGACAGTTCCCAGATTCTTCACGAGGATGGGTACGCCGTTTGTCCCGGTGCGAACGGGGATGTTTTCGATTTCTCGAATGGAATGGAGATATCCGCGACCGCGGACAAAGAACTGAATATTGTTTGATTCGATGGTCTTGCCGCCGACTTCACGGTTCGTGGATTTGATCGCCCGGACAACATCGTCATAGGAGACATTGTAGGACGCGAGGCGTCTCGGGTCGACGTCGACCTGGAACTGCTTGACGAACCCCCCGACGCTGGCAACTTCGGCGACGCCGGGGACGGAATTCAACTGATAACGAACATACCAGTCCTGGATCGCTCTCAGTTCTCCAAGATCGTAACCTCTGCCCTCCACGGTGTACCAGAAGACATGTCCAACGCCGGTTCCGTCCGGTCCAAGCGTCGGGGTAACACCCGGCGGGAGGGAGGATGATGCGTAATTGAGCTTCTCAAGCACGCGGGAACGGGCCCAGTAGATATCAACATCATCATCAAAAATGATGTAGATGAATGACATTCCATACATTGATTGTGCTCTGACGGATTTTACCCTCGGGAGTCCCTGAAGGTTACTCACGAGAGGATACGTTACCTGATCCTCGATGATCCGCGGGGATCGCCCCATCCATTGAGTGAAAACGATAACCTGGTTATCCGAAAGATCGGGAATCGCATCCACGGGTGTGTGAACAAGAGACCAGATCCCCCATCCGATCAACACAGCGTAGATCAGAATGATCACGAATCTGTTGCGGGCGGAATACTCGATAATTTTTTCGATCATGATCTCATTCCATCTTATTGCTGTGAAGAAGGGGGTGGTTCATTTTCCGTTCTCAGCTGACTCTCCGAATCGATGAGGTATCCGCCGGATGTCACCACTTCTTCTCCTTCCCGGATACCACTCATGATCTGCGTGAATTCATCCGATCGCGCCCCTGTTGTCACAAGACGGCCTTCAAAGGTATCGGCGCCTGTTTTCACCCAGACGAT
>DATIXJ010000079.1:0-60624 GCA_035518715.1 Bacteroidota bacterium | reverse complement strand
GCATTCAAGATTGATAACGAGAAATCAAGATATCCGGGCATGAAACTCAGAGCGATTATCTTTGGTGCAACAGGAATGGTGGGAGAAGGAGTTCTCCATGAAGCCCTTCACCACTCTTCCGTGGATGCCGTTCTGGTGATCGGAAGAAAATCGAGCAAGCTTCATCACCCCAAGCTGGCTGAACTGATACACCGCGACTTTTACGATTATTCCGGCATCGAATCACAGCTGAGAGGGTACAATGCCTGCTTCTTCTGTCTTGGTGTCTCGTCCATCGGGATGGATGAGCAGGAATACACCCGCATTACCTATAATCTCACCATGCGTGCAGCGACAACACTTGCACGGCTGAACCCGGAGATGACATTCTGTTATGTATCCGGGATGGGGACCGATGGCACGGAAAGGGGGCGGCGAATGTGGGCGCGCGTGAAAGGGAAAACCGAAAATCATCTTGCGGCCCTGCCGTGTCGCGCGGTTTATTTGTTCAGGCCCGGATTCATCAAACCCATCAGAGGTCTGAGAAACGCGTATACCCTGTCGCGAATCCTCGGCGTAATCTATCCGGTCTGGAAAGCGCTCATCCCGGGCGCGGTCTGCACGCTGGAAGATCTTGGTCTTGCGATGATTGAAGCCGCCTGTTCCGGATATTCCCGGAAGATACTTGAGAACGCGGACATCTCGCTCATCGCCAGGACGGCAAGGGAATCGGCCGGCTGACTTTCCCTCCGACTTTCCATCCATGCGTGGTCATCGATCATCAGGAAATGCAAACGTGTTGATCGGTTTCTGCACACACGGCTGTTGAGGATTTTGATTTCAAAATTGTATATTGTTAGAGAATGAAATCACTGCGCGATCTGGATACATTCAGCAGGAAACTTCCCTCCGGGGAGAATATCATGCCGATGCTGTTCATCGGACATGGCAGCCCGATGAACGCGATTGAGGAAAACCAGTTCAGTCGGGGATGGACTGAGATTGGGAAGACACTTCCACACCCGCAGGCTGTTCTCTGTATATCAGCTCACTGGGAAACATCCGGCACGTTTGTCACCGCGATGGAACAGCCCAGGACTATCCATGATTTTTATGGATTCCCGGAAGAACTGTTTGAGGTTCACTACCCTGCTCCCGGAAGCCCCGCACTTGCCCATCAAACAGAAGAAATTGTGCGGAAAGCGCTCATACAACTCGACGAAATGTGGGGACTCGATCACGGTTGCTGGAGTGTTCTGAAACATCTCTATCCTTCTGCGGATGTGCCGGTGTTACAGCTTAGTCTCGATCACACAAAACCTGCAGACTGGCATTTCGATCTGGCTTCTGATCTTGCTGCCCTGCGCCGGCGCGGTGTTCTCATCGTCGGCAGCGGAAATATGGTGCACAATCTGCGCCTCATCGATTGGCAGCACCCGGACAAGCCATATGACTGGGCGGAAGAGATGAATACCAAGATAAAGACGAGAATTCTGGAGGGGAACACCGATTTGCTTGTCCGGTACGAACGGTTGGGAGAGTCAGCACATCTGGCAATTCCTACACCTGAGCATTATCTTCCTCTTCTGTATATCTTGGCTTCGAGAGAGCCAAACGAAAGGATAACAATTTTTAATGACAAGGCAATTCTTGGTTCGATATCGATGACCTCGTTGCACATCAGCTAGCCACAATGGGAAATTTCCTGGAATTGACTGCAAACATTCAATGAGCGCATACCTTCTATAAACATCTTACGCGACACATGAGAAAATCGGTTACTGAGTCGACGATACTTTTTCTTAGCATTATCAAGTGGGTTTTTCTTGCTTCGGTCGCAGGCGCCATTGTGGGCGGTGCCGTATCTCTCTTTCTGAAAATCTTGAACTGGAGCATCTCTTTTACCGCACAATCTTCTCAGTTCTTCTGGCTTCTTCCCGTGTCGCTCTTTGTGAGCTCACTCTTGGTCGAATATCTTGCCCCGGATGCCGAAGGTCACGGAACGGAAAAGGTGATTGAGGCAATCCATAAGCGAGCCGGAAAGATCCCATTACTTGTCGTGCCCGTAAAGTTAGTTGCAACCCTGATTACCCTTGCACTTGGAGGCTCTGCCGGCAAGGAAGGTCCTTGCGCGCAAATCGGGGCGGGCCTGACTTCATTATTTAGCGACTTGTTGCGATTTGACGACGACGACCGGAAGAAGATGGTAATCTGCGGAATCAGCGCTGGTTTTGCATCGGTCTTCGGAACTCCAATTGCCGGGTCCATTTTTGGTGTCGAGGTTCTCTTTGTTGGAGCAATTATGTATGAAGTGCTCCTGCCGTCCTTTATCGCCGGCATTGTCGCATACCAGGTTTCGTCGTCGGCCGGTATCACGTATTTTCACGAACCGGTTAGCGTCATCCCGGTTTTTTCAGAGTCATTCATGATAAAAGTTCTGCTCGGGGGGCTTTTCTTTGGGCTCTGCTCGATCTTCCTTATAGAAATCCTCAAGTTGGGGGAGAACATTTCGAAGCGGTTGCGTATATGGAAGCCTGCAAAGGGAATCGTAGGAGGAATCGGCCTTGTGCTTCTGACGTACATCTTCTCGATGCGATATCTCGGACTCGGGTTGGATACAGTGGAAGCAAGCCTCCACGGAGTTGACACAGCTTGGTACGCCTTCCTTGTGAAGCCTCTGTTCACAAGTCTTACACTGAACTTCGGAGGAAGCGGGGGAATTGTCACGCCGATTTTTTTTATAGGTTCAACCGCGGGCGTCAGTTTTGCTCACATCCTGAATTTGAATGCGGCCACGTTTGCGGCAATCGGCCTGGTCAGCGTATTGGCGGGATCGGCAAATACGCCAATCGCCGCCAGCATTATGGCCGTTGAGTTATTCGGACCCGCCATTGCTCCCTATGCGACCCTCTCATGTGTTGTCAGCTTCCTAATCACGGGACATCGAAGTGTTTATCCCTCACAGGTTCTTTCCATTTCAAAATCACAGTCGCTCCGAGTCGAGATCGGAACAGAAATCGAGGAAATCCAGACAACGTTGAATCTGAGGCAGAGAGGGTTCGTACCGCGCCTTTTGCATTTGATCGAGAGACTGGAGAAGACAGTCATAAAAATTCAACGCGCTGCGATTTCCAACAGCTCCAATGACAAAAACGGCTCCGGAAAAAAGCAGTGACTCCACGACGGGCAGTATCGGCTTGCCTCACGGAAGCATACGAATCGGCATGCGAAGGAGGAGATCCAAAAGGTAAACAGCTAGCTCCCTACCTCAACGTCCTCCTCTTTGGTTTTCCTTGATTTCTTTCCATACTTGCGTTTGAAGGGTTTTTCCACGGGAGGAATATGACTCTTCGGCTCTTCTTCCAGATCGGGATAGGTGAAGATCTCGTACTTGTAGTTCCGGAGGATGATGTTCTTTCCGGCTCTGCCAATAACATATTGCGGAAGTAGCGGAATCTTGCCGCCGCCGCCCGGCGCATCGATAACATAATGAGGAATTGCCAGGCCTGAAGTGTGACCGCGGAGCTTATCCATAATCTCCAGACCCTTGCTGACCGGGGTGCGGAAGTAATCGGTCCCCTTTGTGATATCTGCCTGGTAGAGGTAATACGGCCGCACGCGCATGGCAAGGAGCTTGCGCACAAGCTCGAGCATCACATCCGGGTCATCGTTCACGCCCTTCATGAGTACGGCCTGATTTCCAACCGGAATGCCGGCATCCGCCAGCATTTCACATGCCCTCTTTGCCTCCGGGGTGCATTCCCAGGGATGATTGAAATGTGTGTTGACATAGATCGGGTGATACTTCCTGAGCATTTTGCACAGCTTCGGCGTGATGCGCTGCGGAAGAACGCACGGCATTTTGGTCCCGAGCCGGATAATCTCGACATGAGAAATGTCTCTCAAGCCGCTGATGATGCGCTCCAGGAGAAAATCCGTGAGCATGAGCGGATCTCCGCCGGAGAGGATGACATCACGCACCTGTGGGGTACGCGCAATATAGTCAATCCCATCCTGGATGTACTTCATATTGATCTTTTTGGAATCCCCCACTTTCCGTTTCCGGGTGCAGAAGCGGCAGTACATCGAACACTGGCTCGTCGTGAGGAACAGGACGCGGTCAGGATAGCGGTGAACGATACTCGGTACGGGGCTGTGTGAATCCTCGGCAAGCGGATCTTCGAGAAGTCCGTCATCGACGAGTTCCCGTGCATCCGGAATACATTGCAGCCAGATGGGATCGCCGGGATACCGGATTAAGCTGAGGTAATAGGGATTGATGCGTGTATGGAACAACGAATTCAGATTTTCTGCCAGATTTTTCTCGAATCCAAACCGCTCAACGAGATCCTTCCCGCTGTCCACGCTCTGGCGCAGCATTTCCTGCCACAGTTCCATTAGTTCTCATTACTCCTCAAGTGTGAGAGATATTTTCCATAGACCACAAGATCGTCGCCGGGCTTATAGTATTCCTTAATCCGGGCCACCTCGGCGTAACCATTCCGGAGATAGAATCGCCGCGTGTGCTCGTACTTGGGCTGAGATGATGTCTCTGCGAGGACAAGCCGTCCGCCACGCGAGCGGATGCGTTCCTCGGCATGAGCAAGCAGTTCTTTTCCAACACCCCGGTCATGGAGAGACGGTTTCACGGCAATCCAATAGAGATCATACGTACCGGAAGTAACCGGTGTCGGGCCAATGCAATAATAGCCGATCGCCGTTCTCTCTTCGTCATGGGCGACACAAATTTCGTAATCACGCTGGTTTGGGTCTGAGAGCACGGCGTCCACGAGCTCCAGAGCGACATCGATTTCTTCCTTCGTAAAGACATCGGTTTCGACGAGGAGGGCTTCAATGGCAGGTCGGTCTTCACCGAGCAATGACCGGATAGGTGTTACAACGTTCGCTCGAGAGCGCATTCGATGATTTTACCGACAAGGTCGTCGAATTCATAGCCATAGGCACGTGCCGAGCGCGCAAATCCCGCATCATCCGAAATATCCGGATTCGGGTTAACTTCGAGAATATACGGCTGATGATCTTTGCTCAGGCGGAAATCGATGCGGGTGTAATCCCTGCATCCAAGCAGCCGGAAAGCCTTGAGCGCCATATTCTTGATGACGGTTTCAAGTTCGGCGGGAAGAAGAGCCGGGCAGACGCCGCGGGTATGCTCATACTCATCGGTTCCTTTCACCCATTTTGCATTATAGGTGATGATGCGATGGTATTCCTTCGGAAGAGTCGACATATCGATTTCCGATATCGGGAAGACAACCGGTTTGCGGTTACCCATGATGGCAACATTGAGCTCCCTGCCGTCGATGTATTCCTCGACAAGTGCCGCCTGGTCAAAATTCTCGAAGATGTACCGGACCCGTTTCTTCAGCTCAGCGAAGTTCGACACGACGGATGCTGTCTCGATCCCGATACTTGCATCCTCCATGGACGGTTTGACAATCAACGGATACGACATGCTTTCGTCGAGTGAGATCCGGACGGCGCTCGTCATGAGCTGGTAGCGGGGAGTCGGAAGTGAATGATGATTGAGGATCTCTTTCACACGCACTTTGTTCAGTGCAGTTCCAAGAGTGAGCGGGTCGGATCCGGTATACGGTATCCCGAGGAGCTCGTAAATTCCCACAACGTGCATTTCGTGGATCGAGACGTTTCCGATACTTTCGCAAAGGTTGAAGATGACATCGGGCTTCGTCTCGCTGAGGAAATTCACCAGCTTTACGATATCGCTGTTAACATTATAAATAACCGTCTTGTAACCCAGGTGCTGAAGTGCGCGGGAAATGTCTTCCTTCTCTTCCAGCACTCCCACTTCGGAAAGATCTGTCAGGATCTCCACATTTGTCGTATTGACGAGTTTACTCCCATCCTGCAGTATGCCGGCTTCGGAAATATATTTCCTCCCGGATCCTGTTTCCACAGTAGGTTCATTGAAGACGATGGCAACGAGAGGCTTCTTTCTCATGGGCGATCCTTATGGTGTTTCCTGAAATGACGGCATCGGTACCGCGACGACTCCGGTTCGCACTGCGGCAAGTGAAAGGACTGTCTGGATGAGCTGTGAATACCCGATTCCGGCGGCCCGTGCCGCTTTGGGGAAGCAAGAATTTTCGTCGGGATCCGGAAGAATTCCCGGCAGCGGGTTGAGTTCCAGGATGTGGGGAATACCGCGAGCATCGAGCCGGACATCGATCCTGCACCAGTCTCTGCAGCGGAGAAGATGATACGCCTGCACACAGGTTTTCTCGATCGATTCACGGAGAGAAGGCGTGATATCTGCCGGACAGGAGAAAATGTCGAGCGGGTTATCGGCAGTATCCCAAATCCATTTTGCTTCATACGAATAGATCGGATTGACACCTTCGGGGAGCGATCCGAACCGGATTTCGACGATAGGAAGCACGGTCACGCCGTTTCCATTTCCGAGAAGAGCAACCGTAAATTCACGTCCGCCGAGATACTCCTCGACCAATGCGGGTTCCTGATATCGTTCGAGAATATTGAAGACTTCACGTTCCAGATCGCCGGCATTGGAAACGACGGAGGAATTGAAGACGCCTTTGCTTGATCCCTCGTGGAGCGGTTTCACCATTTGCGGAAAAGAGAATCTCCGCTGACGCAGCTCGGCGACATGCGAGATGACCCGAAATGCGGGAGTGGGGACCTGATAGTAGGAGAGAATTTCTTTGGCGCGTGACTTGTCGAGGCAGGTTGCAAGCGTCAGAGGGTCTGATCCGGTGTATGGGATCTGAAGAAGCTCGAGAATTGCGGGAATCTGTGCTTCGCGGGAAATGCCGTACAGTCCCTCACTCATGTTAAAGACAATTTGCGGACGATCCTGTCGCAGTCGCTCACACGCATTCTCATCCGCTTCAACTAACGTAACGTCATGAACCTCTGCAAGGGCGCTCCGGACGGCCTCGATAGTCTCGGGAGAATCCCATTCGGCGTAAAGATCGGAAATGTGCTGTGTGGAAAGTGATTCGGAAGTTCGATTGATGGAAGTGGCGCTGGCTCCTCCATTCCCCCCGGGAGGTTTGCTCTTTTCATCCATCCTCACGTATTGTCTAGCATCTTCCTTTTTCTGATTGAACACAAGTGCAACGCGCATCGAAGGTGTTTGCGAAGGAAGATCTATCAGGTATCTCGTGCAGTCCTCTCAACTCGTTGAACATTTTTTTGAGAAGCCGGATCACTTCATCTCGACTCCGACTTCAAACACACGTGTAATATAATCAATTTAATCTCTTTGTCAAGAAGAAAGTGCATTTTTCGACAGATGTCGAGGTCAAACTTCCGGCATGATCGTCGTGAGATGATCGGGTCGAAGCGTCAACGATGATGTCGGAGCGCGTCAACCCGCGTTGAGGAGTGCAAGTGCGTCGCGCATCCGACCTTCGAACCGTTTTCGGATCTGTTGATGTTTGGGTAAGCGAAGATGCGGATCAGAGTCGATGAGATCGAACGCCTCACGACGCGCGACCGTCAGGACCTCTCCGTCGGTCAGGAGGTTGGCAATCTGAAGTGCCGGCAGTCCGCTCTGCCGCGTCCCGAAGAAATCTCCGGGACCCCTCAATTCCATATCAATTTCAGCAATTTTGAACCCATCCGTCGTCTCTCCCATTGTCGACAACCGCCTCACCGCGGTTCCGCGGTCATCAACCATCCATCCGTCCAATGACTGCTTCACACCTCTCCGCATCATCCCTCGCATCCAATCCGGTGCGACGAGCATACAGTACGACTGGTCCGCCCCCCTTCCAACACGACCTCGGAGCTGATGAAGCTGAGAAAGACCGAATCGTTCGGCGTGTTCAATCACCATGACCGTGGCATTGGGTATGTCAATTCCGACTTCGATGACGGTTGTCGCAACAAGAATATCGATCTGACGGCGCTTGAGTGCATCCATCACCGAATCTTTTTCGTCCGACTTCATCCGACCGTGGAGTAATCCGACCTTGAAATCGGGAAAAATTTCCGATTTGAGATATTCATAACTCTCTTTCGCCGCCTTCAAGTCAACCTTTTCCGATTCTTCGACCAGAGGATAGACGATATATGCCTGACGTCCGCGTTGCACTTCGCTCCGGACAAACTGATAGATCTTCCGCACTTCGGACTCAAAGCGAACCGAGGTCTGGATACTCTTACGGGACGCCGGAAGCTCGCCGATTACCGAAACGTCAAGATCACCGTAGAGAGTAAGGGAAAGGGTCCGAGGGATAGGTGTTGCGGTCATGACCAGAATGTCCGGTTGTGGTCCGAACTTGTCCGCGAGAGCCTTCTCCCGAAGAGCCATACGCTGTTCGACACCGAAGCGATGCTGCTCATCGATCACGATAAACCCCAGCCGTGCAAACTTCACGCTTTCCTGGATGAGCGCGTGCGTCCCGACAGTTATCGCAACCGTCCCCCTGGAAATATCCTCAAGAATATCCTCTCTCAACCTGGATCGCTGATTCCCAATAAGGAGCCGCATATTGATCTCCAGTCCCTGTAGGAATGAAGCAAGGGTCCGGAAATGCTGTTCAGCCAGCACTTCGGTAGGCGCCATGAATGCCGTCTGGTAACCGTTGTCGATTGCGATGAGCATCGCGATGAGAGCCACGACAGTTTTCCCGCTGCCGACGTCCCCCTGCAGAAGACGGTTCATCGGTCTCGGGGACTTCATGTCCGCGGCAATTTCATTGATAACTTTGACTTGAGCGGAAGTCAGCTTGAACGGAAGCGAGTCAACGAGTTTCCTGGCGGTTTTGCTCTCCACGGTAAACGATATTCCGGGCACCTGGACCTTGATGCTCTTACGGCGAAGGGCCATGAGGAGCTGCATCGTGAAGAACTCGTCGAACTTGAGCCGCCGTCGTGCGGCTTCGAGCACTTCACGGGAATCCGGAAAATGAATTCCCCGGAGCGCATCGGTGAGCGGGAGAAGTGTATTCCGCCTCAGGATATCCTCGGATAACGACTCTTCCACGAGTCCGGCAAACTCTTCTACGACGGCATGGAGGATCCTGCGCATCCCTTTCACATTAAGGTTCGCGTCCTTCATCTCCTCCGATGAGCCATACTTCGGGATGATCCCCTTGGTGTGGAGAAATCCGCTCAGGTCTTGTTCCTCAGTGTCACCGCCCGAAAGGTGATCAATGGATGGATGAACCATTTGCACTCGTTTGCCGTAACTCGTGATCCGGCCTGAAGCAGCGATCGTATCTCCGATGGAGAATACTTTCCTGAAATACTGGACACCGCGAAAAAAAACAAGCTGGACGGTTCCCGACTCATCCCCGAGGATGGCGACAAAGCGCTGGCGGGGCGGGCGTCCGATGAGGTCAAACGCGCGGATCTCGCCGATGACGGTTACCAAGCTCTCCGTGTTGATGAAGCGATGAAGCTTGCCGATTTGTTCGGTTTGCCGGAGGTCGATGTAGTCGAATGGGAAATAATAGAGAAGATCGTGGACGGTTTCAATGCCGCGCTTGCGGAGTGCGGCTGCACGTTTTGGTCCGATGCCTTTTACATACTGAACCGGAAGCTGGAGAGACTTCGATGGCGCCGGACGCGTTTGCATGACGATGAAGATACGAACGGAAGGAAGAAATTGCAACCACGGAAGGGAACTGAAGAGGGCTCAGTGCTCTTCCTTCGCACCCCTCGTCATCAGATCAGCTGTTGCAGCGTGGGGATCTTTTGCGTTGAAGAGCACCTCGTACACCTCATGGGAAATGGGAAGCTCCACCCCGTGTTTCAGGGCAAGATCATGGACCGATTTCGTCGTCGCGACCCCTTCTGCCACCATCACCATTGATGAAAGAACATCCTGGAGTTTTTTCCCTTTTCCGATTTGTTCGCCGACATACCGGTTGCGGCTGTGTTTGCTCATGCAGGTGGCAATCAGATCCCCGATTCCGGATAGACCGGCAAACGTCTGTGCTTTTGCACCGAAGAATTTGCCGAGACGGGCGATTTCTGCTGTGGCACGTGTCATGACCGCTGCCTTGGTGTTGTCGCCGAATCCGGCGCCGTCGGCAATGCCCGCACCAATCGCGATGACATTCTTGATGGATCCGGCCAGCTCGACACCATGGATATCATCGCTTGAATACACACGAAAGTAGGGGTTCATGAAGAGTTTCTGTGCGCGCCGCGCGGATTCCAGCGATGAAGATGCAGCGACGACGGCAGTGGGCACGCAGCGGCTCACTTCCTCTGCGAAGCTCGGACCCGAAAGTGTGACAATATTTTCGGTCTGCACATGGGGCAGAACGTCGGCAAGAATCTCCGAAACCGTCATGAGGGAATCGTTCTCGATTCCCTTCGCCACGTTCACGATAAGATGCTGATGTTCTACGCGGGAATGCAGACGGGCAGCCACCGAACGAAGAAACTGCGTCGGAACTGCTGCAATAATGACGTCGGCGAGATGGACAGCTTGTTCGAGATCGCTGGTAATATCAATGGGTCTCGGAAGTTCGATGCCCGGGAGGAGAACGGTGTTCTCACGCCGCTCACGCATAGCATCGGCATGGCTCTTTCGATGGGACCAGAGAGTGATCTCGTGGGAATTCCGGTGAAGGAGAATTGCGAGAGTCGTCCCCCAACTGCCGGCACCCAGTACCGCGATACGCATAGTAAGAAGACGATGAAAGCCCTGCCCGGCAGGCGGGCTATTTCCTGGGAATATGAATCCGCGTCAGACGGTGCTCTGTCCCGGCAATCAGACGCCGTATATTGGCGCGATGGTTGTATAACAGAAGAAGCGAAATTCCAATACTGAAGAAGATCAGCGTGTTGTACCCCTGCAAATCAGCATGAAAAACGTTGTGCCGGAAGAACATCGCCAGGGGGAACGCAACGGCACTGCTGATGGACCCGAGAGAGACATATCGGGAGATAACAAAGACGATGGAAAAAACACCAACCGCAACGAGCACCTCAATGGTGGCGAGCCCCAGCAGAACTCCTCCTGCAGTTGCAATTCCCTTGCCGCCACGGAAGCCGCCGAAGGCAGTCCACACATGACCCAGGATCGCCGCACAACCGGCAATCATCCGGATCACCGTGATGTCCTCAAAAGGAGTCTGGTTATTGAATGGAATAGGACCATACATCAGTTTGGTCACGAGCATCGTTGCGACATACCCTTTCAGGATATCGATCGCAATGACGAGTATGCCGACCTTGGCACCGAGAACACGGATGACATTGGTGCCCCCGGCATTTCCGCTGCCGTGGTCACGAATATCGATTCCGCGCGCAATGCGCGTAATGATAATGCTCGTCGGGATTGAACCGACCAGATAACTCAAAAGAACAATCACACTTAACGGTATCATAGACGATCCTTGAGCATTGGTAAAATCAATTTAAGATACAAGAATATGATAAAAAAACAAGACGCATTGTGCTCTAATCAAAACTCCAACGATTTGTTATCATTTTCGCCAATTCCAGGTCTTCCGGCGTTGTGATTTTGATATTGTCGTAACTCCCCTCCACAACGGCGATGTTCCCTCCGGTTCGCTCAACCAGCATGGCCTCATCCGTCCCGTAGAACCCCTCCTCCATTGCTTTTTCGCTGGCACGCAGAAGAAGCCGGAACTCAAACGCCTGCGGCGTCTGGGCAACCCATAGGGAATCACGGTCCGGGGTCGAGCGTATGTGTTTCTTTTCGTCGATCAGTTTCACCGTTTCTTTCGATCGTACAGCGAGGATTGCGGCCCCTTCCTTTTCAGCAACACTGATGACTTCCGCGACCTGTTTTTCCGACACAAACGGGCGGACACCGTCATGGACTGCAATGATATCAATCTTGAACTCGCCCGCTCCACGAAGCGCATTCCATACCGAATCCTGTCGTTCCCTGCCCCCCTCCACGACACGCACGACTTTCTTCAACCCCTCCCGATCAACCATCACAGAAACGCGTGAGGTGAGGTCCGATGCCGCCGATACGATGATTACGTCTACGACGGCGGCGTGCTCGAATCTTCTCAAGGTGTGGAGAAGAATCGGACTCCCGGCCAGGTCGAGAAACTGTTTACTCGTTGCACCTCCCATCCGAGACCCCGTACCAGCCGCCGGGATGATCACGCCGACTCGCTTACCGTTGATCATGTCCGGTCAGAGGATAAGCATGGCGTCGCCATAACTGAAGAAACGCCATTTCTCCTTGATTGCCTTCTTGTACGCCTTCATAATAAAATCGCGGCCCGCAAATGCAGAGGCGAGCATCAACAGGGTCGATTCCGGCATATGAAAGTTGGTGATCAGATGATCCACGATCTTGAAGTCGTACGGTGGAAAGATGAATTTATCCGTCCATCCCCTATTCGGCTTTAAATGACCGGTGGTCGTGACGCTCGACTCGATGGCACGTGTGGTACTGGTTCCGGCAACGAACACATGCCCACGATTGTCGATGGTCTTGTTCACAAGATCGACCGTCGATTGAGTGATCTCATAATATTCTGAATCCATCTTGTGTTTTGAAAGGTCCTCGACCTCGACCGGGCGGAACGAACCGAGACCGAGATGCAACGTGATCGGTGCGACACGTACTCCCTTCTTCTCGAGTGCTGCAAGCAGGCGTTTCGTGAAATGAAGCCCCGCGGTCGGAGCCGCCACGGACCCAATGTGCTTTGCGTAGACCGTCTGATACGTTTCCTTATCTTCTTCCACCGGGTCACGCTTGATGTAATACGGAAGAGGCGTCACGCCGATCCGTTCGATCACCTTGAAGAGATCATCCTTATAATTGAACCGGACCGTTCTGCCGCGTGACGTGGTGTTATCGACGACCTCGCACCAGATCTTACCGTCATCGAAGTAGATCTTATTCCCGATTCGGACCTTTCGGGCGGGATCGACAATAACATCCCATATTCCTTCTTCCGCATTCAATTCACGGAGGAGAAAGACTTCGATCCGGGCATTCGTCTTTTCCTTCTTGCCGAACAGCCGGGCAGGGAAAACTTTTGTCTGATTGATAACCAGACAATCCCCCTTCGAGAAATACTCGATGATTTCACTGAACTGTTTTGAACTGATTGATTCATCCTTCCGGTTGAGAACCATCAGGCGGGATGCATCCCGTGGTTTTGCGGGATGCTTCGCAATTAAATTCCGGGGTAACGGATATTTAAAATCAGAGAGCTTCATGAGTTTTCATTCCTCTCAGTAAGTGACAACACCAGGATATTTTCTCGAAATCATACGTTACTTCCTACGCCCTGAGCCCTTCTTCTCCGCCGCAGTGGCAGCTTGCGCCGCGGCAAGTCGGGCAATGGGAACGCGGAATGGTGAGCAGCTGACATAATCCATCCCTAGCCGATGGCAGAAGTCGACGGAGCGCGGATCCCCGCCGTGCTCGCCGCAGATCCCGATCTCCAGACCCGGCCGCGCCTTTCGCCCCCGCTCGATGCTGATTTTCATCAGTTCACCAATACCCTCCTGATCGATGGTCTGGAACGGATCATCGGGAAGGATGCGTTTCTCAAGATAATCTGGGAGGAAGCTCCCGATATCATCACGCGAGAATCCAAATCCCATTTGGGTAAGATCGTTTGTTCCGAACGAGAAGAACTCCGCCATCTCCGCGATCTTATCCGAGACAATCGCAGCTCTCGGGATCTCGATCATGGTCCCCACCATGTGTTTCATGGATTTGAGGCCATGCTGCGCAAGGACTTCGCGGTAAACCCGGCGTGCGATTTCAAACTGATCCTTCAGCTCATTGACATGTCCCACAACGGGGATCATTATTTCCGGATACGGGTGCTTGCCCTCTTTCAGCAGTTCCGCGGCTGCATCGAAGACGGCACGGATCTGCATCTCGCTCACTTCCGGATAGGTTATCCCGAGGCGGACGCCGCGATGCCCCATCATGGGATTCGATTCATGAAGGTTTTCAGCACGGGAGGCAAGTTCCTCCATCGTGATATGAAGATCGTTTGCCAGATCCCGTAGTTTACCTTCGTCACGCGGGACAAACTCGTGGAGCGGCGGATCGAGCAATCGCACCACAACCGGATACCCGTCCATCGCCTCGAGAGTTCCCTTCACATCTTTTTTGACATAGGGATACAATTCATCCAGTGCACGGCGGCGTTCCTCAGCGGTCCGTGAAATAATCATCTTGCGCAGACGGAAGAGCGGTTCTTCAGAACCCTTCCCGTAAAACATATGTTCCGTGCGGAACAATCCGATTCCCTGTGCTCCGAACTGTCTCCCCCGCTTTGCATCTTCCGGTGTGTCGGCATTCGTCCGGATTCCGAGTCGCTTCACGGAATCACACACCTTCAGGAAATCCATGAGGACCTTGTTCTCGCTGGACGCATCCATCATCGGCAGCTGGCCCTTGTAGACATTTCCGCGCGTTCCATTCAGTGTAATCCAGCTTCCTTCATTGAGGGAAACACCATCGGCGGAGAGGATCTTGGAGGAGTAATCGACATGGATTCCGCTGCATCCGACGATACAGCATTTTCCCCACCCCCGGGCAACGAGGGCGGCATGCGATGTCATCCCACCGCGGGCAGTGAGGATCGCCTGCGCCGCCCGCATACCTTCCACATCTTCCGGATTCGTTTCCTCACGGACGAGTATGACTTTCTTTCCCTGCTTTGCCCACTCTACGGCATCGTGCGCCGAAAAGACGATCTGACCTGCTGCCCCGCCGGGTCCCGCCGGCAGACCTTTTGCAAGGGGTTCTTGTTCTTTCTCCACAGCCGGATCGATAATGGGATGAAGGAGCTCATCGAGTTGTGAAGGAGTGACCCGCATGACCGCCGTTCGCTTATCGATAAGCTTTTCTGCAAGCATATCGACCGCAATGCGGACAGCTGCGGGACCGTTTCTCTTGCCCACCCGGCACTGCAGCATGAACAGACGCCCCTTCTCGATCGTAAATTCGATATCCTGCATATCCCGGTAATGCTTCTCAAGCCGCCGCTGGATCTGAAAGAGCTCCTTATAAATCTTCGGCATGGCTTTTTCAAGGGTCACCAGCTCCTTGTTATGCTCGGACTTCGAGTACTCGTTGATTGGCGCCGGCGTCCGGATACCCGCGACGACATCTTCGCCCTGCGCATCGATGAGATACTCACCATAAAAACGGTTATCGCCATTACCCGGGTTTCGCGTGAAGGCGACACCCGTAGCGGAATCGCTTCCCATATTTCCGAACACCATCGATTGCACGTTCACCGCAGTTCCCCACTCGTCGGGAATGCCTTCAATCCGCCGGTAACTTACCGCGCGTTTTCCGTTCCACGAGGAAAAGACCGCGCCAATGCCACCCCATAACTGCTGGAGCGGATCATCGGGAAATTCCTGCCCCAAAATCTCCCGGACCTTCATCTTGAATTCGGATGAGAGCTGCCGGAGATCTTCCGCCGTCAGATCCGTATCACTCGTGTAGCCCTTTGCCTTCTTGACCCGGTCCATGATGCGTTCCAGCTGGCGGCGTATTCCGGAGTTATCGTCTTTCGGTTCAATGCCGGCGGCTTTTTCCATCACCACATCCGAATACATCATAATCAACCGGCGATAGGCATCATACACAAACCTGCTGTTCCCGCCGCTCTGCTCGACCAATCCAGGTATCGTCTTTTCCGTCAGCCCGACATTCAGAATAGTTTCCATCATGCCGGGCATCGATTTTCTCGCACCAGAACGGACAGAAACGAGGAGAGGATTCACCGGGTCTCCGAACTTTCGACCCATGAGACGCTCAACGGTTTGAAGGGCCCGCTCAACATCCTTTTTTAAACCCGCCGGATACGATTTCTTGTGCTCATAGTAGTAGGTGCAGACTTCCGTTGTGATCGTGAATCCCGGAGGAACGGGAAGACGCAGATCGCGGTGGCCCGCCATCTCGGCAAGATTCGCGCCTTTTCCTCCGAGAAGGTTCTTCATACTTTCATTTCCGTCTGCCTTGCCGCCCCCGAATGCATAAATGTACTTTGCTTTCATTGGTATCATTCCTTTTGAGTAGATTTGAGTTCTCGTGTATGTCTTGCGACCGAAGATAAAAAGCCCTTCCTGATGGCGGCAGAAAACGGAGAGCCGGAATCGTGCATCCGTTCAGGATGCCACTGCACCAGGAGCAAAAATTTCCCTCCCGAATTCCGCTCAAGCGATTCGATAACTCCATCGACCGAACGAGCAGATACGGCTAATCCCTCACCCGCACGATCAACCGCCTGGTGGTGGCTTGAGTTGACTGTGCCGCCCAAAAAGCCGACCAGCCGGTGGAGATGGGAACCATCCAGGATATTCACCTCATGTTCATATTCCGATGCGTCGGTCGTGCTCTTGTGCGACCGGTAACCGGCACCCTCGAGGTCAGGGATGAGAGTTCCGCCAAAATGTACGTTGACCAACTGCATCCCGCGACAGATCGCCAGGAGAGGCAAGTTCAGATCGAGAGCATCCCGGAGAATTCCGAGCTCGAAATCATCACGACGCCGGTCAACATCCTTCACAACCGGATTACCGCTTTTCCCGCCATAGAGCGCCGGGTCGACATCATGACCGCCGGTGAGGAGAAGACCGCCGCAACCGCGGAGAGCATGTGCATTCTTCTGTTCATAGGAAAGTCGCACGCATTCGACATCGGCGTTCCCGCTTCGGAGCCAGAAAACGTACTTCTGAAATTTGTGCTCAGAGCCCATCGTATCGGCAACCGCAATTCTCATCATGCCGCTCTCCTGAGTGCCGCGTCGAGGAGCCGGTGAAATGATTCCTCACCTTCCATAATCTCAGCGCCGATGGTAAGAGCGAGAAGTCTCAGAGATTTATCGATACGTGAGAGAAGAGTTTGATCGAGACGCACTGCATCCTTTTCCGTCGTCATCAATATCGCAGCATCGCACCTCTTTGCGAGACTGACAATGGTTTGGATATCTGCCGGAGAATACGCGTGATGATCCGGGAAGAAAAGAGTATCCAGAGGCCGAATCCCGGCCTCTCCTAATGTTACAACAAACGACCGGGGATTTCCGATTCCGCAAAATGCGATGCAGCGTTTCCCCTTCAAATCCTGATAACGTAATCTCTCGTTCGACCCGGCTTCGGTCAGGGAGAGCGGTTTAAACATCATGCAGACAAGGGGTGCAGGAGTATAGTTCCGGATAAATGTGCGCATGCGTTCGGATATTTGATTACGCGTAACCACGACTATTCCTGCCCGCCGGAGTGCCGGAAACGGCTCGCGCCGGAGCCCCGAGGGGATCATCGGCTCGCCCATGACAGATTCCGAGCCATCCATCACAACGATATCGAGATCACGACCAAGCGCCCTGTGCTGAAATCCATCATCCAGTACAATGGCATCGATCTCTTTGAGACGAAGTGCGGCTTCGGCACCCCGGCTGCGTTGTTCATCCACAACCACCGTGGCCGTTGGAAATTTTCGTGCAAGCTGCATCGGCTCATCGCCTGCTTCCTGAGGACCACCGAAGCATCGTGTCCCATCGGAGACAATAAACGTGCCATGCGTGATGCGTTTGTACCCGCGGCTTACGACTGCAATACGTTTTCCCGATGCGAGCAACCGGCTGACAATATATTCAACGATGGGTGTTTTTCCCGTTCCGCCGGCGGTAATATTCCCGACGGAAATGACCGGTACACGCACGTTGTTACTCCGAAAGACTCCCGCGTCATAACACCAGTTCCGGATGATCATCCCGAGCCCATAGCACCAGGAAAGAGGGCGCAACGGCATGGAATACCATCCCGGAATCTTCACGCCCACGATAAAATTCTCCGCGCTACCCGTTCCGATGCACCCGGAGAACCGAGACTTTTTCTCACGGCGGATAATTCCGCGCTGATCTGACGGCGAAGACCTTCATTCTCGAGCATCTTCAGGGCTTCTTCGGCAAGGCGGCGCGGCGTGGCATGATGCTGCAATATTTCGGGGACAATCTCTTTTCCCGCAACGATATTGGCGAGCCCGATGCTCCTGATCCGGATGAATGCACGGGCAAACAGATACGTCAGGAACGATGTCTTATACACAATAATCATCGGAGTACCGTAACACGCCGTCTCGAGCGTTGCAGTCCCTGAAGTCACGAGTGCAACGGTGGAATTTTTCATCACATCGTACGATCCATGCTGAACAAGAACGACCGGAAAATCTCCGCGCAGAAACGACTTCACGAATTCATATTCCAGGATGGAAGAGACGCCAACGACTGTTTGGATACCGGATTCCCGGTGAAGAACGCGCGCTGCACCGAGCATTGCCGGAAAAATGCGCTCGAGTTCCTGTTTCCTGCTTCCCGGAAAGAGCCCTAGGATCTGACGTGAAGGATCAAGTTGATATCGTGTACAAAATTCCGCACGTCCCGAAGGTTCGGTGAGTACTTCGAGGAGCGGATGTCCGACAAATTCAACATCAATTCCCTCTTCACGATACAGGTTTACTTCAAACGGAAAGACCACGAGCATTTTATCCACAATATGTTTCATCTTTCTGATTCTGCCGCGGTTCCACGCCCAAACCTGGGGACTGATGTAGTAAAGTGTCTTGATGCCCAGGTCATGAGCAAACCGTGCAAGCCGCAGGTTAAACCCGGGATAATCAATCAGCACAAGAATATCCGGGCGGGAAGATTTCAGTACCGCCTGAAGCGTTCTCTGCACTGAGCGGAGCAATGGAAGATGTTCGACCACTTCCCAAATTCCCATCACGGAAAGCTCGCGCACGTGGTAAATCAGCCGCATGCCTTCCGCCTGCATCTTATCACCGCCGATGCCGAAGATCTCGCAATCGGGCGCCAGTCGTTTCAATTCTCGAACGACGCCGGAACCGTGGAGATCGCCCGAGGCCTCACCTGCAACCATCATGATGCGCATGCACTCAACCCCGGAGTTGCCAGAAAACGACCAGCACTACCACGAGAATGCCAATCGCCTGAAGAGTTCTCTTCTCTGATCTCAGCCCGCTTTGCCAGTCGAGCGGCGGCTGTTCATGACTTCCCGCCCGATATTTCTTTCCCGTGGGGAAAAATCTCGGAGTTGCTTTCCGATATGCGGCAAACTCCTGGGGGAATGCCTTCATCAAATACTCTTCTTCCAGACTCACGATCATCGAATACTGAAATGCAAACCACAGAAGCGCCACGATCGGCAGCCAGGGGAAAAGGGCATTCGACATCACACCGACACCGACGTACATCATCATATTCCCGAGATAGAGGGGATTCCGGACATATGCAAAGGGGCCCGTCGTGATCAAATAGGTTCCGCCGACCGGACCCGTGGTCCGTGTTTCACTGCCGGCGATTGCGACGCCCCAGAGCCGGATGCCCTCGCCGGCGACAATGAGGAGTCCGCCTGCAATCAGACCGGCCGGTATCGGATGTGCGAAAATCACCATGACGATAAGAAACGGTATCGGTGTATAACTGCGATATTGGAAGAGCCGCTGACGCAGATCCATACATGGTTATCCTCCTTTCAACAAATCCTTCCATGCGAGGACTGCCTGCCGTCGCTTTCTGAAAATCCGTGCCGCACCATGTGACCTCTCATCGATCATTGACTCCAGGCGATGCTGGATATCCGCAAAACGCCGGTACTCAAAGGAGGGAATTCCTTCCTGCCGGCAGTATTTCAGCAATTCATCTTTCGCGAAAATGATGTCGGCGTACCGGGAGGGACACCGGTCGGAGTAGCCCTCGCCCACATAGATGATGATATCCGAATCCGCACACAGCGAGAGAATGTGATTTCTCTTGCACGACGCGCACCGGTCACAGGTTTCATCGGTGTACGGGAATGAAGGAACGAACCGTACACTTCCGTCGTGATTTTCCGGATGGAGCGTGAGCGTGTTGGAGAAAAAAGGAACATCCGACAGGCCCTGATCCGAGAGGATTTTCCGGATATAGTAGTCCATGCCGTCGCTGAGGATACAGTGATCGATGTTCTGCCTGCGGCAAAATTCAACGAATGCAGGAAAGGACTCGTCGATCGTCTGATGTTCGAGAAAACCGTCGAGCACCTCGCGGTCAACGACACCGCAGGAGTCACATTCTTTACGGAAGCAGCTTACAGCGGAAATGGTTCCCTGGAGATACTCCCTGACTGCATCAACACTCTGTTGTCCGCCGAATCGTTCAAAGAGCTGATCACCGACATCATTGTTTGCAACCGTACCATCAAAGTCGATGAAGATTTTTATCGTCTCGCCCGTCGAGAGCATTAATTTGTCACCGTCGCGGAACGCACGCGGGCTTCCTCATTAAACCGGACGGTGACGATCTTCGATACGCCCTGCTCTTCCATCGTAACACCGTATAACGCCTGGGCGGCTTCCATAGTTCGCTTGTTGTGTGTCACTACAATAAATTGTGTGTTACCGGAGAACTTCTTGAGGATTCTGGTAAACCGGTCAATGTTCGAGTCATCGAGCGGCGCGTCGACCTCATCGAGAATGCAGAACGGGCTGGGCTTGACGAGATAAATGGCAAAGAGCAGCGCAATAGCCGTGAGCGTTTTCTCGCCCCCCGACAACAGGTCAATCGAGGTAGGACGCTTTCCTCTCGGCTTCGCCGTGATCTCGATATTTGCCTCGAGTGGATCCACATTTTCCTCCAGCCGGAGGTCACACTCATCTCCTTCGAGAAAGAGTTCCTTGAACGTCGTTATGAAATTCTGCCGGATCTTATCGAATGTCTCGAGGAACATCCGCTGCGCGGTAGCGTTGATCTCCTCGATCGTGTTGATCAGCGTCTGTTCTGCCTCCAACAGGTCGTCACGCTGCTGCGTGAGAAAATTCAGGCGCTGGCTTTCGGTCGTGAATTCATCGAACGCTGCAAAATTGATCGCTCCGAGAACCCGGATGCGATCCTTGAGATTTTTCACCTCTTCCCGCAGCTGCGCAAAATCAACCCATTCATCTTCGGGATAGGGCTTCAGCTGAAGCTCGAGCTCAAATTCTTCCTTCGCACGGAGAAGGAGGTGCTCGATATTCGACTTGAGCTCGGCAATTTTCATCTCCAGGTCGTGAGTGTGAGCGACGGCATCATCGTGGAGCCGGCGTTCATCCTTGATTCGTAATTCAATCTGATGCAGCTCGTTCCGGCGGGCAGTGTGTGTCGAATCGATTTCGCGATGCCGCGACTCGATGACCCTGTGCTGTTCTTTCAATCCGACAGACTCGCTCTCTGCGAGCGTGATCTCGGAAGAAAGCCGCCCGATCTCTTCTCCGGCATGCAGGATTTCTTCTTCCCGCCGCTGCAACGTTACGCTGATATCATTCGCACGGGCTGTGGCCCGCTCAATATCACGGTCGACATTCCGCACATCTCCCTGGAGCGTCACAACCTTCCGTTCGAGTTCATTGCGGGCCCTGGTCTTTTCATTCCAATGCATTTCCAGGCGTTCGTGTTCCCGCATCCCGTTCTGGAGGAGCTGGTCTTGGGCACTCTTGTGTTCCTCGAAGGAAACAAGTTCCGCCGCCACGCGATCGTATTGTACCTGCTGGTCAAGGATATCATGCTGGAGCAGCTCGATCTCGATTTTGTTCCTCTCGATGCCGTCGTTCGCGCGTTTCTTCTCGAACTCCAGCTGCGCGATGCGCATTTCGATGCCGGTCATTTCCTTTTCGAGCGACTTCACCGCCTCGACATATGCCCTGTTCTCCATCCCCTGATAGACGCTTTCTTCTTTCGCGTACCGGGATCTGAGGTCTTTTTCTTCCTGTTCAAGGAGAGCAATTTCTTTATCAAGCTCTTCGATTTGGGACTTCTTGCCGAGTATTCCGATTTCATTGGATTGATGACCGCCGCCGCGGAGAACACCGCCGGTTGTCAGCGTCCACTGACCATCGGCGGTCAGGCATCGCAACCCGACAGACTTCTTCATCATGCCGCCGGCATTCTCAAGGGAATTCACAAAGACGACGTCGCTCAGAAGGTAGAATACGAGGGGACGATATTTCTCTTCGCACTGAACGACATCCGTCGCCCAGACGAATGTGGAGTTGCCGCGCCGTTTCCGGGAGCGAATGCGCGGCACCCACTGGAGAGAAATGAAGGAAACTTTTCCTTTTCCCTGCGACCTCAGCTCCTCGACGGCATGGTACCCGTCATCGACTGTGTCGACCACCAGCATTTGGGCGGCCTCGCCGAGAGCAACTTCAATCCCCGGACGATATTCATCACGGACATGCAGGACATCCGCAACCGTCGTCAGCTTTTTCTTCCTCCAGGATTCCTGGTTCAGCAGATACCGCACACCTTCGGAATATCCCTCGTTGCTTTCGATAACTCTCTGCAAAAATCCGGCTTTTGATTTCTTTCTCTCAATTTCATTTGCGATGTCGAGAATTTTCTTCTGAAGGCCGTCAAGATCGCGTTTGAATTCTTTCCGCTTCTGCTCCGCTTCGAAGAGACCTACCTCGGCTTCCGCAAATCTCCTCCGGAGTTCCCGGTCCTGGGATGAGAATTCGGCGATCAGTTTTTCATGCTCGCCGATATCGGAACGATATTCCGCGCTATCTTCTTCCGATCGATCGATTCTTCCCTGGGAATTATCGATATGTCCCTTGAGCCGCTCCTGTTCCCCGCGCTTCTGGACGATCTCGTGTGCAATGCGGAGAATTGTGTCCTTGCACTGCTGCACATCCCGCTTTTTCGCTTCGAGCGCTTCTGCTGCCACGGCTTCCTCGGCCTGAGCAATACTGAACAATCCTTCTGAAGTCGCGTGTTCCTCATGAAGTTTTTGAGACCGATCTTTCAGAAGTTCAGTTTCCTCACCGAGACTCTTCTGCTGAACCGTCAAGTCGGCACATTCCGATTCATACCGTTTGATATTCGATTCGAGAGAGCTGCGTCGTTCATTCGCAACCAGAATCTTCTCTTCGACTCGACGAATTTCATCAAACTTCAACGATGACGCCTGCTGGACCTCTGACAGTTCGGACTCGATCGCACCGAGTTGTTCCCTGAGCCGGTCGATGTACTCTTCCTGTTTTCGAAGCTCGGCATCGATATTCGTTTTGTCGGTGCTCGCCAGATGGAATTTCTGGTCCAGGGGCTTGAGCTTCCCCTCGAGGTAGGCGTACTCCCGCTCCAGGAGGTCGATCTCGAGAGTCTTCAACCGGGTTGAGACTTCGTTGTACTGTTCCGCTTTTTTCGACTGGCGCTCGAGCGAACCGACGGTTTTCTGGACTTCCTTCACGATATCGTTCACGCGGGCAAGGTCGAGGCGAACCTCGTCCAGTTTCCTGAGCGCTGCCTTCCGCCGGTGTTTGTACTTTGTCACTCCAGCGGCTTCTTCGAACAGCTTCCTCCGCTCGTCGGTCTTGTCGCTGAGGATCGTTTCGACCATCTTCAGTTCGATAACCGAATATGCATCGCTCCCCATGCCGGTGTCCATGAAGAGATCGATGATGTCTTTCAGCCGGCAGGGAACTTTGTTCAGCATGTATTCGCTCTCTCCGGAACGGAAGACACGCCGAGTGATTGTTACTTCGGAGTATTCGGTTGGAAGGATGCCGCGGGTATTCTCGATCGTGAGAGAGACCTCTGCAAGACCGAGTGCTTTCCGGTTTTTCGTGCCGTTGAAAATGACATCTTCCATCTTGTCGCTTCTCAGCGTGCTGTACCGCTGTTCTCCAAGAGCCCACCGGATGGCATCGACAATATTGGTCTTGCCGCAGCCGTTTGGACCGACGATTGCGGTAACACCCGAATCAAACTGCAAGTTGATGCGCTGTGCGAACGACTTGAATCCGATGATTTCGATTTTGGAGAGATACATGCTGTCTTCAGGCAGAATTCTTGATCGTTTGCATCATGTATTTCAAGTACACCGTCGTCGCTTTGGTGTAGTCGAGATATCCATACGCCGCAGCGCCGGCAATCACGAGAACCAGCACGCCGATCGCATACACCTTGATCGCAAAGACATCATAAATGATGGAGATACCCTTGAGAAGCCGGATGAGCACCCAGAGAAGTATGATACCCGTCAGCACAAAGATGGGAAGCACATAGAAATCCGATTCCATCAGCCGGTATGCCAGCATGGAAACCGGTATGAGGATGATGAAGGGAAGCATCGACCACATCGTCACGGAGAAGCTGTGGTAGAAGTAAACCCGTGTCCGGACCATCATTGAACACAATTCCACAAGAACCGAAAGGATGATGAGAAATGCCAGGACGATGCCGCTCACAACAAGGATGAAGTTCAACGGGTGCCAGACCAGACGGATGAGCCCCTCCTTCATATCATCCGACAACAGCTGACTGAGAACATTATCGAGCAGAATGCTGTCACGATAGTGCGAGAAGACACTCGCGAAGAATGTCGCCAGCGTAACGGAGACGATGGCGGCGAGTACGAGCGAGTGGGAATAGGTGATGATCCGCTGGTCGCGCACATCGGCAAAGAAATTGTACGTTCGGAACATCGAGCGGACGACCGCGTCGCGGAATCTCCGGTTGCCGTTATAGAGAAAGGCAAGCGAAATGAGGGCGAGGAAACCGGTAATCACGAAGACGATCGGCGCACTGGAAGAATAGTTGCCGACCGGTAGCGCCTGCACCTTTTCGTCGTTGAAGAGCGCCCGGACGATGTCGTAAGCAGTCCGTTTTTCCCGATTATACCCAACGATCCCTGTTGAATGCAGATAGGGATCATTCGAATGTGCCGTCAATGCCGCTCGATCGGTCCGCCAGTCATTGAATGACCAGATCGTCCCTCCTGCCACTTTTTCCTCCTTCAACACATCATAGCATTGAACGATGTACCGCGCCTGGGATTCCATCGAAAGTGGGTCGCTGTAGCCGTTGCGGTTACCCGGCTCAACTCCCCGACCGTACCGCGCTACGATAATCGGTTTCTCGGGATATCGCTTCTTGCATCCGTGGAGTAGCTCACGAAGTTCCTTCGCATCGGTGCCGTAGGTATTCAAGGCAATCAGGTCGACATACTGAAAGCAGGGATCCTGAACAAGGTGGGATGCAAAATATACGCTCCGGTCGTCGAGCGACTTGATAAGGTTGCGCGCCGCGTTGACGTATTCGGAAACATCACCGGTCGTCTCAAACTCATCCCCGATTCCCCAGGCAAGCACGGAGACGTGGCTCCTGTCCCGTTCCACCATCTCTTTGAGATAGGTAAATGCCATCTCCTGGTAATAGTCCTTCATGAGGATTTCCGCCGGAACATTGACCACCGGAATTTCCTCCATCACGAGCATTCCATACCGATCGCAGAGATTGAGCATGTACGGATGTGGAGGATAGAGGAAACGAATCGCGTTGGCACCCAGTGCCTTGATCGACGCAACATCGTGCTCAAGAGATTCGTAGGTCATCGCCGAACCGAACGTCGTATGATCTTCCTGCCAGACCACACCCTTTATCGTTTCAGGGTTATTGTTGATGAGCAGACGGCCGTCTTTCCACGCCATGGTCCGGAGCCCGATATCCGAAGTGAATTCGTCGGTTACTGTCACCTCTTTATTTTCGACATGAACAACCTGGCACCTGAGGATGTACAAGTCCGGAGTTTCGGGCGACCACAGCTTGGGATCCGCGACCGAAATTTCCGCGTCCAGAGAAACCGTCTTGTTCGACTGCGGGGTAAACTGTGTGATCCCGCTGCGACCGACCATATCGCCGCTCAGCTTGTCGTCTACCTCGATCTGAAATCCGGTCATTCCGGTTGCCGGGCTGCCCGGGTTGCGCCGGTCGGTAATTCCCGCGTGCACCAGAATTCTTGCAGACTTGATGCCGCCTTTGCCGTCACTGATGAGATCGGATTTTGTATCAGCCGATTCAATAAATAATTTCGGAGTGGCGAGGATATAGAGATCGCGAAAAATTCCGCCATAGGTGCGCCATCCGCCAACCTGCTGACGGAGTGGAAGCGTCGTCTTCGGTGTAAGCTCATTATCGACGGAAATCCTGATGGCATTATCTTTTCCAACCTGCAAGGTGTTCTGCGGGATCGTGAGGACGAACGACGAATACCCGCCGATATGCCTGCCGATAAAATTCCCGTTGATGGTAATCTCGCTCTGAAAGTCGATACCGTACGCCACCAGTGAAAAGGTGTAGGCGTCGAGCATATCCGAAGTTACGGTAAACTCGCGCTGAAAAATAATCCGGTCAGGAGAATCATAAGCGCTCGGAACAGAAACGGAGCCCCACGTTTTTCCGTCGATGGTATAATTCCATTGCCCGGAAAGATCGATCTTTGTTCGAAACTGGGTATCGGGAAACATGGCCGCATCGGGACCGGTTCTGGTCGGTTGACCGTTTTCGAAGAACCTCAATTGCCCGAACCCTGCGGAGACAAGAAGAAGACAACAGAACGCAGCAATGAATACGCTGCGCTTCGCGAGCCGTATCAGTCTGATCTCGATAGTATTCAGCCCGTTAGAGATGGAAAATCAGTGCAAAGTGTCTCGATGAGAACACGTTTAATCTCAAATATAACACATTTTGAAGGCGAAAGCAAAGAGAAACAAGGAATTTCGGGGAATTTTCGGAGAAAATCGTTCATCGAAACTCCCCAACCCCCCTATTTTCGCACTGGAATTGAACTTACACGTCAGCCCGGGCGGCTCACAGCCCGTGCCGCCTGAACGATTCCGGCAAAAGCTTCCGGTTTCAGACTCGCACCACCAATCAGCCCGCCGTCGATGTCCGACTGCGAGAGAAGGGCCTGTGCATTCTCCGCATTCATGCTCCCTCCGTATTGAATGATCAGAGCATCGGCAACCGAGCGTTCATAGGTCTGAGCTACCAGCTTCCGTATCAACTTGTGAACCTGATTCGCCTGATCGGGTGTGGCGGTCTTTCCCGTCCCAATCGCCCAAACCGGCTCGTAGGCAATCACCGTCCTGCCGATATCGGACGCAGTAAGCTCATGAAGAACTCCCTTAATTTGAACCGTGATGATTTTTTCTGTCACCCCCGATTCACGTTCCTCGAGGGTCTCACCAACACAGATGATCGGCTGCAGTCCGGCTTTCAGAGCCTTCTTCACCTTGGCATTGACTTGTTCATCGGTTTCGCGAAAATATTGTCGTCGTTCCGAATGCCCGAGAATGACGTACGTGCACCCGATCGCGGTCAGCATCTTCGCCGAGACCTCACCCGTGTACGCCCCGTCGTCGTGCTGGGACATGTTCTGCGCACCGAGCGCAATCGATGTTCCTTCCAGAAATGATTTTGCAACGACGAGAGACGGAAACGGCGGGCAAACTGCAACTCCGACGCCATCGTAGAGATTTTTCAGACGTTCCTTCAATCCTTCCATCAGAACGGCTGTTTCATGAATGTCCTTGTTCATCTTCCAGTTACCGGCAATCAATTTCTTCCGCATAGACATTGACCTTTATGAGAGTGATATCTTGTTCAGAATGATTTTGTTCGAGACAACTTTTTTACGAGGATATGATTGACAAGAGCGGGATTCGCTTTTCCTTTGCTAGCTTCCATCACCCTACCGACAAAATACCCGAGGAGCTTTTCATTCCCGGCACGATATTTTTCTGCATGAGAAGGATACTTGACAAGCACATCGTCAATTATTCTCTCCAGGACAGCTTCATCCGAAAGCTGGACAAGTCCTTTCTTCTCCACAATCGAGCGCGGATCATCGGGGACAAGAAGCATTTCGGCGAATACCTCTTTGGCAGACCTGCCGCTGACCGTACCGTCGGCCACGAGTCGGATAAGTCGGGCAAGCCGGTCCGGAGAAACCGGAAACCGGTCCTGAACAGAGCGGCCCTCTCCCGCCACACGAAGTACCTCAGTCATTACCCAGTTACTCACCTGCTTGAACTCATCATTGTTCCGGGCACCGTACGATTTCACGGCTTCTTCGAAAAAGTCGGCATACTCCTTCTCGGCTGTGAGGACATCGGCATCGTACCCCCGGAGGGCGTACTGGCGCACGAATCTGTCTCTGCGCGCCGTCGGGTGTTCCGGAAGAGCAGCCCGAATTTCGGCGGTCCATTCTTTGTCTACCACTACCGGAACAAGATCAGGCTCGGGAAAATACCGGTAGTCGTGTGCTTCTTCCTTCGATCGCATTGGCAGTGCAACATTTTTTTCCGCATCCCAGAGCATCGTCTCCTGCTTGATCCGCTCACCGCCTTCGAGTGCCCGAATTTGCCGCTTCATTTCAAATTCGAGTGCGCGCTCGACATTGCGGAACGAATTCAAGTTCTTCAATTCTGTTTTTGTTCCAAACCTCTTGTAGCCCTTCCTGCGCACCGAAATATTTGCATCACAGCGGAGATTTCCTTCTTCCATATTCCCGTCACAAATACCGAGATACGTAACCAGCTGGCGAATCTTCCGAAGATAAAGGGAGGCCTCATGAGGAGAGCGGAGATCCGGCTCACTCACAAGTTCGAGGAGCGGCACACCGCATCGGTTGATATCGACAAGGGTAAAGCCGTTCCGGTCGTGAATGGATTTCCCCGCATCTTCTTCGAGATGAATCCGCGCAATAACGATCCGCCGCGGTTCGTGCCCCTGCTCACTCGGTTCGATGTCCACGAATCCGCCGGTGCAGATTGGATCGGCATATTGCGAAATCTGATAACCCTTGGGAAGATCGGGATAGAAGTAGTTCTTCCTTGCGAAGACGGACCGGGGAGAAACAGATGATGAGGTGGCAAGAGCCATCCGGATTGCGAATTCCACTGCCCGCTTGTTCAGGACGGGGAGTGCGCCGGGCAGGCCGAGGCAAACCGGACAGACATTGGTATTGGGGGAATTGCCGAATTTGGTCGAGCAGCCGCAAAAAGCCTTCGACTCCGTCAAAAGCTGTGCATGAACTTCGAGTCCGATGACCGGCTCATACGCCGGATCCGAGCTCACGGAAGACATCACGCCCCTGCGATAGCCGCGGTCACTTTCTCCGCCGCTTCCTGAAGACTCCCCGCCACGGAAAAATTGAGTCCCGATGTTGCGAGGATTTCGCGCGCTTCTTTGGCGTTGGTTCCCTCCAGGCGCACAACGACAGGCACATGGACATCCACATTCCTTGCCGCCTGCACCACTCCGCCTGCCACCCGGTCGCATCGAACGATGCCGCCGAAGATGTTGATGAGTATTGCCTTCACGTTCTTATCGGAAAGGATGATACGGAAACCGTTGGATACCGTTTCAACGTTCGCACCGCCACCCACATCGAGGAAGTTCGCGGGCTCTCCGCCAGCGAGCTTGATGATATCCATCGTCGCCATTGCCAGCCCGGCGCCGTTGACCATACAGCCGACATTCCCATCGAGTTTGATGTAGTTCAGATTCGATTTTGACGCTTCAATCTCCAGAGAATCTTCTTCGTCGAGGTCGCGCATTGCAACGATTTCAGGATGCCGGTAGAGCGCATTATCATCAAAGTTCATCTTTGCGTCGAGTGCAACGACGCTGCCACTGGTCGTGATCACCAGGGGATTGATTTCCGCCAGGGAAGCATCGGATTCTTCGTACGCCCGGTAAAGTGCAAGGAGAAATTTGACCGCATTCCTGAACGCATCTCCGGAGAGTCCGAGCCCGAATGCGAGTTTCCGGGCCTGGAATTCCCGAAAGCCGATCGTCGGATTGATCGGTTCCTTTAATATTTTTTCCGGAGTCTCTGCGGCCACCTTTTCGATTTCTACCCCACCCTCTGTCGATGCCATCACGACATTTTCCGAACGCGCGCGATCGAGTGTAATACCCACGTATATTTCTTTCGCAATGGCTACACCCTCTTCGATCAGCAGTCGCTTCACGATCCTGCCTTCGGGTCCCGTCTGATGCGTTACCAGCCGCATCCCGAGTATCTGACCAGCCAGGCGGCGTACTTCCTCAAGGTCTTTCGCCAGTTTGACGCCGCCCCCTTTGCCGCGACCACCGGCATGGATCTGCGCCTTCACAACCCATACGGATCCTCCGAGGCGGCTTGCCACGTCAACGGCTTCATCGACAGAAAATGCCACTCCGCCCCGAGGCACCGGGACGCCGTATTTTCTTAAGATCTCTTTCCCCTGATATTCATGAATCTTCATGTTTTCTCCAGATATGAAATCCAGCTACTCTTATCTTCCCACGCCGAGCCAAACTCTACCGAAAAGTTTCATTTCATCTTTGTGGCAACGGACTTTGCCTGCAGATAGAGAAGGAGATAGTCCCTCCCGCCTGCCTTCGAATCCGTACCGCTCATATTGAACCCGCCAAACGGATGCGCGCCGACCATCGCGCCGGTGCACTTGCGGTTCAGGTAGAGGTTCCCGGTGTAAAATTCCTTCTTTGCCTTTTCAAGATTCCTTTTGTCCTTCGAATAGACACCACCCGTCAGACCAAATTCGGTATTGTTTGCGATCTCGATGGCATGGTCAAAATCTCTCGCTTTGATCACCGCGAGAACCGGCCCAAAAATCTCTTCCTGTGCAATCGTCGCCTTTGGATCAACATCGGCAATGATTGTCGGCCTCAGGAAATATCCTTCTCCTGTCGCGCGACCTCCGCCGGCTACAATCCTCCCACCTTCACGTTTTCCGACCGCAATATAGCCAAGAATCTTTTCCATCGAACCTTTGTTCACAACCGGCCCCATATAGTTGCCAAGTTCCTTCGCCGGTCCTACGGAAATATTCTCGGCGCGTTTCGCAATCAATTCCACGAACTCATCATAAATCTTTTCGTGAACTATTGCACGTGAACAAGCCGAACACTTCTGACCCTGAAATCCGAAGGCTGAAACAGTCACCCCGGCGACTGCTTCATCAACATTGACTCCTTCATCGACGATGATCGAGTCTTTTCCACCCATTTCCGCGACCACACGCTTGAGCCAGATCTGACCCGTCCGGACCTTTGCCGCCTCTTCATTAATATGAATTCCAACTTCTTTTGATCCCGTGAACGAGATAAAACGGGTCTTGGGATGTGTCACGAGTGTGTCACCGACCGCTCCGCCCGGTCCAGCCACAAAGTTCACGACACCGGGAGGCAGTCCGGCTTCTCCCATCACTTCCATGAAACGATATCCGATGAGAGGAGAATCGCTTGAGGGTTTCAGTACAACAGTGTTTCCGCTGACGATCGCTGCAGAAGTCATACCTGCCAGAATTGCGAGCGGAAAATTCCACGGCGGAATAATGACGCCGGTACCGAGCGGAATATACCGGAGCTCGTCCTTTTCGCCGGGGAGCTGAACGGCGGGTTCCTGGTCTGCATAACGCAGCATTTCCCTCCCATAGAATTCCAGAAAATCGATCGCCTCGGCCGTATCGGCATCAGCTTCGGGCCAAGTTTTTCCAACTTCCATGATCATCGCCGCGTTCATCTCATAGCGCCGCCGCCGCATGATCTTTGCCGCCTTAAAGAGATATGCGGCACGCTTTTCGGGCGACACGTCCTGCCACTTCCGGAAGGCCGAAAGGGCCACATCCAGTGCCCGGGTCGCATCTTCCGCCGTCCCTTTCTGAAAAACGCCGACCACCTCATTCGGATTGGAGGGATTGAGCGATTGAAACTTGTCGCGAGATTCGACCTTCTGTCCACCGACGAGATTGGGGTATTCTTTTCCAAAATTAGATTCCAACTCGGCAATTGCCTGAAGCTGTTTTTTCCTGTGGAGCGGTTTTGACCAGTCGGTATATGATTCATTCCTGAATTTGGGGGGTTTCATATTTCATCCTTTGTTAATGCCAGACGGTTTCAAAAGCGGGGAATACTATGTGCAGCAGACCGGTATGCCGGCGTGATTGATCTGATAGTTCGCGGCCTTTCCGGGCTCTCCTTACCGGATGGATCTCATGACCGCATCGTGCACCAGCGGCCGGATATGCGCGATCCGCATATTCAATCGGGTGGGATAAACCCGATTTGTCAACAATATAACAAAAATATTTTTCTCCGGCTCTATCCAGATGGATGTTCCCGTAAAGCCGGTGTGGCCGTACGTCGTCTTCCCCATTAATGTTCCCGCAGAACTGTATCCATTCATGGTCTTCGTGTCCCAGCCGAGTGCACGCGAACTGTTTTCCGCCTGACGGGTTGTGAAAAGTTTCACCGTTTCGGGCCGCAGATATTGTACCCCCCCATAACTTCCCTGGTTGAGGAACATCTGCGTGAGAACAGCGAGATCGGAAGCCGTTGAGAAGAGACCGGCATGTCCGGAAACTCCTCCCAGTGCATACGCATTCTCGTCGTGCACAAATCCCTGCACGAGCTGCTTCCTGTAGACCGAATCGTATTCCGTCGGAGCAACGGATGAGCGCGATGAAAAAGGCGGATTGAACATCGTCCGCGACATATGCAGCGGTCTGTAGAAAACCGAGTCGACATAATGATCGAGCGTGACACCCGATATGCGTTCCACAATTTTTCCGAGGAGAATGAAATCGAAATCACTGTAGACGGTGGAATCACCGGTCTTGTAGATCATCTCGGTCTGATACACTGAGTCGAGGACTTCGGCCGGAGACGTACAGGTGAGAAAGAGCTGCTTGAAGGGCGGCAACCCAGCATTATGGAGAAGAAGGTTCCGAATGGTGATACCTTCCTTTCCGTGGTTTCCGAATTCGGGTATATAGCGGACAACAGGATCGTCAAGATGAAGCTTCTCCTCATCGAGGAGCCGCATGACAGCAGGCGTTGTTGCCACGACCTTCGTGAGAGACGCCAGATCATACATCGTGGAGGCGGTGATCTGCGGAGTGCCGGGAGAGTATTGCTGACGGCCAAAAGACTTTTCATAGACAACCGCGCCATCTTTGGCAACCAGGACCTGGGCGCCGGGAAATGCGGAATCACGAATCGCTTGCGTCACGATTGAATCGACCGCGGCAAGGCCCTCACTTTCCATCCCGACAGATTCCGGAGAGTCCCGCCGGAGCACCGATTGGCCCCGATCGACGCCGGTGCCGAACGAAAACATCTGCGGGATGCCGACAGGAAGTTTTCCGGGGGTGGGAATCTCCCCAAAGAGCGCTTCTACCGTCGCCTCCGTCGATGCTTCGCAGTCGGAATACGAACAGAGGTATGTGGATGCCTGCGGGAACGACTCCAGGACGTAGGGACTTCCCATGGCAATCATGACTACCGGCTTATCGAGAGTGCAGAGTGTGTCGATTGCCCCGACAATATTCGGCGGCAATCCGAACTGGCCCGAGCCGGAACGCGCTTTCGACCAGATCGGGCAAAGTATGATATCTGACTTGGCAGCCGCCTCAACGAGCGCCCCGACATCCAGATCGTTGACGGTCGGGTCAATGTGAACTCCCTGCGCATTGAAATACCGCTTCTTCAATTGTGCCATAAAGTAGTCGCCGACCGGCTCGTTCGTCCAGGGAGTCGACGGGCGGTTAATTTCGGTCCGGTAATTCTCGGCATCTGCGACAAGAGCACAGAGGAGTTTCTTCTTCCCGAACCGCTCGAGCGGCAGAATACTGCTATCCCGCAGGAGCGTGATCGATTCTCTGGCACATCTCTTTGCGAGGGCAAGATGGTCGGGGGTTTCCACAGAGTTGTAAATCGAATCGAGATTGATTTCGCGATGTTCACTCAATCCGATGCGGAATTTGGCGGAGAGAATCTTCTCAACAGACTGATCAATTCTCGCCGGTGATATCTTTCCCGAGAGGACCGCCCTGTTCAGGGCATTTGATGCAGCTTCGGGATCCGGAGGCATGATAAGAATGTCCGCTCCTGCCTGAACAGCGCGCACGGCCGCTGAATCGGAACCGTACGAATTCACCAGTGCACCCATATCCATCGCATCGGTGAACACGAGCCCGGCAAACCCCAGGTCTTTCTGCAGCAGTCCGGCGATGACCGACGGTGAGAGTGAAGCCGGCATGTGGAGCCCGTTCTGCAGCGAGGGCACCTCGATGTGCGCAGCCATGATGCCGTCAATTCCTTCGCCGATGAGACGTTTGAAGGGAACGAGCTCAACGGAATCGAGTCGCGTACGCGGCAGCGGAATCAGCGGGAGGTTCAGATGTGAGTCGGTCTGCGTGTCTCCGTGACCCGGAAAGTGTTTCCCGACCGAAAGTACTCCCCCCGACCTCAGGCCGAGTGCATACGCGGATGCCATCGTTGCCACGAGCTGCGGATTCTCCCCAAATGAGCGCGTATTGATGACGGGATTGTCGGGATTCACGTTGACATCGGCCACCGGGGCAAAATCAACCTGCACACCGAGAGCTCTCGATTCTTCGGCGATCGTCCTGCCGATCTGGAAAGCCAGGGCAGAATCGCGCGTCGCGCCAATTGCCATCGCTTCAGGGAAACGCGTTCCCCTCCGGATCCGCATCGCTGTCCCCCATTCAAAGTCTCCCCCGATGAGGAGTGGAATATCCGACTCGCGCTGGAGTTCATTGATGCGATTGGCAGTTTCCAGGACATCTCCCTGGAAGAAGATGAGTCCTCCGAATTTTCGGTCTTTTATGAGAAGGTCGACCCTGCGGGATTCATCGCTCTCGGAGCTGGCATAATAGCCGAATCCCCGCGGCATGATCATCTGGTTGATTTTTTCCTGCAGGGATAAACGCCGGAGTGTCTCCTGGACCCACGGAGCGAGCGCCCTTGTTCCCGGTTTTTCGGATTCCCGGGGTGCACAACCGGCAAGGACAAGGAATGCGATCAGAATAGCGTGCGACCTGGTCCGATATCGGCTAACGAAATGCATTCAGGCCAATAATCGTGGCTCCGAACGCGGCGGAAAATTTCGGATTCTGCACAACAACATTCGGAAGCGAATGGATGATTCTCTCCCTGACCATCTTCGAATAAACATTATCGGATTCCAGCAAACCGCCCATTAACGCAACCGGGAGTTTCTTTCGCGGACGCAATTTCATGGTGAGAACCCGGACAAGTTCGATAAGTTCGGTGGAGTTTTTCACGATAACCATGTGGGCGACACGATCGCGCTCGACAACGGCTTCGAACACTTTTTGTGCAAACGAGGCGAGATCGATATGCTCGTGATAAACTTTTGCAAGAATTTCGTCGGGCTGGCTGACGCCAAAAAACTCGAGCGCTTTCGCGGTCAGGAGAGTTTTCTCGCTGCGGCCGTCCGACTGCCGCATGACGAAATTGAGCGCATCCCTCGCAATGGAGTAGCCGCTCCCTTCATCGCCGAGGATGTATCCCCAGCCGCCGGCGCGCAGGAGTTTGCCGTCTTCACTGCGGTACAGGGCGATGGAACCGGTGCCGGCAATGAGCACGATTCCCGGACCACCGGCGAAGGCCGCTTCCAGTGCAACGCGGGCATCAGTCTCAATCGTTACATTCTTTAACGGGAATTTTTTCTTGAGGGAAAGTCCGAGGAGAGCGCTGCTGAGTTCGGATCTGTCGGCTGGTCGCCCGGCACCGGCAAGCCCGAGAACGACATTCTGCAGGTCATCCGCGGTACATTGTGCCTTGGTACAGGTTTCCGTGATGAGATCAAATATCGTGGATGAGGCGGTCTTGATGGGTACGGTCTGAAGGTTGGTCGGTCCCCCGAATGCCTCCGCCAGCACCCCGCCATCGAGGCCGACGAGTATGGCGTGGGTCTTTGTACCACCTCCGTCGATCCCGATCACACAACGCTGCTGTTCGCCCAAGAAATTGTCCTGACTGCAGTTAGGAAAACAATCTTCTCAAATCCGTGGCAACAAAGTATTGAAAAACGCGTTGAGAAGCAAGGTCAGGTTTGGTGCGAATCACGGAATTATCTTTTTTTAATTCGTTCCGGTGGCTCACTGATAGAGCGTCATTGCCGCTTCGAGCGTATTCTTCATGAGCATCGCGATCGTCATGGGTCCTACGCCGCCGGGCACCGGAGTAATCGCTCCGGCGACCTTTACTGCAGAAGGAAAATCCACATCGCCGGTGAACCGATAGCCGCTCTTGGCTACCGGATCTGGAATCCGGTTCGATCCCACATCAATGACGACTGCTCCGGGTTTGATCATCAAGCCCGTGATGCATCCCGGATTTCCCATCGCCGCGATGAGTATGTCCGCCTGCAGCGTATACCGGGAAAGATCCCCCGCTCCGGTGTGTGCAATCGTCACAACCGCATTTGCCCCCTGCTGTTTCTGGAGGAGAATGTTCAACACCGGCTTCCCGACAATATTGCTGCGGCCGACGATCACGACATGTTTTCCCGCAGGATCGTGCCCGCTCCTCACCAGCAGCTCCTGAATTCCGGCGGGAGTGCACGGCCGCAGACACTTCTGGCCCAGCACAAGCCGCCCCACGTTCACGGGATGAAATCCATCAACATCTTTCCGGTAATCGATCGCGGTAATGATTTTTTCCTCATTGATCTGTTTCGGCAGGGGGAGCTGAACGAGGATCCCGTGAAGACGGGTATCCTTATTGAACCGGCTGATCAGATCCAGGATCGACTTCTCGGATGAATCGGCGGGAAGACGCTCGGTGACGGAATGAAATCCCATTTCTTCACATGCTTTTCCCTTCATCCGGACATACGATTGTGAAGCAGGGTTATCTCCCACGAGGACAAAGGCGAGGCCCGGAATGATCCCCCGGACGGCCCGAAACTGTTCGGATGATTCACGAACTTCCGCTTTGATCTCGTCAGCGATCTTTTTTCCGTCGATCAGCGCGGCGATCATGTCCGGATCCGTTCAACCGAAACGATGTTCATTCAAACCTGGGATACATAAAACTCTCAAATTTTAACGCGCGACCAGACTCCGGGTCGGCCTGGAGAACCACACCCGCCAGGCGCACGTCGTGAGTGCCCATCTCATACTTATACGGCGTTTGGTGAAGAAATCTCCGGAGGGCGACTTCCTTTTTCAGTCCGATGACAGAATCATACGGTCCCGTCATTCCAACGTCGGTGATATAGGCAGTACCTCTTGGAAGGATTCTCGCGTCTGCCGTTTGAATATGCGTATGAGTCCCGACGAGCGCGGAAATCTTGCCGTCGAGAAACCAACCGAGTGCAATTTTCTCAGCAGTCGCTTCGGCATGCATATCCACAAAGATGACCTTGGTCTGTTCACGTATTTTTTCGACTGCCCATTCCCCCTTCTTGAATGGACAATCGATCGGCTGCATATAGACTCTTCCCTGCAGGTTGAGAACTCCGACCTTGCCTTTTTCCCCGAGATCGTAGATGACGAAACCGTTACCGGGGTTTTCGGAGGGGTAGTTCAGGGGTCGGAGGACATTTCGGTTGCTGGAAAGGAGTTTTCGCGCATTCCAGTTATCCCAGAGATGGTTTCCGCCGGTAATGACATGAATGCCGAGGCCAAAAAGTTTGTTGGCGCCCTCTTCGTTGATCCCTTTTCCCTCGATAAGGTTTTCGCCGTTCGCGATGCAAAAATCAATGTCGTACTTCTGGATGTAACTCTTGATGAGCGTCTCCACCAAATCGAGGCCCGGCTTCCCCACAATATCCCCGATAAACAGAATGCTGAGCGGCTTTTTTGTGGTCATGAATTTACGGAAAGTGTTATTTTCAACATCGAATCTCTGCAGGTTTTTTTTCGATCCGGAACCGGAGGTGCCAGGAGTGTTCCTTCTCTTTTTTCGAAATTTGCGCTGAAATATACAAAAATTTGCCTAACAAAAAAATTTTGATATCTTATAGTATCATAGATAGCATCGTTCTCACAATTTCTTAACAATATGTCAGAAAAGGGCATCGAAACTAGTACAGGCCAACCATCTCTATCCCTCGAGCCGTTATCCGATAACGGCATCACCGTTCACAATAACACACTCAAACGCTGGTACCAACTCATCCATCTGGGTCGCTTACTCGACCAGAAAGCCGCGAATTATGTCCGGCAGGCAAAGGGATGGTCGTATCATTCCTCCTGTGCAGGGCATGAAGGGATCCAGCTGATTCTCGGACTTTCGTTCCGCCAGGGCAAGGATTTTCTTTTCCCCTATTACCGTGATATGGTCACCTGTTTATCGGCGGGGTTAACAGTTGAAGAGATGATTCTCAACGGCCTTTCCAAGCAGGCAGATGTAGGCGCGGGGGGACGGCATATGAGCAATCATTTCTCGAAGCCGGCCATCCGGATACAGAATGTCTCCTCCGCGACGGGAAATCATGCCCTTCACGCCGTCGGGGTAGCACGAGCGATCCAAAAATATGACGGAGATGAGATTGCCTTTGCAAGTTTCGGCGAGTCTGCCGCTTCGGAGGGCTATGTGTATGAAGCCGTAAGCGGCGCTGCGCGTGAGCTTCTTCCGGTGGTGTTTGTGATTCAGAATAATCATTTTGGAATATCCGTCCCGAATTCCGAGCAGTCCGCAAACAGAAACATCGGTCAGAATTTTGCGGGATTCAAGAGTGTCAAGCTCGTCAACGTGGATGGAACGAATGTCTTCGATTCCTGGCGCGGGATGCAGGAAGCGCTCGACTATGTGAAATCGGGAGATGGTCCGGCAATTGTTCATGCCGAATGCATACGGATCAATTCCCACAGCAATTCAGATCGTCAGGAGCTTTACCGCTCTCCCGAGGAGATCGCCGCGGCAATCAAGCGTGATCCGGTGCGCCGGTTCAGGGAATATCTGATCTCTCATGATGAGTTTACCGAAAACGAAATCGTGAAGATTGAGGACGAGAACGGGCGCCTCATCGAAGAATCAGCCGCGAAGGTCGAAGATGAACCCGATCCCGATCCGTCCACGGCAACGCGGTTCGTCATTCCGCCGGCATACGAACGGCCGCAGGAGGATGATCACACGATTCCGGCAAATCCGGATGCGCCGACCATAACGCTCCGCGAGGCAATCAATGAGACGCTGAAGGAAGAATTCCGAAGGAACAAGAATACGTTTCTCTGGGGACAGGATGTCGCCTCACACGAAAAAGGCGGAGTCTTCAACGTCACCAAAGGAATGCTCCAGGAATTCAGTCACGATCGTGTCTTCAACGCGCCGATCGCCGAAGATTTCATCGTCGGAACGGCAAACGGATTCTCACGCTACCGGGAAGATATCTGGGTGGTTATTGAAGCAGCACAGTTTGCCGACTATCTCTGGCCGGCGATGGAACAGCTCATCGAGTGCTCGCACGATTATTACCGGACAAACGGACAATTCTCGCCGAACATCGTGATGCGTCTGGCTTCGGGTGGTTACATCGGGGGCGGATTGTATCATTCACAGAGTCTCGATGCCACATTTGCAACGATGCCCGGACTGCGGATCGTCATGCCGGCATTCGCGGATGATGCCGTCGGCCTCATGCGCATGGCAATGCGGAGCAAAGGTCCGACGTTCTTTCTGGAAAACAAGTTTCTCTACAACCAGTTCTTCACAAAAACCCCGAGGCCCTCGGCAACGCACATCGTACCTTTCGGGAAAGCACGCGTACGCCGAGAGGGGAACGACCTGAGTATCATCGCGTGGGGAACCCCGGTACACTTTGCCCTGCGCGTTGCGAACAAGCTCGCCGACGAACACGGCGTTTCGGCCGAGGTTGTCGATCTCCGCTCGATCAATCCGCTCGATGTCGACACGATCCTGGCAAGCGTCAGGAAAACCGGCAGACTTCTTGTGGCACATGAGCACGCGTTGTTCGGAGGGTTCGGAGGGGAAATCGCCTCGATTGTCGGAGAACAGGCATTTCAGTATCTCGACGCACCGCTTATGCGTGTTGCATCAAAGAGCACGCCTGTTCCCTTTGCCCGCGTGCTTGAGAAAGCCATCCTTCTTCAGGAAGAGGACATACTTCAGGCGGCACTCAAGCTGGCTGCATTCTAGAACAGCTTGAATAGTCCAGAATGAAAAAGCCCGGGCGCATGCTCGGGCTTTTCTGTTTTCATCCACAACGCTGGTGCTCATGCTCCCTTTTCGGCCAGAAGCTTCTCCACTTCACTGGTGAGATCCTTCGACATGGGATCAACAGGTGAAAGGTACTTTGCCCGGAGGTTGCCGGATTTGTCGACGAGATATTTCTGGAAATTCCATTTGATCTCTCCGGGATAGGGAGAGTCTTTCGTAATATACTTGTAGAGCGGATCCTGATCATCGCCCTTCACGCTGATTTTGGAGAAGAGATCGAACGACACATGGAATTTTGTCGAGCAAAAATCCTTGATCTCGGCATTTGTCCCCGGCTCCTGCTTTCCGAAGTTGTTTGCCGGAAATGCAAGGATCATGAACCCCTTGTCCTTGTACTTCTCATAGAGTTTCTCGAGGGTCTCATATTGCGGCGTAAAACCACAGAGTGATGCCGTATTCACGATGAGAAGGACCTTTCCCTTATAGTAGGAAAGTGACCGCGGCGTACCGTCGATCGTTTTCATCGTGAAATCCATTAGACCCTTCGGACTCTTCATGACACCTGCAGAATCACCGGATGGTATTTGGGAAGAAGATCTCCCCGAAAAAAGAACGAGAGCAAAGAACAGAAGAACGAGCTTCATCATGACAATACCTCGCGATTAGTTTAATGGTTGAAATTTTTCCACCTCTTCCAGTACCGTCGACACAATTTCATCTTCCTTCACGCGTTTGATGACTTCGCCCTTCCGGTAGAGAATTGCCACGCCCTTTCCGGCAGCGATCCCGATGTCTGCCTCGCTCGCCTCGCCGGGACCGTTGACCACGCAGCCGAGCACAGCGATTTTCACGGGTTTTTTCACGCCCTGCAGCTTATCTTCAAGCTGTTTCATAATGCCGAACAGGTCGATCTCGAGACGCCCGCACGTTGGACAGGCAATGAGCTCCACGTTCCGCGATGCCATGCTGAGCGAGCGAAGGATCTCCTTGCCGACCTCGACTTCCTTCACCGGCTCATCCGTAAGGGAAACCCGGATGGTATCGCCGATTCCCTCGGCGAGAAGCGTGCCGATACCAACGGCAGACTTTATCGTGCCGACTCTTGTCGTGCCTGCTTCGGTCACACCGAGGTGAAGAGGTATATCAGTCCGCTGAGCAACCAGCCGATATGCCTCGATCATCAGTTTCACATCGGTCGATTTCACCGATATGATAATGTCGTGAAATCCAAAATCCTCGCAGATGCCGACATGCCGCATGGCGCTTTCGTAGAGTGCCTCGGCGGTCGGATACCCGTGTTTCTCGAGAATATCCTCTTCGAGCGAGCCGGAATTCACCCCGATCCGGATCGGTATCCTCTTGGCTTTTGCTGCATTGAGAACCTGTTCGATCCGGTCACGCGCACCGATATTTCCCGGGTTGAGACGTACCTTTGCGACGTTCCCCTCGATGGCCTTCAAGGCAAACACATGGTTAAAATGAATATCTGCTACAACCGGGATGGGTGATTTCTTCACGATCGATCCGATCGCGTCAGCTGCCTCTTTATCGTTCACGGTTACGCGTACGATATCACACCCGGCGTCGGCAGCCTCCCGGATCTGCGTTACGGTGGCATCGACATCCGAGGTCTTCGTCTTGGTCATGGTCTGCACCGAGATCGGTGCATTTCCTCCGACAAGAATGCCTCCGATATTGACCTGCCGGGTCTGCCGGCGTATCCCCACTTTATAGGTGGGATGTTTTGCCGCAGGATCGTTCACCTGAATCGCGTTATTGTTGAGGACCGGAATCGTGAGGTTCATGATGAGAAAATCTAATTCAGCTTCTTGCTTGCTTCAAAAAGGATCTTCTTTTCCTGTTCGGTAAGACTCTGATAACCATTCTGGCTGATCTTGTCGAGGATTTCATCGATGCGTGCCTGATCTACACGTTCCTCATCATCATGGATATCAAAATACTGGGCATCGCTGACACGTGCGTGTTCATTCTTCGAATACTGGTTCACATACCCGGATCTGACGAACCGGTTGCGGGTTTTCTCGAGGATGCCCTGAAACGGGATCCGGCGCTGATCGATCATGAGGTAAATAAATCCGACTGCCGCTCCTCCGAGGTGGGCAAAATGCGCGACACCGTCCGCTGAGCCGGTCACACCGGCATAGATTTCAATACCGATGTAAATCAGAACGAAATAGCGTGCTCTGATCGGGAGAAGGAAATAGATAAAGATCGGCTGATCGGGATAGACCATCCCAAACGCGAGGAGGACTCCGTAGATCGCGCCCGAGGCACCGACAGTCGGGCCGGCGGGACCGAACAACGGTCCGATCAACAAATTGGACAACCCCGCACCGATGCCGCAAAGCATGTAATAGAAAAAGAATTTCCTCGATCCCCAGTCGTTTTCCAGCTGCATGCCGAACATCCAGAGGGCAAACATGTTCAGGAAGAGATGCATGAAGCCGCCGTGCATGAACATGTACGTGAAGAGCTGCCAGATCTGGAATCCGTCACCGAGAGGATAGAGGGGAAACGAGGATAAAACGGCACCGCTCAGGGGAGTGCCGTGCAGGCGGAGCACTCCGAACAATGCTTCAAAGAGAAAAACGCCGACGTTGCTGATCAGCAACCACTTGATCACCGGCGGGAAGAACTTAAGTCCGCCGAAAAACGACGGTCGATAATAGCTTGAATTTGAATAACGATAATACGCCATGATACCTCGGACTTCGCTTACTCCTCAAACCCGACCAGGGAGGACGCTCTCTCAATACAACATCTCCAAAACCCGATTCGTTTCACTTGTTCGTCAGTGCGGCAACTCCGGGAAGGACTTTTCCTTCAAGAAATTCGAGTGAAGCTCCGCCGCCGGTTGAGACATGCGAGACGGCTTTCTCGAGCCCGGATTTGGCAATAGCCGCCGCGGAATCGCCCCCGCCGACTATCGTCGTTGCACCCTTCTTCGTCGCTTCCGCCAGAGCCCTTGCGATCTCATCCGTCCCTTTTGCGAAATTGTCCATCTCGAACACACCCATCGGGCCGTTCCAGACAATTGTTTTCGCGTGCCGGATCTCGTCTGTAAATAATCTAATAGAATCAGCACCAATATCAAGACCCTGCCAGCCCGCCGGGATCTGCGTCACACGCACCTGCTTCGTTTCCGCGTTATTATCGAACCGGTTTGCAATCACGGTATCGACCGGAAGAAGAAGCTTGATGTTGCGCTGTCGTGCCTGGGCAAGAATCGAAGCCGCGAGATCGACTTTATCCGGTTCGAGGAGAGAGTTTCCGATTTCCAGTCCCTGTGCCTTGAAAAACGTGAACATCATTCCGCCACCGATCAGCAGTGCATCGACGATATTCATGAGATTCTGGATGACATCAATTTTTCCGGAGATTTTTGCTCCTCCCAGAATTGCGATATATGGTCGCACCGGATGACTCACCGCCATGCCGAGGTAGTTCAGTTCTTTCTGCATGAGATATCCGGCTACTGCAGGCTTCACGAAATGTGTGATCCCCTCGGTTGAGGCATGTGCACGGTGAGCACTGCCGAAGGCATCATCCACATACACGTCCCCGAGCGATGCAAGCTGCTGGGAAAATTTCGGGTCGTTTGCTTCTTCTTCCGGATGGAACCGTAAATTTTCCAGGAGAAGACAATCTCCGCCGGCCATACCGTTCACGATTTTTTTTGCTTCATCACCGATGCAATCCGGAGAGAAAAGAACTTTTTTCCCGATGATTTCCGACAGTCTGAGGGCAACCGGCTGGAGGGAAAATTCCATATTCCTCTTGCCTTTGGGGCGCCCGAGATGGCTCATGAGTATTGCTTTACCCCCATCAGCCATAATCTTCCGGATCGTCGGAAGCGATCCGTTGATTCTTGTATCATCGGTGACGTTGTTGTCTTTCATCGGCACGTTAAAATCGACACGGACCAAAACTTTTTTTCCGCGGAGTGAAATGTCCTGTATCGCGAGCTTATCCATTTTGCATTTCCTTTTGTTATTCAGGAATATAAAAAAAGAGCTAATGACATTGTTTCATCATTAGCTCTTTCTGTACATCATACAGTTTACGACATAAGTGCAATTATCTTCTTCGTGAGATCGACAACCCTGCAGGAATATCCCCATTCATTGTCGTACCAAGATCCCACCTTAATCATCGTATCGAGAGCAAAAGTCAGTCCAGCATCGAAGATCGAGGAATGTGGATTGCCTTTGAAATCGCTCGAAACCAGCGGGAGCTTGCAATACTCGAGGATATGTTTCATCTCTCCGTTTGCTGCCTGCTCGAAGGCCGCATTGACGGCATCTTTCGTTGCAGGCTTTTCGGATTCGATGACCAGATCAACGATGGAAACGTTCGGCGTGGGAACGCGGATCGCGATGCCGTCCATTTTCCCCTTTAATTCCGGAATCACGAGACCGATCGCCTTTGCGGCTCCGGTGCTTGTCGGGATCATGTTCAACGCCGCGGCGCGGGCCCTGCGCAGATCGGAATGCGGAAGGTCGAGAAGCTTCTGGTCATTCGTGTACGAATGAATGGTCGTCATCAGGCCTTTCCTGATGCCGAAATTCTTCAAGAGAACCTTCGCAACGGGAGCAAGACAGTTCGTAGTGCACGATGCGTTGGAGACGACATGGTGGATTTTCGGATCGTAAAGGGAATCGTTGACGCCGATCGCCAGGGTTACATCGGGAGTCTTTGCCGGCGCCGTGATGATGACCTTCTTTGCCCCGTTGGTGATATGCTGGCGTGCCGCATCTCCGTCGGTGAAGATCTTCAGTCCGGTCGATTCGATCACGATGTCGGCACCGAGATCTTTCCATGGAAGCTTGGTGTGATCCTTTTCGGAAAGAACCTTCACGCTTTTGCCGTTAACGACAAGCGTCTTTTCCTTCACCTCAACGGTTCCGGAAAAATTTCCGATGACCGAATCATATTTCAGGAGATGTCCGAGCGTCTTTGCGTCGGTGATATCGTTGACGGCAACAACCTCGTATTCTTTTGAACCAAATCCAGCACGAAAGACATTCCGACCGATTCGTCCAAATCCATTAATACCCACTCGTACAGCCATAGGAACCCTCCAAATTCTAGTGTAGGTGCAAGTTCGAGAAGTTACGTTTCGGTATTCTGATGTTCATGAAGCACTATAATGTACCAAGAATGCGAAAGAAAATCAACTTACTGTGCGAGTGCGACTGATGCGGCGTATACCTTTTCGGCTCCGATCGCGCGCAGAACACCTGCACATGCTAAAATGGTTGAGCCGGTCGTGATCACATCATCCACGAGGATGAACCGTTTTCCGGAAATTTCGGATCGGGCGGAAGCCCGCACGGAGAACGCGTCACCGACATTCTGGTTGCGTTCCTCGAGTGTAAGCGTTGTCTGTGATTGCGTGTACTTGGTTCGTATGATGAATGATGAACGGATCGGAATGCCTGTCACCTTCCCGACACTTCGGCAAATGAGTTCTGCCTGGTTGTAGCCCCGTTCGCGCTGTTTCCGTCGATGGAGAGGAACAGGAATAAGCGCATCGGCGGTTCGCAGCCCGGAATGCAGGGCAATTCTCGCGCCGACCTCGAGTCCCAGCCGGGCTCCGAGCGACCTCATCCCCCGATACTTCAACAAATGAAGAACATCCTGGAGTGCACCCTCCTTTTCAAAAAGGAAGCAGGAGAGAAGCTCGTCGATGGTACCTTCCGCCTGAACCTTCTCCTTCACTTCGATCCAGGTTGGATGGAGAGGATCTATGATCGTGAATGAACCCCAGCAGGCAGTACAAATGCGATCCTCATTCCTGGCGAGGGAGTTGTCGCAGACGAAACAGACCGGAGGATAGATGAAGTCACGCAGGGGCGTGAGTAACGACCACAACGAAGGATTCATGAAACGAAGCTCCCTCCCGGAGCACAGTACCGCTACAATTTATCGCATCAGCTTTTCAAGACGGGCGATCTCATCGCGGAGCTCCGCGGCGCGCTCGAATTCCAAATCCTTTGCGGCATTCCGCATTTCGTGCTGAAGTTCTGCCAGCAGATCGCTCCGCTGGTCCTTTGTCATATATTTGACGACTGATTCGGCAATCATCGGTGGTTTTTCCCTCTCCCGGCGAACGTCCCGTGCGGCTTTCACATCCGCGACGGCCGTGCTTGCCAGTACTTCTTCCGTCGACTTATAGATTGTCTTCGGGACAATTCCGTGCTCGCGATTGTAGTCGAGCTGCTTTTCGCGGCGGCGTGTCGTTTCCGACAACATCCGTTTCATCGAGCCGGTAACCGTATCGGCATAGAGGATGACCTTACCGTTCAGATTTCGCGCGGTCCGTCCCGCAGTTTGAATGAGCGACCTGTCGGAACGCAAGAAGCCCTCCTTGTCGGCATCCAGAATGGCAACAAGTGAAACCTCCGGGAGATCGAGCCCCTCGCGCAGGAGGTTCACGCCCACCAGCACGTCGAATTCTCCGAGACGCAGATCGCGAAGAATTTCCACGCGCTCGAGGGCGTCGATTTCTGAATGAATGTACCGCACCTTGATATTGATATCGCTGAGATATTTCGTGAGGTCTTCCGCCATCCGTTTCGTCAGGGTAGTGACGAGGCAGCGTTCCTTGTTCTTTGCCCGTTCGCGGATTTCCGCGATGAGATCGTCGATCTGATTCTTGACCGGGCGGATCAGCACTTCCGGATCAATCAGCCCCGTTGGTCGGATGATCTGTTCCACAACGACACCCTTGCTCTTTTCGAGCTCGTATGGTCCGGGAGTTGCACTCACGAAGATCACCTGGTGCACCATCGATTCCCATTCCTCAAAGGTGAGCGGGCGATTATCGAGTGCCGAGGGAAGCCGGAAGCCATGATCGACAAGCGTTTCTTTTCGTGAACGGTCACCATGCCACATGCCGGCAATCTGCGGGACGGTCACATGGGATTCATCGATAACGAGAAGGAAATCCTTCGGGAAGTAATCAAGGAGGCAGGTTGGACGTGATCCCGGAGCGCGTCCGGCAATGTGCCGCGAATAATTCTCGATACCCGAGCAGTAGCCGACCTCCCTCATCATTTCCAGATCGAAGCGCGTTCGTTGCTCGAGCCGCTGCGATTCAAGAAGCTTTCCGATTTTCCTCAGGTAGTCCAGACGCTCCTCGAGCTCCTGTTCGATACTCTCCATGGCGCGTTCGAGCGTGGGCGCGGAAGTCACGAAGTGTTTTGCCGGGTAGATAATTTCCGCATCGACCTCCCGAATGAGGTTCCCGGTCATTGGATGGATCACTGCGAGTTTTTCGATTTCATCGCCGAACAGCTGGATGCGCAGCCCCTGCTCCACTTCATACGCAGGAATTATTTCGACAACATCTCCGCGCACGCGAAATGTCCCGCGTGAGAACTCGAAATCGTTCCGGAGATAATGAATATCAAGGAGATGGCGAAGGAGAACATTCCGTTCGATGCGCTGGCCCTTCCGGACGCTCACCATCTGCTTCAGCCATTCATCCGGCGCACCGATCCCGTAAATGCAGCTCACCGAGGCGACAACAACGACATTCTTATCACCGCTCAACAGTGCGCTCGTTGCACGGAGCCGGAGCCGGTCGATCTCATCATTAATGGAAGCATCCTTGGCTATATACGTGTCGGTGACCGGGACATACGCTTCCGGCTGATAATAATCGTAATACGAGATGAAGAATTCGACGCGGTTCTTTGGAAAGAACTGCCGGAACTCCGCAAAGAGCTGTGCGGCGAGCGTCTTATTGTGAGACATGACCAGCACGGGCTTGTCGAAGCGTTCGAGCACGTTGGAGATCGTGAACGTTTTTCCGCTGCCGGTCACACCCAGGAGAGTCTGGTAATGATCGCCGCGCCGGAGACCTTCCGTCAATTCACGGATTGCCTGGGGCTGGTCGCCGCTGGGTCGGTAATCGGAAATAAGCTGGAACGGCATTCGAATCCCGGAATGAATGTAACAAACGACGGTTCAATCTAAATAAATCCGGAAACGAATTCAAGGAAGGGGAGAAACCGCTGTTCGCCGGAAGAGTTCGGGTTCCGGCGAGCAGCTTCAGAGAATAACGGGAACGACTTCTTAGTTCTGTGGCCTGCGAGGAGATCTGCCCTGAGATTCGCCGCGTTTCTTCTGAAACTCGGCAAACTTCGACTTCTGATCATCCGTCAGGAGCTGGTTGATAGAGGCGTTTGTTCTCGCATTGATACCGCGCATAACGTTTCTCATTGATGCCCCGGTTGCCTTCGCGCTGTCGGCCGCTGCCTTCATGTCGACATCGGCTTTCTCATAGATTGCCTGGACTGATGCCGTCTGATCGTCCGTGAGGGAAAGCAAGTCCTTGAGATGCTGGGCACGATCTTGTGGTGTTTGGCGTACGCGTTGTGCGCTTGCCGTATTCATGCCGGTCAGAATCACCAGCGAGAGCGTAGCGAGAATGAGGAGGGTTCGGGAGTACATCGCATGACGGAACATAGCAACAGACCTTTCGAGAAAGTTATGAACGTTTGAAGTCTGAGAAAAGCGGACTGAAAACTCGCCGGCTACTCATAGCGCAACGCTTCGATGGGATTGAGGAGAGAGGCCTTGCGGGCGGGATAAAATCCGAAAAAGACACCGACCATCATCGAAAAAACAACTGAGAGAATGATGGATGCCGAGGTCACGAACGTCGGCCAGCCGGCAATTGTCGAGACGAGCGTTGAGCCCACGACACCGAACAGGATTCCGATCAATCCTCCGAGAAGGCTCAGGACGATCGCTTCCATGAGGAACTGCGTGAGAATATCACGCTTGCGCGCACCGATGGACATTCTGACACCGATCTCCCGCGTGCGCTCCGTAACGGAAACAAGCATGATGTTCATGATGCCGATACCGCCGACAATCAGTGAGACGGAAGCAATGCTGGCGAGAAGCGTCGTCATGACTTTTGACGTCGAGGCGGAGGCCTCGGCAATTTCAGTTTGGTTCCGGATCGTAAAGTCATTGTCATCGGAAGGACCGAGCTTATGGCGCGCCCGGAGCAGATCGGTAATCTGCTGCTGTGCTTCGAGAATCTGTGATTTGCTCTTTGCTGAAGCAGTATATCCCCACGAACGGAAATTCCCTCCGAGAAAACGCTTCTGAAGTGTGGTATACGGTACCAGGATGATGTCATCCTGGTCCTGACCCATCATATTCTGACCCTTTGGTTGCAGTGTACCGACTACACGAAAAGGGATGCTGCGGATGCGGATGGTCTTGCCGAGCGGGTCTTCGTTCTGGAACAGCTGCTGCACGACCGTTTGGCCAAGCAGACAGACTTTTGTAGCTCCTCGGATATCTGCATCGGTGAAAAAATCGCCCTCGTCGATGTGCCAGTCGCGTATTGCAAAATAATCCGGCGATCCGCCCTGCATCGAGGTGCCCCAGTTGTAATCGCCGTAAACGACCTGTGCGCCTGCACGCAGGAGCGGGCTGATGTAGGCAACTGCCGGACATTGCTCCTTAATGGCTGCACCGTCTTCCTCGGTCAAGGTCGTTCCGGTTTGAGCGCCGGCTCTTACCGCACCGGTCTGCACGCTCCCGGGAAATATGAGCAGCACATTGGTCCCCAGGCTGCTGATCTGTGCGTCGACCTGAACCTGTGCCCCCTGACCGATCGCCACCATGGCAATGACCGCACCGACACCAATGATGATGCCGAGCATGGTCAGGAGAGACCGCATCTTGTTTCTCAGGAGTGCATCAAACGAGATGCGGAGGATTTCAAAAAAGCGCATCATACCATTACATACCTCGTCGCGGTCCGCCGCCCATCGGCCGCTGCTGGAACGGATTCGTCTGGCCGTTATTCGCCGTCGCATCCGATGCCATCATCCCAATGATGACATCGTCACCTTCTTTCAGTTCATCGCCGGTAATCTCGACATACCGGCTATCATTCAATCCCACCTGGACTGAAATGGGGCGGGGAACCAGATTAGGGCCCATCACCCAGATCCGGCCGGGCCGGAGCCCGCCTGACTGGTTGTTTCCGGAACTATCGGAAGCTCCGTGCGTCCCGCCACCCTGTTGTTGCTGCCGCCACCGGGCTTTCGCATCTCCGCTCTGAGGATTGCCCTGTGCGGGAGCTGCTCCTGACGCGGCCGGCTTTTGATCGGCATAGTTTGCAACAATATCCGCAGGCGGCTGGAAGCGTATGGCCAGAGTCGGAACACGCAGGACATTCTGCCGACGATCGACGAGAATAGAAGCAGTTGCCGTCATGCCGGGACGGAGTTTCATGTCGGGATTATCTACCGCAATGATCACCGTATACGTCACCACATTCTGGGTAAGAATAGGATCCAAACGCACCTGTGTCACTATTCCATTGAACGTCTGGTCGGGAAATGCATCCACGGTGAAGGTGACAGGCTGACCATCCTTGATCTGGCCGATATCGGCTTCATCCACACTCGCTTCGACCTGCATGTGTTTCAGATCGGTGGCGAGGGTAAAGAGCGTCGAGGCCTGCAGATTGGAAACGACGGTTTGTCCCACTTCTACCGCGCGATTAATGATCACGCCGTCGCTTGGGGCGCGGATGATTGCATACTGAAGATTCACGCGCGCCTGATAGAGAGCTGCCTGCGTCTGCTTGAGCTGGGCAAGATCAGACTCATACGTCGCCGTTGCCGCATCCAGGTCCGCCTGGGAAACGAGCGATTTACTGAAAAGATCCTTTTCCCTGTCGAGCGTCCGCTTTGCCTGGTTCAGATCCGCCTGCACTTTCTCCACATTTGCTTCCGCCTGCTGCACTGCCGCATAAAGGAATGTCGAGTCGATTACCGCGATGACTTCGCCCTTCTTCACAACGCTGTTATAATCGACAAAGAGCTTTGAGATGATACCGGAAACCTGACTCCCGATAGTTATCGTGAGCGGAGGGTTAACGGTGCCGGTCGACCGGACCTGGACAACCACATTGCCACGGGTCACTTTGTCGAGCCGGTATTTCGGGTCCTTCGAACTCGACCCGAACAGGATAAAATATCCGCCCGTTCCGATGACGACAATGCCGATGATCAAGTATAAGTAGAGTTTTTTCATAATGATTCCTGAGATGATATCCCCCGTCCCTTCATTCTAACTGAAATATACCATTTTTTTCGTCATGGAGAAATTGTCATGGGCTCACGAACACCACTTTCCGCCTCATTTTCTGTACATGGTTCATGAAGAATATCAACTTGTGAGGCAGGGAATATGTTACCCTTCATCTTAGATGAAGAAACCGGTATTTCGATTAATCACGTACGGACTTTTCACAAAATAATCGCATTTAATGAAAAATCATTTAATCCCGGTCCTGGAAACGTGGCAATTCCTTCATAGACACGTACATCGAGATATATACGAAGGCGCCGAAGACCGAGGAATAACCCTACCAGATAACACTTTTCCGGGAAAGATAGTTCAGCCGGCAATGGCACCAGATGGTTCTCCGGGGACGGACCCTTTTCTCAGTTAAGGCCCTTGCGTATCAGTTCGATCGTTTGATCGTAATCGATTCGAGACCGTGTGCGTGCGGGCCGGTTTCGGCCTTGCGAAGGAGAGCCGAAAACGCCAATGCGAACAGGCCCAGACACGAAAATATCCACATCCCGAGGTGATACCCGGCAGGATTATCGGCGCCCGCGTGCGCATAATCGTTAGCCCAACCGATGAGGAAGTTGAATCCCGCCAGACCAATATTCTGAATCAGTGTCATGAGACCATACGCGGTTCCGAGTTTCGACTGATCCACGATATAGGCAACCGACGGCCACATAATTCCGGGGATCAGCGAAAACGCAACTCCCATCATCGCCATCGGAATGTAGAGGGAAATCTGGGTGTAGGCCAGTATGAGATAGACCGGCATGAGCAGGAGCGAACCGAACATCATGAAGAGGGCCCGTTTGCCGATCCGGTCGACCATCAGCCCGAAGAGCGGAGTGGCGATCATCGCAAAGAGTGTGAGCATGCTTGAAAGAAATCCGCCAAGCTCCCGCGACGTTCCATGCGCTTCGATGAAGAACTTCACGGCAAACGTCTGAAACGGAAATATTCCCGAATAAAAGGTGATGCAGAGCGCCACGATATACCAATATGACGTACCGAACCGGAAGATATCGCCCCAGACCACCTTATCGGTCTCACCGGCAGTACTGATCTGATATTTCTTATCAGCCGAGGATTCCAGAATCCAATAAATGACGGCTCCCGCCACGCAGATGACGCCGAAGGCAACAGAGATGAGAAGCGGACCCTGCCAGTGTTCAAAATATTTCGATGCCCAGGAAGGAGAATTGAGTGCGGCAAACGATCCGAGTCGCGCAATAGTCAGGTTGATGCCGAAGGCAAAACTGAGTTCCTTTCCCCGAAACCATTTGGCAATTGCTGTCGTGACGGCAACGATCAGGGATTCTGCGCCGAGACCGAACACGAGCCGTCCGCCCGCCATCCAGAAGAGTGTGCTCGACGATGCAGTGATGATCGCCCCGAGGAGACAGAGAACCGCAAAAATGAACGTCGATTTTTTGGTGCCCAGCCGATCAATGATAAATCCTCCGATGAGGACCATAAAAATATTCGGGACGCTGTAGATGCCCTGAAGGAGCCCGATATCGGAGTCTGAGAAATTGAGCTGTTTTGCTAACAGGTCGGCAATAGGGCTGATGCAATCGTAGATATAGTAATTGCCGAACATAGCGAGACTGATAAGGATAAGTACCATCCATCGGTACCACTTGGCCGGCGGAGGTTTCAGTTCGGAGGAGGATGGTGATTCCGTGGATGCCATAAACCGATCACTTTCTCTGAGTATGGAGGTGCGTTCAAAAGCCCTTCAAAATAGAGAAAAGATAAGGAAGAAGCAATGGAAATCAGAGTTCTTGCGGGCAAAGAGCACCGACATGCCGGATCGGGTTTGGAGAATTGAAAGAGATTCCTTACCATACCGGAGTTCCCATCTTTCGGAGTTGGAGGTGTGGCCGGGACGGGTGAATCCAATTCTTTTCCAGGCATGGAGTTAAGAGATATACTGCGGACGGCGCTTGCGGATCAATCGCGGGCTGATTCCGTCAACGAGCTGATTTCTGTCTGCCAGAAGATTGCATCTCTTTTTCTGCAGCGGAAATCCACGACGGGACGACTGAACCGGCGAAATCTCGCCTTGCCGATGGAGGATTTTGCACTCGATGCCATCGCCGAGCTCTTCCGGCAGGACGAACACGGACGCCTCCATAAGATCCGATTTTACTTCGAACATCTTCCGATCGATACGCTCACCGAAGAAGAACTCCTGTCGCATCTGCGGCGTCTTGTGTTCTCGACGGTCAACCAGAGCATATTCCGCATGTATAATGAGCTCGACCCGGGGTTCGGGAAGATCCTCAGGAACATCAAAATTGCACTGCAGAGCTCGCGGAATCTCATCGAAACAGACCGGTTCGGGGAAACACAACTCACACCCATCTTCTGCGATTCGCTGGAGCATCTTCCGGTATTTCACACGGAAGAGCTCACCACCCTTCTCCGTCACTATGTCAACGGAAAGGAAAGCATTCCGGTTCTTGTCGACACACTCTCCCGGTGTCTGCGCGAACAGGAGGAGAGATGCCGTACAGTTCCCCTCACGCTGGTTGCCGCGACATTCCGCGCCTTATACTACCCCGGAGGGAAGACCGCAGACGCTGAGGTACATGATGCTTTAATCACAGAAGACGCGTCACTGATTATCGAGCAGTCGTGCCAGGCGCTTCAGGCCGATATGACGCCGAAGTATCTCAGGAAAAATGTTTCGGAGGAATTGATCGAGCGGTATTTTATCGTCATCCGGGAATATCTCCACGCCAGAATCATCGAAAGTGATGGCGAAACGTTTTCGTATTTCGAATCGCTCCGTTCAAGGATGCCGGAGTTGACGCGTGAAGAATACTGCAGGAACCATAAAGCAAAGATCGAATATCTCGGAGGGCTTGCCTTTGACCGGTCGGTCCAGGAGTTAAAGAAATGTCTCTGACGGAACTTCCGCATAACCGGTTCCCGGGAGCATCACCAAAATGAAGCATATCAACGAACATACGCTCGAACTCTATGTGTTGAATGCGGCTGAGGTTCGGCCGCAGGTTGAAGAGATCGAACTGCATCTGAAGGAATGCCAGGGATGCAGATCGCTCATGATGGAAATGGCCGAATTTCATGGTCAGTTACGGAAAGAGCTGCAGGAGTTTGAAAGCCACGACCTTGTTCGCACAGACGATTCGCTTGTGCATCTCACCCGATCGCCCGCGGACTACGCCCCATCCCGACGCCCTGTTCCGATGGGAAGAGTCCAGGCATTCATTCGACGGCATCCGTTAGTGGTCACGGGGGGATCACTCGGCTTTGCGATGATCCTCGGCGTCCTGGCCACGATCATATTCACGAGACCGAACAGCGGTTCATCGATTACCGATACTGTTCCTGCGGGCCATGCCTTCAATATCGAATCAAACACGTTGGAGATATTGAATTCGGAGGAGCAGATTTTGTGGGATGCAAAAGTGGATGATGCGCACGAGGAGCTGTCGGTGGAACGGGGCAAAGGCGTTTCCAGAGTGCTCATTGGGAGCACGTCTTCGAATGGAAAGGAGCGGATCTTCACGACACTTCCCTTGGTACGGTATCCTGATCACGACGGACGGCACCTGCGGATTTTTGATGAACACAAGACGCTGTTGGATGATATTCACCTGACGGCGATCGTCGCATACCGGGGGCGGGAAAATACGTACAGTCCGTATTTCAATCTCGACTGGATACTCCTCTGTAAAATCCCCGGACAATCAGAGGAAGATATCGTTGTCACGGGAAACAATGTGGGACGTTCCCCCTCAATTATTTTCCGTCTCAATGCGGATGGCGGGGTTATCGGAAAATATTATCACTTCGGCAATATCGGCGCGATGTACGGAAAAGACTTGTACGGCGACGGAAGAGAAGAGCTGATTGCTATCGGTACGAATGATGTGGAGGATTCTTCACATGAAGAATTTCCGGTGATTGCGGTGCTCGATCCTGGGAAGATCACCGGCGAAGCAAAGGCGTCGGCGTGCGGGCGATTTCTCCTTCCGACCTCCGCAGCGGAACTCTATTACATCCGGCTCCCTCTTTCCGATATCGATTCGGCAAGTTACCATCGTCCGGCAGTTGCATATATGGAAGAGAAAGACGCCGAGACGCTGCAATTTGCCTCCGAGGGTCTTTACGGAGACGGGAGAGAATTCATTTTCCATTATCAGTTTGATCACGAAATGCGCCCTCTCCGGGTCCTTTCCAATAATGCTGTTGATGCGCTGCACAAGATGCTGGTGGATGACGGAACGCTGAGGGGTACGATCGATCGTGCGTATCTTGAGCGCCTCAAAAACGGTATACGCTATTGGAACGGAAGGGAATGGGTTGCCGGAGTAACAAAGGTCCGGCCAGGATGAAGAGAGTGACGGAGCCGATGAATTCTCACCGGCTCCGTTGTCAGATTAATTGATGTTCTTGAGAATTGCGAGGAGGAAATTCCAGAACTTTTCCACCGTATCGATGTAGATTTTTTCGTCGGGCGAATGCACTCCCTCCAGCGTCGGGCCGAACGAAATCATGTCCATTCCCGGCATCTTCTCGCCGATAATACCGCACTCGAGTCCCGCATGAATCGCTTTTACATCCGGATCCTTTCCGTACAGCGATTTGTACGATGATCGTGCCACCTTCAGGATCGCAGAGTTCAGATCCGGCTTCCAGCCCGGATATCCGTCGGTCGCCTCTATCTCCGCATCTCCCATTTCAAAAATCGCCTGCACCGTCTGGCAGATCTCGATAATCTCCGACGCCACGGAACTTCTCTGGCTGGTCGCAAGCACAACGCCTTTCTTCGTGGTATTGATCACGGCAACGTTTGTCGAGGTTTCCACCAGGCCGGGAATATCGGCGCTCATTTTCGTCACGCCGTGGGGCAACGCGGTGATCGTCTGGAGGACCTTTTTCTGCACAGATTTTGGCAGCACCTTTCCGTTCTTCACACCGGCATCTTGCGTCAGAGAAACCACGAGGTCTTTTTCGACTGTTGCCAGCTCGGCTTTGATGATGGTGTGATATTTCCCCACCACTTCCTTCGCCTTTGCCAGCTTCGCCTGGGGAATAAAAACGAGAGCTTCGGTCTCGCGGGGAATTGCATTCCGCTTGTTGCCCCCATCCACGCTCGCAATTCTACCACCGAGAAGATCCAGTTCTCGTAGAACACGGGTGGCGATCTTGATGGCATTTCCGCGACCCTTGTCGATCTCCAGGCCGGAGTGACCACCCTTCAGGCCTTTGACGGTCAGGCGGCATGCGGTCGTCTTTGCCGGAGCATTCTCAAATTTCGTTTTCCAGGTACCCAGTGTATCTCTTCCGCCGGAACAGCCGACATAAATCGCTCCCTCTTCCTCGGAATCCAGATTCAGGAGTGTCTTGCTGGAAAGAAACCCGGATTGCAGATTTGCTGCGCCGGTGAGTCCGGTCTCTTCATCAATCGTGAAGAGGAATTCGATGGGGCCATGCTGAAGCGATTTGTCTTCCATGATGGCGAGGTTGGTGGCAACGGCGATGCCGTTATCCGCGCCAAGCGTGGTACCGGCCGCCATCAGAAAATTTCCCTTACGAACCAGTTCGATCGGGTCCTTCAGGAAATCGTGTTCTGTATCGGCATTCTTTTCGCAGACCATGTCGAGGTGCCCCTGGAGACAGATACTGCGCTTCCGGTCCATTCCCGAGGATGCTCCTTTCCTGACGACCACATTTCCGACCTTGTCCTTCCTGGCATCAAGGCCGAGCTTTTTCGCTGTCGACACAACATAGTCGCCGATCGCTTTTTCGTTCTTGGATCCGCGGGGAATGCGGGAAATCTCCGCGAAATACTTCCAGACAAGTGAAGGCTTGAGGCCTTCGATTGCATTTGGCATACTTCATCTCCTTTGAAATCAGAATAATGAGAGGGCTCCGCGCGAAGCTCCCGCGCGGAGCTATGAATACACTTGTACCTCAACCCGTCGGCTACATCACCGCAGTCGGCGGAGCCGGCTCGTCGGGCCTTCCGGCTTTTGAAAGCGGGATGAAGATGAGATATCCCGCCAGTATGAGAATCACCGGGATTGCAAGCCAGGAAGCGATTCCTCCAAACCAGGGGATCGACCAGAATTCCGGAATCCCGCTTGCGCGATCACGAATGAAGACCACCGCGGCAATGAAGAGCCCCATCAGTGCTTCGCCGGCAATGAGTCCTGATGCCGATAGCACTCCTGCGTTTTCGACACGTGCACGTTGTGCTTCGTTATATCCGCGTTTCACCGCACGCTTATCAACATAACCCCGGATGAGTCCGCCGATGAAGATGGCAAACGTCGTTTCGAGCGGTAGATACATCCCTACCGAAAAGAGCATGGGGCTTCTGACCTTAATGAGGATGAGGGATATCCCGAGTGCGATGCCGACGAGCACGAGCGGCCAGGCCATCTCTCCGCCCACGATACCCTGAGAGAGCGCTGCCATGAGTCCCGCCTGCGGCGCCGGCAGATTCGGTCCGCCGAATCCGCCCGTTGCCGGGTTGCTCGCAAGATCCGAGTTGTGAAGAATATAGAGCGGGAAAAACATCACCAGTCCTGCGAGTATCACACCGATGATGTCCCCGATCTGCATTTTTGCCGGAGTGCCGCCGAGGATGTGTCCGACTTTCAGATCCTGGAGCATTTCACCTGCAACTGCCGAGGATACGCAGACCACTGCGGCAACGCCGAGAACCGCGGCAACCCCGGGCATACCGTTCGCCCCCACCACGACCATCGTTAACGCGGCGACCACAGTCGTCGCGAGCGTCAAGCCCGAGATCGGATTATTGGATGATCCGATCATTCCCACGAGATTTCCCGAAACCGCGGCGAAGAAAAATCCGGTAATGAGCATGACCACGGCGGCGAGAACTGCACCCAGCATCATGTTCGTAAAATAGAAGTAGAGCCCGATCATCAACGCAAAGACGATCACAATGCCGAGAATCACGATCCGGAATGAGAGATCCCTTTGTGTCCGTTCGGTTGTCGCACTCGCAGACGCGGTTTTCTTCACGTCGGCAATACCACGTTTAATGCCGAGGATGAGATTCTTCCTCATCTTCCAGAGTGTGTAACATGCTCCAACCAGCATGCCGCCGACAGCAATCGGACGGACGATGTAGCGATAGAGATTGCCGGTGACTGCCGCCCATGCAGCCGCGCTGTTGCCCGGGTTCGCAGCAAGATACTTGTCGATTTCCTGCGGTCCGAGAAAATAGACGAGGAGAGGAACGAACAAACCCCATGCGAGAAGCCCGCCGGCGAAATTGAGAGCGCCGAGCTCCGGTCCGATGATGTAGCCAACGCCAATGTATGCTGGTGTCGCGGCCGGGGCCGAAACCGTGGTGATCCCGCCGGTGGCTATCTTTTCGGCGTTTCCACTCAAACCAAGTTTTACAAATGACTCCTTCACACGTCCGACCATGACCTGGAAGTCGTTCGACGAATGGAACACGTTCAGGCCGTCGAGCAGCTTGATGCAAGCACCAACGAGCATCGCCTTAAAGAGCTGGATGGCTGCTTCGGCACCGCGCTGGCCGGCTTTATGGATCGATGACGCCGCCACCGACTCCGGAAACGGCAGTGTTTTATCCTCAACCATAACCCGCCGCAGGACGGTGACGAACATGATCCCTAAAATTCCCCCGAGAATCATCAGCGAGGCGGCGGTGAGATATTCCGTAGCCATACTGGTTTCGTTGAAGTTCCAGATATGGAGGACGACAAACGCTGGAATGGTAAAGATCGCGCCTGCCGCGACGGACTCGCCGATCGATCCGACGGTTCTTGCAAAATTCTCTTCCAGTAAGGATCCCTTCATCATCCGGAGAACTGCCATCCCGATAACAGCCGCGGGATAGGTGGCCGCAATCGTCATCCCTGCCTTCAGGCCCAGATAGGCATTGGCTGCCCCAAGAATCACGCACATAAATAAACCGATGACAAGAGCCCGGAAGGTGAACTCCTTCATGTCGGTCTCATTCGGAACATACGAAGTTGGTGTGTTGGTCGGTTCGGCCATAAACTTACCCTTCAGGTGATGTGAGTAGTTCTTCCTTCGGCGTGTCCATTCGGGTGGAATGATCGCGCACAGCCACGGACATTCTGCCGCCCCTGAACACGTGCCTATGGATCACGATGTACGCCATGCATAGTGGTGGAGTGCGAACTTGATGTGTTCAATTATGCGAGAATAATGCCTTCAGGACATTCCCCGCCACCTGGGGATTTTCCTTAAACCGGCGGATCGAATACCGGTACCAGTGTTTTCCAAACGGCACGTAGACGCGGAGCCGGTGGCCGTCGCGGAGAATTCTCGCCCTCAGTTCCGGACGAACCCCCAGAAGCATCTGGAATTCATATTCCGAGGATTTCAATCCGTGCTCTTTCACCAGCCGGTATCCTGCCCGGACCAGTTCATCATCGTGTGTCGCGATCCCGACATAGGCCTTCTGGTTCAGCATGGAATCCAGAACGGCGATATAATTCTTGTTGATGGCATCGTGCTCTTTGAACGCGATCTCGGCCGGCTCAATATAGATGCCCTTGCAAAGCCGGAAGTTCTTCAACCCTTCGCGGATGAGCGCGTCGCTGTCGGCCTGCGTTCGTTTCAGATATCCCTGGAGAACAATCCCGACGTTGGGATATTCCTTTCGGAGCTGGCGATAGACCCAAATCGTATCATCGGTACAGCTGGAATCCTCCATATCGATGCGCACGAAGTTCCCCAACTGGCGCGCCCGGCCGACGATCGATGCCGCCGTTTCAAGGCAGAATTGCCTGTCAAGCTTGAGGCCGAGCTGTGAGAGCTTGACCGATACATTTGCATCGAGATGTTCGCGATGGATTGCATCAAAAATTTCGAGGATTTGATCCCGGGATTGATGCGCTTCGGGACGTTCATGAATATCTTCCCCGAGCAAATCCAGCGTGGCAAGCATCCCCTGGCCGTTGAGATTCCGGACGACGCGAACGGCATCATCGAGTGTTTCACCGGCGATGTACGGGCTTGCGAATTTTCGAACGATGGATTTTGGAATGGCAGGAAGGGTTGCAACTATAATCTTATTTACGATGTCCATGAGCTTCACTTGGGGGTACGGACTCGACCTGAATAAGAGATCATCAATGAATGCCACAACCGCAAAACTTCGTGAATATAGCCAACACGTGCGTGAAAAGCAAGCAATTTCAACCAAATACGAGGCGCACGACCAGCACCGATGCAAGTACCGAAACAATATCCGCGATAATTCCCGCCGGAACGGCCTGACGTGTCCGCGTAATTCCCACCGCCCCGAAATATACTGCCAGCACGTAAAATGTCGTCTCGCTGCTCCCCATCATCACGGAAACGAGCCGACCGACGAGTGAATCGGGACCGTGACTCTTGATAATCTCCGTCATCACACCAAGTGCGCCGCTTCCGGAAAGCGGCCGCACAAGAGCCATCGGGAGGGCTTCGAGAGGCATGCCGATCAGTTTGGTCACCGGGGCAAGAAGTGAGGAGAGAATTTCCATCGCCCCTCCTGCACGGAATATGCCGATTGCCACGAGCATCGCAACCAGGTACGGGATGATGCGCACTCCGATATTGAATCCCTCCTTTGCACCTTCCACAAACACATCGTAGATCTTCACTTTTTTGATGATGCCGGCGACAACGATCAGAAGGATGATTGCGGGAATTGCGATGATGGAGACAATACCGATCG
>DATIXJ010000078.1:0-29439 GCA_035518715.1 Bacteroidota bacterium | reverse complement strand
CTACCCCACGGCCGCTTCGTCCATCAACCTTCACACACAACGGGGCGGACAGTGCGACGTGACGGATGAAATTCGTCTCGGATTCAGGTTTTTGACCCGCCAGCCATCTCCAGTTGATTTCATATTTTCCCGCATACGGCACACAGAAATAGCAAACCTGAAAGCTGCTCAAATTGTGGAAAAAATGCGCCCCTTGGCTCAGTTCGATATCCATGCCGGGGCGGGTCGCTTCGACAATCACCCTGGCTCCGCATACCTGTCCCCATTGAACCGGTATGCCCAGCCACGGATCCGAACTTCCCCAGCGTCCGAAACCGATGAGGAGGTAGGGCCGGTTTTCTTCGAGGAGTTTTCGATTGACGACTTCCAGCTCGGACGCAATCTGCGGTGTATGCCGCGCTGCAAACGTTTCTGGTTTGATGTAGACAACATCCCTGATCGTTTCGGTGGCACCATTTCCCAGAACACTCATTGACGCAAGAAGGATTCCCGCTTTCTGCATGTCATCGTCTGTCACTTCAACACGGTCGCTGGAAACAACCATTGGCCTCACCTGGAGAAAACCGAGCCGGTGGGGATTGAATGTGACCGCGAATTCGATTTCAACAGCTGATTCCAGGGCATCCTGGGAGACGACGAGAAGAGATCGGATGATATCGTTCAGAGGTGAATCTTTCAGGGCGAGCGTTCCGGCGAAGTTCAGGACCTTCGGCCCTTCACGCATCGCTCCGATGGTCAGCCGGTCCGCCTGGGCATCATAGACCGAAGCAATATGGTCAAGTGTTCCATCAGCAGCCGCATCACCAATTCCGAGAAGCTCAAGGTACTCCGTTTCCTTTGTCGGATCATATGCCGGGGGTTTCCCCATATTCACCGCCCAGAATTCGGTCTGGGTTTGTTCCAGCAGTTCCGACGCGGAGGAAAAGGGCGGACTGATGCCGGGGTATGCCGGCGAGTATGTCCAGCATTTCCCTCCGTCAACGATGGTTTTTCCCAACCCGAGCGCCAGGCTTGCGACTCCGTCGTTCGGTTTCGAGCGGCCCATCGAATAAAAATTGTATGAGCGTGCCACCCCCGACACGTTCGGATAGAAACGATCCGCATGGCGAAGGCCAACGACTTCCTGGATGATCACTGCCATCTTTTCGTCATACGGTGACCTGCCAGTGCCTCGGATATAATCTTTGGCGGCCTTGGCAAATGCGGAAGCGTAGACCAGCTTGATCGCTTCCATCAGTTTATGGAAGCGGACGTCGGGGCTGGGCTGATTGTTCGGGATCATTTTGGTCGTGTAGACACCCGCAAACGGCTGGTAGAGCGCATCTTCAAGCAGGCTCGACGATCTGATGGCAAGCGGAGTGTGGACCTTCTCGATCAGGCCGCGCAGGTCGCCGAGAATTTCGGCGGGGAGGGGAGCGTGCAGAAAGCCGAGGGCGATGACATCGTCTCCCGCCTCAGAGTGCGCGAGCTCGGTCAAAGTATTTTGTTCGAGGAATGCATCGAAGACGTCCGTGCCGATAACTGCAAAAGTGGGGATGTTGATTTCGAAACCGGGGAAATCCCCGCTCTTGAATTTCGACACAAGAACATCATGGATAAATGCCAGCCCTGTCGCCTTTCCCCCGATTGATCCCGAACCGATGAGGGCCAGGGGGCGATCAGCATCGAAAAAATTCCTCCGGAATGCCTGTATATGTGCGTTGATCGATGGCACAGTCGTACTCCGTTTGAACGGATTATCCGTACCTCATCACTCCGTCACGCAACTCAGTGCGCTACGGTAACTTGCTGTTGAACTCCTTACACCCACCCGCGGTCTCTGCATGCCTGAGCAACCCGGTTAATGGAAATCATATATGCTGCATCGCGCATGTTGAGCTTCCTCTTTTTCGAGAGTTCCCGTACCTCGATGTATGCCGCGGTCATCTTGGTGTCGAGCTTGGCGAGCACTTCATCTTTTTCCCAATAGTAATTCATGTTGCTCTGCACCTGTTCGAAATAGCTGCACGTCACTCCACCGGCGTTTGCGAGAAAATCCGGAATCACAAAAATGTTCCTTTCATTCAGAACACAGTCGGCCTGGGGCGTCGTCGGCCCGTTCGCACCTTCGGCAATGATCTTCACGCGTTTGTTGATTTTGCCGACGGTATCGATGGTGATCTGGTTCTCGATGGCCGCGGGAATGAGGATGTCCACATCCTGCTCGATCCAGGCATCGCCCGGAAGTATTTCGTACCCGAGATCCTTCGCCTTCGCCTTGTCGATTCCGCCGAAGGAGTCGGTGATCTTCATGAGCTCATTGAGGTTAATACCCTGCGTCTTGCGGTAGCTGTACGATTTACGATCTTTCTGGTCCCAGCACGACACGCACGTTACGGTTCCGCCAAGGCGCTGATACAGGTCGATGGCATACTCGGCGACGTTGCCGAAACCCTGGATACTTGCACGCGTATTTTCCGCTTTCAGATTCAGGTCCTTGAGTGCTTCTCTCAGCGTGAACACGACGCCGTATCCGGTTGCTTCAGTTCTCCCCTGTGAACCGCCGATGCTCACGGGCTTTCCGGTAATGAAGCCAGGATATTTTCCGCCGTGAATTGTTTCAAATTCATCCAGCATCCAGAGCATGCTCTGAGGGCTTGTCATCACGTCGGGTGCGGGGACATCAAGATGGGGGCCGACATTTTTCGCGACCTGGCGTACCCAACCCCGGCAGAGCTGTTCATGCTCGCGCGGGCTCAGGTTGTGCGGGTCACAGACAACACCACCCTTGCTTCCGCCGAGCGGGATGTCGACGACCGCGCACTTCCACGTCATCCACATTGCCAAAGCCCGGACCGTGTCAATAGTCTCCATGGGGTGAAAACGAATACCTCCCTTGCCCGGACCTCGTGCGTCGTTATGCTGGACTCTGAAGCCTCTGAAGATCTGCATCTTGCCGTCGTCCATCCTTACCGGAATGCTGAAATGGTATTCTCGCAGTGGAAAACGGAGAAGGTCTCGGGCGGGTTTATCAAGATCGAGAAGGTCTGCGACCTTATCGAATTGGGATTGTGCCGTTTCGAAGGGATTATAGGATTTGTTGGTCATTACCGTACCTTTCTAATTCAGGAAGATTCTTTGAGAAAAGAACTGAAAAAGGGGCGTGATGGCAGAAAAACTACCCCAATTTACCAAATTTGCACCGCACAAACAATTTACAACATCTGTGCCAACATCACTACAAAGCTGGATCTGGACGATTATCGCAGAACGCCGGATGTCCGTTGAGGGAGTCGGATTTCACTTCGATCCCGCCGCTTGATTGATTTGTGATTCTTTGGTATCTTGGCACAGCATTGCTGAGGAGTGGGCTCTTTCGGGACTCGATCTGATTGAATACGGTCCTCAGCAGGATACATTCCTCCAAGAGTTTTTCCAGTCGCACGTATTTTCGTAGTGAGGCGTAACGAGAATCTAACCCTACAACATTCCAGTCATTTTGAGAAGGAACAGCATATGCCAATGATGAAGGAGTTCAGGGAATTTGCCATGCGGGGAAACGTGGTGGATATGGCGGTCGGTATTATCATCGGTGCCGCATTCGGGAGGATCGTCAGCTCTCTCGTTGCCGATGTCATCATGCCGCCAATCGGGTTGCTCCTGGGAGGCATTGATTTCAGTGGTCTCGCAGTCACGCTGAAGGAAGGCCCGCCGCAGGTCTTGCTGAAGTACGGTGTCTTCATCAACACGATCATCGATTTTGTGATTGTAGCGTTCGCCATCTTCCTGCTGATCAAGGGTATCAACACGATGAAGAAGAGGCAGGAGGCGCCGCCGCCAAGCACGAAGGACTGCCCCGAATGCGGGATGTCGATCCCGGTCAGCGCAAAACGCTGTGGTCATTGCACGGTTGTCTTACAGGGGCGATAAGCCCACACTCTGCGGTTACGGAGTGGATTAATCTTGATATCTATCAATCATTGAAAGAAGGATTATGCTATGAATAGGTTATGGTTCTTTGTACTGATGACCATCGTTCTTTCCATTCCTCTCGTCTCGCAAACAGAGAAGTGGAGCGGGGGGGCGGGCATCGGAGGGATCTTCGGAGCGACTTCCCTGATCGACAAGCAGGGGACATCACAGGGACGTGCATTTGTACGGTACGGCTTTAATGATTTCCTGCTGGGTGAGATCGGCGCGGGCGTGGGTGATATGAAGAGCGAACTCTACTCTACCCGGTTGTTCCCAATCGATTATCGGTTTGTTCTGATGCCGGTTTCGGTCGGTACGTTCGCACCGTTCGCCTATGGCGGCATCGGGGCGCTGAATTATAGCGTCCGCTATCCCAGCCCTGTTATCAGCGGCAATTCGAATACCGAGGGTTGGACCGGTTATGTCCCGGTCGGGGTCGGCATACAGGTACGTCTGAACGACGGGAACGCCCTTGAAGTAAGCGGCGGTTTCAATCAGTCCTTTACCGATAACCTCAAGGGCTATGTCAGCGATTCGAAGGATGCCTTCTGGGGGTTTCTCATCGGGTTGACTGTCCATGTTGGCGAGAACGAGAACGGCGATGCCGATCATGACGGGCTTACGAATAAGCAGGAAGCCGAGCTCGGGACGGATCCGCACAATCCTGACACCGATGGTGACGGGCTTTCCGACGGTGATGAGGTGCTCAAGTACCATACGGATCCTCTCAAGAAGGATTCTGATGGTGATGGCCTCAGCGACTACGATGAGGTTATGACCTATCATACCGATCCGAACAAGATGGATACGGATGGCGATGGATTGAGTGACGGCGATGAGGTGTTGAAGTACCACACAGATCCGTTGAAGGTTGATACGGATGGCGATGGATTGAGCGACGGCGACGAAGTGCTGAAGTATCACACGGATCCGTTGAAGGTTGACACGGACGGCGACGGCCTGAGCGACGGCGACGAGGTACTCAAGTATCATACCGATCCGCTGAAGAAGGATACCGATGGCGGCGGAATTGATGACGGTGCCGAGGTTGCGCGTGGTACGAACCCGCTCGATCCGAGCGACGACATGCCCAAAAAGGAAGAGCTGAAGGCCGAGGTCGGGAAGGCGATTGTGCTTGAAGGGATCGTCTTCAAGACGGGGAGCGCCGAGGTAAGTTCCGAGTCCGCGGCGATTCTGGAAAAGGCCTACAACACCATGAATCAGAATCCCGATATGATGGTGGAAATTCAGGGGCACACGGATAACGTCGGGAAGCACGCCGCGAATGTGAAGCTCTCGCAGAAACGCGCCGATGCCGTGAAGGCATACCTCGTCGATAAAGGTATAGCGGCAACACGCATTACGACGAAAGGATTCGGTCCGGACAAGCCCATCGCTCCGAATACGACGAAGGACGGCCGCCAGAAGAACCGTCGGATCGAGTTTCTCAGGACGAAGTAATGCTGATCCCGGATACGAAGAGAATCGATCCGGAAAGCATGATCCCCGAGGTGAGTTTGCATTTGTAGGAAGAGATCGCAGCTCTCTCATCGTGGAAAAATCTTGCAAAACCCCAATCCTCCACCTCCGAGGGTTGGGGTTTTGTCCTTGATGACTTGCGCCTGAATTAGCCGATCCCCCCGTCACCCCCCTTCACTCGAAGGGAGATCTCGGGGGATACTTGAAATTCGCCGGATCATCCCTTACCTTGTTCACTATCAAATTACCCGGAGTTCCTGATGATCATGTTACTGAAATCCCTCCTTGCAGCGTGCGCGTCATCGGCAAAGGCACAGCATTTTGGAATTCTCGTGACCATATTCCTTCTGTGCACGCTTACCGCCCGCGCACAACACACTGATACGCTCTCGTATAATGTGGTACGCGGAAAAGACATATCCGGATACCAGAAAATCTGGAATAGCGGCCCCCACGAATTTTATTCATGTTATTCGTATAACGACCGCGGTCGCGGGGATAGCGTCCTCACTCATGTGACAACCAACGATTCCGGCCTCACAGTTCATCTCGAGACGAACGGAGTAGATTATTATAAACGGCCCTACCGCGAGTTGTTCGCCATCAAACAGGATTCCGCGTTGATGGTCATAAATGAGGACAGAAAGGTGAAATATTTCAGGGGAGAGCTCTTCCAGAGTGCTGAGCCGACAGATGTGGAGCCGGTGCTTCACTATTTTATCGGGCACCCAAACGTAAAAATTCCCCTTGCCACTGGCGGAACAATCATGGCGGCACCGTTGCACGATAAGACCGTTTCGTTCGGGGGGAAGGTACTTCATCTGTTTCTGTGCGAATATTATTTCAACGAGAATAATCCACCGAACTTCGCGTGGCTCGATGCCGACAGACATTTCTTTGCCTATGCGTCTGACTTCCTCAGCACGATAAGGGTGGGATACGAGCCCCTTGTCGACACACTGGTAAATCTCCAGCTCGCCCAGGCGAAGGGATACTACGGACGCCAGATGAAAGCGCTGTCTGATTCAGTTCCCTCTCGCCTGGCAATTTGCCATGTACGCCTGTTTGATTCGGAAAATGCCCGCATGCTGCAGGATATGACCGTCACAATCGAGAATGGCAGGGTGAAGGAAGTCGGCAAGTCTTCGTCGGTAAGTATTCCGGACGGGTACACAATTATCGACGGCACGAACAAGACGCTTATGCCTGGTTTGTGGGACATGCACGATCACTTTCAGGAATCGGAGGGACTGAATTACCTCGCGGGTGGCGTTACGCATGTCCGCGATATGGGAAACGGCAATCGCCTTCCGGCAGTACGCGATGCGATTCGGAACAATGAGCTCCTCGCCCCCGATATCAGCTATATGTCCGGATTTATCGACCAGGAAGGGCCATACCAGGGGCCGACGGGGACGATGATCCATAATGTTGATGAGGGATTGCAGGCGGTGGATACGTATGCGCACCGCGGGTACCAGCAGATCAAGCTCTACAGTTCGATCGATCCGAAATGGGTTGCACCTCTGGCGGCTGAAGCGCACAAACTCGGACTTCACGTTGCAGGCCATGTTCCGTCGTTCTCCATTGCCGAGCAGGCGGTCCGATCCGGGTATGATGAAATCACGCACATGAACATGGTGATGCTGAATTTTCAGGGGGACACGATCGATACGCGGACAATGCTGCGGTTCAGCGTCGTCGGCGAACGCGGAAAAGATCTGGATCTGAACAGTGCACCGGTCAACGCGTTCATCCGTCTTCTGCAGGAAAGACATATCTCGCTCGACCCCACGATGAATGTCTTTGCCGGGATGCTGACCGTTTTTCCCGGCGATACCGATGCCAGTATCAAACCGATCGTCGGCTGGATGCCTGCCGATGAGCGGGACAATATTGTCACGAAAAGCAGTTTCGCCCCGGCAAGCGAGCGCGATACCTATGATGCATCGTTTGCCAGGATGATGGAGATGCTGAAGAAGCTGTACGACAGCGGCATCCTCATTGTTGCCGGCACGGATGGGGGAGCCGCGTTTGCCCTGGAGCATGAGCTCGAAATCTATGTGCAGGCGGGGATTCCTCCTCTCAAGGCGTTGCAATGCGCCACGTACAACGCCGCGAAAGATTGCAAGCTGCTGGATGATTATGGAATCATCCGGGCGGGCAAAGCCGCTGATCTCATACTCGTTGACGGTGATCCCGGATCGAATATTTCCGATATCCGGCGGGTTGAGTGGGCCATCAAAAATGGTCTGAGATTTGATCCGAAAAAGCTTCTTGCTTCAATCGGCTGGAGTTATTATCACTGATTTCAGGAACCGCAGGAATTTCGGATATGAGGGTTGAATGAGTAACACCAATCTGGTGTTGGAATTTATCGAACGCGTCTGGAACAAACACGAGATGGAACATTTGGCAGATTATCTCGACGAGGAATACACGATAGAACTCGATAACGGTGATCCATGGGAAGGAAAAATACTCGATCATGATGAGTTCAGGCGGCGGCTTCAATATTCGTTCTCTTCGTTTCCGGATATGCACTTTGCACTTCAGACGGTAATATCGGATGGCGACTCAGTGGCAATCGGCTGGATCCTGACAGGCACAAATCTTGGAAGTATTGGGACATACCCGCCAACAGGGAAAAAAATCCGTGCCTCGGGGATGACAATCTATCGATTGCAGAATGGAAAAATCTGCGGTCACATCCAGGTGCTCGACCGAACGACAGTGATGAAGCAGTTGGGATACATAACATGACATTTGAACCCCCAGTCACTCCCCTTCAGTTGAAGGGGGGATTGCAAATTACGCAGGAGGTAGGAATGAACTTCACCGTCGCCAAATCCGTTGAGATCCTCGAACGCACCCCGGAGGTTCTTACAGCGCTGCTGCAGAACCTCTCTTCCGATTGGATCTCAGTCAACGAGGGAGGAAATACCTGGACTGCCCATGGTGTCGTCGCTCATCTTATAAATGGTGAAAAGACAGATTGGATACCGCGGATGGAAATCATACTCTCCGACAAGAAGGATAAGAGATTTGTACCCTTTGACCAGCTCGGTCATGTGAGTGAGAGTAATGGGAAATCACTCAAGGAACTACTGGAGGAATTCAAATCGTTGCGGAAAAAGAATGTTGAGATTCTCCGTTCCAGAAAGCTCACGGCGAAGGATCTTGCGAAGACGGGAATCCATCCCGAATTGGGGAAAGTGAAACTCTCCCAGCATCTTGCCACATGGGTTGTGCACGATCTGGATCATCTTTCACAGATTGCACGTGTGATGGGGAAGCAATATCTGGAAGATGTTGGCCCTTGGGTGCAATACCTGAAGGTCCTCAGGCAGTAGAAAGCTCTTGACGTTAACCTCCTCTCCGCATCTCTTCTTGGGCCGGTCTTTCACCAATTTCCTGTCTTGAATCTTCCGGGTGAAGGTTGTATATTGAGAGAAGTCCGGGGGCAATCCAACATTGGATCCGCGGGGCGGTGCGAAATTGCTTTTCCTGAGTTTGTAATTTCTGTTAAGTGCTTCACGATACGTTGTAACGCGTCGCTTGCCATCACGCGCGCGCGTCGAATTGTCCATTGAATGTTGAACTGGAAGACTCTGCGATGAATTTCAAACCATATCATTTGAATGCTTGTTCTTGTCTCCCCTCGTCATGGAAAGGGACGCCGATGCAACGCACATTCCTTGTCGTAATCCTGACTCTTCAACTCTGGAGCGCTTCAGTTTCCCAGGTCCGGTATACAGTTGTCGATCTGTCTGCACTGGCATCGGTCACGGCAATCAATTCCAGAGGACACGTTCTGGGACAATCGAGCTCCCGCCGCGCGGTCATCTGGGAGGACGGTACGATTATCGATCTCGGAGACCTTGCGGGTTTTGGGAGCGACGGGACTGCCATAAACGACAATGATGAGGTCACGGGCAGCAGCCCCGTCACCTTACATGGATCTGGTCATGCGTTTCTTTGGAGCAATGGGATCATGACGGATCTCGGAGTCCTTCCGGGAGGAGAAGGCAGCATTGGAATTTCGATCAATGACAGTTCTCAAATTACAGGATATTCAGCCGATTCGGTTACTCACGATGCGACTGCATGCAGGTGGGTGAATGGAGTGATTAGCAGTCTTGGAATTCCGGCTATCAGGTCGGTGACGAATGGGATCAATAACGCCGGACAGATTACCGGAAGCTACAATAATACGGTTTTCAGCGATACAGCTGATGGAGATCACGCTTTTATCTGGCAGAATGGGAACCTCACTCTGCTAGGCGACCTGGGCTATGATGAGACGTTTCCCTCAGACATCAACAACTCCGGAACGGTGGTCGGAAGATCGAACGCGACGCCGGAGGATAATGCATTCCTCTGGAAGGACAGTGTGTTGACGGACATTTATCCTATCCAACCGACCGGGTACAGCCAGGCTTTGGCGATCAATGATTCGGGAGAGGTCATTGGATATGCACTCGCCACTGGATTTCATTCCTTTTATTATAAGGATGGGAAAATAGCATTTTTCGATACGCTTCTCGAAAAGAGCTCAGGGTGGAGTGTTACTACCGTGCACGATATCAACAATAGAGGTGAAGTCATTGCCAACGGTGTTCATAACGGGAATCCGGCACTGATGCTTCTCAAACCTGTTCCGTTGGCAATCCTCCGGCCGCAGGCTGCCGAACTCTGGATCGCCGGTGAAACCGATACCATCACGTGGATTGCCCGGCACTCCTCTTCCATTGATCTCCTGTTGAGTACGGACTACCAGAATGGCGCAGGAACATTCAATGAGATCGTCCACGGCTATCCTGCTGATTCCGGAAAATATGCCTGGCATTTGCCCGACTCGATCCTCTCGCGCAAATGTGCCATTCAGATCGAAGATACCGACCTCCCCGATTCGTTTGCAGTGAGCGACAGCTTCAAGATCAAACCGTACATGCTGACGCAAGTCGACGGCAACGGCGATTATGTGCCGTTCCAGCCGGGGTGGGACGGCTGGCGATTCACGAACGGCGATACCGCCAAACTCTGGCCTTATGCATGGTGGAATCAATTCGATTATTCCACAACCGGGATCGATCCGTACACGCATATGACGTATCCCGCCGATTTTCCCGCATATGCTTATGTTGCTTCGAGCCGTTTTTTCCCCGACTGGCCCGCATTCGTGGATGCCTTCGGAACCGCTGCATGCTACCGGAGCACAATCCTCGGAATCTACTCGGAAACAGCCGCACTGACGTGGGGGAGTAAGATCAGTTCCTATAACGGATCCTGCTACGGACTTGCATACACGAGTCTTCTTGCCTTTGACGACAGCGCAGCATTTCAACATCTCTTTCCGGGTATCGGGCCATCTCCCAATGTGAATTCCTATCTGATGAGTGATGCAATCCGGAGAGCGATTGACCGGACCTTCACTTATCAGTTCGGAAAGACTGCCCTTGATAACGATCTCTTAAGTTACTCTCTCCCGCCAAAGACCACACTGGAACAGATCAAGGCGATGTTTAACAGCGAATCCAATGTTCACCGGGGACTCTCGTTCTTCAATCCCGCGGGACAGGGGGCACATGAAGTTACACCCATCCGCATTGCACGCGATCCCGCCACACCCAACTGGATGCGAATCTATCTGTATAACAGCAACTCACCCGGATCCTCGAACGACTACATTATCGTAGATACAGTTGCAAACCAGTGGAAGGAGTCGACGGGCTTCGGGTGGGGTTGGGGAACGAAAGGGATGTATCTTGATATTCCGACCTCGACCCTGATGCTGCCTGCCATTCTCAAAACGGCCAGTTCGCCCTCGGGTGTGCCGCGGTCAAAGCAAGCGCTTCCCCCGTTTAGCATTTCTGTTCCGGTGAATCAGAACATCCACATTTACACGCCGGGCGGCGACAGCATCGGCGCGGTACACGGGGCGGCATTCAGCTCGATGACGAACGGAATTCCGATCGTCCCGAAGACGGGCTTCCTGAATCCGCCGATCGGTTATTATCTGGCCGCCGGACAGTATACGGCAGTGGCAGACAGCTTTTCCGATACCTCGACTTCCTTCTCGGTGATGGAGGGTGGGACGGCATATGAATACGCTCGTTCCGGTGTTCTCCCGAACCAGAGAGATCTGGTGGGGTTGGGCGATGGGCTGTCCTTGCAGAACAACGATGGTACATCGAAATCCGTAACGCTCATCGCCTCGGTAATTGCCGACAGCGCGGATGAGATTTACACTATTGGAGGTTGCGTGCTCGCAGGAACTGATTCGGTTTCGATTGCCGCCTTGAACGGATCCGATCTCAAGATTGTAAATGGGGTCTCACCGAAGGCGTATACGCTAAGTATCAGGAAGGAATCCTCATCCGGGGAAGACAAATTCCTGCACTCCGGCATAACTCTTCAGGCAAATTCATCCCACCACATTGTCCCGCAATGGTCATCTCTTGCGGAGTCGGTGAAGGTCTACATCGATCTGGGAAATGATGGTACGATCGACGACTCATTGCTGCTGGATAATGAGATTACCTCAGTGCTAGACCGCGGAAGGGGAGAGATTCCGAAAGAATTTGCATTATATCAGAACTATCCCAATCCGTTCAACCCGGTTGCGACGATCTCATATGATCTGCCGGCAAGAAGCCGTGTCGTTCTCCGTGTCTTCAACCTGCTTGGTCAGGAGGTTGCGACACTCACGAATGCAATTGTGGATGCCGGCCGCCGGTCGGTTGAGTGGAATGCTTCCGGCTTTGCCAGCGGCGTCTATCTCTATCGGCTGGAAGCGACGAGCATAACAGAGCCGGTGAAGTCATTCACAGAGGTGAGGAAAATGGTGTTGGTCAAGTAAACGGGGGAGAAATTTTGCCATTTGAACATTTTGTGATTCATTCATTGCTCAGAAATGGCCCTAATGATTCATTTGCATATTCATTCATTACTGCCTAATGATGTGCAATGAGGCAATCATCCATTCACTTAGCCCTTACCCAATAAAGAAATGACAAAACGAGTGAATGAACCAATGGCGTTGGTCAATCTCATGATCTTGTGATTCAGTCATTGTTTGGTTCTGCATTCCTTGGCCCTTCCTTCCTCTCTTTACGCTTCTGCGCGTTTGTGGCAAACACATGGTACGTGACGGCATCCCAGGCATTGTGTATGCCGATCAGGAGGAGCGCCAGGGCAGCCGCGCCGGTGCCGTACAACGCCTCGCGTAGATGAGAGACCGCAGCAATTGCCGATACCGCAAGCACCGCGTATGACGCCAGAGGAAGGAGTGAATGAAATAACCAGTCCTCAAATTCGGGCTTGTAGACGGTCTGCGTCTGCATGCGGCGTGTTACAATGAACACGTACACCATTCCGCAAAGCCCCAGCAGCCCCCAGAGAATTGCAATAACAGTGACATCACTCCAGGGAGCGCTCACCATTGCCGATAAGAGGAGTACCGCTCCGAAATGGACAACGCTCGGCGTGGCAAACGCTGCGCTTGCCTCTGCCATGCGAAACACCGGTCGCTCGGCGATGAGCGCCAGGACCACGAACTGCAAGCCGATCAGCGCGCCGGCCGATGAGCCGACAATCACATAGAAGTTTTGCCATCCGTTCAGATCCGTCATTCATTCCTCCGTGGTGTTCAGTTTCCCGGTATTGGTGATTTCATTCTCAGTACCGCTCGAAAGGGTATGCAAGTTCCGGGCCGCCTTTTCCCTCGTATGCGAGCTGGGCAACCAGCAATGCGAACGGCTCGGAGTAACGTGCCATGCGCAGGGGTCCGGCATCAACCGGATCGAAACCTACATCGCGAATCAGCCCCTTGGCAACTTTCTTGCTTCGTTCCTCATCGCCGCAGTAGACGAGCCCGGGTCTGGCCGGCTTTCCCCTGGACTCAAACACGTCGAACAGCACTTCGCTGGGGATCGTGTTGAATGCGGAAACAACACGCCCTTTCGGAACCATCTTTGCAAGCTCTTCGGCTCCCGAGGATGTGTGCGCGATGACGAGCCCGGTGTTGTCATCATTCATCGGAAGAGAGCATGTAATGATCACCTTTCCGGAAATATCACCTGACTGCTTCAGGACATCGGCCATTCGTGACCAGTGCACCGCGAGCAGGATCGCATCCGCATACTGCACGGCCTCACGTGGTGTACCCGATTTTGCGTTCGCTCCGGCATCACGCGCCAGCTTTTTCAGCTTTTGCTCGCTGTGTGAATAACTGAACACTACCTCATGACCGGCTCGGGCAAAGATCGTCCCGAGCTTGCTCCCCATCAACCCTGAACCGAGAATTCCAATGCGCATCGTTGTTCTCCTCTGGTCTAGAATTCCTGCCGCGTGGGCCGGAAAAGGATTTCGTTGATGTCGACTTCTTCCGGCTGGCTAATTGCAAATGCAACGCACCGCGCGAACGAGTCAGCGGGTATGGCAACATCGTCGTAGAACTTGTTGATGCTGTCTGCAATGTCGGTTTCGGTGATCGTGTTCGGAAGCTCCGATTCCACCGCACCCGGAGAAATAATGGTCGTCCGGATATTGTAGGGTTTCACTTCCTGCCGCAGCCCTTCGGAGAGTACACGAACCGCATGTTTGGTTGCCGAATAGACCGCTCCATTGGGTCTGACCTTGTGACCCGCAACGGAGGATACGTTGATGATGTGTCCTGACCTTTGCTTTATCATATGCGGCAGCGCTGAGGCAATACCATAGAGCACTCCTTTAATGTTCACATCAACCATCTGATTCCATTCATCCACTTTCGTGCGCTCAAGCGGCGACTGTGGCATGAGTCCGGCATTATTGATCATGACATCAATGCGGCCATAGGTCTTCACCGCGGTGTCTACGAGTCTTTTCACCTGCTCATATTTCGTTACGTCCGTGGTCATTGCAAGTGCCTTGCCGCCGGTCTTCGTGATCTCTGCCGTGAGGGCATTGAGCCGGTCGGTCCGGCGAGCGCCAAGCACGACAATTGCGCCTTCCGATGAGAGATGCCGTGCCGCTGCTTCACCGAGTCCGCTGCTGGCGCCGGTAATCACAACTACCTTTCCTTTGATATTTGTATCCATGATTAATCCTTTATTTGCGGTGGGGACAGTGTTCGGAAATCCTCAATACGAAATTCAAAGCCCCGTTTTCCGTTCCAGCTCTTCCGGGTATCTTTCGCCCTGAACGGTGATCTTCGAGGCGGCATTGTCGATTTCACGGAGATCGTCGGGGGCAAGATTGAGCGACGCTGCTCCGATGTTCTCCTTCAGCCGGCTCAGCTTTGTTGTGCCGGGGATCGGGACAATCCAGGGCTTCCGCGCGAGGAGCCAGGCAAGTGCAATCTGCGCAGGTGTTGCATGCCTTTGCGCTGCAAATTGGTTCAGCAAGTCTATCACGACCTGGTTCGCTTTCCGCGCTTCCGCGGTAAAGCGTGGGACGATATTCCGGAAATCTTTGGGGTCGAATTTCGTCTTCTCATCGATTGTTCCGGTAAGAAATCCTCTCCCGAGCGGACTGAACGGGACGAAGCCGATGCCAAGCTCTTGAAGCGCCGGTATTATTTCCTGTTCCGACTTTCTCCACCAAAGTGAGTATTCGCTTTGGAGCGCGGTGACGGGGTGAACAGCATGCGCCCGCCGGATGGTCTTCACTCCGGCTTCGGAAAGGCCGAAGTGTCTGACTTTTCCTTCCCGTATCAAGTCCCTCACCGCGCCCGTGACATCCTCGATTGGGACATTCGGGTCAACCCGGTGCTGATAGAATAAATCGATGACGTCGGTCTTCAGCCGTTTCAGCGAAGATTCGGCAACCTGTCGAATGTGCTCCGGCCGACTGTCCAAACCTACCTGTTCTCCCTTGGGTCCGAAGCGGAAACCGAATTTTGTGGCTATCACCACCCGAGCGCGTAAAGGTGCAAGCGCTTCTCCCAGGAGCTCTTCATTCGCGTAGGGACCGTACGCCTCCGCAGTGTCAAAAAAATTGACACCCAGTTCAACTGCCGACCGGATCAATGAAATCATTTCCTTCTTATCAGCGGCGGGGCCGTATGAGAAACTCATTCCCATGCATCCAAGTCCCAGGGCGGAGACTTTCAGGCCGCTAGTTCCAAGACTACGTTCTTGCATGATGTTCACTTTTTCGTTGTTGTAGTGAGATCTCCCTGAAACATAAGATACGAATATAATGGAAGCAATGGCTGATTGAAATATGCAAGAGAATTTTCTCATTTACTGATTTTGTCAATGAATCATTGCTCAGGGATGGCCGTAATGATTCATTTGCATATTTATTCATTACGGCCTAATGATGTGCAATGATTTAATCATTCATCCACTCAGCCAGTACCCAATGAGTTATTGGCAAAATGAATGAATGTCTAAATATCCAACGGACCCCCTCGGGGGCAAGATCACCAAATGTGTCAATGGGGCCACTCCTGCTCGCACAATTAGTCTGAAAACGTGATCTGTGTGAGGGGGTACTTGACATTCTTGATGACATCGAATACATTCTTCCATCAAATTTCCCGGCGTTCATCGGTACAACTCCAATTTCTGGATAGCTAACGTTGCTCATTTTTGTTGTTATCGAAATGTCTGTTTCGATCGGAGGTTTATATGGTGAGGTTTACTTTCTTGCCCTTCTTGCTGGTATCGCTCTGCTGTTTCAGCGATGGATACGCCTGGCATCTTTCACACCAATCTGCCGGAACTGGTCAGGCCGGGACCGGCTCGGTATCTCTTTCCATTCAGGGGAAACCCAAAGAGGTCAAGAGCGTGGTCGTGACGCTCTCTCGCAACGGATTCCGGAAGCGTTCGTTCAGGCTCAAGGTGTCTGATGCATCACTCTCGGCTACCGGCACCGTCGGTAACATCAGCGTCGGATCTTGGAATTTGCAGGTGGATGCTCTCGATGTAAATGGAGTCAGGCAGTACACCGGAGAGACGAAGGTGAATGTCCGTGCCGGAGAAATGACCCCGGCGGGAGTGGACCTGCTCCCTTTGACCGGCTCAGTGGAGGTACGGGCAACTTGGGGAAAGTCGTCGCTCGAGAGAGGTCTGATCCTTTACCTGCCGTTCGATGGAGATCTTCGTGATGCGAGCGGTTCCGGAAACGATGGAATGGCGACTGGTGCGGAGTTTACAAGAGATGCGTGGGGAAATCCCAACGGGGCATATCTCTTCAACGGCTCGTCGAATTATATCTCGGTACCTGACAACACCACACTCAACCCATCCCGGCAGCTCACCATGACTACCTGGGTGAGGATTGATTCCGTCCTGGGTAATTATACCTACCTCGTTTCCAAGGCGGGGCCAGTCCGGGGGTACTACAGCAATCGCGAGTATTATCTGGAAGCGAAGGAAGGCAGCTCCACGGCGTGGTATCCGAACTGGAAATCTGCCGGCAGCGACGCCGGTATGCGCGAGCTTGACGGCGGGAACTGCTGGTTCGGGACACACGAGTGGGTCTTTCTTGCTTTTGTCGTGGATAGAATCGACCACAAGATGAAGAGCTACAAGAATGGCCGGTTATGGAATGAAGTGAACGACCCCGATTCCTCATTCAATGTCAACACCTACCCGCTTGCCATTGGATGGTCTCCTGAAAATCAGGGCACCCATAGGCTTCTCAAGGGAGCAATGGACAACTTTCGCATCTACAACCGGGCTCTGACGGAGTGCGAGATAGAAAACCTCTTCGAGAATCACCTCTGAGGCGGCGTTCCTGAGTCATTCAACGAGAATCTGAGTAAATGAGCTGGTGTCGTCGGTTCATTTTCCGATTTTCCCCAAAGGACCCTTCGGAGACAAAACGGATCAATGATTAAATCTTTCATTTACTGCGTCCTTACCTATTGAAAAATGTCCGAAGGACTCCTTCGGGGACAAAATCTTTGAATGATTAAATAGCGCCATCACCAGACGATGAGTGAATTCGGCCGGACTTCTTGTGTTTGCTCGTGATATCTACTTCTTTCTCCTCTCCAAACGCGGTATACTTTTAGCAGCAGACTGACTCTGATGCCACCAAGGAATCCGAAAGGGCCTACCGTCCGTCGACCAGACCCGGATTCTATTCAGCACCAGGTAGACGGTGTTGTTCCACACTACACTCGGCGAATCTCCGAATCCCTTGCTTCATCCTATTGTCGGTTTTTCGAGGTCTTGACAAATGCAACCTTTTATCGTATATTTACGATATAAAATTAGGACAACCTTATGGCATTCAGCAAAAAGGATAGTTTCGAGGAAAGGCAATCGAGAATTGCGGATTTTGCAGACGCCCTTTCCCATCCCGCGCGCCTTGCAATTCTTGAAACCCTCGCCAAACGCAAGACGTGTGTCTGTGGAGAGATTGTGGAAGTCCTTCCGCTCGCCCAATCGACTGTTTCCCAGCACCTCAAGGAACTTCGGGATATTGGATTGATCAAAGGGGAAATCGACGGCCCCCGTTCCTGCTACTGCATCGATGCAGCACGGTGGGACAGGATGGCAAGAGAGTTCGGCAAATTCATCGAGGCTATCAATAAGAAGATGCCCGGAAGCACATGCTGTACTGATGAAAGGAAATGAACCATGAAACCATCTGACGATGTAAAAAGAATCGTAAAGGATCACTACGCTCAGATTGCAGGACAGTCGCGCGAAGATAATGCAAAATCCTGCTGCGGTGCCGGCGGCTGCTCAACGATCGACTATGCCGTCTTTGCAGAGGATTACACGAAACTGAACGGCTATGTCGCGGACGCCGATCTTGCACTGGGTTGCGGAATCCCCACGGAGTTTGCACAGATCCGTCCCGGAAATACCGTCGTCGACCTTGGGTCCGGTGCCGGAAACGACGCCTTTGTATCAAGAGCAATCGTCGGTGAGTCGGGAAAAGTGATCGGTGTGGATATGACCGATGAGATGATTGAAAAGGCGCGGAAAAACTGTGAAAAGCTGGGATTCAACAATGTCGAATTTCGCTTTGGCGATATCGAGAAGATGCCGATCTCGGCCGGCACTGCTGACGTCATCGTCAGCAACTGCGTTCTCAATCTCGTTCCCGACAAAGAGAGAGCCTTCAAAGAGATCTTCAGGGTGCTGAAGGTTGGGGGTCATTTCAGCATTTCCGATGTGGTTACGTCGACAACATTGCCGGAAAAAATCCTGCGTGCCGCTGAAATGTATGCCGGATGTATTTCCGGAGCGCTCAACAAGACCGACTATCTTGGCATCATTCAAAAAACGGGGTTCGCCAATATTCGTGTGGTGAAAGAGAAACCGATCATCATTCCCGATGAGACTCTCGGGCAGTACCTGAATGATGACGAGCTCAAACAATTTCGTGCTGCCGGGAATGTGCTTTCGAGTGTCACCGTCTACGCGGAGAAACCTTCCTGCTGTGCTCCCGGATGCTGTGACCCGAAGACGGCATAGGCGCTTGAGCAGGAACGGTGATATGGAAAAAAGAAAAGTTCTCTTCGTCTGCGTACACAACAGTGCCAGGAGTCAGATGGCCGAAGCATTCCTCAAAAAATACGGAAGTGAACGGTTTGAAGTTGAGAGCGCAGGCATCGAACCGGGGAAGCTGAACCCGATCGTTGTCGATGCAATGAAAGAGATCGGCATCGACATTTCCATGAACCGAACCAAGGGTGTGTTTGATTTCCTGAAGCAGGGTAAGCACTTCCATTATGTCATCACCGTGTGCGATGAAACCAGCGGCGAACGCTGTCCGATTTTTCCCGGAGTGTCGGAACGGCTCCATTGGAATTTTGACGATCCATCAGGATTCACGGGCTCATACGAAGAGAAGCTGAAGAGGACACGCGCCGTGCGGGATGAGATCGAAAAGAGAATTCTGGCATTCGTGAACAAGGGGTGATGTGATGCTGCACAGGACGCGACGGCTCTCCTTTCTCGACAGGTATCTCACCGTTTGGATATTCTCGGCCATGTTCGTCGGAGTGTTGTCCGGATATCTATTTCCCTCCATCGTCTCTTTCTGGAATGGTTTTCAGAGCGGGACAACGAACATCCCGATTGCCATCGGATTGATATTGATGATGTATCCTCCTTTGGCCAAGGTTAAGTATGAGGAGCTTGGAGACGTGTTTCGTAATGTGAGAGTTCTCCTGCTCTCACTCGTGCAGAACTGGATCATCGGCCCGCTGCTCATGTTCATTCTGGCGATATATTTCCTGGAGGGTTATCCCGAATATATGGCCGGAGTGATCATGATTGGCCTGGCTCGGTGTATTGCGATGGTCATCGTTTGGAATGAGCTGGCGATGGGGGACACCGAATATGCGGCCGGGCTGGTGGCGTTCAATTCAATCTTCCAGGTCATGTTCTTCTCCCTCTATGCGTACGTGTTCCTGACGGTATTTCCCTCCTGGCTTGGTTTGAAGACATTTGCCGTGAATGTTACCATCGGCCAGATTGCCAAGAGCGTATTCGTGTATCTGGGCATCCCCTTCTCCGCAGGAATAATAACCCGGTTGGTTTCCCTGAAGGTCAAGAACAGGGAGTGGTACGAGAATAAATTCATTCCGAGAATTTCACCAGTGACGTTGGTGGCGCTCCTCTTTACGATTCTGGTGATGTTTTCATTGAAGGGGGAATACATCGTGAAGATTCCGCTCGATGTTCTCCGTATAGCGTTACCCCTGGTGATATATTTCGTTGTGATGTTTGTTGTTTCCTTCTTCCTGGGGAAGAAGATCGGGGCCGATTATTCAAAGGCGGCAACACTTTCCTTCACGGCGGCAAGCAACAATTTCGAACTGGCCATTGCAGTCGCAATCGCGGTATTCGGTATCAACTCAGGCGAAGCATTTGCAGCGGTAATCGGTCCGCTTGTCGAAGTGCCCGTGCTCATCGGTTTGGTGAATGTCGCGCTATGGATTCAGAAGAAATATTTTATTGGTACAAACGCGGTTGCTCAGGAGGTCCGTGGCGTCTCTCCATAGATTGGCGATCGATGGTGGTTTCAGGGGAGGTGAGAGGTTTCGATAGGCTGACGCCCGGCCGGAGTCGAACTGGCAATGAGCGGCTGGCTATTGATGTCAGTGAAGCGTTCCGCCCTAGTTGCCATCCGCGGATATTTCCTGATTCCGGAGCCGATGACATTCAGATATGCCGAATCGGCAGATGCATCTGCGCGATGCTGAACTCAGCGCATTCAGTTCCTGCCTCCCGCCGTCCGGGTAACTCTTCCATTTGCCTCTGAATGTCCATATGGAGTTACAAAATGACCCTCAGTCACCGGTGCGCTCCTGCTGTCTCCGGGTTCGCGAACCGCGGGGAGGATATAATTGGGAATATATTCCTGCTGAATCTTCAAGCCGACTCTCGTCGCATAGTTGCCGGCATACGTTGCGATGACAAGACCGAGGTCCCGGATCACCGTCACGCTCTGACCTCCGTTTCCTCCGGCGAAAAAGGCCCGCACCGTTCGATTCCTGTACGGAAACTCGATGCTCCACCAAAGATATCCGTACTGAATATTGTTCATGTTATACAGGGGTGACGAGGCCTTGACGACAAAATCGTGGTCAAGTATGCGCTTACCTTTCCAGACTCCATCATCCAGCATGAGTTGTCCGAGCTTCATGAAGTCACGCGGCAGGAGCTGTACGCTTCCTCCGCCGTAGGGATGTCCCGCGGGATCCAGAACCCAGGCGTAGCGCAGGATTCCAAGGGGAGCTCCGATGAGCTGGTCAAAGATGTCCATTGGAGATTTTCCCATGACACGGCTTACCATCCCGAGCGCAAGGTTCGGATTGATACTGCAGTAGATCGCGTGCTCTCCCGGCGGATACGCCATCGGGAGGCGGAGTGTGAATTGATAATAGTCGGGTTCCGCAGTCTGATCGAGCATGGTATTTTCGTTCCCCGGAGCCGAGTCATTATTATCGTCGCAGAAGAATCCCGACGACATTGTCAGCAGGTTTTCCAGCGTCATCGCCCTTTTCAGTGAATCGATCCCCGGCGGGAATGTTCCGCCGTTCATGACTTGATAGACAGGTGATGTGAGCGTGAGACGGGCACCGCTGTGGATCGCAGCTCCCACGATGGTTGCAGTGAGACTCTTTGCCGCTGAGCGCGTGTCGTGTAATTTGTCGCGATGTTCGCCGTGGAAATATTCTTCCAATACCAGCTTCCCGTGGCGGGCAATGAGAATGCCATGCACCTGCGGCACATTGAGAGTATCCATCGGCATATCGAGAATCATCTGTATGAACTTTTCAATGCCTGCTTGGTTGATGTTCTCCTCGTCGAGTGATGCAGTAGGCCAGCCGTCGTTGCGTGAAAGCGGCTGCCGGTAGACATATCGTCCGGGATGCCTGCCTCTCGGATAAAAATTGCTTTCATCGCTGTCTCTGGTGAAATCGTAGGTCCCCCCGCGGTCGGGAAATGACAGCGTGAGAACATCATTGGCCGTATCATACACTCCGGCGGCCACCGGAGTTTCCTCCTTTTGTGATGATCTTCTGTCCAGGAGCGTCACTTTATTATCAGACATCGCAATACTCTGGACGCCGATCTGGGCTCCATAATTCCGGTCCGGATTGTTCAGGATGGCGGCGAAAGTTCCGTCGGGGCGTTTCTTCACGAGGAGGTAAAATGTAAACGCGTCTTCAAACGGCTCGACCGTTCCGATCCATTTATCGGGACCGGCCGGCTTCAGAGTAATCGGTGATGCAAACTTGAATCCAACCAGCAGCGCATGAGACGGAGGAGGATACCAGTGTCCCAGGATGATGTTTCCTCTCGCCATTCTTCCCCGGAATGAACCTTGTCCATCCGGGAGCTCAAATGAGAGTTCTTTTCTTTCAAGACGGACTTGAACTGAACGCCCCATCATGTCTGCTGTATATGCCGCTCCGGTTTTTTGGATGATGAGAGTTCCGCGGCTCACCGGCCCGAACCAGTGCTGTGCCTTCCACAGCCCCATCAAGGTATGGGCAGATGAAGCAGTGCGCGGCAATACCGTATTCGATGAGAAGATGAGGAGGAAGATGGGTACCCATGTGCGATTCATAAGACTTCGTCCATAGTGATAATAACGGTCGGTTGATGTCCAGACATAATTTATTAGACTGCCGGTGGGTCCAAAAAGTTGGCAAGATCTCTGGTCCGCCGACAGGCAGGCGGTTGGGTGATCACATACAAGCTGTCTGTTTAAACAGACCCTGCCGATTTGTTGGCGGGGAATACGACTCTTCTCGATCGAGGAGAGTATTTTGGTAAGAACATTGCCGGGAAAGAGGTTGTTGGAGAAAAAACTGCCCCAATCAAGTGAGCCGGTCGTAATCGACCGGGCAATGCACAGCCTGGAAGCGTGGGAGGAGCGGATTGAAAGAGGAATCCCAATCGTGATCAGATCACTCCTTCATAGAGTGTTCTCCCGGTTCATTTCAGGTAAGACGAATCGATCTCGTCGCTCGCTATCGCCCACGAAACGGAGGTCAGCATCCTATTTTGGCAATCCCTTCTTAGCGACCGTTTCCATGACATCGCAGAAGCGATCCAGCTCGTTCAATGTCGTATAGACATTTGGAGTGATGCGCAATCCTCTGAATTCGTCGTGGATGATCGGCGTAACGAAAATCTTGTGTTTGTCGAAAAGATAGGTTCCGAGGGCCCCCGGATCGATGTCGACGATCTCCACGTTTGCAATACCGCATGATTGATGCTCATCAAACGAAGTATGGAAGCGAACGTTCGGGAGATCCTTCAACTTATTCATCCAGTAGCGGGAGAGGTACCGGAGGCGGGTTCCTTTCCGCTTCGGTCCGATACCGTTGTGGAAGAGAATCGCTTCACCGATAGCGAGCTTGGGAGCGGCCGAATGTGTGCCGATTTCCTCAAACTTGCGAATGTCCTTCGCCTCAGATTTGTCCGCCGCCATAAGCGGCCAGAGTTTTTCGATCTTCTCGCGTTTTACATACAGCAGCCCCGTGCCCTTCGGCGCGTAGAGCCACTTGTGCAGACTCGTGCCAAAATAGTCGCATCCCAAGTCCTGTTGTTTGAAATCAAAATGTGCAAACGAATGTGCGCCGTCGACGATCACTTCGATCCCCTTCGATCGCGCAAGATCGCAGACAGACTTCACCGGCATGATCTGGCCGGTAATGTTGATGACATGGGAAATGAGAATCAGCCGCGTGCTGCCGGTAATACCCTGTGCAAATGCATCGGTGATATTGTCGATATTCGATGGAGCGATGGGAACTTTGATGAGCTTGAGCTTCAATCCTTCCCTCAGTTCCCGCTGTCGCAATGTTGTCAGCATGCGGGGATAATCCTGCGTTGTGGTAAGGATCTCGTCCCCGGATTTCAAGTCCATGCCATCCAGGAGGATCTCAAGGGATTCGGATGCATTGCGCGTGATGGCAATTTCCTCGGGATCGCATCCAAATACTCCGGCTAATCCCGTCCGGACGGTCTCGCACTGCGGTTCCAGGATCTGCCACATCGTGTAGGCCGTTATGTCTTCCTGTTCCCAAATGTAGCGTACGAGTGCTTCGGTGACGATCCGCGGGGAGGGTGAGACGCCTCCGTTATTGAGATTGGTGATTCCGCGTGTGACAGAGAACGAATTCTGAATTTCAATCCAGAAATCTTCATCCGCGGCTGCGTCCTCCGGCGGCAGATGCTCAATGCGTTTTACCGCGGCATGAACATTGTTAAAGAGTGAAGCAACAGACGCCGTGGTCAACGCGGCAAGGCCGACGCCTTTGCCGGCCATTGACAGAAATGCTCGGCGATCGAGATCTTTCTGCATTTGCGATTGCATTCGTGTACCTCTCATCATGTTGGACTGGATGGAATGCCGGGAATAATAGAAAAGAGCCGGACAAAATCAAGTACCGCCGGATCGGGGGAAATGGATCCCCGAAACGCTCTTTTTTCACGACATCGTCATCGGATCGATATCGTCAGAGGGATTTCGGCCACCGTATCTCCGTTAACCGCCCGATATGGGAGGTGTTCAGAAGGATGGATCTCAAAACTGAAGAGATGTGTCGAGCGGTTGAATTTCTTGTCGGTTACGCTTCCTCCGATTGCTTCGACGGCGAGATCCCGCGGAGCAGAGCCGCAAAGCGTGACGGTTCTCTCCCCGCTGGCAAGGCGGATGATCGCCCTGATCCCGCTTCCTGCGGCGTCGAGCCGTGCGATCCGCTGCTTCCCGCATGTTACGAATTTCCCCGGGTCTCCGATGAACGCGATGCCGTTTCCGGAAATCGGAACAAAGACATTGTACGACCACTCGTCAGCGGCGGTGAGAATTCTGCAGGGTTGATGAGGGTCGATCTCCCCGCCTGATCCGGAAAGGAAATCGTATCTGAACGTCTTACCCTTCAAACCCAGTTGAGACGTGCTGACGTTGAGATCACCGTGCGATGCTGAATCGGCGTATGCAAACACATATATCGTCCTGAGCGACGCACCGTGATCGGTGAATGTGGATCCGACCCGTACACCATCGTTCCGGGAATCACCGTGGTAGGAGATGTCGAGGGGCACAACCGGTGCGTCGGGTTTGACAATGACCCCGTCGGACCGGACCGACATGGAAATGTTCCGCAAATTTTCGCTGCCGATGGAATCACCGATGCCGACCATGCCGGCCGACAGCGTGGCAAGAAGAATGTTCGGAGTTTCGGAGCTCATGAAGACGTCGCACCAGGGCCATATGCCAAGGGCGCTCGCCATGCGCGAGCCGTAAAGGAATTCCTTCCATTTGCTCTTCTCAAATCGGTCACCGCTGACCCGGATCGATGTGAGGTTGGAATACTCAGCGCCGCCTTGTAAGTAATGGCGCGGCAACGCCATGCAATATTGCATCGTCAGGCCGCTGCTGCCGGTCGCCCTGGCCATATCATCCATAAATGACTCGGCGGTTCCCGGTGTCGTGGAAAATTCGGGAGAAAATTTGTAGATCCGGTCAAGCCAATCCTGTTCGTAGGTCGTTACTCCCCATCGGGAAATCGACGTCATAATCATGTTCCACCAGTTTGTGTCCACCGCACCGATTCCGGAAATTCTGTACCCGGTTCGATATGGGCTCTCGCGACTGATCCACCGGTTATGAGTTACCAGAGGTAAGCCGATCGAATCGTGGAATCCCTGGATGCCTTGCGCGAAGAGATCGGGCGGCGGCTCATACGTGAGAAGACCCCCAAACCGGTTCCACGGGCTGGCGGGAAGCTCATCGATCCTTTTCCCGGCTCGTTCGGTCGTACCGTCCGGATTGTCATATCCCTTCGCATACCACCAGCTGTCAAGCTGCATGTAACGGACGGGAACATGAATCTCGTCGTCATGCCGTTTCACGGCAAGGAGCGTCCCTTCATATCCAAATTCGGGATGGTAATGATAATAGTACGTGGCCCCGTTGTCCGTCCAATAACCGAGATATTTTAAACCGGCATCCGCATCGTTTGCCGGTCTCTTCTTTTGATGGATATTCGTCAATGCGCGCCCCCAGGCATCCCAGGTACGGTTGATACCTGTATCGGCGACAAGTATCATCTGATAGGAAAAGCCGGCAGGTATCTGCTTTACTCCCCGATTCAATCCGCATTTCAGGGAGGAATTTCCACTCACAATATCCGCGATCATAAAGTCGGACGCGGGAGAGAGTATGCAGGCGTTTCGGTTTCCATCGAACAACACAACCGGGCCGCTGTGATCTCCGGAGTCTCCCGGTCTGCCGAACAGAGGAGGGGATCCGAATTCGCGTTCGGAGTAGGTAAACATGACCAGACTATCGGGAATCCCGGTAAATGCCGGGAAGTATGGCGGAAGACTATCGCATAGATCGATGAATGTGAATGTGAAGAGGGCGAGAGGGGCTTTTTCGTAGACCCTGATCCCGCCTCTGGAGCGCCTGCCGTCAACGAGATCAAACTTCAGTTCACGATAAGATCCCATACTATCGTTCCCGGAATCCCGTCCCACGTTGGACACGACGCCCTGGACGCTACCGGTAAATACCCATGAAGGATGAACGAAGGCAATCCGGAATACTCCCGTGGAAGGATCAATGGATGCGGATGTGCCATTCCTTTGCGAAACGACATTCTGGGAGAATGCGATGCCGATCGAAACCCATGAAATGATAATGGCACAGAGGGCGAGTTTCAACATGCGGGTACCTTCGACGATGGATTGATAGCGTAAAGATACCTGCGCCGGAGCAGAAAATCAAGGCACGACTCGTTCCAATTCGACATCAGTTAGCGATTGTGGCCAAATGGATGCTGGAGCTAACTGATCAGTCGAATTCAGAATCCCGTCACATTCTGGTCGAATGGGACGGGACGGTGCTACACATCGCGCGAAATTCGTGAGCCCGGCGGGAATCGAACCCACAACCCTCAGCTTAGAAGTCGTGCGGCATATTGATTTCAATAGTGTTTTGGGCAATTTCGTATGTCTGAAACACCACTTTTGTTAGTCGTTTGGTAAGATTTTGGTAAGATTTATTATCGGCTCGTAACGGTCAGTAACGGCTTTGGTAAGATTTTGGTAAGACTGCGGCCTCGACAATTTATCGTCGGGGCTTTTTTTTATGCTGTCCCTGACTGTTGAATCTCCCCAATCGATACGTTATATTTGTTGGACAATCGGGGGATACATATCATGTGGTTCTAACACTCGGCATCGCCACATTTGCATACCTTTGAATAGAACATGAAAACTTCTGCTCCAGAGAAGCAACATATGGGAACACTTGAAAAGATCACTTCGTGGGCAACAATCATTTTGGCAGTTGCAACAATATGTCTGGCGATCTCAACACAAATCTTGGTGAACGAAAGCAAAGACTCGAATCACAAACAGCTTAGAGCCTATCTTGCGATATCAGCGCCCATACCGGACACATCGAACGGTAAACATTGGTTCGACGGTCAGTGCTGGCACTTCCTTCACGAGGAAGAAAATGTTGGAAATACTCCAGCGTGGGTCGTTGGTGCGAGCAAGCATCTTGAGGTGTTACCGAGAGATAGCGTTCCCGATCCGAGAACCCTTACAATTAAACCCGTACCAGTTCTATTCGCCTCGCAAATCCCAATTCCATATCATGACACGATCTGTTTTGATCCAAAACAGACAGACTTTTGCGTTCAACATCGTTTGTACTATTATGGCCTGATTCTTTATACCGATGTCTATCGAAAAGAGCAATGGATCACCTTCTGTTATGAGTACATGTGTGGCTCCCAGCGATTCGAAGCATACCGACAGTACAATGACCAGAGTAGAGAGTAGCCACAATTCCACCTCAGATCAACATTTAATCCAACCACTGAAAGATGGCCGATAGCATGGACCAGACATTTAAGATAACGCTCCGGAGTCAGTGGTTCATCGTGAGAGAGAACCTTAAGTTTATAATTGTTGGGACAGTGGGTTGCGAATTGATTATTACCTACTATGATCCTACTTTGAAACCCATTCTGCCAATTGTCTTAGTTGCTGGGTATACACTTATTTCTGTAATTCCTTGTATCATTGTTCATCTTCAGTATCTCAAGTATAACAATGGTATGCAGGTGACAATCGATAAAATTAACCGCACAATCACAATCTCAACGGCAGAACAGGAAATTTCAATTCCGTTTAACCGGATCAGAGTTGTACGTATTGCGCTGATGAGTTCCTATTATGGAGACAAGTTTAATCAGGGATTCACTCCATGGGAATGTTATCAATACGCATTAATCCAATTGCAGGATGGTAAACAGTTCATCATAACCTGTCTTCTTATTAATAACTTGAAAAACTTCTTCAAAGATCTTGGAATAGAGGTAACAAAGGACCGGGTGTTCTTTCCCACAGTTCGCATGGGAAGATATAAAGAGAAACCTCTTAAGAAGAAAAAAAGCGCTGATGGATGGTAAGAATTATGGATTTGTATTCCGCTCGCAGGGAATATTCGTGTTGAGGTTGTTGATCAAATGTAGGTAGGCTATTATTGAAAAAGCCCAGCCGACAACGAAGAATGGGCTTTTCTTGCACAGCGATCAGACCTTGCCAATCACTCAATGATTTCTAACTTGACCAGATCAAAAAATGTTTGACCTCCAATAATCTCGTTTGCACCGCCGCTCAGACTTACAACAATACTATCCCGAGTGATTGTCGTAAGCGTATCTAGAACAGAATAGAGCCTCCACGCAGTGTCAGCGACCGCTATGGAATTGAGGAGAGAAAGCGTGTCCGAATGTTTGAGCAATATAGATGCCCCGCCAATCCATGTCTCGCCATGTTTCCCCCAGAATGAGAATCTATATCGGTGGTTTCCCTCCACCGTGGGAACTGTTGTCTTCGCGTAGCTTGCAGGAAACCATGTCGCAGCAATTGTCAGTGACCAATTACCTCCGCCAGGTGCGGCGCTACGTGTAAGGCTGACGGTAAGACTATCCCTTTCAGTCCATCCTACGAGAGAAGGACTGCCATAGTTTTCAAACGATGAATTGCTAATAAGTTCTACTGGAACTGACGGACTCAATATTGTATTATTTGACTTGTTGCATGATAGGGCAAACATAACAACAAGCACAAGTGTAAATGCAACCACAATTCTCTGTGACATAACCCCTCCTTTCGCGAGAACCACATATCACAAATGCTGCAACGAGCATTCTTCCCTGATGCTGTTTCGGTGGGATAAATCTGAGAATGAACGACCACCAACTGCCTGAAACATGATCTCCCGATTTGTAATGGAACAGTAATAAGAAAAGTAACAAATGTCAATACCGTCTAAGTCGCATTGCGGCCTTTAGCAAGTGGTCGTAATATAAGCAGTTCGGATGGTTGATAGTAGATGCAGTACTCCATATATTACCATCATCTGTTTCCTTGTGATAACTCCCGGGGATGGTGAGCAAGGTCATTCTTTGAGATGGTTCGAGGAGGATTTAAATGGCCAAGATCATATTGCTGTCAATTGTTGCTTTCGCACTTACCACAACTGCGTTCTCTCAACAGGAAGATT
>DATIXJ010000077.1:0-23743 GCA_035518715.1 Bacteroidota bacterium | reverse complement strand
GGTTCCGTTCCTCCTGGGCTTCTCGCTCTATCTCTATCTGCCGATCCGTGCTGCCCGCGCGCCGGTCATGAACTGGGGAAATCCTGTCGACTTCGAGAGGTTTTTCTGGCACTTCAGCGGGAAGGTCTATCGTGTCTGGATATTTTCATCATTCGACAGTGCAGAGAAGCAATTCACGTATTTCATAAATACCCTTGCCGGGCTCTATGCGTACTTTCCGCTCGTATTTGCCTTGCTCGGTGTTCTTGCCCTGCTGAAACGATCGAAGATCCTTCTTATCTTCAGTCTTCTCCTCTTCGTGGGATGTCTTGCATACTCGATCAATTACGACATCAACGATATTGATTCGTATTTCCTTCTCGCCTACATGACGATCGCGTTCTGGTCGGCGGCAGGGGCGTACTTCGTCGTGGGATTGATGCCGGATATGCGCTCCGCGCGGATTGTCGCCGTGCTGCTTGCGTGTTCTCCCGCGATACTTGTGGGATGGAATTATGCCGACGTCAATGAAAATGATAATCACATCGTGGAGAACTATACCCGCGACATGTTCGCTTCGGTCGGAGAGAACGGCATCATTCTCTCATCACAGTGGGATTATTTCGTGTCCTCCGCGTACTACCTCCAGCTCGTGGAGCATGTTCGTCCGGATATTGTGGTGATCGATAAAGAGCTCATGCGGCGATCGTGGTACTATCCGCAGCTCGAGCACCGGTATCCGTGGCTGGTGCAGGAATCAAAGCCGGAGATCTCACTCCTCATCCCCGAGCTGAACAAATTCGAACGCAGTCTTCCGTATGATCCGTCGGTTATTGAATACCGGTATGCAAATGCGATCCGGAGTTTCATCATGAGAAACTACCGCACCCGTCCGGTATACGTCACGCAGGATGTGGATATGGAATATCTCCGGGGATTGAACATCATCCCAGCGGGGCTGGCATTTCGCGTCTATCCCGATTCGCTTGTGCACGATAATCCTCCGTTTCAATTTCATGCGGAATTCCCGCGCATGCACGACAAGTACGTCGATGGCATCGGCATGATGTATGCGAAAGCGTGGTATAACAATGCTCTGGTCTCCTCGATGTTGCAGAAAAAAGATGAAGCAAAAAGATATGTTGATGAAGCGTTGATTCTGGATCCTCGTTTTCCGGAAGCTCTTGCCCTGAGGAACCGACTCGCCTTCGCCAAGTAGATTTTACCGTATCGCTTTCCCGTTGAGATTGAACGTAAAGCGTTTGACTTTTAGTGTAAAATTGTTATATTACTTGGCTATCAAAAAAACGGCCCGCCCGAATTTGGAAAAACGCCCTTTTTGAACGAAAAACCCCGGTGTTGAGAGATCGGTAGGGCTTTTTTTTCTTTACAGGTTTCACGATTCTTATCGCGACGCCGATGTAGCTCAACGGTAGAGCAGCTGATTTGTAATCAGCTGGTTGGAGGTTCAAATCCTCTCATCGGCTCTGGAATATTTTTGCAAGCCGGGAGATGAGAGGGCGATCGTGACGGGTGCGGGTGACCGAATTGATAAGCTTGGGTGAACGGGTAGTGGGTTCCCGACGGACCCGCAGGAGAATGCGGGCAGGTAGCGAAGTGGTCAAACGCAACAGACTGTAAATCTGTCGGCTTCGGCCTTCGGAGGTTCAAATCCTTCCCTGCCCACAGCGATCGGTCGCGTGATGCATGGAGGGACTGAAGACGGAGGATGGAACGCTGATGCGAACGGTCCTCATGGAGTTGCGGGAGTAACTCAGTTGGTAGAGTCACAGCCTTCCAAGCTGTTGGTCGCGGGTTCGAGTCCCGTCTCCCGCTCTGGAACTGCTTGCGTAGCTCAGTTGGTAGAGCACATCCTTGGTAAGGATGAGGTCATCGGTTCAATCCCGATCGCAAGCTCGGCGAGCTGTAATCGTAACAACATCTTTTTCATGACGGAGTGAAATCTTCCAATGCGCGATATCATCACACTTGAGTGTACCGACTGCAAACGCCGGAACTACACGACGACAAAGAACAAGAAAAAACAATCTGGCCGCGTTGAGTATAAAAAATTCTGTCCCTGGTGCAATAAACACACGCAGCACAAGGAAACCAAGTAATCGACTTCTACGTCAGTAGCTCAATTGGCTAGAGCAGCGGTCTCCAAAACCGCAGGTTGGGGGTTCAAGTCCCTCCTGACGTGCTGAGCGGATCGACCGTTAAACCCCGAGGATCAATTATGAAAGAAAAAATCGTCGCGTTTGTCACGGACGCAATTAAGGAAATGAAAAAAGTCACCTGGCCCGGCTATGCTGAGCTTCGCGAGTCCACTGTTGTCGTGTTGGTAGTGTGCGGCATTATCTCACTCTTTGTCTTTGGCGTGGATTGGATCGTGAGCAATATTCTCCGGGCGATTTTGTAACAGGAAGTACATGGAAAAAGATCAGGCACCAAAACGATGGTACGCGGTCCGGACGTACTCCGGACATGAAAATAAGGTTAAGGCGCATCTCGAGAACGAGGCGGCTCTTGCCCATCTCGATGACCGGATTACGGCCGTCATGGTGCCATCGGAAAAGATATTTGAAGTGAAAGAAGGGAAAAAGAAAAGCCGGACGAAAACGTTCTTTCCCGGATACATCCTCGTTGAAGCTGTACTCGATAAGGAAACTAAACACCTGATTCTCAATGCTCCTTCGGTGATCAGTTTTGTCGGTCCCCGCGGTGAGCCGGTACCTCTCCAGTACGACGAAGTCAAACGTCTCATCGGACGCATGGAAGAACGCAAGGATGTTGAGGTTCTGGAAGTCCCGTTCCATGTGGGAGAAGCGGTGAAGGTCATCGACGGACCGTTCAATAATTTTACCGGTTTCGTTCAGGACGTTAACGAGGAAAAAATGAAGCTGAAAGTGATGGTGAGCATCTTCGGGCGGAAAACGCCCGTCGAGCTCGACTTCAATCAGGTTGAAATTGAAAAGTAAATTTAAGCGGATCATCCCATGAAAAAAGTCACCGGATTTATCAAACTTCAGATTCCCGCCGGACAGGCGAATCCTGCACCGCCGATCGGACCAGCCCTCGGACAGAAGGGCGTCAACATTATGGAATTCTGCAAGCAGTTCAATGCACGTACGCAGGACAAGCAGGGGTTGATCATCCCTGTGGTGATCACGGTCTTTTCGGATAAGTCGTTCACGTTTATCACAAAAACCCCGCCGGCCTCGGTGCTCCTTGCGAAAGCAGCAAAGGTCGAGAAAGGCTCCGGCGAGCCGAACCGGAACAAAGTTGGCAAGGTTACCAAGAAGCAGGTCCGCGAGATCGCCGAGATGAAAATGCCCGATCTGAACGCGAAAGATATTGAAGGTGCGATGGCGATGATCGCAGGAACTGCCCGCAGTATGGGTATCACCGTAGAAGAATAACATTTTCCGTGGGAGATCCGCCGTTCGGCGGATCGATTGCACCGCGAGAACAGGATCATATCAATGAAGCAAAGCAAAAGGTTCAAGGCGGCACAGGCAAAGGTGGACAGGAAAAAGGTGTTCACGGTTGAGGAAGCCGTGGCTCATGTCAAAGAAGCGGCGACGGCAAAGTTTGTCGAAAGTGTCGATATCGCAGTTCATCTTGGTGTCGACCCGAAGAAAGCCGACCAGGCCATCCGCGGTACTGTTGCACTTCCCCACGGCATTGGGAAGGAAGTACGTGTGCTGGTTATTGCGAAGCCGCCGAAGGATGAGGAAGCGAAGGCGGCAGGTGCAGACCACGCCGGATTCCAGGAGTACATCCAGAAGATTCAGGGAGGTTGGGCGGATATCGATGTCATTATTGCCACGCCTGACTCCATGGGCGAGCTTGGTAAGCTCGGCAAGATACTCGGACCGCGCGGATTGATGCCAAATCCCAAGAGCGGGACCGTCACGATGGATGTCGCCAAGGCCGTCAAGGAAGTGAAAGCCGGCAAGATTGAATTCCGCGTCGAGAAAGCGGGAATTCTCCATGCTACCGTCGGCAAAGCAAATTTTGAAGCTGCGAAGCTCGTCGACAATGTTCAGGCATTCCTGAGCACTGTCGTGCGCCTGAAGCCGGCGACGGCGAAGGGGCAGTATATCAAGAGCATCGCGCTGTCGAGCACGATGGGACCGGGCGTTCATATCGACCGGAATGCCGTCGCGTCACATTAGGAAATTACGCACTCAAGTACTCTAGCGCTTTTGTCTCCTGCCGCATAATCGTGCGGGCTTCTCAGAAGACAGCGATTACCATGAGGAACCTATGAAACGATCCGAAAAAGAAGAGATCATTGCAGAGGTGGAACAAAAGGTGCGCCGCGCAAAGGCCCTTTACTTCGCGGATTTCACCGGGATCACCGTTGAGCAGGTCGATGATCTGCGGCGGGAATTCCGAAAATCGAAGATTGATTACCGCGTCGTGAAGAATACGCTGGCACGGAAAGCACTGGAACGCGCAACCGGATACGATGCCGTGTACGACAAACTCGTCGGACACACGGCGATCGCCTTCGGGTATGACGATCCGGTGGCGCCGGCAAGGATCATCAAGAAATTCCAGGAGAAGAACGATAAGCTCGCGGTGAAAGTCTGCGTGCTTGAAATGCAGGTCTTCGACGGGAAACGACTCGGTGAAATTGCCAAGCTTCCCTCACGGAACGAAGTCATCGCAGGCATTCTCGGCAGCATACAGGCACCCATCGCGGGTGTTGCCGGTGCGGTGAATGCGGTGATGCGCGATCTGGTGAGTGTCATCGATGCAATTGAAAAGAAGAAAGCGGCGTAACTGTTCGCCTCTCAACCATCCATTTGAAATAAATAGGAGAAGAATTCCATGTCAGCAGTTCAGGAAATAGTCGAAAAGATTGAAAAGCTCACGTTGCTCGAGGCCTCGGAGCTCAAGAAGGCGCTCGAGGACAAATTCGGCGTGACCGCCGCGGCACCGATGATGATGGCAGGAGGCGGGATGCCTGCAGCAGGCGGAGCCGCACCGGCCGCAGAAGCACAGACGGAATTCAACGTCGTGCTCAAGAATGCCGGAGCACAAAAGATCAACGTCATCAAGGTCGTCCGTGCTGCCACAGGTCTCGGCTTGAAAGAAGCCAAGGATCTGGTGGATGGCGCTCCCAAGACCGTCAAGGAAGCAGTCCCGAAGGAGGAAGCCGAGAAGCTGAAGAAGGAGCTCGAGGACGCGGGCGCCCAGGTCGAATTGAAGTAAACGGGCACGAACCGCTGCCTCCGCATGTTGCTGTTCAACACGGAACAGAGGGAAATCTTAGGTGCGGTAAGCCGGTAGCCGGTCGTTGAACGGTTATCGGTTTCCCGTTTTTGTGCATGAAACGATAGAGAACAAGTTTGATCCGTCATTTGACTCATAAAGGATGATTCGCGTGAAAACCAACCACTCAAATGGTCGTATCTCGTTTGCAAAGATCCCACAAATCGTCGACTACCCGGATCTGCTGAACGTGCAGATCGAGTCGTGGGAGAGCTTTCTCCAGGCAACAACTCCTCCGGAAAAGAGAGCGAACAGGGGATTGCAGCAGATCTTCACGATGAATTTTCCCATTACGGACGCGCGGGAAAATTATATCCTCGAGTTCATCGAATATTATGTTGAGAAGCCGAAGTATGCCGTGATCGAATGCCAGGAGCGGGGGCTGAGCTACGCGGTTCCGCTCAAGGCGAAACTCCGTCTCTCCACAAAGAGCGATGACGGCAAGAGCTATACAGACACGATTGAACAGGAAGTGTATCTGGGTAATCTCCCGATGATGACCCACCGCGGAACCTACATCATCAACGGGGCCGAGCGCGTCGTTGTGAGCCAGCTGCATCGTTCTCCCGGCGTGTTCTTCGATGAATCGATGCACCCGAACGGGATGCCGATTTATTCTGCCCGAATCATTCCCTTCCGCGGATCATGGGTGGAATTCACCACCGATATCAGCAACGTCATGTATGTGTACATCGACCGGAAGAAGAAATTTCCCGTCACGACGCTCCTTCGCGCTCTCGGGTTTTCTTCCGACGATGAAATTCTCCAGCTCTTCAATCTTGTCGAGGAAGTCGATCCCCATAAGGTCAATCTCAAGGACTATGTGGGCAGGATTGTCTGCAGCGACATCGTCGATAAGAAGACCGGTGAAATTTTTGTCAGCAAGGATACCATTTTCAGTGAGGACATCTTCAAGAAGGTGAAGAAGGCGGAAATCAAGAAGATCCGTTTCCTCAAACACGAAGGCGTCGGTGAGACTTCCGTCATCGCGAACACAATCCAGAAGGACATTGCGCGGTCAGATGAAGAAGCGCTGAACGCGATTTACCAGCAGCTCCGCTCAGGCGAAGCTCCCGATCTCGATACGGCGAAGAATCTTCTGGAACGGCTCTTCTTCAATGAGAAGCGCTATGATCTGGGAGATGTCGGCCGCTACCGGATGAACGCAAAATTGAATCTGAACGTCCCCGTCTCCAAAACGACGCTGACGAAGGACGACATTATCGCCATTATCAACTACCTTATCGATCTCCAGCAGGGCAAGAAGACCGTCGACGATATCGATCATCTCGGCAACCGCCGGGTTCGCACGGTGGGAGAGCAGATCGGACAGCAGTTCAATATCGGGCTCGTGCGCATGGCCCGGACAATCCGCGAGCGGTTGAGCCTGCGCGACCATGAGAAGATTACTCCGCAGGACCTTGTCAATGCCCGCACGATCACCAGCGTCATTAATGCGTTCTTCGGAACGAACCAGCTGTCGCAGTTCATGGATCAGACCAATCCCCTCGCAGAGATCACGCACAAGCGGCGTATGTCGGCGCTTGGTCCCGGCGGACTCACACGTGAGCGTGCCGGATTCGAGGTGCGCGACGTTCATTATACACATTACGGGCGGCTCTGCCCGATCGAAACACCGGAAGGCCCGAATATCGGACTCATTTCATCGCTGTGTATTCATGCACGCGTGAACGAATTCGGCTTCATCGAGACTCCGTACCGGAAGACGAAAAACGGCAAGGTGACCGACGATATCGAGTACATGACTGCCGAAAAAGAAGACGTCTATACGATAGCGCAGACCAATAACGCGATTGACGACAAGGGAAAGTTTCTCACCGACCGCGTGAAAGCACGGCTTCAGACGGATTACGCCGTTGTGAAACCCGAAGAGGTGCATTACATCGACGTCGCGCCGAACCAGATCGTCAGCGCCGCAGCGGCTCTGATTCCGTTCCTGGAGCACGACGACGCTAACCGTGCGCTCATGGGTTCCAACATGCAGCGCCAGGCAGTTCCACTGCTCCGGCCGATCGCCCCGATCGTCGGCACAGGCCTCGAAGAAAAGATCGCACGTGATGCGCGCACCATGATCATCGCGGAACGCAATGGTGTTGTCGAATATGTCGATTCCAACTCCATCATTGTGAATTACGATATCGATGAGTCCAGCAATGAGGCGGTCGTCAGTTTTGAAGAAAAGAAGCGTGTTGAGTATCGCCTGATCAAATTCTTCCGTACGAACCAGGATACGGCGATCAACCAGCGCTCGATCGTGAAACCGGGACAGCATGTCAAGAAAGGGGACATCCTTGCAGACGGCTGCGCCACCGATCACGGCGAGCTTGCACTCGGCCGGAACGTCCTCGTGGCATTCATGCCATGGCGCGGATATAATTTCGAGGATGCCATTGTCATCAATGAGCGTCTCGTTGCAGAAGACGTCTTCACCTCACTGCATATCGAAGAATTCGAGCTCCAGGTGCGTGACACGAAGAGAGGAGAAGAGGAGCTGACCCGCGAAATTCCGAACGTGAGCGAGGAAGCGGTGAAGGACCTCGACGAAAACGGTGTCGTCCGCGTCGGTGCAGACGTTGTCGAGGGTGATATTCTCATCGGTAAAATCACGCCGAAAGGTGAAACCGAATCGACGCCTGAGGAAAAACTTCTGAAGGCGATTTTTGGTGAGAAAGCCGGAGATGTGAAGGATGCCTCACTCAAGGCGCCGCCGGGAATGAAGGGTATTGTCATCGCGACGAAACTCTTCAGCCGGAAGAAGAAAGATGCAGAATCGAAAAAGGAGGACAAACGCCTCATCGATCAGCTTGATCGGTCCGAGAAGAAAGCACTGAAGGATAATTACGACAAGCTGGTGAAGAAACTGAGCGTTCTTCTTGATGGTGACAAATCTGCCGGCATCCGCTCCATGGATGGTGATGTCGCGATCCGCGGCGGCACATCGCTGAAGGAAGAGACGTTCGTCAACCTCGGCGAGCAACTGGAGAATTTGGATTACCGGGGAGAGTGGACGGAAGATAAGAAAAAGAACGGCCTCATACTTAGGATATACGAAAATTATCTTCAGAAGAAGAACGACATCGTCGAGTATCACAAGCACGAGAAAACGAAGATTCTTCTCGGCGATGAGCTTCCTTCCGGCATCGTTCAGCTTGCGAAAGTATATGTTGCGAAGAAACGAAAGCTGTCGGTCGGGGATAAGATGGCCGGCCGTCATGGAAACAAGGGCGTAGTTGCGAAGATTGTCCCGACGGAAGACATGCCGTTCATGGTTGATGGTACGCCGGTCGATATTGTTCTCAACCCGCTTGGCGTGCCCTCCCGCATGAATCTCGGACAGCTGTTCGAGACCGCACTCGGCTGGGCAGGAAAGAAGCTGAATCAGAAATACTCCACACCGATTTTCGATGGAGCGTCATGGGAAGATGTTCAGACGGAACTCGAAAAAGCGCAGCTCGACAAGAATTCAAAGGCGCTGCTGTATGACGGACGGACAGGCGAACCATTTGACCAGCAGGTGACGGCAGGATTTATCTATATGATGAAGCTCTCGCATCTCGTGGACGACAAGATTCACGCCCGTTCCATCGGTCCGTATTCGCTTATCACCCAGCAGCCGCTCGGCGGAAAAGCGCAGTTCGGAGGTCAGCGGTTCGGAGAGATGGAAGTGTGGGCGCTCGAAGCATACGGTGCGGCGAATATCCTTCAGGAAATGCTGACCGTGAAGAGCGATGACGTCTACGGTCGCGCCAAGCTGTATGAATCTATCGTGAAAGGCGACAATTTGCCGGAACCCAATGTTCCGGAGTCGTTCAATGTGCTGGTTCGTGAACTCATGGGTTTGGGTTTGGATTTGAAGATCGAATAAACCGATTGGAGAGAATCGCATGGCATTTACATCACACGAAAACCTGATCAAGAAGAATTTTTCCAAGATCACGATCACTCTGGCATCGTCCGATCTGATTCTTTCGCGATCACATGGTGAGGTGACGAAACCCGAAACGATCAATTACCGCTCCTTCCGTCCGGAAAAGGACGGATTGTTCTGCGAGAAGATCTTCGGGCCGGTGCGGGATTGGGAGTGTCATTGTGGAAAATACAAACGCATCCGGTATAAAGGAATCATCTGCGACCGTTGCGGCGTGGAGGTCACGCAGAAAAGTGTCCGTCGCGAACGGATGGGACACATAGCGCTCGCCGTGCCTATCGTGCATATCTGGTATTTCCGTTCAGCACCGTCCAAGATCGGCAATATTCTGGGGCTCAGCGGAAAGGATCTTGAACGGATCATCTACTATGAATCTTATGTCGTTATTCAGCCGGGAACGACCGGGCTGCAGACGATGGATCTTCTTTCTGAAGAACAGTATTACGACGTCCTTGCAACTCTTCCGGACAAGAACCGCGAACTTGAGGATAACGATGAGAAGAAGTTTATCGCGCGCATCGGCGGTGAGGCAATCAAAGAACTGCTGAAACGTGTCGACATCGAGACCCTCGCTGCAGAATTGCGTATTGCCGCCAAGGAAGAAACCTCCGTTCAGAAAAAGCAGGAGATTCTCAAGCGGCTGCGAGTTGTGGAAGCGTTTCGTGAGCGCGAAAACAGTGTTCCAAACCACCCCTCCTGGATGGTGCTCGACGTTATTCCGGTCATTCCACCGGAACTTCGCCCGCTGGTCCCCCTCGAAGGCGGCCGGTTCGCTACATCCGATCTGAACGATCTGTATCGCCGGGTCATTATCCGGAATAACCGTCTCAAGCGTTTGATCGAAATCAAAGCTCCTGAAGTCATTCTCCGCAATGAAAAACGGATGCTCCAGGAAGCTGTCGATTCACTTTTCGATAATTCGCGCCGCCTCAACGCGGTGCGTTCGGACAATAACCGTGCACTGAAATCTCTCTCCGATATGCTCAAGGGAAAGCAGGGGAGATTCCGCCAGAACCTCCTTGGCAAGCGGGTCGACTATTCCGGCCGTTCGGTCATTGTGGTCGGACCCGAGCTCAAGCTTCACGAGTGCGGATTGCCGAAGGATATGGCGGTTGAACTCTTCAAGCCGTTCATTATCCGCAAGCTCATCGAGCGCGGGTTAGTCAAGACGGTGAAGAGCGCCAAGAAGATGGTCGACAAGAAAGGTTCGGAAGTCTGGGAAATCCTCGAGAGTATTATCGACGGGCATCCGGTGCTCCTCAACCGTGCCCCCACGCTGCACCGGCTCGGCATTCAGGCGTTCCAGCCAGTGCTCGTGGAAGGTAAAGCGATCAGGATTCACCCGATGGTGTGTACGGCGTTCAACGCCGACTTCGATGGCGACCAGATGGCCGTGCACGTCCCGCTTTCATTCGACGCGCAGCTTGAAGCCCGTATTCTTATGCTCTCGAGCCACAATATCCTCTCACCGTCGAACGGTTCGCCGATTGTGCATCCGACACAGGACCAGGTCCTGGGATGCTACTATCTTACAAAATCGAAAACCGGCGACATTGGCGAAGGCAAGCTGTTCTCCAGTCCGAATGAGGCGATCATTGCTTACAACTGCGGCTCGGTCGGGCTCCATGCGCGCATCAAAGTCCGCATCGGGGAGTCTCTCGTGGAAACAACAACGGGCAGAATTCTCTTCAATCAAATCGTTCCGAAGGATCTCGGATTCATAAATGAGCTCCTCAATAAGAAACGGCTCACGCAGATTGTGCAGAATGTCTTTCGGTCGTGCGGAAATCTCATAACGGCTGAATTCCTGGACAATCTCAAAGAACTCGGTTTCTCGTATGCGACCCGCGGGGGTCTTTCGGTATCCGTCGGCGATGTCATCATTCCGGGTGAAAAAGAAGATGTCATCAACAAATCGCTCAGGGATGTCGACAATGTGCAGAATCAGTACTATCGCGGATTCATCACGAATGGTGAACGCTATAATAAAGTAATCGATATCTGGACCCGCACGACGAATAAGGTCGCCGAGCGGCTGTTTGATGCGCTTCAGCAGGACCGTGAAGGATTCAATTCGCTCTATATGATGGTGGATTCCGGCGCCCGCGGTTCGAAAGAACAGGTGCGGCAGCTTGCCGGTATGCGCGGATTGATGGCAAAGCCCCAGAAGAGCATGTCGGGAGCAACCGGCGAACTGATCGAGACACCGATTATTGCAAATTTCCGCGAGGGTCTCTCGATCCTGGAATATTTCATCTCCACGCATGGTGCCCGAAAGGGTCTTGCGGATACCGCATTGAAGACCGCCGATGCCGGGTACCTCACTCGACGGCTCGTTGACGTTGCTCAGGACGCGATCATCTCAGTTGACGACTGCGGCACGATCCGCGGTGTTCTTACCGGTGCGCTGAAGGAAGGCGAGGACGTGAAAGAGCCCCTGCAGGAACGTATTCTTGGGCGTGTGGCGGTTCGTGATGTCGTTGACCCGTTGAGTCGGAAAGTTCTCGTGAAATCTGCCGAGGAGATCGACGAGATCAAGGCGGCAGCAATTGCCGACACATCGATCGAATCCGTGGAAATTCGTTCGGTTCTGACCTGCGAAGCAAGGAGAGGAGTGTGTGCAAAGTGCTACGGACGCAATCTCACCACCTCCAAACTCGTCGAGCCGGGCGAACCGGTCGGAATCATTGCCGCACAGTCGATCGGCGAGCCGGGCACGCAGCTCACGTTACGGACGTTCCACACCGGCGGCACGGCGAGTCTTATTGCCGCGCAGTCGCAGATCGTCTCGAAATTTGACGGCCGTCTCAAGTACGATGGGATCAAGTTTCTCAACCAGTCTGAGAATGAGGGGAAACTCATCGTTCTCGGACGGAGTGGTGTCGTCAATATCGTTGATAAGGATAACAGGATCCTCACCAAGTATGATGTTCCCTACGGTGCCACCCTGCTTCTTGCCGACGGTGCGTCGGTGAAACGCGGCGAAATTATTTATGAATGGGATCCGTACAACGCCGTGATTATTTCGGAACATGCCGGCAAAGTGCAGTATCAGGATCTGAAGGAGAATATCACATACCGCGAAGAGCCTGACGAGCAGACGGGGCATATTCAGAAGGTGGTTATCGATTCACGCGACCGGACGTTGAGTCCTTCGATCCTGGTCATTAACGATGCGGGGGCGAAGGTCGGCAGCTACATTATTCCGACTCGTGCCCATATGGTTGTGGATGACGGTGAAAAGGTGGCTGCGGGTACCGTGCTCGTGAAGATTCCGAGGGACAGCGGTAAAACGCGCGACATCACCGGCGGTTTGCCGCGGGTGACGGAACTTTTCGAAGCCCGGAGCCCGGCTGATCCCGCAATCGTTTCGGAGATCGACGGGGTTGTGAAATTCGGGCCGCAGCGTCGCGGATCGCGCGAAATCTTCGTGCGGAGCCACGACGGTCACGATGAGCGACGCTATCTCATCCCGATGGGCAAGCATGTCCTTGCGCAGGAGAACGATGTTATTCGCGCGGGTGAGCGGTTGTCGGACGGTGCCATTGATCCTCACGATATTCTGCGGATCAAGGGTGTCGGTGCCGTGGAAGAATATCTCGTGAATGAAATTCAGGAAGTGTACCGGATGCAGGGTGTAAAAATCAATGACAAACATATTGAAGTCATCGTGCGCCAGATGATGCAGAAGGTGCGCGTCGTCGATCCGGGTGATACGAAATTTCTGGAAGACGATTACGTGGACATCCAGTCCATCAACCAGGAGAATGAATTGCTGAAGGATCAGGTCGTGATCACCGGCAAGGGCGATTCGAAGCTGAAGAACGGACAGATCCTCTCGAAAAAGAAGGTGCGTGAAGCAAATACCGAGTTGCGGAAGAAGACGAAGAAAGTGATCGAATACCGCGATGCGGAACCTGCAACGACGGAGCCGATTCTTCTTGGAATAACTTCGGCCGCATTGTCGACAGAGAGCTTCATCTCTGCGGCATCGTTCCAGGAGACCACGAAAGTACTGACGGATGCCGCGATCGAAGGCAAGATCGACCACCTCCTGGGTCTGAAGGAGAACGTTATCATGGGACACCTCATCCCTGCGGGTACAGGACTGAAGAAATTCAGGAATATCATCGTGCAGCCGGGAGAAGAGACGCCCCAGCCCGAATTGAGCACTCTGCTTGTTGAGGAAGAGGAAAAGAAAAAGAGCCGGCAGAAGGAGCGGGTGGCGTCTTCGTAGGAAGCGTGAAATCTGCGGTATTTGAACAAATTAGTTGACAAAGAATCAGAAAATTCATATATTTCTAAGCTTTGACAAAAACAGGAGTACCCCGTTTTGCCCACAATCAATCAATTAGTCCGACTCAGCAGGGAAAAACTCGCCTGGAAGAGCAAGGCACCGGCTCTTCATCAGTCTCCTCAGAAGCGGGGAGTCTGCACGAGAGTCTATACGACGACGCCGAAGAAACCTAATTCTGCGCTGCGGAAAGTCGCACGCGTCCGGCTGACGAACGGTATTGAAGTCACGGCGTATATACCGGGCGAAGGACATAATTTACAGGAACACTCTATCGTCCTGATCCGCGGCGGAAGAGTCAAGGATCTTCCCGGCGTGAGGTATCATATCGTCCGCGGCACGCTCGACACAGCCGGCGTCGCGGAACGAAAACAAGGTCGGTCAAAGTACGGCGCCAAGAGACCGAAATAAGATTGCTCTATGAGAAAGAAATCTTCGACAAAGCGACTCATCAGCCCTGATCCGAAATTCAACGATCTGCTGGTGGCAAAATTTATCAACAGCGTGCTCAAGCAGGGAAAGAAGCATCTTGCCCGCCGCATTGTGTACGATGCAATTGAAATGGCGGAACAACGCGGCAAGCAGCCTGGCCTCGACATCTTCAAGAAGGCGGTGAGTAATGTAAAGCCGGTTCTTGAGATCAAGGCGCGGCGTGTCGGCGGGGCAACGTACCAGATTCCGACCGAAGTCCGACAGGACAGAAGCGTTGCCCTGGCGATTCGGTGGTTGATCACCTATGCCTCCGAGCGCAGCGATAAGTCTATGTCGTTGAAGCTCGCTTCCGAGTTTTTGGCGGCGGCGAATAACGAGGGAAATTCAGTCAAGAAGAAAGAAGATACGCACAAGATGGCGGAAGCAAACAAGGCCTTCGCTCATTTTAAATGGTAAAACCGACACGACGACGATAACGACACCATAACGATTTTATAATCAGGAAGAAACGAAACACATGCCTCGGGTATATCCACTAGAACGAACACGCAATATCGGCATCATGGCGCACATCGACGCGGGGAAAACCACGACGACGGAGCGCATTCTCTTTTATACCGGTGTTCTCCACCGGATGGGAGAGGTGCACGACGGTGCTGCCACGATGGATTGGATGGAACAGGAAAAGGAGCGCGGTATAACCATTACCAGCGCCGCCACGACATGTTTCTGGGAAAATCACCGGATTAACATCATCGATACGCCTGGCCACGTCGATTTTACCGTGGAAGTCGAGCGCTCTCTGCGCGTGCTCGACGGAGCCGTAGCGCTTTTCTGCTCCGTTGGCGGCGTCGAACCGCAGTCGGAAACTGTCTGGCGCCAGGCCGATAAGTACGGCGTTCCGAGAATTGCCTTCGTGAACAAAATGGATCGCGTCGGTGCCGACTTCTTCAATGTGATCGAGATGATGAAAGCCCGGCTCGGCGCAAACGCCGTTCCCGTGCAGATCCCGGTCGGTGAAGGGGAGATGTTTACCGGTGTCATCGATCTCATTACCATGAAAGCCCGCATTTTTCACGAAAGCAATGCTGGTATCACGTGGGATGAGCTTCCGATTCCTCACGATCTCGAAAAGAGAGCGCAGGAATGCCGGACGAGAATGCTCGAAGCCGTTTCGGACGAGGATGATACACTCCTGGCAAAGTATCTCGACGGGAAAGAGATTTCCCCCGAAGAAATCAAGGCGGTGCTCCGTCGGGCATGTCTCAAGGTCACGATCATTCCCGTTCTCTGCGGTTCTTCATTCAAGAACAAAGGCGTTCAGGCATTGCTCGATGCCGTGATCGATTTTCTCCCCTCGCCACTCGATATAACGGGCGGGGAAATTTCCGGACATCACGAAAATATGAAGGACCACATCGTCCGGAAGGTCAGCGACAAGGAAAAGTTTACGGCTCTTGCATTCAAGATCATGACCGATCCCTATGTCGGAAAACTGACGTTTCTTCGTGTCTATTCCGGCATTGTCAAGAGCGGATCGTATGTCTATAATCCGACATCGGGGAAAAAGGAACGAGTCGGGCGGCTTCTTCGGATGCATGCAAATCACCGCGAAGACATCGATGAAGCGTATACCGGTGATATCTGTGCCATGGTCGGTCTTAAGAATACCCGCACGGGCGATACTCTCTGTGATGAGAACGATCCGATCATTCTCGAGAAGATGGAATTTCCCGATCCGGTCATTTCGGTTGCTATCGAACCGAAAACCAAAGCGGATCAGGAGAAAATGGGCGAAGCGCTCGGAAAGCTCTCGGAAGAGGATCCGACCTTCAGAGTATCCACGAACGAGGAAACGGGACAGACGATCATCAGCGGTATGGGCGAGCTTCATCTCGAGATCATTATCGACCGCATGAAGCGGGAGTTCAGGGTTGAAGCCAATGTCGGGAAACCGCAGGTGGCATACAAAGAAACTATCCGGAAGAAGGTCGAGCAGGAAGGAAAGTTTATCCGACAGTCCGGCGGCCGTGGTCAGTTTGGACACGTCTGGATTGTGGTTGAGCCGAACGAAAAAGGAAAAGGATACGAGTTCGAGAACGCTATCGTCGGCGGTGCGATTCCGAAAGAGTATATCAATCCGGTTTCGGAAGGTATCCAGGAAGCAATGCTGAACGGAGTGCTTGCCGGGTATCCGGTCGAAGATGTCAAGATCAAGCTGATCGATGGATCGTATCACGATGTGGATTCGTCCGAAATGGCATTCAAGATCGCGGGCTCCATTGCGTTTAAGGAAGCAGCGCGTAAAGCTCATCCGGTTCTGCTTGAACCCATTATGGATGTCGAAGTGGTGACGCCGGAAGAGTACATGGGCGACGTCATGGGTGATCTGAGCTCGAGAAGGGGAAAGATCGAGGGGTTGCAGGCGAGAAAAGATGCCCAGGTGATCAAAGCGAAAGTGCCGCTCGCGGAGATGTTCGGCTACTCAACCACGCTTCGGTCTATGACGCAGGGGCGCGCCATCTATACGATGCAGTTTGCATTCTATGAAGAAGTGCCGCAGTCGATCGCGGATCAGATTGTCGAAAAAGTAAAAGGTAAAGAAGCAGTTACCGCATAAGAGTAGAGCATAACACCTTATCCCCAAGAAATTAAGGAGACCATTTCATGGCAAAAGAGAAGTTCACCCGAGATAAGCCCCACGTCAACGTTGGGACGATCGGTCATATCGATCACGGGAAGACCACACTGACCGCGGCGATTACGATGGTCTTGGCGAAAAAAGGATGGGCTGCAATCCGTACATTCGACAGCATCGACAATGCGCCCGAAGAGCGGGAGCGTGGTATCACGATCGCTGTGGCGCACGTCGAATATTCGACCGACAAGCGGCACTACGCGCACGTCGACTGCCCGGGTCATGCCGATTATATCAAAAATATGATTACCGGTGCAGCACAAATGGACGGTGCCATTCTCGTCGTGGCGGCCAATGACGGTCCGATGCCGCAGACTCGTGAACACATTCTTCTTGCCCGCCAGGTCGGTGTACCGCGTATCGTTGTCTTTATGAACAAGGTTGATATGGTCGACGATCCGGAACTGATCGAGCTGGTCGAGATGGAGCTTCGCGATCTACTGAAGCGGTACGAATTTCCCGGCGACGAAATCCCGATCATCAAGGGAAGCGCGCTCAAAGCCATGGAACGTGCGCTCGTGCCGGATTCGAAGATCGACGATCCTGCATTCAAGCCGATCTTTGAATTGATGGAAGCCGTTGATTCGTACATCCCGCTTCCCAAACGCGACATCGACAAACCCTTCCTGATGCCGGTCGAGGACGTTTTCTCGATCACCGGCCGTGGAACAGTCGGTACGGGCCGCGTCGAACGCGGAAAAGCTAAAGTCAGCGATGAAGTCGAAGTTATCGGTCTCGGGGCGCACAAAAAGACCGTTATCACCGGTGCTGAGATGTTCCGCAAGGAACTCGATGAAGTTCAGGCAGGGGATAATGCCGGATTGCTCCTTCGCGGTATCGAAAAAAATGAGCTCGAGCGCGGCATGGTTATCGCAAAGCCGGGATCCATCACTCCCCATAAGAAATTCACGGCGCAGGTCTACGTATTGAAAAAGGAAGAAGGCGGCCGTCATACACCATTCTTTACGGGCTATCGTCCGCAGTTTTATTTCCGCACAACCGACGTGACGGGTGTTGCGACCCTTCCGGGTGGAACGGAGATGGTGATGCCGGGTGACAACGTAGACAATCTCAGTGTCGAGCTGATCGCCCCGATCGCGATGGAAGAGGGACTTCGGTTCGCCATCCGCGAAGGTGGCCATACGGTCGGCGCCGGCGTCGTAACCAAGATTATCGAATAGGTTGAATCGACTGAAGGAAGACTGACGTGGCCGGACAGAAAATACGGATAAAACTGAAATCGTATGATCACACGCTGATCGATAAATCAGCGGAGAAGATTATCAAAACGGTGAAGTCGACTGGAGCGATCGTCTCAGGACCGATCCCGCTGCCGACGAAACGTACGCTGTACACTGTGTTGCGCTCACCCAACGTTGACAAGAAATCGCGCGAGCAGTTTGAAATGCGGTCCCATAAGCGCCTCATCGATATTCTCAATTCGTCGAATAAGACGGTGGATTCATTGATGAAGCTTGAGCTTCCCGCAGGCGTCGATGTGGAGATAAAGGTCTAAGGTTCTCTTTTCCATACGCTTTGATAGTTCTCCCGGTTGTGCATTGTTCACCGGGACGGATGGTGTTTACTTATTTTTCAAGATGAAACTATGATCGGTATTCTGGGTAAGAAAATCGGAATGACGAGCGTTTTTGATGAGCGGGGTGAATCGATCCCCTGTACGCTCATTGAGGCGGGCCCGTGTATTGTCACGCAGGTGAAGACAAAGGAACGGGACGGATACGAAGCCCTGCAGCTCGGGTTTGACGAGAAAAAGGAACGCGGTGTGAACAAGCCGATGGCAGGGCACTTCAAGAAGGCGGGCGTTGCGCCGAAGAAACTACTCGCGGAGTTTGCCGGCTTTGATGTTTCCAAGTATCCTGTCGGCTCTGAGATCAAAGTTGACGCGGTTTTCGCAAAAGGCGATCGTGTCTCTGTCGCTGGAAAATCAAAAGGCAGAGGATTTCAGGGCGTCGTGAAGCGCCACCATTTCGGCGGCGGTTCACGGACGCACGGTCAGAGCGACCGCGAGCGAGCACCCGGTTCGGTCGGATCAAGCTCCTATCCTTCGCGTGTCTTTAAAGGCATGTTGATGGCCGGCCGCATGGGCGGTAAACGCGTCACGGTCAAGAATCTCACCGTGGTCCAGGTGATCCCGGAATCAAATATTCTTCTCGTGTATGGATCTGTCCCGGGACACATCAACAGTTTCGTCGAGATTCTTAAAGAAGTATAGCATAACGTCGGATAATGTATGGAACTCGAGGTCTATAAGAAAGATGGTTCGAAATCGGGACAGACGGTCAGTCTCCCCCCGGAAATTTTCGAAATCACTCCCAACGATCATGCCATTTACCAGGCAGTGACGACCTATCTGGCAAATCAGCGCCAGGGTACGCACAAGACCAAGACGTACGGGGAGGTACAGGGAAGCGGCAAGAAATTGTGGAAACAGAAACATACCGGAAGGGCGCGTATCGGAGCTGTCCGCTCACCGTTGTGGAAGGGCGGCGGAACGATTTTTGGGCCTCAGCCGCGTGATTATTCTTCGAAGCTTCCGAAACAGGTCCGGCAGATCGCGCGAAAATCCGCGCTGAGCTATAAAGCAAAAGACGCGGCGATCAGGATTGTCGAAGACTTTTCATTTGAGCGGCCTGCAACCAAGCAAATGGCCGCCATCCTGAAAGCACTTGAGCTTTCGGGTCAGAAAACGCTCCTCGTGGTTCCGAAGACCGACTCGGTGGTCTGGAAATCAGGAAGAAATATTGCGGCGCTGAATATTGTAGAGGCGTCGAAGGCCTCCACGTACGAGATTCTCGACAATAAGATGCTTCTCATCCAGAAGAGCGCTCTCGAAGTGCTGCAGCAAACTTTTCATTGATCAAGAGACACCATGACGGGAATAATTTTTCGCCCAATTGTGACAGAGAAGATTTCGAATCTTCAGGAGAAAGGCATTTACGCGTTTGAAGTCGATCCGCAATCCAACAAGATCGATATCGCACGCGCAATCGAAAAGAAATTTAGTGTGACCGTGGTGAATGTGAGGACGATGAACTTCAAGGGAAAAACCAAAGTTCAGATGACCCGCCGCGGAAGATTTGAAGGCAAGACCTCTCATTTCAAGAAAGCAATCGTGACCTTGAAAGAGGGTGATAAGATTGATTTGTTTGCAAACGTTTGACGAATTCCGATAACGAGAAGAGCTTATGCCCCTTCGCATATTGAAACCGAATACCGCAGGCACGAGGTGGATGACGATTCCGACGTTCGAGGAGATTACGAAGTCGAAGCCGGAACGTTCACTCATCGAGCCCCTGAAAAAGTCCGGCGGAAGAAATACCAACGGGCATATTACATCCCGGCACCGAGGCGGGGGACACAAGCGCTTTTACCGCATTATCGATTTCAAGCGGCAGAAATTCGGTATCGAGGCCCGTGTCGATGCAATCGAGTATGACCCGAACCGCTCGGCGAGAATCGCACTCCTCCTCTATAAAGATGGTGAAAGACGGTATATCCTCGCACCCGACGGCCTGAAAGTCGGAGAAATGCTTGTTTCCGGACCGACTGCCGACATTAAAGTCGGCAACTCGATGCCGTTGTCGAATATTCCGGTCGGGACATTTGTGCACAATGTGGAACTGCGTCCAGGGAAGGGCGGACAGGTTGCTCGGAGTGCAGGCGTTTCGATCCAGTTGATGGCAAAAGAGGGAAAGTTTGCTCAGCTCCGCATGCCGTCCGGCGAAATCCGGAATGTGCCGATGGAATGCTATGCCACGGTTGGCGTGGTCAGCAACCCGGATCATGAAAATGTCGGTCTCGGAAAAGCAGGCCGGTCCCGGTGGCTCGGGATTCGCCCGCAATCACGCGGTGTCGTGCAGAACCCTGTCGATCACCCGCATGGCGGCGGTGAAGGAAAATCTCCCCAGGGCAATCCTCACCCGGTTTCCCCATGGGGCTGGCATACAAAAGGAAAGAAGACGCGTCATCATAAGTTGAAATCCAACAAGTTCATCGTTAAGCGTCGGAAATAACTATGAGTCGATCACTGAAAAAAGGGCCGTTTCTCGACCCGAAGCTCGCAAAGAAAGTCGAAGCGATGACGAAATCAGGGCAGAAGAAAGTTATCAAGACCTGGTCCCGTTCTTCGACGATCACTCCCGAATTCGTGGGTCACACCTTCGCAGTCCACAACGGAAACAAGTTCATTCCGGTTTACGTGCACGAAGGAATGGTAGGGCACAAGCTCGGCGAGTTTGCGCCAACGCGGATTTTCCGTGCACATCCCGGTTTGAAGAGTGAGTCGACCACAACCGTCGAAGGTGCATAATTATGCTGGAAGCCCGCGCAATACATCGTTATGTCAACTCCTCACCGCGCAAGATGCGCCTGGTGGTTGACCTCATTCGTGGAAAATCGGTGCCGCAGGCACTCAGCATACTGCATTTTTCCCCGAAGCACGCTTCCCGTGTCGCGGAAAAAGTGCTCCGGTCTGCTGTATCCAATCTCCAGAATAAGGACGAAGCCGGACGCACCGATATCGAGACACTGTTTGTGAAGGAAGTCTCTGTCGACGGAGGTCCCGGCATGAAGCGGATGCTCCCAGCACCGATGGGAAGAGCATACAGAATGATCAAACGGTCGAATCATCTGACAATTGTGATCGGTCAGCGGGAAGTGAAAATCAAAAAAGCAGCATCCCCGAAGACCAGGGAAACGGCAAAGGCAAAGGAAGCGCCAAAAGCCAAAGAAACAGCGAAGAAAACTTCTCAAAAAGAAAAGGAGTAGGCTTGGGACAAAAAGTTCATCCGGTCGGCTTTCGTCTCGGAGTCCTGAGAACCTGGGATTCCAACTGGTACGACGAAAAAGATTTTGCAGGAAAACTGCAGGAAGATCTGAAGGTTCGCCAATATATTCAGAACAGGTTGAAGAAAGCGGGGATTTCCAAAATCCTCATTGACCGGACGCCCAAGCGCGCCGTGATCACCATTCATACTTCGCGGCCCGGGATCGTCATCGGCAGAAGCGGCAAGGAAATTACACAGCTCGAAGAAGAGCTGAAACAGATTACCAACAAGGAAGTCAAGATTCTCATCCACGAGATCAAGAGGCCCGAGCTTGACGGTTATTTGCTCGCCGAGAGCATCGCATCGCAGCTGCAGGGACGCATGTCGTTCCGGCGTGCAATGAAAATGGGTATCACCTCGGCGATGCGGATGGGTGCCGAAGGTGTTCGCGTGATGTGCGGCGGCCGTCTGGGCGGAGCAGAAATTGCCCGCTCCGAACAGTACAAGGAAGGCCGCATTCCACTCCACACCCTTCGTGCCGACATCGATTACGCCCAGGCGACGGCGATGACCATTTATGGCACCATCGGCGTAAAAGTCTGGATCTGCCGCGGAGAAGTTCTTGATCGTTCAGCAAAAAGCACTTAATCTGATGGTCGTATGTTACTACCGAAACGAGTAAAATATCGTAAAGCCCAGCGTGGGCGGATGAAAGGAAAAGCAAGCCGCGGATTTTCCGTTGCCTTCGGTGATTTTGGATTGAAGGCGCTCGAACCCGGATGGATCACACAGCGCCAGATCGAGGCGGCGCGTGTTGCTCTTACGCGCTTGATGAAGCGTGAGGGAAAGGTCTGGATCCGGATATTTCCTGACAAGCCGGTGACGAAGAAACCCGCAGAAACCCGTATGGGTTCCGGAAAAGGCGTGCCCGAGTTCTGGGTTGCCGTTGTTCGCCCGGGAACGATCCTGTTCGAGCTTGGCGGGATCAACAAATCGGTTGCAACGGAAGCGATGGATCTTGCAGCTCACAAGCTTCCGATAAGAACCCGGATGGTCATTCGTCCGGCGCACGAAGCGGCATAGAGAGGGATTGTTGTATGAAAGTCAGAGAAGTCCGGGAATTGCCGGAAGTGGAACTGCGGAAGCGCATCAAGGATGAGGAGGAAAACCTCGTCCATCTGAAATTTCAGAAGGCGACGAGCCAGCTCGAGAGTCCGATAAAGATCCGTACCGTCCGGCGGGATATTGCGCGGATGAAGACGGTTCTCAACGAACGAGCGAAGGCTCAGAAGAACAAGCCCGCTCCGGCGGAAACACCAAAAAAGGAACAGTAAGGTCTTATGGAAGCACGCACGTCACACCGGAAGGTCCGTCAGGGCAAAGTCGTCAGCAATAAGATGCAGAAAAGCATCGTCGTCGCGATCGAGCGCAGGGTGGCGCATCCGATTTACAAAAAATATTTCACCCGGACGTCGAAGCTGATGGTGCATGACGAGAAGCAGGAAGCGGGGATCGGAGATATCGTGCGGATCATGGAAACACGGCCGCTGAGCAAGCTGAAACGGTGGCGGCTGATGGAGATCGTGGAAAAAGCAAAATAACCAGTTCAGTACTGTTATGATACAGGAAGAAACAAATCTTGTCGTGGCTGACAATTCGGGCGCAAAGAAGGTTCGCTGTATTCGCGTCCTCGGAGGTCACGACCGCAGATACGCCGGAGTCGGCGATCTTATCGTTGTTTCCGTCAAGAGCGCAATTCCCGGTGCGGGTGTGAAAAAAGGAGAGGTCTCGCGTGCCGTGATCGTCCGGACAACAAAGGAAACGCGGCGCAAGGACGGATCGTTTATCCGTTTTGACGAAAACGCCGCCGTGCTCCTGAATGCACAGGGCGAACCGAGGGGTACCCGTATTTTTGGACCGGTTGCCCGCGAGTTGCGTGATAAAAATTATATGAAAATCATCTCCCTCGCACCAGAGGTCCTTTAACGATGAAAGTGCAGTGATTCTATGAAAATTCACAAGAATGATACGGTCATCGTGATTGCCGGAAATGCGCGCGGGAAAACCGGCAAGGTCCTGAAGATGTTCCGCGATGAACGGCGCGTGATCGTGGAAGGCGTTAACATCATCAAGCGCCATTCCCGTCCCTCACAGAAAAATCCTCAGGGCGGGATCATGCAGAAAGAATCGTCGATCAGTGCAGCAAATGTCATGGTGATCTGCCCGAAATGCAGCAAACCCTCGCGTGTGGGGAGAAAGCCGGTAACCGATTCAACGACAGGTCGCAAGCACATGATGCGCGTCTGTCGCAACTGCGA
>DATIXJ010000076.1:0-36169 GCA_035518715.1 Bacteroidota bacterium | reverse complement strand
CCGGTCATCGGATTTTTCGTTGCGGGACTTACGGCCTTCTACATGTTCCGGCTCGTGATCCTGACATTCCTTGGCGAACATCGGGATCCGCACCGGTATGAGCATGTTCACGAATCACCGAAGACGATGACGATACCGCTCGTGATCTTTGCGGTGCTCAGCATCTTCATCTTCTGGTCTTCAAATCCGCTTGATCCTTCCGATGGATGGTTTGCACATGCCATTGAGCGTCCTGCCTCCGTCGTTCCTGCCGCAGTCCAGGCGGCCGGGGCGGGAGTTTTCGAGGAAGCCCATCACACTGTTCACTACACCGCGATGGCTCTCTCGCTCGCTGTGGCCGGACTGGGGATTCTCCTTGCGTTTGTTACCTATTATTGGAAAAAGATCAGCGCGGATTCCTGGGCTGCGCGGCTGAGCGGAGTGTACAAATTCCTGTTGAATAAGTGGTATTTCGATGAGCTCTATGGGACAGTCGTTGTAGGAGGAGTGTTGGGGATTACCAGAATGTTCCGCTGGTTTGATACGTATATCATCGACGGAATTGTGAACGGCGCTGCAAGCTGGACATTGGCGGTTGTGTTCGGATATTCGGAGCACGCGAAGGAGAAGAAGCTGAGCGCCGGAGCGTTCCTTGTGGTCGGAATTCTTGTTGCGGCACTAGTGGCATTCTGGACCGGCCAGTGGTTCTGGTCTCAAGAGGCGTATGTCAGCGCCATTCTCATGGCAATACTCTGCGGTGCGCTGACACTCTTTTTCTTCTGGTCCGGTGCCGGCGGGTTCGATAAGTATGTGGTGGATGGAGTCGTGAACGGGGTCGGCATGACGTCGGGCTTCTTTGGAGCGCTCATGAGAAAACTGCAGACCGGACGAGTTCAGACGTATCTTGCGTTTGTCCTGTTGGGCGTCATGATTTTCTTTTTCCTCTTTTTAAAATGAGGGTTGTCGGATTTACTGCGTCGCTAATCTGAGGGGTTTCGTACTATGGGCATCTTAAGCTGGATTACATTTCTGCCGATCATCGGCATGGTCATCGTTCTCTGCCTTCCGAAGGATAACAAGAATCTTATCCGTTGGACAGCGGCGGTTATGGCAGGGATCCAGGTTGTCCTTGCGGCGGTTATCTATCTGAACTTCAACCGTACCATGGCGGGTGTGAACACTCCGGAAGGATTCCAGTTCGTGGAGAAAGCAAGCTGGATCGACATTTCTTCCGTCGCGTGGTTCGGGCGTGTCCATATCGATTATTTCCTTGGGATCGACGGTCTGAGTGTCCTGATGGTGATCCTGACGGCAATCATCTCCTTTATTGCCGTTTTTGCTTCGTGGGGAATCGAAAAATCCGTGAAGGGATATTTTGCGCTTCTTCTTCTCCTCGATACCGGAATGATGGGTGTGTTTGTTTCGATCGACTTCTTTCTCTTCTATGTGTTCTGGGAACTCATGCTTCTCCCGATGTATTTCCTCATCGGCGTGTGGGGCGGACCGCGCAGAGAATATGCCGCGATCAAGTTCTTTCTCTATACGCTTTTCGGAAGCGTCTTGATGCTGCTTGCACTTCTGGCGTTGTATTTCAGCGTGAGCGTTGTCGATCCCGCAACGGGTGAAAAGATGCACACGTTCAACATGCTCGCGATGATGAATCCCGCGAATTATGATGCCGGCTCGATCCTGGCAGGCTTCAACACATCCTGGAGATATGTTGCCTTCATTGCGCTCTTTATAGGATTTGCCATCAAGGTGCCGATCTTCCCGTTCCATACGTGGCTTCCGGACGCGCATGTCGAGGCCCCTACGGCAATCAGCGTGATTCTCGCCGGTGTTCTGTTGAAGATGGGTACGTACGGTATTCTCCGCGTCAGTTTTCCAATGTTCCCCGATGCGACGCTTCATTATCAGATTCCTCTCGCCATACTCGGATTTATTAATATTGTCTACGGTGCACTCTGCGCGATGGCTCAGGATGATTTTAAGAAGCTCATCGCGTACTCGAGCATCAGTCATATGGGAGTTGTCGTTCTCGGCATGGCGGCGCTCAACACGCAGGGGATAACGGGGGCTGTTTTCCAAATGTTCAATCACGGCACGATCACCGCAATGCTCTTCCTTATTGTGGGGGTGATCTACGATCGTGCCCATACCCGCGGATTGAATGAATTCGGCGGCCTGATGAATCAGATGCCGAAATATGCCGGCGTGATGACGGTTGCGTTCTTTGCCGCGCTCGGCCTTCCCGGTCTGAGTGGTTTCATTAGTGAAGCGTTCTCGTTCCTCGGTGCGTTCCAGTCAGAAGCCATCCGCTCCATTACCATCGCCTCGACGCTCGGGATCATCCTGACGGCGGGGTATATGCTCTGGACCCTCCAGCGTGTGTTTCTCGGAACAATTCCTGAGCGCTGGAAATCACTCCCCGATATCAACGGGAGGGAGCTCTTTACGCTTGTACCGCTCGCTGTGATTGTTATCTTCCTGGGCATCTATCCGTCCCCGGCCATCAACCTTCTCACCTCCGCAGTGAATACACTCGTCGGGGTGGTCTCAAAGGGCGGCGGTATGGTGATGCTGGTGCATTAAGGTAATCCTTTTTCATCCTGGAATCTGATGCTCGATCAAATAATTTATAGTGTTCGACTTTTTCAGCCCGAGGCGGCTCTCGCTGTCACGTTTCTTGTGCTGATTCTGATCGATCTGTTTTCCGACCGGTCGACCGGCAAATTGTCGGCGCTGGTCGCGCTTGCGGGATTGTTCGTCACCGCATGGCTCCTCTCGCGGGAATCGTCTCTTCCACCCAATTCCATCTTCTCGCAAATGTATGCGGTGGATGGATTTTCCATGTTCTTTAAGGTCGTCATTCTTCTCGCCAGTTTTCTCGTCGTCCTTTTCTCGCTGAATTCGCGCGAGCTGGTATCCGGCATTCGACACCTTGGGGAATATTACGCCCTCCTCATGTCGCTCACACTCGGTATGGTGCTCATGACCGGCGCCAGCAATCTGCTGATGATGTATCTTTCGCTCGAGCTGACCAGTCTCAGCTCATATATTCTTGCAGGATTCACGAAGCAGGCCCGGGACTCCAGCGAAGCATCGCTGAAATATGTGCTGTATGGTGCCGTTTCTTCGGGACTGATGTTGTATGGCATCTCGATCGTGTATGGTCTGACGGGCGCTCTCGATATTTATGGGATCAATCACGCCCTGGCGACGGGAGACATCAGTATTGTTCCGCTTGTCGTCGCGGGCATCCTGATCGTCGCGGGATTCGGGTATAAAATTTCGGCGGTGCCGTTCCATTTCTGGACACCCGATGTGTACGAAGGCGCACCGATAACGATTACGGCATTCCTCTCAGTCGCGTCCAAGGCGGCGGGCTTTGCGATGATGATTCGTTTCTTCAAAGTCTCCTTTATCGATCCGGCCGTTGGAAATCTTGCTCCGGGAGCGTGGGCAATTTTCCGCGGGTTCCAGTGGAATGAGCTGCTTGCCATGATCTCCGTTCTGACCATGACGCTCGGCAATCTCGTCGCCATCTGGCAGAATAATCTGAAACGCCTCCTTGCGTACTCGAGCATTGCACATGCAGGGTATATGCTGATGGGTATCGTTGTCCTCAGTAATGAAGGCATCACGGCAGTGATGATTTATTTCCTCGTCTATCTTTTCATGAATCTCGGCGCGTTCTATCTCGTGATGCTTGTGGCGAATCAGACGGGGAGTGAGGATCTCGAAGCGTACAAGGGCCTGGGCTACCGATCTCCTCTCGCCGCCGTGATCTTCACGATCTTCCTCCTTTCGCTCACCGGAATTCCTCCCACGGCGGGTTTCATTGGAAAACTTTATCTCTTTGCTTCCCTCATTAATGCGAAGTGGTTCTGGCTGGCAATTGTTGGTGTCCTGAACAGCGTCGTATCGCTCTATTATTATGCGCGGATTCTGAAACAGATGTTCCTTTCGGGTCCACCTGCGGATTTGACGCCGGTCCGTTTTTCTACCCCTCAGATCGTTCTCCTTCTTGCGCTGGCTATTCCAACTATTCTTCTCGGACTCTACTTCGGTCCGCTCGTCAATTTCGCACAGGCCTCGGTCTCCATTTTCGGTATCCGGTAAGAGCGATTCCGTACGTTTACGTAAGATGGTGAGCGGCAATTGCCATTGCCCGCGGTGAGTCGCTGACGTTTGAGAGTGATCTGAACCGGAGGAGCCGATTCAGCGTTTCTTTGTCGCCGGCAAAGGAGGTGCTTCCCGATTCCGACGTAAGCGGTCGTAGAGAATACGGGCTCCCTCGAGGACAAGCGAATGATGTGTGTACCGGATCTCATGGCTCATTTCTGCCATGAGCCCCGCAAATCCGCCTGTTGCCACAACGATGGCATGCCTTCCCGCAACGCGTTTGATTCTCCGTATCATGCCGTCTGCCGATTCCACCGCCCCAAAAAGAATTCCCGATTGAAGTGAAGACGTCGTATCCTTTCCGAGGACGTTTGCAGGAAACTGGAAGGGGACGACCGGGAGCTGTGCCGTGCGGCGGAAAAGCTCGAACGCGGAAGTGCCCACACCCGGCGCAATGACTCCGCCCAGAAATTCTCCGGTTTTTGATATTACATCATACGTCGTTGCAGTCCCGAAATCAGCCACGATCGCCGGCCCTCCGTAACGTTCGAACACTGCGACAGCGGAACAGATTCTGTCGGCGCCGAGATGTGCGGGGTTATCATAGTTGATGGAGATGCCGAGATCGGGTCCGCCGCGAATAACGACTGCCGTATGATGAAGATATGTCTTCGCGAGTTGAACGTAGATTTCAGTAAGAGCCGGTACAACGGAAGAAATAACGACTCCTTCGATTTCCCGGACTGAAACGCCGTGTTGATCCAGAGCCCCCCGCAGGAGAAACCAGATCTCGTCGATCGTTCGATCTGCAATGCTGCGAAAGTGTGATTCGCCGATGAGCTTCTTTTTTTGAAAAAGACCTGCACCGGTATTGGTATTGCCAATATCGAGTGCGAGAACAACTGTATTCGATTTCATGCGACCACCTTTACGTCTCCGGCAAGGATTTTTATCTCCTTGCCGTCTGTTGTGAGTATCAACCCGCCGTCTGGCGCCAGACGTGAGGCGATACCCTGAATAGACCGTTCCTGCTGCCGGACCGTTACCGGTTTACCCATCATCGGACTGCGGGAAATCCATTCCTCAAGAATCCCCTCAAAAGATCCCGATTGTATATTGGCGTACCCTTCCTCCATTTCACGAAGTATTTTCCCGAGGAGCTCACACCTGTCGACATTTCCACCTGATTCGACTGCGAGCGATGTCGCAAGGGTGCGCAGATCGTCGGGAAATTCAGTTTGGTTGACGTTCAGGCCGATCCCGACCACGGCCGCGGCGAGCTGACGTCCTTCAAAGATACATTCCGAAAGAATACCGCAGCATTTTTTTCTCCGAACCTGAATGTCATTCGGCCACTTGCAGGCGACGGGGAATGAGAAAGAGGTTGACAGCGCGCGGGTGATCGCGACACTGCTCCACAAGGAAAGCATGCCGATCATCTGCGGAGAGATTCGCGGCCTCAGGATAAGAGAGAATATGAGGTTCTTACCCTTTTCGGAGTGCCAGGATCTTCCCATTCTCCCCCGCCCGGCGGTTTGTTCGTCGGCGACAACCAGAGTGCCTTCAGGGGCGCGTGCGAGTGCATATTCCTTCGCCCTGGTGTTCGTCGAGTCAAGAACATCAAACGGATAAATGACTCTTCCAAAAGTCTCCGTCGTCAGATGCTTTCGGATGTCATCTTCCCTCATGGCGCTTTGATGGTAGCAAAAAAGCCGTCCAAAGTCAAGGTAGTGACTCTGTCAGGAATGGTGCTAAATGGCAGTATTTTCAATGCCTTCTGTCATGCTGTCAGACTTTCCAGCCGATCCAGGGAAACCGAGATTTTCAAAAAGGCCTCAAAACAAACTCTTTTCATCATTTCACTCCGAGAGCGGCGTTGGCATGGCCATTGTAGAATTATCATTCAATTATAAGACGATTAATGCTTGCATTCCGTCTGCTCATAATGACGGGATGAAATACATTTTCAAAGGAGATGAATACAATGTCTGGAAAAATTATCGGGATTGATCTGGGAACGACAAACTCTGTCGTTGCGGTAATGGAAGGAAATGATCCGGTGGTCATTGCCAATTCGGAAGGTTCCCGGACAACTCCCTCAGTTGTTGGTTTTACGAAGACGGGTGAGCGGCTGGTTGGACAGGCGGCCAAGCGTCAGGCAGTAACGAACCCGCAGAATACCGTTTACTCGATCAAGCGGTTTATGGGACGCTTCTTCAACGAGGTCAACGAAGAAATGAAGCTCGTTCCGTACAAGGTGGTGCAGGGTGAAAATAATACCGCCCGTGTACAGATTGGGGATCGCGTTTATTCTCCGCCGGAGATCAGTGCAATGATCCTGCAGAAAATGAAACAGACCGCCGAGGATTACCTCGGTTCGAAAGTCACGGACGCGGTGATCACGGTACCGGCGTACTTCAATGATGCACAGCGGCAGGCAACAAAGGAAGCCGGCGAGGTTGCCGGTCTTTCCGTGCGGCGCATTATCAATGAACCGACGGCAGCGGCGCTCGCATACGGTCTCGACAAAAAGCACAAGGATATGAAGGTTGCAGTGTTCGACCTCGGTGGCGGAACATTCGACATTTCCATCCTTGAGCTGGGTGAAGGAGTTTTTGAGGTGAAGTCCACAAACGGCGACACGCATCTCGGCGGAGATAACTTCGACCAGTGTCTGCTTGATTACATTGCGGATGAGTTCAAGAAACAGGAAGGGGTTGACCTGCGCAAGGACCCGATGGCGCTTCAGCGAATGCGTGAAGCCGCCGAAAAGGCAAAGATGGAGCTTTCACAGCTTCTCCAAACGGAGGTAAATCTCCCGTTCATTACCGCAACAGCGGATGGTCCGAAGCACCTGAATCTCACGATCACACGCGCGAAGCTCGAACAGCTTGTTGAGCATCTCGTGCAGCGGTGTGTGCCTCCCGTTGAGAAAGCTCTCCGCGATTCAGGATACACCCCCCAGCAGATTGATGAGGTCATTCTCGTTGGCGGGATGACGCGTGTGCCTCGTGTGCAGCAGCTCGTTCGTGAAATATTCGGCAGAGAAGGGCACAAAGGTGTCAATCCGGACGAAGTCGTTGCGGTCGGTGCGGCGATCCAGGGCGGCGTTCTTTCAGGCGACGTTTCCGATGTGCTTCTGCTCGATGTGACACCTCTGACGCTCGGGATCGAAACGCTTGGCGGTGTGATGACGACGATGATCAATTCGAATACGACGATTCCGACGAAGAAGAGTGAGATTTTCTCTACGGCATCTGACAGCCAGCCGTCGGTGGAGATCCATGTGTTGCAGGGTGAACGGCCGATGGCGATTGATAACCGGACGCTCGGGAGATTTCATCTCGATGGAATTCCGCCGGCACCGCGCGGTGTGCCCCAGATCGAGGTCACGTTTGATATCGATGCAAATGGGTTGCTTCACGTCACTGCCAAGGATAAAGCGACGAACAAAGAGCAAAGCATCCGCATCACGTCGTCGAGCGGTTTGAGCAAGGAAGAGGTCGAAAAGATGAAACAGGATGCAACGGCGCATTCGACCGAGGACAAGAAACGGCGGGACGATGTGGATACGAAAAACCATGCCGACAACCTGGTCTTCCAGACGCGCAAGCAGCTTCAGGAGCTCGGCGATAAAATGCCCGCTGAGCTGAAATCGAAGGTTGAGGGTGCTGCGAATGCGCTTGATGAAGCAATCAAGTCGGGGAATGCCGGCGATATCCGTTCGAAAATGGAAGCCCTGAACAATGTCTGGAACGAAGCATCGGGGGCGATGTATCAGAACGCTACGGCTTCGCAGCCGGGCCAGCAGGGAAGAGCTCAGCCGCCTCCGGGCGGTGCGTCTGGCGGCAGTCAGAAGCGCCCCGACGGCAAGGCCGTTGAGGATGCGTCGTACGAAGTCGTAGACGACAAAGACAAGAAGTAAGATCAACTTCCCCTTTGCCGGTCGGTGATCGGCATGGAAGATTGTCCAAGCCGCCGATGTATTGTTCATACAATGCAGAGGCGGCTTTGATGTCTTAACGGGAAGACCGGGGTGGCAATTGATCCCCGGAACATGAAGAAGACGAGGAGAGATACTAACTATGAATTTCAATAAATTCACACTGAAGTCGCAGGAGGCGGTGCAGAATGCCCAGGAGATCGCGACGAGCTACAATAACCAGTCGATTGACCCCGAGCATCTCCTTGCCGCGCTTGTCCAGGACAGCCAGGGAGTCGTAGTGCCGATTCTGCAGAAAATCGGCGCAAACGTCGACTATATCAAGATCAAAGTGAATGAGGCGGTCGAGCGTCTCCCAAAAATATCGGGGACGGGACTGGCAAATCAGTTCATCGGACAGACTCTGAACCAGGTCTTCGATGCGGCTTTGAAAGAAGCTGGGGTTCTGAAGGATGAATACGTCAGCACGGAACACCTTCTGCTCGGCCTCGTATCGGTAAAATCCGCATCTTCGAAGCTTCTGATCGATCAGGGTGTGACCAAGGATGAAATCTATAAGGCACTCAAGGATATCCGCGGCACGCAGCGAGTGACTGACCAGATGCCGGAGGAGAAGTACCAGTCACTCCAGCGCTTTGGCCGCGATCTGAACGAACTTGCCCGCAAAGGAAAGTTGGACCCGGTCATCGGGCGTGACGAAGAAATCCGCCGCGTCCTGCAGGTGCTTTCACGAAGAACGAAAAACAATCCCGTTCTCATCGGCGAGCCGGGAGTCGGCAAGACAGCAATTGCCGAAGGTATCGCACATCGGATCGCTCAGGGGGATGTCCCTGAAAATTTGAAATCCAAACGAATCATTGCTCTCGATATGGGAGCCCTGGTTGCCGGTACGAGCTTCCGCGGGCAGTTTGAAGAACGGCTGAAGGCGGTTCTCAAAGAGGTGACCGAATCTGAAGGGGAAATTATTCTCTTCATCGATGAGCTGCATACACTCGTCGGAGCCGGCGCTGCGCAGGGAGCGGTTGATGCGGCAAACATGCTCAAGCCCGCATTGGCGAAAGGTGAATTGCGCGCCATCGGTGCGACAACCATTGATGAGTATCGGAAGTATATTGAAAAGGATGCGGCTCTCGAGAGGAGATTCCAACCTGTTCTCATCGACGAACCGACGGTGGAGGATACGATTTCCATCCTGCGTGGTCTGAAAGAACGGTATGAGGTGCACCACGGTGTACGTATCACCGATGGTGCTATCATCGCGGCGGCTCAGCTGAGCCACCGCTACATTAGCGACAGATTCTTGCCGGACAAGGCGATCGACCTGGTTGACGAGGCAGCTTCAAAGCTCCGGATTGAAATTGATTCTATGCCGGAAGAGCTCGATGAAGTGGAACGGCGCATCAAGCAGCTCGAGATCGAACGGGAAGCCGTTCTGCGCGAAAAAGACGAAGCAACGAAAGAGCGCGTCGGCCAGATCCAGAAGGAACTTGCCGAGCTGAACCAGCAGCGAAGCTCCCTCCGCGCCCACTGGCAAAATGAGAAGGAGCTCATTCAATCGATCCGTACCATGAAAGGCGAGATCGAAAAAGCGAAAACCGAGGCGGATCAGTTCGAGCGACAGGGGAATCTCGCGAAAGTTGCCGAGCTCCGGTATGGCGTCATTGCGGCACTCGAGCGAGACCTGCAATCAGCCGACAAGAAGCTGGGATCGGTCCAAAAAGACAAGAAGATGCTGAAGGAAGAGGTTGATGCGGAAGATATTGCGGAGATCGTTGCGCGCTGGACGGGGATACCCGTCAGCCGCATGCTGGAAAGCGAACGCACCAAGCTCCTGCATCTCGAAGACCGTCTCCACGAACGGATCGTCGATCAGGAAGAAGCGGTTCATGCTATCAGCGATGCGATCCGGCGCAGCCGCGCCGGCTTGCAGGACGAAAAACGCCCGATCGGTTCCTTCATCTTCCTGGGAACGACCGGAGTCGGAAAAACCGAGCTCGCGCGTGCCCTCGCGGAATTTCTCTTCAATGATGAAAACGCACTGATCCGCATCGACATGAGCGAGTACATGGAGAAGTTTTCGGTTTCCCGGCTCATCGGTGCTCCTCCGGGGTATGTCGGATATGAAGAGGGCGGGCAGTTGACTGAAGCCGTTCGTCGGAAACCGTATGCCGTTGTTCTTCTTGATGAGATCGAAAAAGCGCATGCAGAAGTTTTCAACCTTCTTCTTCAGCTCCTGGAAGATGGGCGCCTGACCGATAACAAGGGGAGAACGGTCAACTTCAAGAACACGATCGTCATCATGACATCGAATATCGGCTCCAATCTCATTCAGGAGAAGCTGGGAAATCAGGCAGACGTCAATGGTGAGCTTGAGGAGATCTATGAGCAGCTCCGCGTTGCTCTCTTCGAACTCCTGCGGCAATCGATACGACCGGAGTTTCTCAACCGCATCGATGAGATTATCCTCTTCAAGCTGCTCAGTGCCGAAGACTTGCGAAAGGTCGTGGATCTTCAGCTGGATCGCGTGCGCCACATGCTCGAAGGAAAACGGCTTACTCTCGAGGTGACTGACGAAGCAAAAGACTGGATTGCAAAACTGGGATATGATCCGTCGCTCGGAGCACGTCCGTTAAAACGCGTAATCCAGAAATATATCGTCAACAAACTTTCTGAGAGAATCCTCTCCGGCGCATTTGTGGAAGGGGATGCTGTTCGGGTAATTCTCGATCACCGGGGTTTGATTGATTTCGAGAAAATCCTCCATGATGCGGTTCCCGCATAGAAAATCAACTGAATCAAAGCGGCAGAATCGGATAGGTATCGGTGCTGCTGCTCTCTCTCCCGATTGATTTTCATCCCCAAATTCGGTATTTTTCATTGTATCACCATCACACACCATCACTGCGGACTTGCTCCGCGATCTGTTCATACCTGACCGAACAATTCTGTACCTGATCGTCACCAGGTTACGTGTTCTCTTGAGCTACCGTTAATTCACGACACAACGTTTCTGTACAGCATTTCCCTGAACTTCTTCTGCAGGACGGAGATGGGGTAATGACTGTTTCAAATTCATGTGAAAGGAGATAACCGTAATGTCTTCGAAGAAAGCGGATCTTGCGGGACCAGGGATTGGGAACTACGATGAACTCAAAAATGTCCTTCCGGGCGACTATCGCTCAGCGCTCACCCCAAAGGAAACTCAAATCGCCCTCACGGCCCTGAAACGATATATTGAAGACAATCTTTGCAAGGAGCTCAACCTCATCCGGGTTGAAGTTCCTCTGATTGTCGACGTTGAGAGCGGTGTGAATGATATGCTGGACCGGGACGGATCCCGGACCCCGATTCAATTCCATATCACGAACGACTATAACAAGCACCCTGTCGATGCACAGGTCGTGCAGGCGGCGACGAAATGGAAACGGGTCGCTCTGAAACAATTCGGCATGAAGATCGGAGAAGGCCTGGTGACCGATATGCGCGCAGTACGGAAGGATTATTTCCTTGATCACGACCACAGCGCGTACGTCGACCAATGGGACTGGGAGCGGGTGATGACTGCTGACCAGAGAAATCTCGATTTTCTGAAAGACATCGTCAGAAAAATCTGGAAGGTCATCAAGGGCGCCGAGATATATGTCAATGATATGTTTCCGAAGCTCAAGAACAGCAAGTACCCGAAGCTTCCCGACGAGCTGACATTCCTTCACGCCGAAGAACTCCTTGACATGTTTCCGGATCTTCCCCGCAAGGCGCGGGAAACCGAAGTTCTCAAGAAATATCCGGCGATCTTCATTGTCGGCATCGGATGGCCTCTTGCCGACGGGTATCCGCACGAAATGCGTGCCGCTGATTATGACGATTGGGTGACTGAATCCGTCAAGAAGAACGGCAAACAGATGCACGGTCTTAATGGGGATATTCTCGTGTGGAATCCGGTGACGAAGCGCCGGCACGAATTGACGTCGATGGGAATCCGGGTAACGAAAGATACCCTGAAGAAACAGCTCGAGATGTCGAAGCAGATGGATTTTCTGAAGCTCCCGTATCATCGTGCGATCGTGAATGATGAAATTCCCCTCAGCATTGGCGGCGGCATCGGCCAGTCGCGGACATGCATGCTCCTTCTCCAGAAGGCGCACCTGGGAGAGGTCAGCGTGACGGTATGGCCAAAGGTACTCAAGGAGATGTGCGCCGAAAAGAATATCATGGTTCTTGAATAAGAAAACATCGAAGAATCCCGGCCACGGAATTTATCTGTGGTCGGGATTTCTGTTTTTTTCCGGCTGATGTGCCTCCGTGAATCCCGCCCATTCCATTGTTTTTCGGTTCGGATTTTAGTATGTTTGTTGGAAGAATTTCTGTTTCAGTATCACATCTGATTGTTCATGATATCGCTGATTGTGCACGGAGGCGCCTGGGACATTCCCTCGAATGAAGTGGAAGCTCACCGGACCGGCTGCCGCGTGGGCCTGAATGTCGGCTGGAAGATTTTACGCGACGGCGGACGGGCCGTCGACGCCGTCGAAGCATCAATACGCTCCCTGGAAAATGATGAAACATTCGATGCGGGATTTGGATCGCATCTCAATGCCATTGGTCAGGTGGAGCTCGATGCCAGCATGATGGATGGCAAAACGTTCCGCTGCGGGGGAGTTGCCGGCGTACACTGCATCAAGAACCCCATCTCCCTGGCGCGGAAGATCATGGATGAAAGCGAGCATGTACTCCTGGTGGGCGAAGGGGCCGAGCGATTTGCCATGCAGTACCGCATCGATGCCTGCAAACCGGAGGAACTCATTACACCGCGCGAGCTCGACCGGTGGGAAAAACTCAAGCACCGCGATGATTTTAATTCGAAAGATGCCTTCCGGAAATGGGAACAATCTAGTGATACCGTTGGAGCAATAGCCAGAGATGACCAGGGGAACATCTGTGTCGGTACCTCGACCGGCGGAACATTGAATAAGTACCCCGGAAGGGTCGGAGATTCGCCGTTAATCGGATGCGGGACGTACGCGGACAACGAGATCGGCGGTGTTTCTGCGACAGGATGGGGTGAAGCCATTATCAAGGTCGTTCTGGCGAAATACATCATCGACTCCATGGACCAGAACGGGCATGATCCTCAGGCAGCGGCGGCACGGGGAATCCAATATCTCGAAAAGAAGGCCGATGGATACGGAGGGGTGATCGTCATGAACAATTCCGGAAAGTTCGGCGTGGCGTATAATACACCTAAAATGGCACGGGCCTATATTAACTCGGAGATGCGCGATCCGGTCGTCGATGTATGAATCCCTCATCCCTGATCGGCCACGTTCTCGACCTTCTTGATAAGGTCGATCACTCGAAACAACCGGCCGACAGGACTGCCGCCGATTTCTTTCGTTCAAAATCCTACCTGGGTTCCCACGACCGAAGGTATATTGCCGATACGGTCTTCGGCATCATCCGCCACCGCAGGTATGTTGAAGCTCTCCTCGAGGAATTTGTCGATCGCCACCCTCAGGATGCCGTCCTGGATTCACCACCTCATCGTTATCTGTCGGTTCTTGCCGGATTTTCCGTGCTCGCCGGTTGCATTGGAGATCCAACCGCTCCCGTGATCTCGATCCCTGATGCAGTTTGGAAATCAAAATTTCCGAACGTGGATTTGAGTTCTTTTTTGCAGTGGTTTAATGATCATTCATCTCTCGATTTTCTTCCGCCGGATAATTCCACCGTCTGTCTGGGAGTACGATATTCTTTTCAGGACTGGATGATTGAAGAGTGGAAGAAGAGCATCGGTGATGAGCTGGAGCCGTTTCTCGCTGCATGCAACACACCTGCGCCGACGACCCTCCGAGTGAATCTTTCAAAGGTCTCACGCGACGAGTGCAGGATGCGGTTGGCAGCAGAAGGAATTGAAGCGAGAGAAACTCAGATCTCCGCCTCAGGGCTGGTAGTTCGGAAGCGATTTGCCTCACAAGCGTTGCCTGTATTCCGGGATGGATGGTTTGAAGTGCAGGACGAAGGGAGCCAGCTTGTCTCGCTCGTTGGTGCGCCATCCCCAGGGAGCGTCGTGATCGATGCATGTGCCGGGGCGGGGGGAAAAACGCTCCATCTTGCCGACCTGATGAAGAATCAGGGGAAGCTCTTTGCCGTTGATATCGAACCAAAACGGCTTGACGAACTCAGGAGAAGAGCCAGCCGGGCGGGAGCGACGATCATACATCCGATGCTGCAGAATGAAATCATCCCCGATCGATTTCGGAATCAGGCGGATCTTGTCGTGATCGATGCTCCGTGTACGGGAAGCGGAACGATCCGGCGGAATCCCGGATACAAGTGGTCGATCTCGGCAGCACTTCCGGAAACGTATTCGCGGATACAAACGGATATTCTTGAATTCAACGCGCCGTTTGTCAAAGAGGGAGGCAATCTGCTCTACGCGACCTGCTCGTTGTTTGAACGCGAAAACCAGGCGGTCATTTACGGCTTTCTCTCGCGCCATGCCGAGTTTATGATTGAAAAAGATCTGCCGTTTCAAGCATCGAAGGACGGGTTTCTTCTCTTTACTCCTCACAAACATCAGACGGATGGATTCACCATCGCGAAGCTGAAGCGGATCGGATGATTCTTGCAAGTTCTCCCCCCAGTTTGTAGATTACGACAAGCCCCTCAAAATCCGAATAACCTCTTCAAGAATATCACATGAATCCCGGGTTGAAATGCTGCTGTATCGTCGTCTGCACGATGCTTCTGTCATCTTGTTCCCGAAAGAGTGACTCGGTCCTCTATAAAGAAGGATCGGAAGCTGAATCCCAGAAAAACTTCACCGTCGCCGCCGACCGGTTTGAGGAGGTTGTGGACCGCTTCCCAGCAACAGCCTATGCCGAAAGCTCTCTCACGCGGTTGTCGGTCATTTATTCCAGTGAACAGTATGATGCCCGCAAAGCGCTGTCGACGTACCAGCGCTACTACATACTCTTCCCAACGAGCAAACAGGCCCCTTCGATGCTGTTTCTTGTAGGATACATGTACAATAACGAGCTGCATAATCTCGACAGCGCAAAGCTGACGTACGAGCTCTTTCTCAACAAGTATCCAAATGATACTCTCGCTCAATCGGCACGCTTCGAGCTCGCAAACCTTGGGAAGGATCTCAACCAGGCGGTACCGCAGAATGTCACGGAAACGCCGCCGCCTCAGCCGGACATGCATCACGAGCATCGTTGATGGAAACCGTCACAGATTACCGGAAGTATCTTCATCCCGAGTTTGTCGCGAAGCTGACAAACATGGAAATTGTTGCCCGCCTCGTGGTGGAAGGATTCATCACCGGGCTGCACAAGAGTCCGTATCACGGCTTTAGCGTAGAGTTTGCGGAACACCGGCAGTACATGCCCGGCGACGAAATCCGCCATATCGACTGGAAGATTTACGGAAAAACCGACCGATATTACATCAAGCAGTTTGAAGAGGAGACGAACCTCAAGGCCTATCTTCTTCTGGATGCAAGCCGGTCGATGGCATTCAGCTCGGCGGACCGCATTTCTAAGCTGACGTACGGATCGTACATCGCCGCAGCTCTTGCCCACCTTATGGTGCAGCAGCGGGATGCGGTGGGATTGACGATCTACGATGAACAAGTGCGTGTCTCCATGCCTCCCCACTCGACCAAGACGTACCTTCGGGAGATCCTGCGTCAGCTGGAAACGCTTACTGCCGCGAACAAAACCTCGACGGCAAATTCACTTCATCACATTGCGGAACAGATCAAACGGCGGGGCCTGGTCATCATCCTGAGCGATTTATTTGATCAGCCGCATGACGTCGTAAGCGCGCTGAGGCATTTCCGGCATAAAAAAAATGAAGTGATTGTGATGCAGATTCTTGATCCGCTTGAACGATCGTTTGCATTTGGCGGCGAGGCGCTCTTCAAGGATCTCGAAACCGCCGAAGAGGTTATGACTCAGCCCTGGCATATCGAAAAAGCATACCGCGAAGAGATGAAGAATTTCGTGGAACGTTACAAGAGAGAATGCCACGAGAACAACATCGATTATGTGCTGTTGGATACCGGAACCCCGTTCGATGTCGCATTGATTGAGTATCTTCACAAGCGGCTTCGTATGGGCTGAGCGTTTCATGTTGTGATTTCCCCTCAGGATCTCTACTGAACAATGTCTTTATCAAACAAAAAGACTTCCCGCCGATCCTTCGCCCCCGGAACATCCGGCATCCTGAATTCGAAGGAAAGATTTTCAAACCGTGTCGATGACTATCGAAAATACCGACCGCATTATCCGGCGGAACTTATCGGCACTTTGAAAGAAGTGTGCGGACTCAGCGGCCGGAGTGTCGTGGCAGATATCGGATCGGGGACGGGATTCATGACCGAGCTTTTGCTTCCTCACTGCAAACGGGTTTACGCGGTTGAGCCCAACAACGAGATGCGCGAAGCCGCGGTTGAATCCCTGCAATCGGATCGGAGGTTCGTCAGCGTCGATGGATCAGCAGAGGCGTCCGGGCTTGGAAGCGGGCACGTCGATATTATTGTTTCCGCCCAGGCATTTCACTGGTTCAACCGCCGTCTGGCAGGAACGGAATTCAGGAGAATTTTGAAACAGGGGGGCTGGGTCGTCCTGGTCTGGAATATGAGGGAGACAAAGTGTGACAATTTCCATAGAGAGCTTGAACAATTCCTGATGACGGCGGTTCCCGACTATCTCAAGGTTCACCGCCGGCATGTCCGGCCGAAAGTTCTCTCGACCTCGTTTTTCCACAATTCCGTCATCACCAGGTATTTTTCCGGCGGGCAGGAACTCGACTGGCAAGGGTTTAGGGGAAGGATGCTCTCGGCATCGTATGTTCCCAAACCCCGTCAGCCAGGATACCGCGAGACAATGAAAGGATTTGAGGAAATATTCAGGCTATTCCAGGTGAACGGGAAGGTCGTCATAAAACACGTGACAGAAGTCTACCTCGGCCGGTTTTCCTGATCTCAGTCTACCTGGACATCCCTCTCATATTCCCCCCCCAGGCCCTGCGTGCAGGCAGCGGCACCCAGCGTTCATCATCTCATTCATGGAGAACCGGGAAATTGATGGGTTGTGCGGGAATATCACCGGCTTCATCGGCAGGAGCCAAACTGCGCGTTGCATTTCTTTTCTCCGTTTGGTATTTTACCCTGCTGGATCGCAATTCACTTCCTGCTGATCCAACTCACACTCGTGGAACAGGATAACCTCATCGTCAAGGGCGCACGCGTCCATAATCTCAAGAATATCGATGTCGAGATGCCGCGCGACTCGCTCATCGTCATTACGGGTCTTTCCGGCTCAGGAAAGTCCAGTCTTGCGTTCGATACGATCTACGCTGAGGGCCAGCGACGTTACGTCGAGAGCTTGTCGGCGTATGCACGTCAGTTTCTCGGTCTCATGGAGCGCCCCGATGTCGACAAGATCGAAGGCCTCAGTCCGGCCATTTCCATTGAACAGAAGACAGTATCCCACAATCCCCGCTCCACGGTTGGCACGGTCACCGAAATTTACGACTACCTGCGACTCCTGTTCGCGCGCGTAGGCGTCCAGCATTGTTACAACTGCGGAAGAGTCGTCAAGAAGCAAACCTCGGATCAGATCATCGATGCCATTATGGCGTTTCCGGAAGATACAAAGATCGAAATCCTCGCCCCCGTCGTCCGGGGCAGGAAAGGGCATTACCGGGAGCTCTTCGAGGAGATTCTCAAGGATGGATTCCTGCGGGTACGAGTTGACGGCGATGTGCAGGAAATCCGGAAGAAGATGCAGGTCGACCGGTACAAGGTGCACAACATTGAAGTCGTCGTCGACCGGTTGACGGTGAAGAAGGAAATGCGTTCGCGCATTGCGGATTCGGTTGAGACCGGTCTCAGGGTCGGATCGGGCCTCGTGATCATTGACCGGGATGGCGAGGATCAGTTGTTCAGCCAGCACCTCGCCTGTCTGGTGTGTGGCATCAGCTACGATGAGCCGGCGCCGAATTCCTTTTCGTTTAATTCACCGTATGGTTCCTGTCCTGTCTGCGGCGGTCTCGGGGAGACAAAGGAATTCGATCTCGATCTCATCCTCCCGGATATGCGATTGTCTCTGAATGAAGAGGGCCTTGCGCCGATCGGAAGACCGCGCGATACCTGGCTCTGGAGTCAGGTGCGGGCAGTCGTGAAGAAATACGACGTCGGTCCGGAAACTCCGCTCAAGAGTTTTCCCAAAACCGTGATCGATGTTCTCATACACGGTGGTGGAGACGAGAAGTTCGAAATTCCGTATACCTACTCCACGGGACGAATCGTCACATACAAGCAGCGGTTCGAGGGAATCATCAAAACGTTGAAACACTATTACGATGAAACTTCCTCGGAAGGCATCCGCCAGTGGGTTGAGTCGTTTATGACGACGAAGCCGTGCCAGGAATGTGGTGGCGGCCGGCTGAGGAGAGAGAGTCTGGCCGTGAAGCTCACCGACGCGAAGTCGGGCGAAGAAGTGAATATCAATGATGTCGTGCGCCGCTCCATACGGGAAACACATGATTTCTTCGAGTCACTCCGGCTCACCGATCGACAGGCGGAAATCGGGGCTCAGATCATCAAAGAAATCAGGCAGAGATTACGGTTTCTCCTCAACGTCGGACTTGATTACCTCACGCTTGATCGCTCCGCGCGTACGCTATCCGGCGGGGAAGGACAACGAATTCGGCTTGCCACACAGATTGGTTCCCAGCTTGTCGGTGTTCTGTACATTCTTGATGAACCGAGTATCGGCCTTCACCAACGTGATAACATCAAACTGATAAACAGTCTCAAAGAACTTCGTGACCTTGGGAACACCGTCATCGTTGTTGAGCATGACAAGGAAATGATCCAGAGCGCGGATTTTCTCATCGATCTGGGGCCCGGGGCAGGTGAGCATGGTGGTTTTGTGATTGCCACCGGTCCGCCAGAACGGCTTCGGATCAGGGATCAGAGGGCGCGAAATTCTCGGGGCGGACTGCTGGCGGAGTCGCTCACGGCGGAATATCTTCGGGGGAAGAAAAAAATCGATATTCCCGGCGGACGCCGGAAGGGAAATGGCCAGATTCTCCTGTTGAAGGGTGCCCGGGGAAATAATCTCAAATCTGTGACACTGGCAATCCCGTTCGGAAAGCTCGTCTGCATCACCGGTGTAAGCGGTTCGGGTAAGTCCAGTCTCATCACCGAAACTCTCTACCGGATACTTTCCAGAAAGTTCTACAAGTCGAAGGAGATTCCTCTGCCGTATGGATCGATCGACGGGCTCGCGTTTCTCGATAAAGTCATCGATATCGATCAGTCGCCGATCGGCAGGACCCCGCGGTCAAACCCTGCGACGTATACCGGTCTTTTTACATTTATTCGTGATCTCTACGCGCAACTGCCGGAGGCGAAGATCCGCGGATACAAGGTGGGAAGATTCAGCTTTAATGTGAAAGGTGGAAGATGCGAAGAGTGCGAAGGCGACGGTGTACGGAAAATCGAGATGAATTTCCTCCCGGATGTGTATGTTCCCTGTGAGGCATGCAAAGGGCGGCGGTATAATCAGGAAACCCTCGAAATCCAGTACAAAGGGAAATCGATCGCCGATGTCCTCGGCATGACGGTAACGGAAGCGCTCGAATTCTTCAGCGAGATTCCGAACCTGAAGAGAAAACTCCAGACGCTCTCGGATGTCGGCCTCGGATATATCCGCCTCGGTCAACAGGCGACGACGCTCTCCGGAGGTGAGGCACAGCGTGTCAAGCTCTCAACGGAGCTGTCCAAGACGAGTACCGGCAAGACACTCTATATTCTTGACGAACCCACCACCGGGTTGCATTTCGAGGATATCCGCATGCTTCTTTCCGTCCTCAACAAACTCGTGGACAAGGGCAATACCGTTGTGGTCATAGAGCATAATCTCGACGTTATCAAGACGGCAGACTGGATCATTGACCTGGGTCCGGGTGGCGGAGTCGAAGGAGGAAAGGTCGTTGCTGAGGGAGAGCCCGAGAGCGTGGCGCGAAATTCCCAATCGTACACAGGGTATTTCTTGAAATCAGCATTGCGTGCATGACGAAGTTAATTCGTTTTCTCCCCGTCTCGCATAACGCGATTCAGCGGTGGCATTTCCGAAACCGTCCCGCGAGCTTTCTCTCTATCCTCGGCATGAAAAATCACGAACATTCATTTAATATTTTTCTTTAGCCCTGTGGCGATGCGCCTCGGGCATATTCTGTAAGCGTTGTGGTAGCAGAGTCCCTGTCTCGCCGGAAAATATTTACTGTTTTTTCCGAAAAACAACTCAAACCCTTGACATCGATTCAAAACTTCGCTACATTCTCGTCGTCATAGGATGAGGCAAGTGAATCTCTCCTGGTCTGCGTCAGTGCGGAGCTTACCGAATGAGCATTCCTGAGCTCTTTCTGATATTCGATCCACCAAATTCTGATTAACCACCAAGCATAACTCATTTTTTGGAGAGGCCTATCATGTCGCGTTTGCGCTACTGCGTTGTACTTCTTTCCTGTTTCGTTCTTGTGGCTTCAGCATTTTCACAGAAATCGGTCCACCCACTGCCGAAGACGGTGAACACGGGGGACGGAGTATCCATCTCTCAAATTCATTCGAACAAGGCACGGCTTTCCCATACCACCAGAGTTGCAGTTCCGGCGTCCGATGTGGCGCCTTTGCGTAAAAACCTCGGCAATCCGGCACTTCTCCGCGGATCGCTCGCAAAGCCGTTCCATAGAGAATCGGTACTCGGAATTTCAGCTTCTGTCATCAATGTTCCCGGGACGTACCCGACGATCCAGTCTGCAATCAACGCGGCAGCTGACGGCGACACGATCAACGTGTACCCCAGCACATACAACTCGGACACGGCCAACGGTTTCGATCCAACGAGCGGCGGTGCCGGCAGCAACGATTTCAATATTTTCGTGAACAAGTCCGTCACGATCCGCGGCGTGGACATTTCCGGCAACCCAATCACCGACTTCGACAACGTCGCCGCATTTGTGAGCCCATCACGCAATCTCCCAACCTTCGGTGCAGATGCGTTCTTTGTCCAGGCAGACAATGTCTCGATTACCGGACTTGATATATCGGGCTACCCGGATGTCGTGAACTATAACAGCAAAACGGTCGAAGTTGGAGGAGATAATTTCACGCTCAAGTATTGCAAAGTTCATGGTCTTGATGAAGCAGCTGCAGTGTATATCAGCGACTGGCACTATGATTCGGGTACAAATACCTCCCATATCCAATCGTACCGGTTCGATAGGAACTATCTTGAAGGCGGGGGGCCGGATGATAACGGCATTCGCATCGCAAGCGGTGCGGGATGGTCCGGCAGTGCGGCAAACCGCATCATCAGCGGCAACACGATCACCAATGCCCATGATAATATTGCATTTGTCGGTCCTGGTGCTGAGCCCTGGGACCTTTATCCGGTTGGTGCCGCGACAATATCCGGGAATTCATTCAGCAATGCCGCCGGCCGCCATGTTATCGCATGGGGAGAGTACCAATCGAATCTCGGCTACGCCAATCTTGATTGGGCGGGAATTCTGGCGAGCAATACTTTTGATGCAGGAGTGGTACCATGGACTCCTACCAATGATGTGAGGACGTGGGACCTTCCGGGGAATGGATTCTACAACATCCGTGGGATTTATACACAGATCCAGAAATATGCCATCACGTACGCCCAGAGCGGCGATCATGTACAAATCCTCGCAGGAACCTATTTCGATACACTCAATATCAGCGTTCCCCTGACGCTCTATGGGGCTGGTCAGGGATCAACGATTGTTTATCCGTTAACGTCGAACCCGAATCCCTGTGCCGGCAGTTCGCTCTGCGGTGGCTCTGCAACGAACCTCATTCTTGTCGGGGCGGATAGCGTTACTATCCACGACCTCACACTCAACGGCGACAATCCCAATCTTACCAGCGGAATTATCGCGGGTGGCGCCGATCTCGATGCGAGAAACGGTATCATCGAAAATTACCTCCTCGGAGTCTTCAATAACCTCACAGTGTACAATGTGACCGTGAAGAACATCTATCTCCGGGGGATGTATGCCTCGACCGGAGGAACATTTAATTTCCACGATAACACCGTCCAGAATGTTCAGGCCGACCCATCCTCCATTGCGATGTTCAATTTCGGAGGATCGGGAGTCTTCGCAAACAATACCGTCAGCGATGCTGGTGATGCCATCTCCGCGAACTGGTCAATGGGGACTTCTTTCCTGAACAATACCATCACGAATTCAGGAAGCGGCATTCATACGGACAATTCAGGCGGCGGCGGCTCTGTCCATCCCGATACGATCGCCGGCAATACCGTGTCGAATAGCCCCGATGGGGGATACGGCATCTGGGATTTCGTTCCGTATGTCGCGCCGGTCATCCGGGATAATTCAGTTACCAATGTGTACGTCGGTCTGGGTGCATTCGCGTCAGTGTTGCCTTCGGGAAGTACTGGTACGACGTTTCTCCGAAACACTGTCGACGGTCAGAACAAGAGCAACAGCACCGGCCTTTACGTTTCCAACACAGAATTCGGGTATGGCATATCAAATGTATCCGCTCTTCTCGCGAATAATATCGTGAAGAATAATGTGTATGGATTCTGGATTGAATCGGCGGGCGGAGATACTGTACGACTGACGGCAAATGCCAACGCCATTTTTTCAAACACCACAGAAATGACGACCGATAGTGTGACTTCGTACAACGGCGGAAACGGAACCGTGGGAACTGTCCTCGGCGATCTGCGTGGGAACTGGTGGGGAAACACATCGGAGCCTGCCGTTGGCGGGCCGTCGGCGTCTTCCGTCACGTTTAGCCCCTGGTTCGGCATTGGGACTGACGCACAACCCGCAACGGGCGGCTTCCAGCCGGTCACTCCCATGAACTGGTTCATGAATACGAACAGCTCCGTTCAGAGCGCGGTGAATTTCGTTGCGGCGGGAGATACGCTCAACGTCCTTGGTGGAACATACGAAGAACAGGTCGAAATCACCAAGACGCTTCTCGTGAAGGGCGTCGGCATAGGAGTTTCGATTATCAAATCTCCTGTAACGTTGACAAAATTCTTCACGACCAGTGTTTCGAATTATCCAGTTGTATACGTTCACGATGCTGATGGTGTGAACATCGAGAATTTGACAGTGGATGGAGCAGGCAGAGGAAACGGGAATTACCGCTTCCTCGGAATTGGTTATCACAACGGCGGGGGCCTGATCTCCGGATGCGAGGTCAAGGATGTCCGCGAAACGCCGATCAGCGGTACGCAGCAGGGGAACGGCATCTACGCGTATGTGGATAATGCCACGCCGAGAGTGCTCCAAGTTCTCAACAATACTGTCTATGGATTCCAGAAAAACGGCATCACGCTGAACGGGACAAACCTGAGCGGGACAGTTTCCGGAAATACGGTAACCGGTGCGGGGGCGGTAAATTTCATTGCCCAGAACGGCGTGCAGATTGGATTCGGGGGTGCGGCAACAGTTACCGGCAATACGATTTCGGGGTTTTCCTATACTCCCAACACTGATCAATCCTGCGGTGTACTCTTGTACTTGCCGACGGGACCGATTACGACATCAAACAACATTATAACCGAATCACAGATCGGAGTGGATTATGTGAATGTTAGCGGGACAGTTTCCGGGAATACCATTCATGCAACGCTCGCAGGAGTCGGAACGCCGGGTATCTGGGGAATTGAGGTCGATCCGGGTTCGGTGATCCGGCTGAAGGTACAACCCGTAGATGGTGAAAATGCAACAGCCCCGCCAAAATTCCGGCGAACTCTCGCGACGACAATCGTAACGACAGTTCAGCAGAACGTCCTGACGGGTGATGGTTCATCGGGAACCGGCCTCGAAATGGATGCTTCGAGCGGCCAGACGGTCAATGTCACCGCGGCGCAAAACAGCATTACCGGTTGGAACACTGGAGTCATTTTCTGGACTGATGGACCGACCTCAACACTCAATGCGACGGTTAATGACAATGATCTCAGCGGCAGTGTGTATGGGGCGTCCAACAGCACCTCGACTGTTCAGGACGCTTCCGCAAACTGGTGGGGAAATTCCTCGGGTCCGAAGATTGCTGGGAATCCCGGTGCCTCGGGAGATTCTGTCTCTGCAAACGTCGACTTTACCCCGTGGCTGAATAGCGGGACAGATGTGAGTGCGGGAATCTTTGGGTTCCAGGGGGATTATTCCATTCTCGATGTTCTTGCTGCGAGTCCGCAGACAGGTTCCCTCGGCAGAATTCAGGAGGGTGTGAATCTGGTGACCGGTTCGCTCGTCAATGTTCTCGCGGGAACGTACGAGGAGCAGGTTGAACTTGCCAAGCCGGTGACGCTGCTCGGAGCGGGAACCTCGAGCACGACGATAAAATCTCCAGTTACGCTTACGAAATTCTTCACGACGAGTGCATCAAATTACCCGATTGTGTACGGCCACGACGCAGACAATGTGAATGTGGAAAATCTGACTGTCGATGGTGCCGGCCGCGCCAACGGCAATTATCGGTTCATCGGCCTGGGTTATCATAACGCCGGCGGGACGATATCCGGCTGCGTGATTAAGGATGTCCGTGAGACACCAATCAGCGGCACCCAGCACGGGATTGGGGTCTACGCATACGTCGATAATGCAACGCCGCGGGTTCTGCAGGTTGCGAACGATACCATTTCAGGGTTTCAGAAGAATGGGATGGCTCTGAGCGGCACCAACCTTACCGCCAATGTCAGCGGCAATACCGTGACCGGAGCCGGAGCGGTGAATTTCATTGCGCAGAATGGCATTCAGATCAGTTCGGGTGCGACCGGATCGGTCACCGGAAATACGATCAGCGGATTCTCCTATACACCGGCAAGTACGGTGAGTTGCGGTGCGCTTCTCTATGATCCTGCCGGTCCGATCGTTACTGCGAATAACACAATCAGTGAATCACAGGTCGGCATTTACTACATCGAGGTGGGCGGAACGATCTCCGGAAATACTGTACATGCCACCGCAGCCGGAGTCGGCGTTCCGGGCTATTGGGGTATCGATGTGGATCCCGGTGCTGCACCGAAGCTGAAAGTTCAGCCGTTCGATCAGGCAGCATCTCCGTCAAAAAGTGTACGGAGCGCACAGGGGCTCGCTGCAACAATCAATACGACAGTCAGAAATAATACGCTCACGTCTGATGGAACAAATGGTGTTGGACTCGAAATGGATGCGCTCGGCACGGATGTGCTGAATGTGAGTGCAGCGCGGAATACCATCAGTCAGTGGGGGACAGGCGTCTCTCTCTATCGTGATTCCACGGCAACCCTTACCGCAATTGTAGACACCAACAGTATCGCGGGGAATGTTTACGGATTTTACAATCCTACCGGAGTGTTGGGAAATGCCCTGTACAACTGGTGGGGAAATGCATCGGGTCCGAGGGATGTAAAAACTCTCCCGAATGTACCGAATTACCATAACGTTGCGGGACTTGGCGATTCGGTTTCGAGCTATGTCGATTACAAACCATGGTTCGTGGACGCAGGAATGACGACGACATCCCAGTTTACCGTCTCGGCGTCGGCCGGACCGCATGGTTCCATCACACCGTCGGGCACAAGCAACGTCAATTTTGGAGACAGTCTGGTATTCACCATCACCCCTCAGGTGAACTACCATGTTTCGGATGTCGTGGTTGACGGTAACTCTGTAGGTGCAGTAACCAGCTATACGCTCAGAAATATCAGCGGCAATCATGCGATCATTGCCAGCTTCACGATTACCGGATTCACAATAACAGCAACGGCCGGTTCGAACGGTTCTATCACTCCTTCCGGTCCCGTCGGCGTGAATTCCGGTACCGATACTTCCTTTACCATTACTCCCGCGACTGGGTATCATCTTGACAGCGTGATCGTTGACGGCGCGTATGCCGGGCACACATCACCCTACTCGTTCATCAATATCACTTCGAACCATACGATCAGGGCGACATTTGCCATCAATACATTCACGATCATCGCAACGGTAATTGGTGCCAATGGCACGGTTTCGCCTGCCGGGACCACGATTGTGACCTATGGATCGAATCAGCCCTATACGATGACGCCGGCAACTGGATACCACGTCGATACCATTTTCGTGGATGGAGTCCCGTCGGGGAATACTTCTCCCTATACTTTTACCGGCGTGACCGCCAGCCATTCGATCTCGGTGAAATTCGCAATCAACAATTACATCCTCACGGTCAATATCGTGGGCAGCGGAAGTGTCACCAGGATGCCGAGTCAGGCATCATACAATTATGGGACAAGTGTACAACTGACTGCCGTTCCATCCGATTATACCTGGTTGTTTACCGGATGGACGGGGAGTGTCACGTCGGCGTCAAATTCCATCCTGATTCTTACCGATTCGGCGATGACCCTTACGGCAAATTTTGTGCGGGATACATCGTACCTGTCATCCTACCGGAGCTTCACGATGGACAGTATCGGCTATGACCGCGACAATACCGGCAAGTTGGGCAAGTTTGTGCAGCTCAAACCCGTATACGCGGAATTTACCGTTACGCTCTTGAATACGATCGAAGGTATTACGGGGATGCATATTGAATTTGCATCTCAGATCGATACGGTCCATTTCCCGTTCCAAGTCGTACCGGCTTCGTCAGTTGCGTCGACTGACGGGAGATACAAACGGTGGGATCTCTTCTTCAACTCACCACTGCACGCGGGGGATTCCGTATTTCTCCACGGCTTTGCGCCCTCGAGCAAGGGACAGAAGGTGACTATTTACTTCTGGACACACTTTAATACCCGGATAGGTCCGACGTTCCAACGAGCCCCCATCGTCAATGTGGAGCATATGCCGATGCCCAACCGCATCAATGCACTCGTGCAGACGTTCCTGCAGGGGGGATACTGGAAGACCAAAGGCCTTCTTGTAGGGTACACGAGTTATGACAGTGCCAAGGTGTACGGCTGGTACCTCGCACCAAACTATAAAGAGGTTCTGGAGTCCTTGCGCGACCGGACGGGCTTGCAGCAGGGTACGCCGAGAAACTTCGATTACTTTACCAACGGCAGACCTCTCATCCGGCAACAGGCACATCTCGAACCCTCGAGGTACAACAATAAACTCTTCGGAGACGTCGTCGTACTTCAGTTTAACATTGCATCGAGCGCACTCGGGATTACTCCTCACGGGTTTGGTGAATTGGTGTATGATGATGGGACTTCCAATCCGCTGAATGGTCTCATGGTTCGCCAGATCGATTCGGTTGCCGATTCGATGATGGCGGCCCGTACGTACTCGGCACGATTTGCAAGCAAATCATACTTCGAGTCGACATACGGATATGTGAATATGGACTCGACCATTGCGCGCATCAATTACGCTTTCGAAGGGAAACTCGACACCATCAGTTTCATCAGTTCGCTGCAGTTCAAAGGGATGCGGCAGCTTTCGACGGTGCCATACCTCAAGAAGATGCCGTCAGGGGTGAATGTTGAGATCATCGTCCCCAACACCGGTGGTATCACAAACCTCCCGCAGGAGTACGCACTCTATCAAAACTATCCGAATCCGTTTAATCCAACCACGACGATCCGGTTCGACCTGCCGGTAAATTCGGTCGTTACTCTGAAGGTGTATAACCTTCTCGGGCAGGAAGTCTCAACCCTGCTGAATGCACAGCGGATGACAGAGGGAACTCAAGCCGTCGAGTTCAACGCGGGAAATCTCGCCTCCGGTGTGTACTTCTACAGGATTATCTCACAGAGGGCGGACGGGGATGGGGTCGGCGGTGTTGCCTATCAGACAGTGAAGAAGATGCTTTTGCTGAAGTAATGGGATATCGTCAATTGCGGTTCTCGCAGCCGGGTCCTCCCGAAATGAGGATCCGGCCTTTATTTTATGTGAGTGGGCGAGCGCTCATTTCGCGAGAGTGACGCGGCGCCGGATATATAGAACCGGAGTCTTTTCTCCCGACCGCGGGAGATTCCGATTCTCCGTGATGTGCGGATCTGACCGGGTGGCACGGGAGTGCCCGTGGTGAGATGTATCGAGGTTCCGGTCAGGTCGGTGCCGTTTTCTGCACGAGAGATCCTGAATGCCTGACAGAATTTTGCCGGCCCGCCGGTGATCTGATGCGGCCGTGTCTGCTCCTTCTTCAGCCCTCGCCGCCGGCGCATGGCTTGTATCCCTTCAATCGGTTCGACGGCACGTACCAATACAGCATGCCCGATTCCCGCTTTTTCCGTTACGATGTTCGCGCAGAAGTGCATCCCGTACGTGAAATAAACGTAGAGATGTCCTCCTTCCCAAAACATCACTTCATTGCGCTTTGTCCGGCCGCGAAAGGTATGACTTGCAGGGTCACGTTCCCCGAGATATGCCTCAACCTCAACGATCTTCCCGATCAGTCTGGTAGTCCCGATATTTCTGACGAAATATCTTCCGAGAAGATCACGGGCGACGGTAATTGTGGGCCGAAGATAAAACGACCTGGGGAGTTTCTTCAGAAGCGTTGACATGCAGATGAACGTGGCATGCAGCGTGTACCACCCTCTCCCTGCCATGGGGGAGCTGGTGGGTATCGCACGCTCTATCGTTTGGAAAATTCGCGGATAATCTTGTCTACTTCATCCTCCGAGATCCCGGTACCGAATTTCTGGCCGGGTGTGATGTTCTCCCCGACTTCCTCGTTCGGCTGCCGTTGCGGAGCGTTCGTTGCCTTTAGCCGGATTCGTTCGTCGATTTCTTCCATCCAGGATTTTGACGCCGAAGGTTTCGGCGCCGTTGTCGTCGGGTTGTGGCTGATCGCCGGTTTGATGTCCGGTTTCAAATGCGGTGCCGGTGTTCCCGGCATGTCCCGGCCGGAAGGAGGATTGATCGGCCGCGTCTCGAATGCCAGCCGTTTCACATTGAACATATGCTTTGCAGAAACGTTTTCGGAAATGATGGATCCTCCGAATGTGCCGGGTCCTAACGTGAGGGAGGGAAGCAGTTCATTGGTGTAACCGACCGCACCGAGCGCTGCCTGGGTGTTGACGAGGATGCGGAAAGCGGGTTTCTCGAGAGCGAATTTCATGATGATGTCTTCGTCCATCGAGTGGATGACCATTGTATGGCCGATTCCTCCAAACTCCAGAAGCCCGATACACCGTTCACATCCTTCCCGCCAGTTATCCACCGTATAGAAAGAGAGAACAGGCGAAAGCTTTTCACGGGAGAGGGGGGTTTGGCGTCCGACGTCCTGAAGTTCTGCGATTAAGACCTGCGTATCCGGCGGGACGTCGAATCCTGCGTTCTTCGCAATGTACGGTGCAGGTTTGCCGACCATATTCGGATTGATCGCGCCGCGCTGATCAAACATCAGTCGGCTCAGCTTCTCTTTTTCCTCCCCTTCAACGAAGTGGCAGTTCCGCCGCTTGAATTCCTCGATAACCACATTCTTCACTGCAGCGTCGACGACCACAGACGCTTCCGTCGAACAGAGCACACCGAGATCGAACACTTTGCCTGAGACGACATCCGCAACGGCTTTTTTCAGATTCGCGCTTTTTTCTATGTACGCCGGGACATTGCCCGAGCCGACTCCATACGCCGGCTTTCCCGAACTATACGCGGATCTGACCATCGGGTTGCTTCCGGTCGCAAGGATGATCGAGACCAGCTTGTGCTTCATGAGCTCGTTTGTTGCTTCCATAGTGGGATGCATGAGACATGCCATCAGTCCCTGAGGCGCACCGGCAGATTCCGCGGCCTGAGAGATGACCTGCATCGCTTCTGTTGTACACTTTGCAGCGCGCGGATGAGGACTTGCAACAATTCCGTTTCTCCCTTTTACCGAAATGATCGACTTAAACATGACCGTCGAGGTCGGATTTGTGGAGGGAATAAGAGCTGCAACCACGCCCATCGGTTCGGCGATTTCGATAATGTGCTTTTCCCGATCTTCCCGTATCACGCCGACTGATCTCAGGTCCTTGATTGATTCCCAGACACGTCGCGTGGCAAATTCATTCTTTTTTCTCTTGTCCTCGGGCTTGCCGAAACCGGTTTCCTCATGCGCCATGCGGCCCAGGCGTTCTGCGGCCTCGTATCCGGCATCCGCCATCGCCTTCACGATTCGATCGACCCGCTGCTGATCGTACGCGCAGAATTCCAGCTGCGCGTGCTTCGCCTTCTGCACGAGTTCGCGCATTTCCTGAATTGATTGGAGATCCTGGTCGAGCGGCATAGGGTTTTCCTTTAATCGAACCTGGAAAGAATATTGACCGGGTTGTTGGTCCGTTCAACGAATATACAGAATCGCAGAAAGAAAATCACGTTAACAGTTCATCATTCAAAGGAGGTTGCCGCTCTTCCAGAGGAAGAGGCCCGTTCGGTCGTCCTTTTCGCGGATAAATTCCTCGCCATCGTATTCGTCGATGAAGACTTCAAGGGCAAAGATCTTTGTGCCGGGAAGAACGTGGCCGCCAAAGACCTTGCCGTCACGATCCCCGAGAATCAGATGAATGTGGAGAAAGGGCTTCCCGTCACGGATACTGATATTGCCGGCACAATTCAGGATCTCCATTCCGCCGTCGAACTCCAGCGGCATGTAATTCTTCAGTTTCTGATCATAGTATGCGACAACGGCATGGGTTGTTGCACCGATGGCCTGTACTCTGCCGAAACGGATATTTTCCTTCCGCACAATTTCGGATACACCATCATACAAATCCGCACCGAAGGGGAGCTGACCGGTAATTGTTCGGATAGGTTTACGCGAGTTCATTTCTGCTGTTTGATGTGTGCTCGATCATTTTGAATTACGGAGATCCGGATTCTCTGCGGCGCTTCAGTTCTTCGTCGAAGAGCGAGGCCTGATCAGTCGATACTGACCGCTGCACGCCAAAGTGTCGGTAAACAAGATCAGTGGCTTCCCGTCCCCGCGGGGTGCGGATCAAAAAGCCCTCCTGGATGAGATATGGTTCGTATACTTCCTCGATCGTTCCGGGCTCCTCGCCGACAGCAACAGCCAGCGTATTCACCCCGACAGGTCCGCCGCGGTATTTTTCTATCAGCGTCGTCAGGATGCGCTTATCCATCTCATCGAGCCCGTGGTCGTCAACCTCGAGCTTGTGAAGTGCGTACACGGCAACCTCTCTCGTGATCTTGCCCTGGTAGTGATTGAGGGAATGCTCGGCCTGGGCAAAATCCCTGCATCGTTTCAGCAAACGGTTGGCAATCCTGGGTGTTCCCCTGGAGCGCCGGGCGATCTCTGATGAACCGTTCTCATCGATGACCACATTCAGGATTCCTGCAGACCGCAGAATGATCTTCTCGAGGTCATCCGGTCTGTAGTAATCGAGACGATTTGTGACGCCGAATCGTGAGCGGAGTGGAGATGAAAGGAGTCCTGCGCGGGTCGTCGCGCCGACGAGCGTGAACTTCGGAAGCGTGAGTTGGACACTGCGTGCATTCGGACCGCTGTCGATGACGATATCGATCCGGAAATCCTCCATCGCCGAATAGAGGTATTCCTCCACAAGTGGGTTCAGCCGATGGATTTCGTCAATGAACAGTACATCACCTTCCGAAAGGGCGGTCAGAACTCCTGCGAGGTTATACGGTTTATCGAGAGCGGGCCCCGATGATGACTTGATTTGTGCCCCCATTGCATTTGCGATAATGTAGGCAAGCGTTGTCTTGCCAAGTCCGGGCGGACCAGTCAGAAGCACGTGGTCAAGAGCTTCCGCGCGTTTCCTGGCAGCAGCGATGAAGACCTGGAGGTTCTCGACGATCTTCCGCTGTCCCACAAAGTCACCGAACAGCATCGGTCGAAGAGTCTGTTCAAGATCTATTTCCGACTCGAGGCGCTCAGAGGAGATATTGCCGGTTCGTTTCGACATTCTTTGAGAATTTACTCAGATTGGCATTGAATAGCAAAAGAGGAGGAAAAGCCGGACAGAGTTGCGAACAACGGGGGAATCACTTCACAGCAATTTGCAGCGCACGCCTGACGAGTTCTTCGACGGGGATGTCTCTGTTCACCGGCTCGCCCAGGATTTTGATGACCGCCGATTCCGCGTTCTGGCGCGAATGGCCGAGAGACATGAGTGCGATCACAGCTTCCGATCGGGTGCGGAGATGCTTACTCGTTGTCGGTGCCGACGTCTGAATCATCTCGCTCTTTCCGAGTTTGTCACGGAGTTCAATGATGATCCGTTCCGCAGTTTTCTTTCCGACGCCCGATATCGACGTGAGTGCAGAGGCATTGTTCTGGATGATGGCTTCCCGGATTTGCTCTGTTCCCATTCCTGAAAGAATACCCTGCGCGATTTTTGGACCCACACCGGAAACACCGATCAGTGCTCTGAAAAGTTCGCGCTCGGCATCCGTTGCGAAGCCGTACAATTGCAGGGCATCCTCACGGACGTGAAGATGCGTGAGAAGAGTAACCGTTCCGGTGATATGCGCCAGCTTCTCCGATGTCGAAAGAGGCACGATGACCGCGTAGCCGACGCCGTTGACTTCGATGACGATTTCCGTCGGAGTTCGCTGGACGATTTGACCTTTGAGGTAGGAAATCATGACCGCTTTACACGTGTTCCGGCAACGCGCTCCGGATGTGCGGAAACAAAAGACTTCCAGGTTGCGGGGGAAGAGCGGACGCCGTTATGCATCCGGTGAAAATGACAGATGGAGACGGCGAGCGCATCGGTAATGTCGTATTGTTTCGGGGAGTCTTTGATGCACAGGAGGGATCGTACCATGTACTGAACCTGTTCCTTTGATGCGCTTCCCTTACCCACGATCGCCTTCTTGACCTCGCGGGGTGAATATTCGTGGGTGGGGATATTCCGTGTGACGGCAACGAGCAGGGCCACTCCCCGTGCATGGCCAAGTTTAAGTGCAGATTGTGCATTCTTGCCGTAAAACGCAGTCTCGATGGCAAATTCATCGGGGCGGTATTCATCGATGATTTCACTCAGCGTCTCGAATATGTGCTTCAATCGGAGAGGCATCGGTGTGCGGACAGTATTCCGGATCGCGCCGCTGCTGATCATACGCATGTTGCCCTTGCGTCCTTCAATGATACCGTAGCCGGTAACCAACGTCCCGGGATCGATGCCGAGAACTACCATCCGATTGTTCTTTCCCTGATCATCGATGGTGAGTTTGCGGTCAGTCCGCAGAGATTGTCGCCATCACTTTTTCGTCAATATCGAAGTTGGCATACACGTGCTGCACGTCGTCGTGATCTTCGAGGGCTTCGATGAGCTTCAGTACCTGTTCTGCCTCTTTTCCTTCGACTCTGACGGTCATCTCCGGAACAAGCTGGATTTCCGCTTCTTCCATTGGAATTTTTTTGGCTTCAAGTGCCTTGCGGACGCTTTCAAACGAGTCGGGAGTCGTCGTGACATCGTAGGAATCTTCCTCGGTCAGCAGATCGTCGGCCCCCGCATCCAGAATGATATTCATGAGATCGTCCTCGCTCGCCACAGTGCGGGCAATACGGATCATGCCTTTCCGGTGGAAGAGGCGTGAGACGGAATTTGCCGCTCCGAGCTTCCCGTTGTTCCGCTCCAGGAGGTGGCGGATTTCTGCGACCGTCCGGTTCTTGTTGTCGGTAACTGATTCGATGATCAGCGCTACCCCTGCGGGTCCGAATCCTTCGTAGGTAACTTCTTCATATGTCGTTCCGGGAAGTTCGCCGGTTCCCCGCTGGATTGCCCGCTTGATATTTTCCGCAGGCATATTGGCTCCCTGTGCTTTTTCAACTGCCAGCCGGAGCCGGGGGTTTCCGGAAACACTTCCGCCACCGTCACGCGCAGCGATGGTCATTTCCTTAATGAGGCGGGTGAACAACCGGCCGCGCTTGGCGTCGTTGACGCCCTTTTTTCTCTTGATCTTTGCCCATTTATTATGACCTGACATGGAATGCTCCCCTTGTTTTACGAGTTCATTTGAGTGCTGTTCGCTGCAGATGCAGTTGCGCCCTTGTGTATATCCTTGATCTTGAGTTGCGGGAAGACTTCGTTTCCGCCTCCCGGTGAATTGCCGAATTCATGTTCGTCGACGGAATAGACAATGTCGAGATTCTTGGCGCTCTCCCGAACCTCGGCCAGAAGATGTCCCAAACCAAAACCGATCGCATCCAGGACATTATTCTGCTGTTTTATTCGCATTCGTAAATGGTCCTTGCCCACAATCTTCGGAATGCCGATTGCCTCAACGCCCTTTGTGAGGAATATCGGTCTCATGTTGCCGGGGCCGAACGGAGCAAATTCCTTCATGATTCGGATGAAGCGGGGAGTCAGTTCGACAAATGAGAGCTCCGTATCGATGCGGATTTCGGGGGTCTTGATTTCTTCCGCCATCAGGTCTTCAACAGCCGCATTGAATGCTGCCCGGAACTCGTCGACCCGGTCGAGCGCTACGGTAACGCCGGCAGCATATTTGTGGCCTCCGAACTGGATGACCTTGTCTTCGACGCGCTTCAGTGCCTTGTGGATGTCGAATCCGACAATGCTGCGCGCGGATCCCTTGGCAATGCCGTCGACCGTCGTCATCATGATTGTCGGGCGGTAGTATTTTTCCACGAGCCGGGACGCTACAATGCCGACAACGCCGGGATGCCATTGTTCGTGGTGCAGCACAATGGCAGGTTCAGTATCCACCTTCAGGTACCGCTCAACAAGCTCCTGGGCTTTCAGGAACGTATCTTCATCGATCTTCCTTCTGTTCCGGTTCTCCTCTTCCAGAACCTGTGCAAGCTGCTGTGCGGTTGAGGGATCTTCACTTGTCAACAGCTGCACGGCACGCGTTGCATCTCCCATTCTCCCGACGGCATTGATTCTCGGCGCAAGGACGAAGACAATCTGGCCGGTCGTAATTTTTCCCAACTGTGTGCCCGAGCTTTCCACGAGAGCCCGAATCCCCGGTCTCGGAGAGTTATTGATCATCTCGAGACCGATTTTGGTGATAATCCTGTTCTCACCGACCAGTGGAACGATGTCTGCCGTTGTTGCCAGCGTTGCAAAATCGAGGAACTGAAATGCCAAATCCTCCTGTCCCATGCGACGTGCAAGCGCCTGCAGGAGCTTGAATCCGACGCCGCAACCACACAGGTACTTGAACGGATACTTGCACCCGGGCTTCAGCGGATCGAGTACGGCATGGGCGTTCGGAAGAATTTCACCGGGTTCATGATGATCACAGATGATCACTTCAATCCCGAGTGAACGGGCGTATTCCACCTGTTCGATGGCGGTAATTCCGCAATCGATGGAAATGAGGAGAGTTGCCCCGAATTCTTTCCCCCGGTCAATCCCGCTGACGGAGATTCCGTATCCTTCCCTGATCCTGTCGGGAATGTGAACGATCGTGTCGAGCCCGATTTTCCGGAAAAACAGGTGAAGCATCGAAGCACTGTTGGTCCCATCGACATCATAATCGCCGAAGAGAAGAATCTTCTCCTTTGCGGCGATTGCTTTGAGGATCCGTTCGACGGCCTGCTGCATGCCGTCCATGAGGTAGGGGTCGTTCAGCTGTGAGAGCTGGGGTCGGAAAAAATCCTTTGCCTGCGCATAGGTTGTGATCCCGCGATGAATGAGAATGCGGGCGATCGACTCCGAGATGTTGATCTCCTTTGCAAGTTGTGCCGCAACTTGCGGATCGGCGGGAGGAGCGACGGTCCAGCGATATTCTCGTTTCATAGGCCTTAGTTATGAAAATGAAAGGCTGCGCATCAATAAGCCGAATTCTGTTCCCGATGGGTTTTGCAACCTGCTCGGGTGCAATCATTTATCTGGATCGGAACTTGCGTGCCGATTCTAGCGACCTACCCGTCTGCTCTCGCTTCCCGCGAAGGAGTCGAGTTGGGCGGACGTTCCTTCTCTCCGGTCTCGTCGACAGGAAAAAGCAGAACTACATGGTCTTGCTCCGGATAGGGTTTGTCAACTCACGCCATTGCTGACGGAGTGGTGAGCTCTTACCTCGCCATTTCACCCTTATCCCGCCCCGCCCCATCCCGTTCAATAAACGGGGCGGGACGGGACGGGACGGTATATTTTCTGTGACACTTTC
>DATIXJ010000075.1:0-11553 GCA_035518715.1 Bacteroidota bacterium | reverse complement strand
TTCGAGCTGGGAATATCCCAGCATTTGTGCGCCTGCCCGGTTGAGAAATGTACACCGCCCTGCAACGTCAACTCCAAATATTCCTTCGCTTGTCGATTCCAGGAGAAGATGGAGATTTGTGGCAAGCCGGAGACGCTCTTCCTGCGTCTTTTTCAGCTCGCCGAGCGTGCGTTGCAGCTCCACATTCTGCCGCGCAAGCTCATTGACCTTCTCCTTGAGAGAAAGGCCCATGTCCTCAAATTTCCGCGCGAGAAACTTCAGCTCACCCCCGGTATTGACATTGATCCGGATGTCGTAATTGCCCCTGCTCACTTCGGTCGTCCCTTCCACCAATGCCGCGATCGGCTTCGTGATGCTGCTGGAAATTACGTACCCAATGACGGCCGTTATGAGCAGGACAATAATTGAAAGAACAATCAGCGTATTCAGGACGGGATGGAGCGTCGACTCAACTTCTTTGTTGATGGATTTGAAGAGGAGGAATCTGATCCGGGGTAACCGCGACTGGTCGTGGCTGAGCGGGAAGAATGTTCCGACATACGATTCTCGTGCGCTCTCGAATCGGAAAACACCGGCGTTCTGACCTCCGCTCATGTCGCCGGAGGCACTGAGCGAAGCAATCAGGTCCGGACTGTTCATTGCAGAAGGCGGCATTGTGGAGAGCACTTGTTGTGAATCGACCGCCAGCGTTACCTCGCTGTTTGTGAGCGCTTTGATGAATTCAACATCTTCCCTCTTCAGCCGGTATCCGATCGTGAGCGTCCCAAGAAGATCAGTTCCCGTGATTACCGGGCATGAGGCGACACGATAGACTTCAGATCCGTTTCTCCAGACATCGGTAGCCGATTTTTTTTGAAGAGCAGCCATGATCGACGGCATTCCGTTTTCCTGAAGTTCCACCTGACCGGTATCAACGAGCTGAACGAGCGGATGCCCCGAGGTATCGGTGACGATGAAAAGATTGGCGAGTATGCCGCTATTGAGCTCCTTTGCCAGCTGGACAACGGTGTTTCGGTCACCCAGTTCCGTCACCGCTTTCAACCGAGGAGTCTCTGAGACAATTTGGCATGACTTGAGATCCTGATCGGCGTGAAGTGTCGTGATCTCGCGAAGTGTGGAATAGTTTCGCCGCAAATCGTCCGAGAACCGGCTCTGCACCTGTACCCGGATCCAGTAGTTGATCGCGACAAATGTGAGCACAAGAAGTCCGAGGACCACCCCCCAGATCGCAACGAGAATCTTATTCCGGAATTTCATCTCACCGGCCTTCGATCAGAAGCTGACCACCGATTGCAGGACAAACACATCGTCCAGCGGATCCTGGGCTACGTCGTAGGTACGATTCCACTCGTAGACTCCTTTCAAGAGGAGCTCGCGTGTGAGGTGAACATCAATCGCCGTCTCGAGCCGGAACTCATCCCGGTCCCAATTTCCGGAATAGTGAACCGGGCCGGAGAAGGTGGGAACGGTATCGTCGATGGAATTGAATAACAGGCCTCCGGCACGAACGGCGAGCGTCAGCCGCGGGGTCACCGCGTACGTTGCTTCGACTGAATACGCGAACGCTTTAAGATCGGAATGCGAAATCTTCTTATTATCCTCATCGGCGTTCTGGAAACTCCAGATGTTATATCCTGCCTGCCCGTAGAGCGTGAAATATCCAAGACTGAAGTCCAGATCACCCATGACGATGTGCTGGGGATATTCCGACGGATCTTCCTGGTAAATAGCAGAGTTTGTGTCGGTGTGCTGATCCTCCATAAACGACCCTGTCGCATACGAAATACCAAACGTCAACCCGGTCGTGGGAGTCGCCGCTACCCTGAAGACGCCTCCGAACCCGTTGTTAGCATTGACTCCCTGCGGCGCATAAACTCCGGTTTCACTAATCATGCCGTTAATGAGTGCTGCGGCATATTCAAACATCCCGAATCTCCCGAAGACTTCCACCCCGAGGTCATAAAGTCCCTGGTCGAGGAGACGCACACCATCCCCCTTCACGGCAAACTGCGGTTCGAGAACCCAGAGCTTGTAATCGGATTCGCACAGAGATGTCAGATGTTCGTTCATGAGGGGAAGATCGTAGAATGGGTTCTCTTTCGGGAACCGGCGGTTACCCAGATTTCCGAACGGCAGGTCGATCAATCCCATCTGGGCATTCACACCCGTGGATGCAATGTCCGATATGCGCAGCGCAAAGTAGTCAATATGAAATACCTCATCCTGCAGCATCCGGAAATTACTCGAGAGCGTGATGTTATCCGAAACACGCATATCGGCAAAGAGGTCCCATCTCCAGACGAATGTCGGATTGCCGTTGTCGATGACATACTGGGAAAATCCCCGCTCAGATGTTACGTAGCCGACTGATCCTTCACCGCTGACATTGATCTGGGATGCCGCGGAACTGACGAACCATCCAACTGCAGCGCACATCATGAGATAATACTTCATGGATCGCATCCTAGAATGAAAAATTGACGGCGGAGACTTCGTTCCCTCTCACCGTGACGCTTTTCGTCGCTACTTTCTTGCGCCCATACCAGAAACTCAGCTGATATGTGCCGGAAGGCACGTCGTGAATGACAAACAGACCGTCATCATCCGGTACGGCGTAGTACGGATTCTCCAGCACAAGGATCGTCGCATACATGTATTGATGAATCTCGCAATAGACATTCACGACTCCCGGCTTTTCAAACGTCACCGATTTGCTCTTTCCCTGCGGATACCTCCCCAGATCAAATTCCTTCGGCTGGGAGTAGGAAAAAACATTATGGAAGACCTTGTCGTTGTTGGGAAAATCGACCGTCGTGCCTACCACGACCGGGAGAACGAGCGGTCTGAAGATCAGATCGCGTTGATTCAGCTGCGGGTGCGTGTCGGGTGGAGGATACTCTCTGGAATCCCCGACTGATTCGATGTAGACAACCGCCTTCTCCGAAATCGTGTAGGGTTCAACCGATTTCTCGCTCATGGAAAGATCCGTCGAGTAGCGGCTCATCATGCGGCCCCGGAAAATCTCGTCGCTCAGCTCATCACTCGTCTTGATGGTAATCTCGCCGTGGATTTCGCCGGTGTGAGCACCGCGCTGCGCACTCGCGGTCGAGATGAGCGTGAGAACCCATCCGATCATCACGATTGTACGGATAACCAGTCGGATCGGAAGATCGTGTTCAGTCCGTGGGGGTGAACAGTCGGAAGTGCAGGCGTCATTCATACTATGGGAAAAAGGAATGAAGTAATGTGCAGTTTTCCGTTCTCGGCAGAGTGTGGGGATAAACGTCACGATCAGATCCAGGCAACATCCTCAAACGCCCGTATCTGTTCGCGGTCTCTCGGGAGAGGACCTTCGCATCGCGGTTTCATATCAAACACCTTGCCCGGGTTAAGAATGTTATTGGGGTCCATCATGGCTTTCAGCGTACGCATCATCGTGACCGAAGGTGAGCCGACCATTTTTTCGAGAAGGCGCTTCTTGTACAATCCCACACCATGTTCCCCGGTAATCGTCCCGCCAAGCTCGATGGCAGCTTCTTCCACTTCGAAGACAGTCCTTTCCGCACGCGAAAATTCCGCGGGATCCCGCTCATTGGTAAGATAATTCGGATGGAGGTTTCCGTCACCGGCATGGCCGAAATTCCCGATGAGCACATCATTCTTCTTTCCGATTTCCCTGATCCGTTCAACGAGGCGGGCAAGATCGGCTCGTGGAACGGCAACGTCTTCCATGATCGTAGTGGGCTTGACCCGGGCGAGCGATGTGAAGGCAGACCTGCGCGCCGCTTTCAGCCTGATCGATTCCTGTTCCGATTGTGCAATACTTACCGAACTCGCCCGGAATTTTCTGCAGAGATCAGTAACGAGGGCTGCGTCTTCCTCCACAACCGATTTGCGGCCGTCGACCTCGACAAGGAGCATGGCTTCGGCATCGACAGGCAGGCCGAGATGTGCATACTCCTCCACGCAGCGGATGGTGGTATTATCGAGAAACTCCAACATCGCCGGCGTGATCTTTGCGGCGATAATGGCGGAGACTGTTTTTGCGGCATCATCCATCGACGAGTAGGATGCGAGCATCGTACGATACGTTTCCGGCTTCGGAATCATCTTCAGGAGGATTCTTGTAATGATGCCGAGTGTACCTTCCGAACCAACAAGTATACTCTTGAGATCATATCCCGCAACGTCCTTTACCGATTTGCCGCCAGTGAAGAGGATCTCCCCTGTCGGCAAAACAACTTCGAGGCCGAGGACATAGTTTTTCGTCACTCCATATTTCAGGCCGCGCAAGCCGCCGGCATTCTCCGCGACATTTCCGCCAATCGTGCAGATGCTCGAGCTGCCGGGATCGGGAGGATACAGGAAGCCGAGTTGTTCGACTGCCTGATGGAGGTTTGCGGTAATCACGCCGGGTTCAACGGTGACCGTCAGATTTTCCTGATCGATCTGAAGGATGTTGTTCCAGTGCGCCGTGAGGAGAACGACCGAGTTTTCTGAAGGGATAGCCCCGCCGCTTAATCCCGTTCCCGAACCGCGCGGCACAACCGGAAATTTTTCGAGATTGGCAAGTTCAAGTATGCGTGAGATCTGATGTGAAGTTGAAGGACGGACGACAGCTGCAGGCAGTTGTGGTTTCATCGCCGCGGCATCATAGGAATAAGCGATCCTCGATTCGGCCGAATCGAGAACGTTTTCCGTGCCGACGATTTCTCTCAATTTTCCGAGAACAGCTGGATCCATTATTTCATCCAAATTTGACAGGAAACGTAATCATTTCAATCCTGAAAATCAAGGAAATCGTGACCATGAAACGACTTTACCCGCCTCCTTTCGCCCTCTCGTGCCTGTTGCGTTTCGGCTCGTGTTTACTCTCACCAGAACGGAATGATCACTTTGTCGTGCACGACTCATAGGGTCCGAAAGAACAACGAACCCCCGCCGGACAACTCGGACGGGGGTTTTTGTGCGGTGAGAATCGAATGATCGTTCAGACAACATCTCTTCCAATTGCAGTGGCAACAGCACGAACTTCCGTCATAAGCTGACCAAAGCCAGCCGGCGTGAGCGATTGGTCCCCATCTGAAAATGCTTCCGACGGCTTCGGATGCACTTCCACGATCAGGCCGTCGGCTCCCGCTGCAATCGCAGCGCGGCTCATCGGTACAATGAGATCGTGACGACCGGTGCCGTGGCTCGGATCGACAATGATCGGCAAGTGCGAAAGCTGTTTGACAACGGGGACGATATTCAGGTCGAGAGTATTGCGGGTGTACTCGACAAAAGTCCGGATCCCGCGCTCGCAAAGGACAACCTGATCATTTCCGCCGGAGAGCAGGTATTCGGCACTCATGAGAAACTCGTTGAGTGTCGCCGAAAAGTTCCGCTTGAGGAGAACCGGTTTCCGTATTTTTGAAAGAGCGCGCAGGAGTTTCGTGTTTTGCATATTCCTCGCCCCAACCTGTACGAGATCGGCATACTCGGCCACGAGTTCGACTTCTGCAGATTCCATAACCTCCGTAACGATGCCCAGCCCTGTCTTCTCTCTTGCTTTTGCGAGAATTTTCAAACCGTCTTCACCCAATCCCTGAAATGAATAGGGACTCGTCCGGGGTTTGTATGCACCACCGCGCAGAAGCTTCCCTCCCATCTTTTTGACAACCTCAGCGGTAGTCAAGAGTTGTTCTTCCGTTTCGACCGAACAGGGACCCGCGATCACCACCACCGCATTTCCGCCGATCGGCACTCCGGAGACATGCACCACCGAATCCTGCTGCCTGAAATCGCGGCTCGCCAGCTTGTAGGGTTTCAGAATTGAAATGACATTCTCGACATGCGGAAGGAGCGACAATTGTTCCTTCTTGATGAGACGCTCGTCGCCGATGACGCCGATAACGGTGCGTTCCACACCCTTTGAAAGATGAGGCGTCAGGCCGAGCTCTTTGATGCGGCGGCAGACATGCTGCACATCCTCTTCCGAGGCGTGCGATTCCATGACAACGATCATGTAATTCTCCTATTCAAAAAACGAAAAACCCTGCTTATGGGCAGGGTATTCACTTCTCACATCGGCAATATCCCGTTAGGAAGAAATGGTCCCCGACCCGAGAGGTCCGGGATAATACTGCATTCGGTATTTGGAGTAACCGTATTCCATGGGTGAAGTATAATAAAGCTGCAGGATATATGCAAGACTATGCTTTACCCCTCAGGAGTGACCATAACTCGCCGATGTATTCATGCACAGCGCGATCCACTTTATCCACAGATTCAGGAGCGGGGAAAATGGAGTTCGGTCGGATCTCCTCGGATGCATGCACCGTAAAATCGGTCGGCGCCGCAACCGGATGCATGCCGAGTTTCATAAACAGACCCATCGACCGCGGCATGTGCATGGCAGATGTCACAAGAATGAATCGTCCTTGCCCGAGCAATGGCGCAAGCAGCCGGGCTTCATCTTCCGTATCTTTCGAACCGGTTTCGAGAATAATATCGTTCCGGTCAACTCCCATTGCGACGGCAACATCCTGCATGATCACGGCGTCGCTGCTCGTGTCGTACACGGAACCCCCCGAAAGTACGAGACGTGACCCCTTAAGCAGGTTATGAAGCCGGATTCCTTCCGAGAGCCGAACGAGAGTTATCGCCGCAAGCCGGCTGGTAATGGGCAAATTCGGTTCCGTCGAGTGACCGCCCCCCAATACGACGATATCGGTGATGCCGGAATATTCGTCCGGCAGGGAACCCGCTTTCAAATCCGGACCGATCGGTGAATATTGCCGCTCCAGCGGACTCACGATCATGTCGGCGGTTTTCCGGTATCCCGTTATGATCAGCACAAGCAATCCAAGAATAACAAATACCTTGCCCGCGGTTTGTTTCTTCGTGAGAACCAGAAAAATGATTCCAATGACCAACAATTCGATCGGAATCATCAGCGGAGTAACAAGGGTGAAAAGATATTTCGAAACGAACAGATACATAAGAATCCTCTTGTGCCTGAATATTAGTCCTTCTTGAATTTCAGCGCCGCAGAATTTATGCAGTAGCGCTGACCGGTGGGAGCCGGCCCATCATCAAAAAGATGCCCCAGATGTGCGCTGCAGCTGTTGCAGACGACTTCCGTTCGAAGCATTCCGTGGCTCGCGTCGGGAATTTCCTGCACGCCATCCGGCACGGCCACGGATGAGAAACTTGGCCACCCGCTTCCTGAATCGAACTTCGTCCGTGATTCGAACAGCAGAGCCCCGCAGCAGATACACCGGTACTCGCCCTTCTCGTGATTATTCCAGTACTCACCTGTGAAAGCGCGTTCGGTTCCCTTTCGCCGCGTCACCTCATATTGCAGGGGAGTCAATTCTTTTTTCCATTCCGCGTCTGTCTTCTTCACCTGCCCGCTCATGTACATCTCTCCTGATTTGTTTGTACGAGATTATCTGTATCCTGCCGCCTGGAGGTTAAAAAGTTCCGCGTACCGGCCATGGTTCGAAAGGAGCTCGGCGTGAGATCCGATTTCCAGGATCTCACCGTTTCCCAGCACAATAATGCGATCCGCCATTCGAACCGTCGAAAATCTGTGCGAGATCAGCACTGCAGTCTTTCCCTTGGTCAGCTCGGCAAAACGCTGGAAGACTTCGTGTTCCGCACGCGCATCGAGCGAAGCCGTCGGTTCATCGAGTATGAGGAGCTGCGCATCGCGCATGTACGCACGAGCAAGCGCGATCTTCTGCCATTCGCCGAACGATAGGTCCACCCCGGTCGCAAACCTCTTCCCGAGTATCTGGTCGTATCGGTTGGGCAGGCGGTCAATGACGGTGTTCGCAAGACTCCGTTCCGCGGATTGACGGATTCTCTCCTCGTTTCGAAGTTCTTCAATCCGCCCGACGGCAATATTTTCGGATGCGGTCATGTGGTAACGCACAAAATCCTGGAAAATGATCCCGATTTCGTGCCGAAGCTCTTCGAGGAGGTATTCACGAAGATCGATTCCGTCCAGAAATATTCTTCCCTCCGACGGATCATAGAGACGTGCCAGGAGTTTCACGAGAGTGGTCTTTCCGGCACCATTCTCACCAACGAGGGCGAGCTTCTCTCCCGGACGCATTGTGAATGTCAGATGCCGGTTCGCCCATCGGTCAGAATTCGGGTACCGGAATCCCACATCTTCAAACGTGAATCCGGTCTTCATGGGATGTGGAAAAGCCCGCGGAGACTTCGGCGAACTGACCATGGGTTTAAGCTCGAAGAAATCGAAGAGGTCCCCGAGATATAATGCGCCTTCCGCCATCGTAGAGAATCGGATGAGAACATCCTGCAAGAGTGACCTCAGCCGGCTGAATGATCCGGCAAGAAAGGTGAGGTCACCAAGAGTGAGTTGACCCGTCACGGTCCGGATAATGATCAAAACATATGCAGCATAATATCCGATGCTCCCGATCATGCCGAGGAATCCTCCCCAAAGTGCCCGCTTCAGGGCAATCGTGCGGTTGCCGCGGAAGAACTCCTCCGCCAGGTCTCTGTATCTTCCGGTCAGGAAATCCGAGAGCCCGAAGATCTTCACTTCCTTTGCCGATTCGTCGCTGGCGCCCGCATATCGAAGCGTATCCAGCTGCCGGCGTTCGGGAGTCCACTTCCGCATGAATGAATAGCTGCGCGCGTTAAAGTGCGATTCTCCGAGGAATGCCGGTACAAGCGCCACAACGAGGAGGATAAGAAGGAGCGGATTAAACGCAACCAACCCTACAGCCAGAAAGATCATCGTGATCAGGTCTTGCAGCTGTGCAAGAACTTGTGCCATCAGGGCAGTGCGGCCGATCGTCTGCTGACGTGCCCGTTCCAGCTTATCATAAAATGTGGAATCTTCAAAGTATGAAAGATCAAGAAGTGCAGCATGTTCCATGAGCCGTACAGAAGTCCGGTTGGCGAACAGATCGCCGAGAAGACTGTCGATAAGTGCGATCGCCCTCGCAAGAAGATCGGATATCACAGCGACAAGGAATTCACTCCCGACGAGGATCCAGAGGTGCGTGAAATCCGACTCTCCTTTGACGCGGATGAGAAAGACGATCTCATTGATAATCAACTTCCCAATATACAGGAGAATGAGAGGCGCAGATGCGCGCAGAATCCGAAGAAAAACATTGGCAAGAGTCAGAGACCGGCTGGTTTCCCAGATCAGGCGAATGAGTTCGGGGAGGTTGCGCATTGCGCGGAATCGCTCACGCAACGTCAACGGCTCAGTTCCCTCCATGGCGGGGCGTGAAGCACTGCCTGTCGGGTTCGGAGACATACTCAATCAGCGAAAATATCCGGATGGCAACGTATCACGAAACGGATAAGCGAACTCAACGAAGTTTGACGAGAAAATAATTCTTGTTGCCTCTCCGGAGAACAAAGAACTTTCCGTGCAGGGAATCAGAAACGCTTATTTTCTTATTTTCGTCGGTAACGCGATCGTTATTGAGGTAGATGCCTCCGGATTGAATTGCTCGACGGGCATCACCCTTGGACTTTACGGCTCCCGAGGCAACAAGCACATCGAGAAGCGGGGTTCCGGCTCCGGAGAGTTCGTCTCTGGCAAGCTCTACCGATGGAACATCACTGAAGATATCCAGCAGGTCTTTTTCACCTGCGCGGCGGATGTCTCCTGTTCCAAACAGGATATCGCGGGCGGCGAGCGCCTTCTGTGCCGCGGATGAGCCATGCAGCCGTTCCGTCACTTCCGACGCGAGTTTGGTTTGCGCTCTTCTCTCTTGAGGCGCGGAACGCACCGATGCTTCCAGTTCCTCGATTTCAGAATGTGTCAGGAGGGTGAAATATTTCAGATATTTAACGACATCCTGATCGTCGGTGTTGTACCAGAACTGCCAGAACTTATAGGGAGAGGTGCGTTCTTCGTCGAGCCACACCGTTCCGCTTTCTGTCTTGCCGAATTTCACGCCGCTTGATGTGGTGATGAGCGGAAAGACGAGAGCATGCACCTCGGCACCGCGCATGCGGCGGATCAGATCGGCACCTGCAACGATATTTCCCCACTGGTCGCTCCCACCCATCTGGATCGTACAGTGAAAACGGTCAAAGACCTGCAGATAATCAATCGACTGCAGGAGCGAGTAGCTGAATTCGGTAAATGAAATTCCCTGTTCCTGTTCAATGCGGTTCTTCACGGAATCTTTTGCGAGCATCTCATTGACGGAAAAATGTTTCCCGTAATCACGGAGGAATTCCATCATGGAGAGTTTCGTCAGCCAATCGGCATTGTTGATGAGGCGGGCCGGATTCGCCCTCACCTTAAAATCGAGAAACGGTTCGAGCTGCTTCTTGATGGATTCCAGATTTGACTCGATTTCTTCTGTCGTGAGGAGCTTTCGTTCCTGTGTTTTGCCACTCGGATCACCAATCATTCCCGTACCTCCACCGGCGATGGCAATCGGCGAATGGCCTGCCCGCTGAAAGTGGACGAGTCCCATAATCGGCAATAACGATCCAACATGCAGACTGGAAGCGGTCGGATCAAATCCTATGTATCCGGTAATCTTCTCTTCCGCGAGATGTTTTTCAACGTCCCGAGTTTTGGAATGAATGAGCCCGCGCCATTCCAGTTCAGAATAGAACTTCTCCATGAATCTTTCCTGTTCAGGTATGGATAGGAACCTCATCCCGGAATTCTCACCGGGATAATCTTGAATGTAAGAAAAAATTCCATTATCTTTAGCGGCGAAAAATCAACCGCCAAGAATCATGTCATTGATTGAAGAAGAACCCCGGCATCCGGTTCGAACGCTCCTCCTCGTGGGCTGCCCATCATTTCTCCTTGCGATCGTCCTTTCATTCGCCTCGCATGAGTTCGTTCATCTTCTTGTGAACAAAGCTGCCTGCGTGCCGACGGCAGAAACGACGGCAGTTTTTTCGCTGGGAGACACGACCGAACCGCATACGACCTGTGCGCTTTCATCCGCGCTCGGAACGATCTGGACGTTTGCGCTCGCAATCGTCTTTTTCTCCCTTTACCTCCGTCATCCGAGAAATCTCTTCATCGGCGCGATGGCGTTCGTGAACGCCAGCATGCGTATTCCGGAATCGTTCACGGTTTTTCTCCAGCTCCTCTTTAATACGCGGACCCGGCTGCAGGTTGATGAATACCGTTCACTTGCGCTCCTGGGTTTGAAGGATCCGACCATTTCGGTACTCCTGATGTGCTTCTTCTCCCTGACCGTGCTTTTCCTCACGATCACCATCGTGCACGACACGAAGACTGTTCCGTGGAAATGGGGTGTGGCATTTGTTCTCTTCATCCTTCTCGGACCGATTCAAAATTTCCTCTGGAGTTACGTAGCCCCGGCAATTTCCTGATTTCACGAACATCGAATCATAAAATCCGGGCGGCGGAAGCGGCAGCCGCAAAACCACTCTTCACAGCTCCTTCAATAGTCGCGGGTAAGCCCGTCGCCGTCCAATCGCCCGCGAGGAAAAAATTGCGTATCGGGGTTACCGTCCCGGGCCGCCGGGATTCAACTTCTGCCGTTGAAGAGAGGGTAGCTCTTTTCTCTTTGA